>JAFVBE010000011.1 GCA_017480195.1 Lachnospiraceae bacterium
ATCCCCCGTCCCCCCAGGACATCTATCCCCCGTCCCCCGGGACATTTTTTTGTATCATTAATTCAGGTACTGTATCATTCCCGGTCCTAACTCATCCGTAGGTCTTGGGATGAAATCATTTTTTATGTAGAAGTCCTCTCGCCCCTTAGCACACATAAGACATAGCATCATTTCCGTGCCGTCTTCTCTTATATTATTTACATATTCTTTTAATGCAGTAATGATTTTTGTACCGACTCCCTGCCCCTGTACTTCGGGTACAACAATTAAATCCTGTATATAGCATATGACTGAGCCATCGCCAACTATACGCCCCATACCTATCGGTGTGCCCCCGTCATCAACTGCTTTTAATACATACAGGCAGTTATCAAGTGCCCTCTGCGCCTGTGTGTAAGACAGCTTCTTCCAACTAACTCTGTCTCTTAAATCCAAGTATTCATCTACTGTAATATCATTTTCTATAAGTTTAACCATCTGAATATCCTATCCAAACTGTGATAAATATCACACCTGTAATATATTTCCTTCATATATCCTCATGCACATAACCGCAAATCCTTACCTATAGCCTTACCGCTACTCCTCTATCCGCCAGATAATTCTTTAAATCCTTTATCTCCAGCTCCTTATAGTGAAAAAGTGACGCAGCAAGTGCAGCATCCGCCTTACCCTCCGAGAGAGCATCGTAGAAATGCTCCTTCGTGCCGGCACCTCCCGATGCTATAACAGGTATAGAGACATTCTCTGATACAAGACGCGTAAGCTCTATATCATAGCCTGCCTTCGTTCCGTCGCAATCCATACTCGTAAGAAGAATCTCTCCTGCACCAAGCTTATCCATTCTTATCGCCCACTCTATCGCATCAATACCTGTATCTATCCTGCCGCCATGTTTATATATGGTCCATCCTTCACCGTCAGTTCTTCTTCTGGCATCTATAGCAACAACCACACACTGACTTCCGAACTTATCAGCAGCATCACCGACCAGCGAAGGATTATCAATCGCCGCTGAATTAACGGATACCTTGTCGGCTCCCTCTCTTAAGATAGCCTTGAAATCATCGACCGTCCTTATGCCACCGCCTACAGTAAATGGTATGAATACATTTTCAGCGACCTTCCTTACCATATCAACGACGATATTCCTTGAATCCGAGGATGCAGTAATGTCAAGAAAGACAAGCTCATCCGCACCTGCCTTATCATATGCTGCTCCAACCGATACAGGATCTCCCGCATCCTTTAAATTGACAAAATTAATTCCCTTTACTACTCTGCCATTGTTGACATCGAGACAAGGGATAATTCTTTTGGTATGCATATTTATCCTCCAATTATAAAATCCAAAGCAATATGACACAAACACTAATCGCTTACAATTCAATAAAATTCTTCAAAATCTTAAGTCCCATTTCGGAGCTTTTTTCAGGATGAAACTGACACGCAAATACATTATCATGTTCAACAGACGCATGAATATTTACGGAATACTCAGTCGAGGCAGCCACATCATTTTCATCATTTGAATGCAAATAATAAGAATGAACAAAATACATATAGGTATTCTGCGGTATACCCTTAAAAAGTGTCGCGCCCTCTCTAATATTAAGAGAATTCCAGCCTATATGAGGCACTTTAAGTCCATGTCCCTCAGGTATCCTTAATATATTCCCATCCAATATTCCAAGACCAGTGGTACCGGGACTTTCAGCACTTTCCTTATATAGAAGCTGTAATCCGAGACATATACCTAAGAAATATTTCCTGTCATCTATAACATCATATATAACCTTATCAAGACCGTACTCCTTAAGCTTATTCATAGCATCTCCGAAGCTTCCCACGCCCGGCAGAATAACCTTGTCACTTGCCATAATAACATCCTTATCTCTTGTTATTACAGCCTCCTCACCGAGATAGGCAATCGCCTTCTCGACACTTTTAATATTGCCCGCATCATAATCTAAAATAGCAATCATAGCTCAAATTTTACTCCTCTATATTAATCGCACCACTATATAAATTAAGCGCATCAATATAATCCTGCCCCTCATACGACATAATCATATATGCATCAGCCTCAGAGAGACCAAATGTAACCTCTAAAGCCTCGATAATATTAGCCTTACATAAATTAATATCGTCTACAATCTCAAGCTCTACCGCCTCATCATAATGTTCATCATACTTTTCTAGCCCTCTAATCAAGGAATCAAGCGCCTTGTCGGGACGGTTAAGATTCATATTATTCTCATAAGACTCATAAAGACGCTCCACATACATAACAGTATAAATCCTGTCCTTAAGCTCCTGGTCCTTCTCCTTGACATCAACTCCCGCCACCTGATCGTATGCAAGTCTGTATCTCTGTCTCTCAAAATAATCCGTAGCCTTCTTTATAACCTGCCTATAGCTGAAGCTGTTGGTGCCCAATACAACAAGAACTGCACCAATAGCAAACACAGCAAAAATAATTGCCGTCACAGGCTTTGATACCGGCTTATTACCTGCTGCAGCGTCCTCTGCTGCTTCTGCTGCAGCCTCTGCAGCGGCAGCATCTGCCTTCTGTTTCTTCTTATCTGCCTTCTGACTCTTCTTTGCAGCGTTCTGATTATTCTTTAATTCAAGCTTCTCAGCCTTCTTCTCCTTATTCTCTTCCTTTTTCTTGGCCTTTTCTTCTTTCTTCTCAGCCTTCTTAGCCCTTCTTTGTTCTTCTTCCTCTAACTCTTCCTCTTCAGGCTCGCCAAATAAAATCTGTGACAGCGACTTCTTCTCCTTATCGCCACTTGATTTATCGCTCTTTTCTTTTTTCTTCTTAGCCTTCTTTCCCTTATCCGGCTTAACTTCTGAAATATACTCTATGTCCTCAAGTCCTGAGAAATCCTCCGGATTATCCAGCTCTGCATCCAGCGAATCTATGGACGCATTTGCCGCAATACCAGCCATATCCGCGTCATCTCCGCCGCCATCCTCATCCTCTATGCCAAGTGCAGAGAATAAATCATCAAGATCCATATCATCTATCGACGAAGTATCTCCTTCTGAGACATCAGGTGCGTTCTCAACAGGTGAAGCCTCAGGTTCCTCTAAAGCACTAAGTAAATCTTCTATAGAAGTATCATCGGAAGTGTCATTATTATTATCATTTAATGCAGCCACCTCCTCGGCAGCAGGTACTCCATCTCCTTCTGCCATGAATTCATCGAGAGAAAAATCCTCCAAATTCTCAGATGCTTCCGGCTCTGATATAGGTTCGGAAGCAACAGGCTCAGGTACAGATACAGGATCAGGTTCAAAATTCTCCTCTTGCTCAGGCTCTTCCAACAAATCATCTAGGGAAAAATCCTCTTCTTCAGGCTCCTTAGATGCCTTTAAAGCTTTGCTGTCAAGGCTTGTAATATCTATGTCATCAAAATCTATATCATCAAAATCCAAATCGCCCAGATCAAGACCGTCCAAATCACCTAAATCATCAAACTCATCCAAAGAAAGAGCATCAAGATCTGACATATCTATATTTATTCCGGAATCCTTTTCGACCGATTCTTCAACATTATTCTTTTTGCCATCTGATGATACTGAATTAAGCAGACCATCAAGGTAGTTTTCGTCCATAACTGCCTCCAATAAACAAAATCATACAGAATATATTTTACCACAGATATTTTTAATACACAAGAAATTGTTTCATACAATTACTTTTGCTTGCATTTTTCCAAATCTTGTTATATTATTTAGTCGTTAGGTTATACTATGTTTAATTCAAGTATATAGGAGGGGTAGCAATATGAAATCAACAATTTACATTGAGTACTATGGTAAGCAGGTTGAGCAGGCATCACTTGTCAAAGAAGCTAAGTCCATCTGGACTAAGAGTGGCAAGAAGGCATCTGATTTAAAGTCTCTTGACTTATACATCAAGCCTGAGGAGAACACTGCTTATTATGTCTTTAATGAAGACGAAAGCGGAAGCTTCGTTATAGAAGACTGAATATAACAATAAAAATGAGGCTTTCGCCTCATTTTTTTATGCCCTAAGCTTATATTCAATCCTCAGCTTATCAGCAATAAGTGCAATAAACTCTGAATTTGTCGGTTTTCCCTTGCCTGCACTTACGGTATATCCAAACATCTCCTCGATAACCTCAATCTTTCCTCTGCTCCAGGCAACCTCAATAGCATGTCTTATCGCTCTTTCCACGCTGCTTGAAGTAGTCTTATATTTCTTAGCAATGGTAGGATACAAAAGCTTGGTTATATAATTAAGCATATTCATATCATTTATTGCCATAATTATACCCTCTCTTATGTATTGATATCCCTTTATGTGTGCAGGTATTCCAAGCTCTCTTATAATCTCCGTCACATCATTTTCTACCGTATTTTCCATATAATACTCCTCTTCTTCTGTTAAAATTTCTTCATTCATGATACCTTTCTCCATATCTCTTATTTGTACAATTCTTTTCATAATGATTTCCGGATCACACGGTTTCATTATGTAATAGTCAGCCCCCAGATTAAAAGCCATACTTATAATCCTTGGTGAACCTACAGTCGATAAAAATATAATTTTCATATCATTAAGCTTCTCGTTACCCCTTATCTGCTCTACGACCTCCAATCCATCAAAATTGGATATGAACACATCAATGATTAATACATCAGGCTTGTCCTTACATATCATCTCATATACCTTGCTCCCATCATCAGTTGAGCTAATCTCCACATTATAATCCAGCATCTCTAACTGCTTAGATAGAATCTCATATCCAATATCTGCAATTACAACTTTAATCGGTTGCTCCATCATAGGTTCTTGTCTCCTTCCTCATTAAATTATCTCTACATCAACCGAGCGACTAATGGAGATAATATATTTTTTAAAAAATAATGTCAATAATATGTTTTCGCATTAAGCTTCGACAACATCGAATAGCCTTATGCGCTCTTAGCCTTGCTGTCAAGCCTTATCTTGTCCGCAATCAAGGCAATAAATTCTGAATTAGTCGGTTTAATCCTGCCTGAGTTTAAGGTATAACCGAATAATTCATTAATCGTGTCAGTCTTGCCCCTGCTCCATGCTACTTCAATAGCATGTCTTATAGCCCTCTCTACTCTTGACGGAGTAGTCTCATACATCTTGGCTATGGACGGATACAACTGCTTAGTAATTGAATTGAGTATATCCATATCATTTACTGCCATTATTATGGAGGTTCTAAGATACTGATAGCCCTTGATGTGAGCCGGTACTCCTATCTCGTGAATGGTTCTGGTAACCATAACCTCTAATTTATTAATTGCCTCATCGGCATCCACATTATCAGATATAACTACAATATCCTTAAGCTTACATTTGGATAAATTAATAATCTCCTTAGCTAAATCATAATCCTTTATACCCTCATCCACTATATTAACTAAAATATTATCGAATTTTCCTCTGTAAGATGCTTCTATAAATTTTATCTGACTTGCATTAGCATTTACAAGGAATTTATAATTTTTATCCTTATAATTATTAATTTCATCCATGACAGCTATACCGTCTACATTCGGCAGAAGCAAATCCATAATTATTACATCAGGATTATTATTCTTAATTGATGATATGGCATTCTTTCCGTCGTAGCATGTTCCGACCAGCTCTATATCATTTTGACCTTCAAGTTTCTTCTTAATATCAAGCGCACTTTTTGTATCATGCTTGACAATTAATACCCTTGTTCTCATAAAAACCTTCCTTTCAACATTTTGCTGTTAGTTGCATTATAAATTCTCGTTTTTATGATAGCAATATCCAATCCGACGCAAGTTATGACAGTAAAAAATGACAACATTTTCAGTCATTTTCTGCAAGCATATATTCTATGAAAATGCCGTAGCCTTTCGTCGAATCATTGACAAAAACATGGGTTATTGCACCTACAAGTCGATTATTCTGTATAATAGGTGTTCCGCTCATTCCCTGCACGATACCATCTGTCATGGAAAGAAGCTCCGCATCAGTTATTTTTATCTCCAGACTCTTACTTCCTGCCGATTCATCATAGTTGATATCAGTAATCTCTATATCATAGTACTCAGGCTTACCGGAAATGGCAGAAAGAATATATGCAGGACCAAGACTTATCTCCTCTTTAGGCGCTATTGATATAAGCTCCGTGCCATAATCCGTATAGCTAACATTATTGCTTAAGGTTCCTGATATGCCATATAGTGTATTCTCCTTTACCCTGCCTATTATATTTGCCGAAGAATAATCTATAATTCCTTCAAGTCTTCCCGGATTTTTATCAAACGGCTTGACAATATTTACTAAGTTAGCATTATAGATTGCACCATCGGAAATCCTGAATATAATTCCCGTATCATTGTCATTAATGCTATGCCCGAGTGCCGCGAAGCTATCCTCATCAACATAAGTCAGAGTTCCTATACCCGAAATGTCATCCTTAACCCAGATTCCAAGCTTATATTTGCCATCAGAATTCTTAACCGGCATGACACTAAAGGTTAATTCCTCCGTACCTCTTACTACACCAATATCTACTATGTTGCCATTGCATCTGTCCACAGCTTCAACCAGACTTTTCTTATCATTAATTGCCTCGCCATCTATACTTACAATATAATCCCCCTGCTGCAGAATATCCTTACATGGCGAATATATCTTACCGTCATATCCACTTATTACACCGGTATCAATAACCATTACTCCCTCAGTTTTTACATATATTCCAATCGGCACTCCCGACGGCATAACCTGCTTTTCCTTAATATCGAAAGTTCCGCTGTTTACTGCATTATCGTCATTTGATACAGATGTTTCAGGAAGATATATTCCATCATTAATAAGTTTTCCCGATAAAAAATCATTTCCTATTACAATACTTATAAGATATATTACAAAGGCTAAAATCATCAAAAGTATTAATCTGTATTGCTTTTTTTCTCTATCTCTCATAATATCAACCTCTCAAATAAAGTAAAAAAGTACATGATGAAAAACCATGTACTTTTAGTATTGATAATATGAATTTTAATAATCAGTATAATTTTGTTCTCTCTGCCAATCCTTTCATCTCAGCCGCACTCGTAAGATTCGCCTCCGTAATCTCCTCACCGCCTAAAATTCTTGCAAGTTCTTCTATCTGCTGCTCCTTTTTAAGCTTCTTGATTTTGGTAATGGTTTTATTATTTTCCACAACCTTTTCAATAACATAATGCGTATCCGCCATAGCTGCAATCTGCGGAAGATGCGTGATACATATAACCTGATGCTCTCTTGCTATGACTGACATCTTCTCAGCCACCTTCTGTGCAGTCTTACCGCTTATTCCGACATCGATTTCATCAAATATAAGAGTAGGAATATCATCCTCGGAAGCAAGACACGACTTGATGGCAAGCATGACTCTCGACAGCTCACCGCCTGAAGCCACCTCGTACAGTGGCTTTATCGGCTCACCTACATTAGTAGATATCATAAAATAAGCCTCGTCATTACCATTTGCCGAATATCTATCCAACTTATTAAAGGACATTTCAAATGACACGCTCATAAAGTTAAGCTCAGTCAATGACTGTTTGATTAACTCACATAGTTTTTTTGCATTCTTTTTCCTTATATCAGTAAGCTCATCACTTTTTTGTCTTAACTGCTCTTTTGTCTCATCAAGCTCCGTCTTTAAAACTTCAAGCCGATTCTCATAATCTGAAAGCTCTTTTAATTCAATTTCCATCTCATCCTTTGATTTTAAAACTTTCTCAATGGAATTTCCGTATTTGCTTTTAAGCGTATTGATAAGGTTAAGCCTATCTTCAGTCTCTTTGAACTCTCCCTCGTCAAACTCCATACTCTTCATATAATCAGACAGTTCTCTGTTAAAATCATTGAGCATACCGTCTATGTCACTTAATATCTTATAGGTACCGTCCAAATCAGAGTCAAGCTCCACAAGTCCCTTCATATCCGAAAGAGCATAAGATACGGAATTACCGAATGATGACGCTCCATCATAGCCGGTTACACTATGTATCTTATCCAAGCCTTTCAAAATATCCTTGGCATTAACAGCTTTCTTATAATAGGTCTCTAAGCTCTCATCCTCTCCCTCTGTTAGCTGTGCCGAAGAAATCTCATTAATCCTGTATGTAATATAATCCTTCTTCCTGAGTCTTTCCTCCTCAGACATATTCATCGAGCTAAGTCTATCGGATAGTTTTACATAAGTCTCATAAAGTTCTTTAACGCACGCCTTCTTATCAGCTATTTCTTCCTTGCCGTATCTGTCAAGAATTTCAAGATGCTTACTCTTGATAAGAAGTGACTGCTGCTCGTGCTGTGCGTGCAGGTCAATCAGAATCCCCGCAGTCTCCTTAAGCTTAGTAAGTGTAACCGTATTATCATTAATACGATTAACCACGCGCCCCGCCTGATTAAGCTTCCTCGATATAAGTATCTGTCCTTCTTCATCAGGATATACCTCGAGCAGCTTTAACTCATTTCTTACATATTCGTCATCGACAGAGAAAATAAGCTCGACCAGCCCTTCCTTATCCTCGTCCCGAAGCAGATTTCTGTCGAATCTCCCTCCTAAACCGATTCCAAGTGAACCGATTATTATGGATTTTCCGGCACCGGTCTCGCCTGTAAGTATATTAAGGCGCTCCTCAAAATCAATATCCAGCTCGTCTATTAAAGCCAGATTTTTAATATGTATATTTAATAACATCGTTTATTTCTCCAATAATCCTTTCTGCCTGTGTCTTATCCTTGATAGCTAAAAACAATGTATCATCACCGGCTATACAGCCCAATATGCCGGAAACATTCAGCCTGTCGACTGATGCGCCGACAGCCATAGCCATACCTGAGACAGTCTTTACCACAATAATATTCTCTGCATAATCCATAGAAACTATACAGTTCTTCAAGGTCTGGTAATAAGATACCTCCTCTGTCAGTTCATTACTGCCTCCATGCTCATTTACGGCATATTTTTTCTTACCGCCGTCGTAAGAAACCTTTTTTAAATTAAGCTCTCTGATATCTCTTGATATAGTAGCCTGTGTTGTATTAAAGCCTTCTTTTTCAAGAAGGAAAAGCAGTTCTTCCTGTGTCTCGATATTATTCTCATTAATTAATCTGATAATAAGATTTTGACGTTTTTCTTTCATAGTCAGCCTCCTATCTTATCCCTTAGTACCCGGTAGAAATTAAACGGATAAAGTCTTACAAGCTTTATCTCACGTTTAGATTTTTTAATGGCAATTACATCGCCTGCCGAAAGAGGCGTGTTATTACTGCCATCAAAGGAAGCTATCGCCTCAGTATTCTGAGTCTTCCTCTTCTTCACTATCTCAATCCTAATCTCATCATTCTCATCATAAACCACACTCTTCGATGTAAGCGAGTGCGGGGAAATAGGCGTTACAACTATAGCATTCGTCTTAGGACTCACCAGCGGCCCGCCTGCCGACAGATTATATCCGGTTGAGCCTGTCGGAGTTGCAACTATCACGCCATCTGCCTCGTAGGTATCAAGCAGCTCATCATTTACATATATATTTAATCCGATAATTCTTGAGAATCCCGCTCTCGTAACAACCACATCATTCAACGCCTGATAAGTATCAGCATTAAATGTGCCCTCAATCATCATACGCTTCTCAATCTCATAATCACCCTTTAACAATCTGTCAATAGCCTCATATACATTAGCAACCTCAACCTCGGTCAAGAAGCCAAGCGTACCGAGATTAACGCCCATAAGAGGCACATCATATACCCCTATACCGGAAGCAGCACGAAGCATAGTTCCGTCACCACCTAACACAATGACAGCTTTAGCATCCTTCATATACTCGTCTTTGATATAGATACCGTTATAATGATTGTCCACATCACTTACAATATCTGCGCTTGCGCCTTTTTCCTCAATATATTCAACTATTTTTTTACTAAGTGATAAATCAATGTCTTTATCATTATTAGCAAGTATAAGATATTTATTCATAAGCTTTAAACCTTTGCTTTATCTAAAGTCTGATGTGACAGTTCCACAACCTTTTTTACATCAATTTCCATTTTATTAATTAATTCAGAAGCTTTATCCTTAGTAAGATAAAGCAAATATTCGATATTTCCTTCAGGACCCTTGACCGGAGAGAAGGAAAGCATAAGCGGTATAAGCTCTATAGACTCTGCATAAGCTATAACCTTCTTAATCACCTCGATATGAACATTCATGTCTCTTACAACGCCCTTCTTACCGACCTTCTCACGCCCTGCCTCGAACTGTGGCTTGATAAGACAGACTATGCTTCCATCATCCTTAAGCAGATTCTTAACAGGAAGCAAAACCTTAGTAAGTGATATAAATGATACATCTATCGAAGAAAAATCAATCTGCTCGCCTATATCATCAGGCACAACATAACGGATATTTGTCTTCTCCATACAGACAACCCTATCGTCATTTCTTAATTTCCAGTCAAGCTGTCCGTATCCGACATCCACAGCATATACACGCATGGCACCATTTTGGAGCATACAGTCTGTAAAACCGCCGGCGGATGAACCTACATCCATACATATCTCACCCTCTAAGGATAAATCAAATTCTGACATGGCTTTCTCTAATTTAAGACCGCCCCGGCTTACATATCTTAGAGTATTTCCTCTGACCTCTATACTGACATTCTCAGGAAATGAGGTTCCTGCTTTATCCTCTTTCTCGCCGTCTACATATACTATGCCTGACATTATTATTGCCTTTGCTTTCTCTCTTGAAGTAGCGAAGCCCCGCTCTACAAGCATTACATCAAGCCTTTCCTTTTTAACCTTTTCCTGCATATTTATTCCTCATCTAAGAGTGGTTTGATGCTGTCATACATCTTATCCGCACTTATACCAAGTATA
Organism: Lachnospiraceae bacterium; assembly: GCA_017480195.1. Lineage (GTDB taxonomy): Bacteria > Bacillota > Clostridia > Lachnospirales > Lachnospiraceae > Coprococcus_C. The sequence continues at coordinate 10,937 of JAFVBE010000011.1, forward strand.
TTTCTTAATTCCTCTATCGTACCATGTGGTACTATCTCCTGCTTAATCGAGCCATCTATATGAATTATATTCTTATCCTTCTCAAGCTCATTATCAATAATCTCTGCAGCAAGCAATTCACCATATCCGCCATTAGTGATATTTTCCTCCATAGTAACGATAATATTATGAGTATCAAGCAATTCCCTTATCAAATCTATATCAACTGATGAGACAAACCTCACATTTACAAGAGTTGCTTCCACGCCATCTGCCTTAAGCCTGTCATACAACTTAACAGCCTCTTCAAACATATTACCACAGGCAAATATCGCAAGCCTGCTTCCTCTGTATATGACCTCACTTCGACCTAATTCTATAGGAGAATCGTAATCCTTCAAGCCCTTGTATGCGTCGCCTCTTGCATATTTTATTGCGATAGGTCCATCGTAATCATATGCAAACTTAAGCATCTGTCTTAACTCATATCTGTTCTTAGGTGCCATAACTACCATATTCGGCATATGCGACAGATAAGATATATCATATATTCCCTGATGCGTCTCACCATCCTGTCCGACAAGTCCCGAACGGTCTATCGCAAATACCACATGAAGTCTCTGCATACACACATCATGCAATATCTGGTCGTAGGCTCTCTGCAAAAATGACGAATAAACCGCCACATACGGCACCATCTGCGCCTTCGCCATACCTGCTGCAAAGGTAACCGCATGCTGCTCGGCTATGCCTACATCGAAGCACCTTTCCGGATATTTTTCCGCGAATTTATACACACCGGTTCCGTTAGCCATTGCCGCAGTTACAGCAACTATATCCTCATGCTCATCACCTAACTTAACCAAAGCTTCTCCAAATATATCCGTATTGCTTCGTGTTTCCTTTCTCTTAATAACATGCCCTGTCTCCTTATCAAAGGCAGATATCCCATGGAAATAATCAGGATGTCTCTCAGCAAATCTGTAGCCTTTACCCTTCTTGGTTTTTACATGAACTATAATAGGCTTATTCAACTTAAACGCCTGCTTAAATATAGAAACCATGGTCTCCGTATCATGCCCGTCTATAGGTCCGACATAGGTTATTCCAAGTTCTTCAAGGAATGACCCCTTGACAAAAAACTGTTTGATATTGTCCTTCGAGCGCTTCAAAACCTTAGCAACCTTCTCACCGGTCTTAGTTGTAAGAAGACTGTTCTCCACACCTGTCTTAAAACCATTATAGGCATCACCCACTCTTATGCTGCTTAAGTATGTAGACAATCCACCCACATTTTTATCAATCGACATATCATTATCATTTAATATAATTACACAGCCATTCTTCATCTGCGCTAAGCTGTTAAGTGCCTCATATGCCATACCTCCGGTCAAAGAACCATCACCTATGATACAGGCAATTTTTTCATCACCGTGCCTTAAATCTCTTGCGACAGCATATCCCATAGCGGCAGATATACTCGTAGAGCTGTGACCCGTATTAAATGCATCACAATCACTCTCGCATGCCTTAGGAAATCCGCTCATACCTCCATACTGTCTCAAAGCATCAAAATCAGCCTTCCTTCCGGTCAGAAGCTTATGCGTATAAGACTGATGCCCTACATCAAATATAAGCTTGTCCTTCGGAAAATCCATACAAAGATGAAGTGCCATAGTAAGCTCCACCGCACCTAAATTAGAAGCAAGATGTCCGCCGTTTTTGCTGATTTTGTCAATCAGAAAAGCCCTTATCTCCTCTGCCAATAAATCATAATCCTTTTTATTTATTTTCTTAATATCATTTGCATTATTAATACTGTCCAAAAGTGCCATATTATCTATCCCTGTCAATGAGTGAATTAATCAGCTTGATTAATTCCTCCTTTGCCTTTTCGTTTTTAACATGAAGTCCCTTAATTATATCATTTGCCTTGTCAGACATTTCCCTGACATAAGCCTTGGATGCATCTATGCCATGTATCGTGGCGTAGGTATATTTGTCATTTTTCTCATCACTGTGTAGCGGCTTTCCAAGCTTATCCTCCTGCCCGATTATATCAAGTATATCGTCCTGAACCTGAAATGCCATACCGACGCAGCAGGCTGCCTGCTCTAATTTACTGACCGTCTCCTCATCTGCACCGGCAAGATACGCTCCAACCATCATCGCACATTCAATCAAGGCGCTTGTCTTATTACGATATATAAAATCAAGCGCTCTCTCATCGACCGGCTTTCCGGACAGCACAACATCTAAGGTCTGACCACCTATCATACCATATATGCCCGGCTTGTGTGCCATAACCACAAAAGCCTTCTCAACTCCTGTATCCTTCGGTCTTATATCGAATACCTTAGCACAGGTCTCATAGGCATAATTAAGCAATCCATCTCCTGCAAGTATGGCTATATCCTCACCAAATTCCACATGCACCGTCGGCTTACCGCGCCTTAGTTCATCATTATCAAGTGCAGGCAGGTCATCATGTATGAGTGAATAGGTATGAATCATCTCTATAGCAGCCATAAACGGTGCTATAACGCCTTCATCATAAACCTCTGACTGCTCTGTGAACATATCATAACAAAGCTTCATCATCATAGGACGAAGTCTCTTGCCCCCTGCCGAAAATGCATAATTCATTGCAGCTATAACATCCTGTTGATACCCCTTTGAGGTTGGCATATATTTATATATAAGCTTTTCAATCTCCTTAACACTATATCCCATATTATTCTGCATCCCCATTATTATCTGATTCATTTAAAATCTGTATTTCCTTCTCCACATCTATAAGGCTATCCTTACATGCACTCACCAGCTTAACACCCTCTGCATAGAGTGCCAGAGAATCCTTAAGGCTTGTCTCGGGAGAAGCAAGAAGATTGTTAATCTCCTCAAGTCTCTTAAATGCATCCTCAATTACTATATCATCTTTTTTTACATTCTCTTTTTTAGCCATATATATCCTCACTTACATTTTCCACAACTGTCTGTATTCTGCCATTCTTTATAGTAATATTTATCTTATCACCTGACTTTACATCCTGTATATCAGTGACAGCTCTATCGTCCTTCTCAATATATCCAAAACCATTTATAAGCTTCGCTGTCGGAGAAAGTCCGTCAAGTCTTACACTTAAGATTTCAAAACGGTGAAATGTATGATTATATTTATTCTCAATATTCTTCTTTAGTCTGTCATAAAGCTCAGACAGATACTGGTTCTGATTCTCAAGTCTCTGTCTTGGATTAAGCAGATTAAGCTTGCTCTCATATTTCTCAAGCATGGAATTATACAGAGAAAGCCTTGAGCTTATATGATTATTAATAAGTCTCTCATAATTCCTTAGCTCATTAACCGTCGTCATAACATCAGGTATAGCAAGCTCACATGCAGCCGACGGTGTAGGTGCCCTCATATCTGCCGCATAATCCGCAAGCGTAATATCTACCTCATGACCTGTTCCGGATATAATCGGTGTATTAGCCTCATAGACTGCTCGTACTACCTTCTCCTCATTGAATGCCCACAAATCCTCTATCGAGCCGCCACCACGACCTATAATAATCGTATCAAGTCCCAGCTTGTCCAAAGTCTTAATTCCCCTTACAATAGTGTCCGCTGCACCCTCACCCTGAACCTTGGCAGGATAAAGTACAAGCTGTACATAAGGATTACGCCTTCTTGCGATATTCATTATATCCTGTATCGCTGCACCGGTTCTGGCAGTTACAATTCCTATCTTCTTAGGAAATTTAGGGATATCCTTCTTTTTTTCAAAATCAAATAAGCCCTCTTCATTAAGCCTTAACTTAAGCTTCTCGAATTCCTCATATAAATTACCGACACCATCCTGCTTAATCTCCTCGGCGTAAAGCTGATACTTACCATCACGCTCATATACGCCTATCCTTCCTGTGACAAGTACATTCTGACCATCAGCAAGTCTGAATTTAAGTCCGGTTGGTATACTGCCCTTGAACATAACTGCGGCTATTGAGCCTGTCTCGTCCTTCAAGGAAAAATAAATGTGCCCCAGGCTATGATACTTACAATTAGAAACCTCTCCTTGTATGGTAAGCTTCTTAAGAACATAATCCTGGGATATAATATTTTTAATATAATTATTAACCTGTCCTACACTATAAACCTTCATTTTTATCCTTTAAGCCCTATTCTTCAAGCCTGCCTAATATACCGTTAATAAAGCTTTTCGCTTCTTCACCGCAATAAATCTTAGACAGCTCCACTGCCTCATTTACAGCGACAGAAAAAGGAATATCGTCATCGTATATTATCTCATAAATACCAAGCCTTAAGATAGCAAGCTCAGCCTTGCCTATACGCTCTATACTCCAGCCGGAAGAATGTTCCTTAATCACAGCATCAATTTCACCGATAAGACCGATTATCCTCTCAGTCTTATCGGTAATATATATCCTATCCTCTTGGGATAAGTCCTCGATATCATCAAGCGAAAAATCTATCTGCTCCTTCATCTCATCCACAGAATTAAACTCTAACTTAAATAATATCTTAAATATATTCTCTCTAAGCTTTCTCCTGGTCATAATAAAACCTGCTTTCCCGATTAACCTTGTTAATCCAGCTTAATGCCTGAAACTACAACATTAACTACAGTTACATTAAGACCTGTCATATTCTCTATAGTCTGCTTAACCTTTGCCTGAACTTCCTTGGAAACCTTAGATATATTGTTACCATATTCAAGCTCTACTGAAATATCTGCCTCAACATTTCCGTCAATAATTGATACATTGACCCCCTTTGCAAGCTTCTTCTTGCCTAATTTGCTTGCCTCATCCTTAGATATTCCGCCAGTTAGTCTTGCGACACCATCCACCTCGATAGCAGCTATGCCTGCTATTGATGCAACCACATCATCAGCTATATTAATCTTTCCAATATTCTTAGTATCCTCCACGATATTTGCCTCCTATCAATAAAATATTTATCTAATTATACCCAATATTTTATGATATTGCAACAAAATCTATCGTACCTCTGATATGACAATCTGATCCACGGTACATCCAGTCTTTCTTACTACGATATCCTCAATCTGTGCCCTTTCCGTATCTGTAAGTCCCTCATTGGAAACAACTACATCCACTGAGCTGTCGCTTATTGATACAATCGCATTGTTAAAGCCCTTTGCCATAAGCAAGGTCTCAGCATCAGCCTCCTTCTCCATATCCTCTGTAAGCTTCACATAAGCCTCCATAGCCTGCTGGACATTGGCCTGTTCAATACTGTCACCATTTATAATTTCCAGATAATACTCCTTACTCTTGGAACGAGCCTGCTCTCTGTTGAGCTTAATATTTACTATACTATTGCTAACATCAGCCGAGGTAAGAATAGCCTCTCCTATATCCTCCTCACTCGAATTAAGCTCAATATTTTCTTCATTTTCAACATCATATAAGGTAAGCTCTCCATAAGCTGCATCTGCTACCTCACTGCTTAAATTCGTCTCTGCAAAGGCTGCCTCCGTCACCTCGTCCTCATTTTCCTTACTTAAATTAAGATTTCTTCCTGAGAAATTTATGTATCCTGCAACTCCAAGTAAGACCGTCAATGCTGCTATAATAATCTGATTTTTCTTAAAGGATTTTTTCATAATAATAAATCTACCTCCTAATTCTTAATCATTACTGCTACCTTGTGAGCCGGTAAATCAAACAACGCACAGACAGCAAAGGAAATATCAGCGACAGCCGACGCATCGTTTATATCTGCGACAATCAATACTCCGTCTACACTCCTTTCATAATTATAAGAGCTGTCATATCTGTTCATATAGCTGTCATCTTTAATCTGCGTAAGAGAAACCATAACCTCCATAGTTCCCTCACCATAAGATTTCTCCAGAATTTCCTTTAATCTGCTCTCATAATAATCTGCATAATTGTCATATTCCGCAATGTCAGCACCTTCACTATATGAAGAAGTCTCGCTTGTGCTATCCGTGATACTACTATCATACACATTATTTTTTTTAACAGGCATAGCTATAATAAGAAGCAATATGCCAATAAGAATAAATGTGATTATATTGCCCGACTTTCCTTTGAATTTACCTAATAAAGAATCTAACCTCATTGCTCTCACCGTCTTACTATATATATACTCCCAAAATCAATTTTATAGACATCATTAATCAAATTTTTTATAATATTTTCATCATAATCACCGTTTATATAAACCACACAGCTTAGTACATTTTTGTCGTTATCCGTTATAACACTCACATCTCTTACATCGTATCCCTCATTCTCACATATGTATTTTACCGCCTCATTAAAACTAAGTTCATAATATGATACCTCTTCTCCGGCATAGCTATCTGTGCCATTATAAGAATTCACCATAAGAAACTCATCCACATTTCTCTCAAGCCTGTCAAGATAATCCTCTTTGTCTAATTTGAATATATATATTATCGGTCGTGACAAGATTATGATCATAACAAGTCCCATAAAAAATGATATGTATCTGCTGTAATTTTTCTCCGGAACAAGCCTCATCACAAGCCCCGACAGAAGCAGATATATAATCAGGCTTTTCATCCAAGAAAAAAACATACTTTAACCACCTCCCGCATTTGTGGCAAATGCCATAATAGCTATTGTAAGCAGAAAAAGAGCTGCCGAACTAATAAGGCTTAAAGTCAGAAGCCTGATTCCCTGTGCCAGTCCCCAAACTCCCTCCACATAACGCTTCTCGCCTATAGGTTGAAGTAAAACTGCAGTCACACGGACTAAGAGCATTATAATAAGCGCCTTAAGCACAGGAGCAAGAAGAGCGATAGCAATGACCATAAGCCCCGCTATGCCAATACTGTTCTTGACAATAATTCCCGCACCTAAGAAGGTTCCGGTAAGTACTGACATCATCGTTCCTGCAGGGATAGACGATATCACCTTATTTACTACATTTTTTCCAAGCAGATCCATCTGGGGCTCTATAAGACTCTTTATAATGTTAAGGCCCGCTATGAAGAAAATTATCGTCTTAAGAAGCCAGTTGACTATATTATCAATCAGCTTACACAGTTTGGAAAAATAATCCTCTTTAGACAGATTATTGACAAGCATTATAATCACATAAAATCTAATCATGGGTAGAATTACATTTAAAACCACATTCTGCACAAGCCAAATTCCTACCATAATCACTTCATACATGGCAGCCGATGACGCAGTATGCCCGATAAAATTAATTGCCAGTGCATAAATGGGAATTATAATCTTGATAATCGTTATAAGTGCCTCAAGAGTCGAGCTTACCATATCAAGAGTAACCATAAATGAAGCAAGCATAATCGCTGTTATTATAAGATAAGTTATGTAAAATCCATTCTCACTTATGAAGCCATTACCAAAGGAATTTGATAATTTAACAAATACCGAGCCAAGCAGGACTATGGATATAAGCTGCAGCATAAGGTTTTTATTTGATGACAGTTCACCAAGCAGCACCTCCCTGATAATGCTTCTTATGTCATAGCTTACATTACCCTTATTCTCTATAATATCCTTCACAATATCCTTGAAATCTACTGAGAGACTTATGTTATTTTTTTTCAGCTCCCTGTCTATGCTGTCTATATCAAGCTCATCAAAAATTTGGTCGTAGGTATCATCTCCGGATATGTAGCTCGGAGACTGTGAGACTGTGGAGTTCTGTGAGGGTGTCTCTGTGGAATTATCCTCGACTGTATTTTCTTCAATCAAATCGTATTCAGAAAAAAAATGTCCCGTCAAATCAGTCTCTTGGAATATCATTTCAGCTTCTGAATTATCATAAATAAATCTGCATGTTAGAAGATTTTTGAAATTATATAAGCAAGTAGTATTAAACATACAAAGAATAATCATTATAGATATACTGCGCACCTGCATCATACACTACCTCATCATATTAATAATGATTTCAATTACCTGCTCTAATACAGGCAGCGACACCATAAGCATGGTAAGCTTACCCAGAAGCTCAATCTGAGAAGCTACAGCGCTGTACCCTGCGTCCTTGCTTATCCCCGATGCAAATTCACATATGTATGCAATACCGATTAATTTAAGAAGAATAAAGATATATGTCTTGTCTATATCAACATTTGAAGAAATGCTTTTAACCTTATTAATAATGACATTAAGCCTGTCCACACATACAGAAATAATAACCAGACAAAGTCCCACACTTATGATGCTGCTAATCTCAGGATTTCTCGACTTTAAAGAAAGTGCAAGAATAATCGCAATTATAACAAGCGCCATCAGAATTCCGATACTCATATCAGTTCATTCCTTTCACAAGATAAGTTTGATTAACCTTAAGCCCATTAAGCAATTACATAAGCTTTTGCAAAACATCAGAAGTTAAACAAATTATTAATATCAAGAAACAGCTGATATATGTACGGCACCAGCCACGAGAGGACAATTATTAATCCTGCGAGACTGACTATATACGCCTGGTCGTCTCTGCCTGAATGCTTAAGCACCTGATTAAGCAGAGCAACCACGATGCCCACAGCGGCAATTTTAAATATAAGCTGAATAGTCATTATAAAACTCCCTATACGAGCAGGACAACGATAAAGATTCCACTTACCATACCTGCTATGATTGAAATTCTGATTTTATCGGTCAGGTTTGCACTTATTTCATTTATCTTAGCATGCAGATTCTCCAGGAAAAGCTTAATCCCAATTTCCTGTGCTGTTATATCAAGATATCCTAATGTTTGTCCAAGAGTTTTAAGATAGTCAATATCTTCCTCATGTAAGAAAGAATTATCTTTTAAATAAATAAGTGAGCTATTCCATATCTCACAAAATTCATATGTATTGTCGTCAAAATCACAATCAATAAAATCTCTGAACCTTTCATTATCATCAATCAAACGACCTGCATCATCAAGTCTTTCTGACAGGAACACAAGCCAGTCCGAAAATGGCTTATGACACCTTGCAGACGCACTTTTAAACGCCATACTAATGATAGAATGTCTGTATCTTATATCATTTTCTATGTGAATTACAATACGCTCTAACTCCTTCAGATTATCCAGTCTTTTTCTTAATCTGTAGGCGTAGCCTGCACCAACTGCACCACCGCCGGTAATTACAAATAATGCACCGGCTAATTTGCATACAAAAAGGATTGAAGTAATAACTCATTACCCCTCTCATCAAATATATTCTCTATACTTCCTATGCCCTTGGAATTACCTAAGACAATATAACGCTCAAAAGACTTCTCTTCGACCAGCTTTCTTAGGATAGGCTTATTCCTTATATCATCTATAGAATATCCATGTACAGTGGCAAGCAGCGTACAGCCACAATTAATAACATAGGATATCGCGTCGATGTCATAGCGACTTCCTATCTCATCTACAGCAATAACCTTAGGATTCATTGAGCGAAGCAGCATTAGCATCCCCTCTGCCTTAGGACAGGAATCCAGAATATCGGTGCGAATTCCAACATCATTCTGTGGAACTCCCATATAGCATGCTGCAATCTCCGAACGCTCGTCCACAACTCCGACATTCATGCCCCTGCAATAGCTGTTACCGTCGGATATGCACCTTACAATATCACGGAGGAGTGTCGTCTTACCACATCCCGGAGGTGAGATAATAAGCGTATGAAGTACATGCCCATCGCGTATAATATATGGAAGCACCGTCGACGAGCAGCCCTTTACCTGATGCGCCATTCGGATATTAATAAATGAAATATGCTTAATCCCCTTAACATTTTGATTATCCATCACAGCCTGTCCTATCATACCAACTCTGTGTCCGCCGCTGATTGTTATAAATCCCTGTCGCAAATCATCCTCATACGCATATAATGAATAGCTCGACACCATATCTATGGTATAATTTATGTCCTCCTCCAAAACCTTATATGCGAACTTTTTGTTAGTCGTAAAACCCCTTCTCTCACTTAAAAAATATTCTCCGTCCGTAAAAACAAATATAACAGGCTCATTTATCCTAAGTCTTATCTCAATAAGCTTGCTAAAATCTATATTAACATCGCCAATCAGATGTCTGATGGACGGAGGTAAAATCTTAGTAATTACCTTTTTCACCATTTCAAACCTCCTTTTAAAATAAATATATGTATTAAATTAAAAAATATTACAAGGAAGTTCAGGCAAAAAATAGTTGAAAAAATATAGTATTTATATTAGAATGGTTTATATGTGATTTTTAGAAGCAGTAAAACTTACATAAACTGCGATAAAGCATACCGAATTAATAATCGGTATAAAAATTGTTAGGAGGAAAATTATGGTATCAGCAGGAGATTTTAAGAATGGTATAACAATCGAATTAGAGGGTAATATCTACCAGATAATCGAATTCCAGCATGTAAAACCGGGTAAGGGAGCTGCGTTCGTAAGAACTAAGCTTAAGAATATAAAGAGTGGCGGTGTCGTTGAAAAGACCTTCCGACCTACAGAGAAGTTCGAGAATGCACATATCGATAGAAAGGATATGCAGTATTTATATCAGGATGGCGATTTATTCTACTTTATGGATGGCGAAACCTACGACCAGATAGCAATCAACTCTGATGTAATTGGTGACGCATTAAAGTTTGTAAAGGAGAATGAAACTTGTAAAATTGCTTCACACAATGGCTCAGTATTCGCAGTAGAGCCACCTATATCAGTAGACCTTCTTGTTACAGAATGCGAGCCGGGAGTCAAGGGCGATACAGCAACAGGCGCCACAAAGCCTTGTACAGTTGAGACAGGTGCTACTCTTAATGTACCACTCTTCATCAATCAGGGTGATATGATAAGAATTGATACAAGAACCGGTGAATATTCATCAAGAGCATAGAGAAAATATAATTATAAAATTAAAATCGGCGGTCAAATGACCGCCGATTTTACTATATGCATCTCAATTCCTTTGGTGAATGTGCAAGGTTTTTATATCCATCCTCTGTAACAACCACAAGGTCTTCTATCCTTACACCGAACTCTCCCGGAATATATATACCCGGTTCAACAGTTACTGTGATGCCCGGTCTTAAAAAATCATCACATTTCGGAGATAGTCTTGGCTCCTCGTGAATATACAAGCCCACACTATGACCTAAACCATGTCCAAAATATCCATCATATCCTGCATCCGCAATTATATCACGCGCGCACCTGTCTATATCAGAACACTTTGCTCCCGGCTTTATGAGCTTCATAGACTCAAGCTGTGCCTTAAGTACAGTCTCATATACATGTCTTTTTTTGTCGGAAGGATTCTTGCCTATATATACGGTTCTCGTCATATCCGAGCAGTATCCACAGTATACACAGCCAAAATCCATAGTAAGAAAATCCCCCTCCTCTAACCTTCGACTCGTAGGAACCGCATGAGGCAACGATGAGTTCTTGCCCGATGCTGCAATCGTATCAAAGCTAAGTCCTGATGCTCCATTTTTCCTCATATAATTTTCTAATTCAATGGCAATCTCTATCTCGGTCATACCCGGCTTTAGGACTTCAATAATATGTGTAAATGCCATATCTCCGATATGTTCTGCCATCGCTATCTTATCAAGCTCATCATCTTTTTTTATAACGCGAAGCTTGTCTATTCTCTCATCTAATGGAACCAGCTTGATGCATGCGTCGAAATTTTCTTTATACGACATAAAAGTCTTATATGACACCTCTTCATTCTCAAAACCCACAGATATTTTATCCACATGCTCTTCACCATCTATCCACATATTATCCACATTTAATTGTGGGCAATTAGTTTGCCCATAATCATCTGTCGAAGTTTTTTTTGAATGACAATCCTCTAAAATAATTTTATTAATAGTTTTAGCATATCCATCAAACTTAATATCCACACAGGAAAAATCCGGTGCCTCTAAAGTAACCTGCTCGGTATATCTTGAATCCGTTAAAATATATTTTCCTTTACGCGTAACAACCATACATCCCGTATGACCGCTATAACCTGACAGATAATGTACATTATATCCATCTGTTATAATTAATGCTTCAAGTCTGTCATTATCCATAATTTCATATAATCTGTTCATAATAATACCTCCAATATTTTAAAAGAGTTGACCATTACGGACAACTCTTAAAAATCTATTTACTATTATATCTCTTTTCTAAAAATCTGTTAATATAATTACCTATAAAGCTCTATTGCTTTTTATCATTCATACAATATAATCCCTTCTTAATTAACATTTTGATAAAATACAAGTGTATTCAACAATTTTTCATAATAAGCATATCCTCAAGAAGCAAATATAATTCTACATCATCATTAAGACTAATATCACTTGCTATTTTGAAAATTAGCAGCTTTCTGCACTATCTCAATTCCTTGATTCATATAATCCACCACATTACAAATACTATTCTATCTCGCCTATTGTCTCGATTAATTTTCTCGTCAACATGTCATATGAGACAGTGTGCAACAAAAACTTTGTTTATATTATTTCCATATTTGAAGTATATCACACAAAAAAAATAATTCCAAGTAAAAATTAGAGGCGATGATTTTTCCTCGCCCCTTAGGTTATGTCATGATTCTCACATCAAAACTATTATGTCACTGATATCATACTATCATCGTTATGTCAGGTCGAACAGATGTGGCAACAGCTTAATCTTAATTCGCTGGTATACTACATTGCCCTTAGTATCCTCGGCTCGTATAACAATATATGTGTATTCATTGTTATATGGAAGGAAGTACTCAGGCTGAAGCTTAAGCTTCGTAGCAGCATGCTGTTCCTTAATAGCATTACCATCTGCATCTATTGCATCAATAGTCTCTAATATCTGTCTGCCCTCATCATCAAGCAGATATTCAAGTGAAGCATCATATCTGTATACATTCTTTCTTACACCTGCTGTTACGCTATTTGCATCCCATTCAACTATAAGCGGATGATACTCATTTGCTGCATAATCATTAAGAGCACTATCAAGATAATCAAGATCATAGTAAATCTTTAAATTCCTTAATTTTGCCTCATTATCTACATTAACCTTGAAGCTGAACTCAGGATAAGCACTTGAATCATCAAACTCTGCATAGTAATTACCTGAATTATCCATCTTAATTACATCACCGTATGAATCCTGATCATAATCATATACGACGATAGATGGCTGCTTAATCGACTTCTTAACCGAGTTACAGATAATATTGATGTACAGCTTACGCTCATCATTATTATCCTTGAATATACCTGTAACCTTGGAATGTCCGGCACCGCAGTAATTTACATTCTTGTAGGTGTAGATGAAGTAGTTATCCTGACCATCTCTTGGGTCTGCTGCATATGCAGATGACATCTCCTTAGCATTATTACAAGCTGCAAGCGAATACCATACTGTCATATCGGAATCCTCAAGGTCAAGCGCATAAGCCTGTGAATGTGTGCCCGATATAGCAAGCTCATCACTAAGTGTGAATGGATACAAGGTTACTATACCTCTGTTATTCTGACTTGCTGCAGTAGTACCATATGAGGTAACCTGTCTTGCAGTGAACTGTGCATCCTTATTGTATGAGGTCATAGCCGACCAGTTAACATCTGCATACTTATATGGGAAGCCAAGTATGGTTCTCTCAAAGCTTGCCGTAGCCAGAAGGTCACTAAGTGCTATATTTGACAGATAACAGTTCGAGCATCCTGTCTGGAATACTTTATCCATATCACTCTTCCATGCTCCGTATTTAGTATTATCTGTCCTAGTTGAAAGATTAGTCATAAAATACACATCAGAATAATTATAGTCTTCCTTAGTTTTACCGTCATAAGTCGTATAAGGTAGATAGTACATATCTGAAGCAGGATAGTTTGTAGTAACACTATTGTATTTTAAAATAGGAATCTCAAATGTTGCTGTTCCATCACTTCCAATAGTTCCTGACATAATCTGATTGCCGTATTCTGAGTATCCATTCGAGTTAATTATTAAATCAACCTTTCTTCCGGTCAGATCATAATCTTTTACTATTCTATCACTACCTTTTTGCCACTGACTACCATCGTACCACTGATTTGCATTTGGATCAGTCCACCAATAGAATGAATTTTCTTCATAAGTACCTGTAAGCTTAAAATTAACAACTATCTTATCATCATTATTTACACCTGATATATCTGAGCTGTTGAGCTTACTGGTTGTATTCTTCCAATCACTGCTTTTGTATATAGGATTATCTTTATCTTTTACATTTGTTATGCTATTATCATCATATATTGATATTGAAAAATCAAAACTAGCAGTATTGGTTGTCGATGAAACTGATGGTAAATTATTAAAATATACCATTTGAGATGTTCCATCTTCGTTATATACCTTAAAATTAATATTCATATTATCAGATGAATATACAGATGGTACATCTACTGTTACAGAAGTATCTACATATAATTTTTCATCCAATTCATTATGGTATACATCCATACCGAAGTCTTCTATAAGAGCTGCCGTAAGGTTTACCGAACCTGCGTCCTTGAACTTGGATAAGGTATCATGGAATAACAATACATGACCATCATCCTGTATATACTGCTTCAAGGTAGCTAAAGCTTCCATATCCTTGAAATCATCACCGGCGAAGTCTTCAGATGCACCTATTACAACTGTATCATAACAGCCCTCAACCCAGTTCTCATAATTAGCTAATCTGTCATACCTCTTATATTCGTCTCTATAATAAAGTTCTTTGTCCTTAGCTATTACATAATTATAATAATATGGGTCGATACTCTCACCAATATATGGAACTGCCGTAGCAGGATGCTCTGCAAATCTTCTGTTCGCTATAGAATATAAATCCCAATAATATCCGTTATCTATAATTCTTTGAACCTCAGACTTTACATAAGCGGCATTATAAGTTGTATCTTCGTACAGACCACCGGACGCAGCATTTTCAGACTTGGTATAAATTAAATTACCATCCTTATCATAACGATTAAATGTCTGGTTATATGTCGGAGAATCCGGGTCTATAGGTAAATGATTATCAGCTCTGTCAACTATAAGCTGAAGCTTCTCAACAAGTATCTTCTCTTGGTCTGCTGTAGTAACCAATATAGCATTACCACTCTCATCTTCCAATCTCTTCGAAGAATCTGATGGTGTCTCACTCTGCATATACTGATAGAGCTGCCAATATCTGTCTCTCTCCTGCTCCATCTCTCTCTGCTTAATGAATGTAAGCTTGAGGTTAAGCATCTCATCAGCAGTTATGCCGTTTGCAGAATCTATCGTATCTGGTATTCCATCTCCATTGGCATCATCAAGTACACCATCACCATCTGTATCCTTACCAAATCTTGTGAAATACTCATCTGTCTTATCAACGGCTTTCTCAAAATTGCTGATGGTTGACTGCTTCTCGGCTGTAGACTGTGATGAGAAGTCATATGCTTCTCTTACTTCCTTATCATACGCCTCGAACTCATCTCTCTTCACTATATCAATATCGAAGTCATATAAATCCGATACCTCATCAGCCAAATTATAATCCCAGTCATCACGACCCTTATCACCATATTTGGTTATGGTTGCAGGTGTATTCTTAGGCAAATCAAGACCACTGTTATATGATACTATTCCGAAGAAATGCTCATGTCTACCGGTATATACATCATTTCCGCCATTATCAAGACCATCATCTGTGTCAGCGAAATTACCTCCATACATAGCAGAATAATTTGCTCTGTCTCCTGCATTAGATACAGGATTGTAGGTAAGTCTTCTGTATGACTGCTGACATATTGGGCAGAAATACAGGTTATTATCACCATTTGTAGAACCGTTTCCACCAGGTTCACCGAGCTTACCTGCCGGCATTATCTGTAATACTC
Organism: Lachnospiraceae bacterium; assembly: GCA_017480195.1. Taxonomy (GTDB): domain Bacteria; phylum Bacillota; class Clostridia; order Lachnospirales; family Lachnospiraceae; genus Coprococcus_C. Next base: position 26,845 of record JAFVBE010000011.1, read on the forward strand.
TGACAGTCTGCGTCTGACCTTCCGTATTCTTTATAAAGGATATACCCTTCTTGCTTGTTACGGCACCTGATTTACCGGTCACTCTAAGTTCCCAATACATCGGACCGCTATAATTAGATGATACAGTATAGGTAAGAGTAGATTCATTACCTACAGCTGCCACTCCATCATCCGTAAATACACTGTTACCATTATCATCTATATATAACTCTGCCTTAGCAAAATCACCTGTTATCTTATACTTGAAGGTTACAGGTCCCGGTGCCAGCTTAGTCGATGCATCATACATATTATATATGGCAGGCGAAGCCGTAACGGTAATCTTAGGTCTGGTATTGGACTTAGTAATCAAGGTCTTAAGAGCAAGTCTGTCTCCTGTCTTGACCGTATCATCCACTATATCAGTATCCTCAGCTTCCTTGTCATGTCCTGCAAATACGCTCACATAGCCTGTAGCAGTCTTGCCAAGTCTGCCTCCGTCATTATCAGTATATACCGTGCCATCCTGGTTAAAGCCCCACAGGATATTAGAATACCCTCCATTTGCACGCTCCTGACAAGCAGTTAAGACCTTCATCATATTACAATCAGGGTCTATAGAATTCTGATAGTATCCATATTCAGCTGCATCCTGATATGCTGCTGCTGCATCTTTACTGATTACCACAGGCATATTTGAATTAATATACTCCTTCAAATCCTGAAGCTCATTATAGGTTATATCATTACCATTTAATACAGCAAAGGAATCAACATTTTTTCCATTTAAAGTTAGTGAATTCGCTGCTACTTTACCTTTTACTACACCATCATAGTTAGGCGCCATAGCATATACAATATCACCATTATGTGAATATACAGTATATATAGGCAATTCCTTAATACTTGTCTTAATAGTGTGATCCTTCAATACACCCGACCATCCTGCAAGACCGACAAGACTTAAGTATTCATCAGCCTCCTTCAATGCAGAAGTATTACCACCGATATAGATAAGGTCGTAGGTTCCAAGTATAGAATCCTTGCTTGCCTTGAACTCCTCGGTAGACATGTGTACTACATTTATCTTATCTACGGAAAGTCCGGTAACATCGGCTATCTTCGCAGGTGAGAGTTCCCAAGCATAATACTCAGTACCATCAGCTAACTCTTCCTTAGTCTTGTTGTTCGCAACCTGACCCGGGACTGTGTAATAATTATCCGGACCATATGCATCAGGATATTTATCTCCACTTCTTGCACCATCCTCTGTACTTCCAATCTTAGCAGCAAGCTCAAGGTCTATAGGATAACAAGGCTGGAGCTCAAGTACGGTATACTTATTATCAGATGAACTCGAACCTGAACCACCTATACCTCTGAAGGATGAGGCATTAATCAAATCAGCTATAACCTTAGCAGTAGCACTGCTTGAGCTTGAGGTAATTATACCGAACTCTCTCTGATTAGTAACCATTACATTATCATACATTGATACATAATCACTTGAAGCAACCATATAGAATAACTGCTCATAATTACTGTCAAAGATATCCTTTGCCTCACCTGAAGCAACCGTAGCCTCTTCACCCTGTGACATAGCTGAATCATATACTATGGATATACTACCATACATAGCAGCAGCGAACTTAGTATATACCTCATCAGTTATACCACCGCTACAGGAAGAATCTATCACAATCAGGTCATAATTATCGAAGTTAGAAGAAGCAACATCTGTAAGCTTCACTTCTTCAACACTGAACAACTGTGGCATAGTATACTTAGCATTATATCCATACTTCTTCAATATAGTACCATCTGTAAGCTCGTATACTGTACCTGCCACATCCTTACCTGTAGTATCTACATAAGTATCATCCAACTTCTTATTACCTGCTATAAGCTGCTGTATCATGCTCTTACCATCTGACGCAGTGAGCTTATCACCATTTGCACTTATAACAAGTATTCTTGACATGGTCTTCGTCTCTACAGCAGGTGCACTCTCTGTCGTAGTCTCCTCAGTTGAAACTTCTTCTGTAGATGTTGCTTCTTCCGTTGAAGCCTCCTCTGTAGACGCAGTTTCTTCTGTTGATGCACCCTCTTCTGTTGATGTCTCTTCCTCAGTAGTTGCAGCCTCTTCTGTAGATGTTGCTTCCGTAGTGGCATCAGCAGACTTTATGCTGACATTTAACCACTTGCTTGAATTCTTTGTACCATTAATACCTAAGTACAGGGAACCGCTTCTATGTGCCAGGAAATCCTCTGCCGACATATTAGCGCCTGTATTCCAGTCAAATGTATAATAATATCTACCACTTGCATCATATACATTCTTTGCAAGAGTCTTCATAGACTCAGTAATCTCAGTACTTGAGCTTCCACCTGCACTGGTTGCAGAAGGAGTATCAATAACCAATGGCTTATAATCACCTATGGCATAAGTATGAAGTATATCATATACATCCTCACTTAAGTCATTTGATGAGCTGTACTTGTTGACTGCATCATTACTTACATATACGAAGTCAGCATTAGATATATTAACTAATGCTGTTTCCTTAGATTCTTCTTTTGCTTTTTGCTCAGCAGACTTAGTTGTATCATTATCAATTTCTTCCTGAGTTCTTAAACTTGAAAGATATGCAACACTGTAGTATGTATAATCGACACAATTCTCATTCATAACCCTACTTATAGTCTTATTACCATTGAGAACATATTCTTTGAATTTGTCCGAAGTTACATACTCACCAAAAGATGTTTTCTCTCCATCTTTTAAAGCAAACTTACCATCACCATCCTTAAGACTAACAGAGCCAATTTCTATGATATTATAAATTCTCTTGGATGTATCTTCATTATCATAGGAATTATTGATAATATTATCAATATTAGTATTGGTGTCTACCAGAGAGCTTGCAAGTAAAGTCCCTGAAGACTGTTCCGATGAACTTTCCTCTTCATCTGCATGAGAGAATGTCAGGAAAGTTACGGCAATAGCCATAAAAAGCATAGCAACTAATGCAATTACGGTTAATTTTTTATTTCTCTTGAAAATCAATTTTCGCTACCTCCCTTTCTTAATTATTCTCTAATACATTTGAGTTTCTAATTTTGACCATACCGTCAACATCATAGAAAAGTCCTTTGTCATCGAAATGAAGTTCTAAGCCTAAAGCTCCATTCCTGCTATCCACAGTGACTACACATCCCTCTATGGAATCATCTGAATTTTTCAGATATTTTATTGAATCACAGTATGTGCAGTTATTTTTTCCATCACTTGCAAATGTGTAATTATCTGCAACATTAAATGAATATTCCTGTTCACGATACAAGGTCTCATCTTCAAAGGTGTATGTATATCTTACAGTGTCATTTGTATCATATATGTTATTACCATCTGCGTCCGTAAGATAGTTCTTGTTACCTGAATCATCTAAGACATATGCTCTCTCAATCTTGACAGCGGCATCATTATTAAGCCTATCAGGTACTGTTACTTCATCTGCACCGGTTATTGATGTGTAAGGCACTGATACATCAATAATTATTTTATTAACATATATCGGCTTTCCTTCAACACTTGAATCGGAGAAAAGCTTTGCGCTTCCATCTCCTCCATATAGAGTTTGTGTAGCTTCATCTGCTACAAAGTAATAAGCGTCATATGTTCCGGACACATCTGAACCTGATTTAGCATCGGCAAAATCGACCTTGCTTGTAGCAGACTCATCAATGTAGCCATATATTACTACCCGCTTCGACTGCATTATGGCATCCGTGAGCTGGTCATATGTTGTCTGTGCCGTGTTCTGAACAGCTATATTCGCCTTCGACTTTCTAAAGCTGAATACGCTGCTTCCCATCAATGCACTGACAGCTGTCATAATGAATGCCAACATCGCTATAGCAATAACCAGTTCAATAAGTGTGAAACCGTTATTGCCTTTAATTTTTTTGTTCAAACGTCATCACTCCTTATCTACATGGTAACTACCATTTTTGTTGATTCTTACAGTCGCTACCTTACTTCCGTTCTTCTTCAAAAATTTATAAGTTCCATAACCATTTGTGCATTCGCCTTTTTTATTAAAAGCAAGGTACATCTCATGTGAAGAGTCAATCTTTGTCTCTGTACCACTAGCATCTACATATATTACATCAACATATGCAGACAAGCAGGTTCCCATACCTTTACCAACATTCACAGACTTGATATACACATCCGTAGATGCAACATTGAGCATCGTTCCAGTGCTGTCCACTACACATCTCTGAACATATATCTTATTGTCAGAGGCAAGATATACCCTTAGTCCCATAGAATATCCTTTATCCAGATTTCCATCCATATCATAATCTATGCTCTTGTTCTTGGCACTGCTTGAAACCATAGCAAGCTCGGTTTCAAAAGAGCTTGCAGCTTCCTTAGCCTTAGCAGAATGCATAACAGACAATGCAACGAATGAAACTCCTGTCATTATGACTATAATTGCGATAACTATAATCAACTCAACCAAAGAATATCCACCATTATTTTTTATATATGCTTTAGTCATCTTCATAGGCTGCACCTCTATTCTACATTCTTCATCCAATTTGAAAACTTACATACATCAGAGTAATCTATGGTGTCGATAGTCTTCATCTCGGTTGAATTCAAGCTGGCATCACCTGCATCAGCAGCAGTAGACTCATATTCTTTGAAAACATTCAGGAAATTCTTGCAGTCCTCATCAGTGGACACCTGACATTCTCTCAAGATAGTTCTACATATCTCGGCATTTGCTGAGATATTCTTCATATGACCATTAACAAATATCTTTCCACCGGTTATGATAAGTCCCTCAAATGAGGTTACATTATCTCCGAACTCAACATCATCCTTAGCTATTATGATACCACGAACTGCACCATTTTCATCAACTTTTACTGATTCATTAGAAGTTACAACATAGTAGCCTGAAGCAAGATTAAGCTTCTTAGTCGAATTAATCTTATCAAAATTCATAAACCTGTTTATAGGTGTTATGAAGCTTGCCGGATTCTGCAATCCGTTGTCAGCCATCATATTCTCAATATAAGTATATTCTGAATTATCGGCTCCTACTGCAGTACTCTTATGATCCAGATTCCACTTTAAGAAGAGGTATTCATCATCCAAGTCATCGGAAAACTCAGTTATAACCTTAGTGGATGCATCTGTTTCTGCATAAGCTGTCGAATTAAATAAGTTATCTACGCTTGCTGTATTAGATACAATGCTGAATCTTGTACCTGATTTACTTGTGATGGCACCTGTTGAATACACCTGCTGGCTCGTACTTCCTTCTGCAAACTTGATAGTCGTATCCTCAAATCCGGAATAATTCCTTATATCAGTAAGATATGGCTTAAGATTTGAAGTAGTATCAGTCTTATTTAACTCACCAACATACGCCTCTATAAAGCCGGTCTCATATTCATCTGCATTCTCATATACATCATCAAATAATGGAGACGCAGCCTTCATTATGTCATAGGCTCTATTAAAATCATAATAATAATATTTTACACCGGATATCTCCTGTACTACGCACGGAACACCTTTCGTAAATACGCTTGATGGGAAGAATGCACCGAAAAAGCCTACATCCTTTACATCCTCGGACAAATCTACATAATAGGTATCATCCGTAGCATCGTATTTTGGCATACTTCTTGATGTTATAGGAATGTATGCTAACTGATTGGACTTTATTGACAAACTGTCACCAGTCCTGTAATCTCTAGTATATATAGTCTCTCTTACCGAACCATCAGTATTCAGTACATCTCTGGAAGGATTGTATTCTATAGTTTGTCTGTTGACTATAGTTGGATTGGTATCTCCATCCAGACTTTCCACATATTCAGAAGAAGATGATGTTATTGCAACAGTATCATCTGTACGCGTAATATTCTTCGAAAGCTCTATATAAGAACGGCCTGCCAGATACAGAGTTCTTGTCATACTCAAGTCAATCACTGAACGCTCACCATTTATTATGATAGCACTACTGTTATAGTGACCTCTGTTCTCTGTTGTAACTTTGCCTCCACTGGTTACCTGAACCTGGAAGTTCTTAGTATCAACAACCGGTCCAAATACACGATCATCTCTCTCAGTGCTGTCTCCATATCCATAATAGCTTCCGTTAATCTTAAAGCTCGAATCTGAAGCATTAAGCTCCGTATCATCCTTTACATATACATTAGCTTTCAAATCCACCTTAGGTCCAATATAGGTTACATTTTCACCTGTACCAATCCTTGAACTGTAACCATTCATCACAATATCATCAGTCCATATCTCTGACTCAGCAAGGCTGGTTCCCGACTTGCCATATACAGCCAGCGAACCACGATTGAGTACTGCTATTGTACCCGGAACTATAATAAGGTCAGCAAGAATTGATACATTACCCTGATTGATATATAATCCTGAATATCTGCTGTGCTCACTGATTCCGTCGTACATATTATCTGCTGCATAGACAATATTTCCATCAGCATTTTTCGAAGCATACATATTATAGTATTGCTCCTGTGTTCTTGATGTCACACTGGTATGATTATATTTTTTACCGGTACCTGCCGTATCATTATAAGTATTTTTAGTATATACTTCACTTGCTAAACCGGTTTCGCTCTTCCATAAATGAGATGTAGATGTATTATATTCCTTATTATAGTAATCCGATGCAGCATATATATTTCCCGTGATTACCAATGGGTCTGTCTGATTAACCTCAATACCCATATCAGCAACCATAGCGAAGTTAAATATATTACTTGATGAATTATTCTTCGTGTTGAATACAACATCAAAGTCAGGATTACCTATCTCTATATCAGCGGATATAGTCTGTGTATAATCGCCATTTGCTACTGACCTGTTATAGCCTACTGTTCTGGTTACAGTAACATTCTTTATGATGAGTTTATCAAGCTTCGTGCTGTCATTCTCATCGAATATTCTCTGAACATACAACTTTGAAGCATCAAGTTGAACCGTCTTATCTGTTATATAACCTGAGAGTCTGCCCGTGAGATCCGTAGTAAAGTACGGATTACTTGACAGATTCTGCATGAACTGAGCTCTGAACATCTCCTCTGCTTCATCATTGCTGATATATTCATAAGCATTCGTATCCAGATTATATCTTACCATATGTTCTACAGTATAAATATATGCTTTCTGCATGTCAGAAACCGTCTCGGAACCCACTCCGGCATATATTTCTTCCATAGCACGCTCTACATAGTAGAAATTATCTCTTGAATTGAGATCCTGAAGCTTCATCTTGTATGCATAGCCCGCTGCTGTAAGCAACGCTCCTACAATTATGCCTATAAAAGCCATAGAGACAACTACCATGATAATACTGGAGCCGTTGTTATTTAGTTTTCTTAAAAGTTTTTTTATTTTTTTCAACTAATTTTCCCCCTTTACTCCAGTAAGACTTACATCATTAGCATCACTGTTATCATCCGCCTTAAGCGATACCCTGATAGTAAACAATCTCTCTTGCAATCTCTGGTCAGCCGAAAGAGGCTCACAGGTTCCTATGAAAGCATCATTAAAACTACTATTGCTTGTATTTTGAGCTTGATATAACTGACTGAAAACATTATACTTACTTAAATCAAAAGTTGTTGTATCTATATTGGTATATACCTTTACACTCTTAGTATCTCTCTCACTGTTAAGGTGAATATTCACGGCAGTTGTGGCTGCACCCGTAGTATAGAACTTATACTTTTCTTCCGAACCTGCAGCACCGGACACTAAACCCGATACATGTATCCGCGTATTCATCTGATCATTAAAAGGTTTATACAGATATATCTTGGCGTCCTCTACATAACTCTCCACAATCAGATAATCATTTGAAGTATATTCGAAGCCTGCCTCTGTCGAATCCGCAGTAAAAGGCTGATACTCCATATACACATCCGGACATTTATCGGTGTAAAATCTCTGTGAGTACACATTAAATCTAAGTCTTCTTTCATCCTCAGGAATAATAACAAGTACTTCTCCGGAAGTGGGATTCTCATACTGATAAACAACATCAGCACTTACCTGATAATAATGATTTCCTGCATCGACGCCTTCATCAATATATATACGCGTTATCTTCCTAATCTTATCAAAATTATAAGCCTGATTTGTATAAGCATCTCCTTGGACATGGTATAATGCCTGATTCCAAGTACTGTATGCATCAAGTTTCATTCTGTTCATCATAATTGAGAAGAACTCACTATCGGCCTGTGCATCGAAGTTCGTCGCATTACCACCTATTATAGCCACTTTAGAACTGTCCATGTTCTGCATATTACCAAGGTTAATCTTATTCGGGTCAGCTATGATTGTCGCGCTATCACATACGGCGTCAGTTATAATTCCATTAGCGTCAGTCTTGATTGTATTGCCTTCATTATTAATCTCAAAACCATCCAAACTAACAGAATTGACAGATAATTTATATCCCTCAGCCAAAAGGCTGGTCGCCAAATCATCCATCACAACCGTACGGTTATATACAGTATTCTCATGGCCGAGACTTACAGCTGCCGGACTGTAAATCCATACAGTGTACGATACATCAGCTTTATAATCACCTGAGGTATCATATACTGCACAGGTTTTAGTCTGTTTGTTCGGCTCTCCGTATGCCGTCTTAAGCTCATCCATGGAGGATTTCTGAAAATCCTCCATAAGATATATAGCATTATCATTTGCCAATTGCTGTCTCTTGGTCAATCTACTGGTTCTTAAGGTCTGGCTTATCTGAGTAACTATCGGTACAAGCAATACCGAAAGTATGGTAATGGCAATTACTATTTCAACTATGGAAAAACCTTTATTGTTTTTTCTTGCCATAATCTTCATCCTTTCCTAATTAACAGTTACTGAACCGGATCTGCTTCCAATACTGAATCTCGGTGATGACGAATCATCTCCATCAACCTTTATATCGACACTTATGTCAGAATTATTAGTTACATTTAACTTAATTCCATTAGTATCATCGCTGTCTACTCTATCAGATGATTTAACATATACGCCAAAGACCTTAGCGCCATCAGCGAGTTCAACAGTCAGTTCTTCACCATCCACATCTATTGTTCCAACTACTTTTCCATCCTGTTCTTCAACGGTAAGGTCGATTGTTACGACATCATTATCCGAGTAAGACGCATCAGAGCCTGCGGCAGTTACAACAACTCCAGGTGCAGCATCGTTGTTCGCATTATTAAGAACTATCCTAACATCGTTAATAGCGGAGGATACAGTTGATGCGCCCGATGCTGAAGGAGCAGCTGCTCCGGCTCCTCCTAAGAAGAGGTTATCTACACCATTGGTAGTATCAGTTGTGATACTGTCTGCCTGTCTGTCTCCACCGGATACACTATATGCATCAAGAGTTATGTTACCTGAATATATATTTGTATTTGCATCGTATGCGATATTAAGAGATGTTACATTCATCCTATACTTATATGCCATAATATAATCCACTAAGTCCTTAATGCCCTCATAAGAACCTTCATAAGTAACAGGGAATGATGCTCTGTAACACTCATAAGTAGCTGAGCTTGGTGTTATAACAGTATCTGTTCCGTCTGAAGCAGTCGCAGCCGCAGCACCGGCACCAAGGGTATAGAACGCTTGCTGCTGTCCTAAGCCCACAGAATTAACTGCCATCTGAAGATTACCCTGATCCTTCTCTATGCCTTTCATGAACATAACAGATATCTCCTGATCAAGCGTAGCCGGGAAGTATGATATTTCGTCTTCAAATTTCTCGTTGTACTCTTCAGTTTTGGCTATATATTCGTCTCTATGAACCTCCATAGCCTTTAATTCGTTATATCTTGCTTCTAATGTTTCAATCTCAGAATCTAATGCAGCTTTGTCATCCATATTAGGCTTATATACATACATATATACTCCGCCAGCAATAACAATAGCTAATAAAACAAGTATAATAGATATATTATTCTTAGACATATCCTAACCCTCCTTTATCTACTCTTGTTCAGCTTCTACAGCTTCGTCAACAGTTTCCGTAACACCTAAATCCTCAGCAGACCTTGTATCTACATAAACTGCAGTCGCAGCAAAACTATATATTGTCTCTCCTGTATTCGAATCCTCAGTCTTAGTGACACTGGATACATATGCATCAGATATACAGTCTATAGTCTTAAGCTGTACTATAAAGTCTGCTACACCATCCCATGTAGTAGATGTGGCAGGAATATTAACTCCGCTTTCAGAACTACTGAAAGAAGATATAACAACATTTGTAGGAATCTTATCTTCTAATTGTGTAATAAATGTTCTTACATTTTCATTTAAGGAATATGTAGAGTTATACATAGCAAGAGCGTCATTGTACCTTGCCTCAGCAGCATTCATATTATTAACAATGTCTTCTATATCCTTAATTCTTTCTATGTCCGCCTGCAGCTGGTCACGTTTTGTCTGTGCATCATTCTTCGCCTTTATTGACATAAACGCCATAACAGCCGCTGCTATAACCGCTATAGCAAAAATCGCCGCACAGGCTATAAGAGCCGCATTGCCACTGCTGTCTGATGATGAAGCCTTAGAAGAGTCAAGCGGAACAAAGTCCATAGGACCAAAGGCTGCTCCGATAGGAGTTACAAGATATACAGGGTTATAAACCTTTAAATCTATGCTTGGATCGAACTTGATGTTATACAAGCTGTCCATAATTCTTGTATTTACATTTAACTGAACCTTGAAAAGTCCGTCGATACCTCTTATCAAAGCACCGTCACCTGTCAGGAATACATCCTCAATAGGTTTATCAGGATTTCTCGAAGCATAGAAATCCATTACACGACCGATATTATTGATAAGATATCTGAAAGCTCCCGTAACCTCATTATCATCGAAGTCTACGGTTATGAGTCTGTCATTCTGAAGTAAAGTCATAGCTGTAGTTGCATCTACACCTTTTTCATCCATTACTACATTAACAGCCGGATTTGTACCGTGTGGTACAGTTCTTTGTAAGAGAAGGTTGTCACCCTGAACTATATTAAGTACAGTAGACTCACTTCCCAACTGGATTACCATTGTGGTTGTATTAGCCGAAGTCTGAGTCTTAATAAGCTGTAACATCGCATTACCTATGTAATCAAGTGATACTACATGAAGTCCTGCCAATGCCCCTAAGTCATAATACGACTTAACCATCTGTGAAGGTGCCGCAACAGCCAAAACCCTTAACTGCTTATTATTCTCAGCATCAGTTACTGTCTCAAGTATTGAATGAGAAACCACATAATCCTCTATATTTACAGGGAAATACTCTGATGAGTTCGCATTTATGATTCCTCTGATTTTATTCTCTTTTACATATGGTATAAGTACTTCTCTGTTAACTATCTTGGTAGATGATAATACAAAGATTGCATTTTTATTGCTTATACCTCTTGCTGCAAGCTGATCTCTGATAGCTGCCGCTATCTTATCAGCCTCCTTAATTACACCATCTTCATAAGAATCCTCCGGAGTCTCGAAGATAATAACATTGTGAATGTAGGTCTGCTTCTTAGGTGAAGCAGTTAATTCAACTATTGTAATACTTTCATTTGTGATATCAATTGATAACACTTTACCGTTTTTTGCCATTCTCTATAGCCTCCCTCGCTAATCAGTGTTTTTTAATGTAAGGACTCAAAAGCCCACATACTCAGGTACCAGCTCACGAGCTGTTCACCCCATATCATTGCTATATAAATTCCGGCAGACAGATACGGGCCAAATGCCAATACATGATCTGCCTTCTTAATAGCCATTATCGTAAGATGTATAACAGAAGCAAGAATACATCCTATTAAAAATGCTATAATATTAAGCTTCCAGCCCAATAGTAAGCCAGTAGTTGCCATGAGTTTCATGTCGCCGCCACCCATACCTCTTCCTTTGGTAAGAAGAATTATAAGGAGTAAAAAACCACTGACAGCAAACAAACCGATTACATATTGACTCCAATTACTTAAGTCTGTTAAAAGCCTAATCAGTCCTAATATTAATATAAAGATATTAAACCCCACAGGAATCTCCTGCGTGCGCCAATCTATGACGCTCAAAGATATTAAGGCAGAAGTACACAGGCAGTAAAGAAATGTCTCGATACTAATTCCATGTACGAGGAAAAGAATTATGTATAATATACCGTTCAAGCCCTCAACCAAAGGATACTGCCATGATATATGTGCTTTACAGTACCTGCACTTTCCACCTAAAAACAAATAACTAAATAACGGAAACAAGTCATACCACGCAAGTGTATGACCACAACTCATACAATGTGAGCGTTTGAAAGTTATACTTTCCTTGAGTGGTGTCCTTAATATAAGAACATTTAAGAAGCTTCCTATAACTATTCCATATAGAAAAAAAACTATGGAAAACATAATCTTCTCAAGTATGTCTATGTCAATATTCATAACAATGCTTTCCTCTCACTTCTTAATTGTGTCACATTATATAAGTATTTTTATACAGCTAAATTCCACCTGGCGAATCAGGTGGAATTCAAGCTGTAAAATCACAATTTACTGATAATACTTTGATACTTCAGGAGCAAGCTGATATACAGTTGTACCAGCCTTAACACCTACTACTACATTACCGCCTGCTGTACAGTATACAACGAAGTCAGTAGGTACAGAACCATTAGCACCCTTAGGATCCTTCTTGAACTTAATCTTAGGAGTCTTCTCACCGATGTTCTTACCGATTTCAACCTTAGCCTCAGACTCAGCTGTAGCAGTTATATCAGTACCGCCATTCTTAACTGAACCCTTAAGGTCAACAGTAATACCAGCACCACCTGCAGTTGTAACACCACCGCCATCAACAGTAAGCATACCATTGTATGATGTTGAAGCAGTGTCGCCCTCAAAACCAACTGTATTAGTTGCTCCTGTAGTAAGAAGCTCATAAGTGTTTTCATTAGCCATAGCAGTCTCTACAGCAGTCTTAATAGTCTTAGCTGCAGATACATCATTTGATCTTCTTGACTTATCAATATATCTGATAAGCGCAGGAGCTATAGCACCGGCAAGTATAGCCATGATAGCTATAACGATGATAAGCTCTACCAACGAGAAACCTTTGTTGTTCATTTTCTTCATAAATCATTCTCCTTCTTTCTTTAAATTTTAAATTATATATGATATCATACCGCCGTCCTCGCCCAGCGATTTATATCCGTAAGTTTTAGTAATTGTCGATAGCATCATACATACTAAGCATAGGTGAATAGATTGCAATTACTATACCACCAACCACTACAGCCATAAGAACTATAACCATAGGCTCCATCATAGCCGTAAGCGCATCTGTAGCAGTTTCTACTTCCATCTCGTAATATTCAGCAACCTTATCCATCATGTCTTCGATGTTACCTGTCTCTTCGCCTATCTTAATCATCTGAGGAAGCATAGGCGGAAAAATCTCCATATCCCTTATAGGTTTAGATAAAGGAAGACCTTTAGCAACCTGAGTCTTAGCATCCAAGAGACCTTCTCTGATAATCTTATTATTCTGCATCTTTGCAACCTGCTCAATAGCATCAAGAAGAGGTATACCTGAAGCCAAGAGCGTGCTTAAGGTTCTCGCAAAGCTTGCCGCTGCCGACTTAATAGTAAGATTACCAAAAAGCGGTGCCTTAATCCCAATCTTAGCATATATTGTCGAACCCACTTCGGTCTTACCAAAAGCTCTGAATGCAAATATTATAGCAGCAACTATAAGTATTAATATGTACCATCTGGTCTTGATAAACTCACTCAGATTAACCAACATCTGTGTTGCAGCCGGAAGTTCAGACCCCATATCCGCGAACATATCTGCGAATTGTGGGATAACCGTAGTAAGAAGTACAATTACAACTATAAGTACAACCAACAAAATGATGATAGGGTATGTCATAGCCCCCTTAACCTTAGACTTTAATTTATTAGCATTCTCAAAATGAGTAGTAAGTCTCTCAAAGGATGTCTCAAGATTACCGGACATCTCACCGGCAGCCGTCATATTAATCATAATAGGTGGAAAAACCTTAGGATTAAGTTTAAAACCATCCGCAAGTGTACCGCCCTTCTGAACATAAGCCTCAGCTTCCCTCAAAGCCGTCTGCAATGTCTTATTATCCAACTGCTCAGCCATCATATCAAGAGCAGCAAGAATTGTAACACCTGCATTAAGAACCGAACCAAACTGCTTACAGAATACAGCTAAATCCTTGTCCTTAACCTTCTTTCCTTTCTTACCGGTGCCCTTCGCGCCTTTCTCTACAGGCTTGCCCTGCAGTGTGTACCCCTCAGACTTGACCTTTTCCTTGACCTTGTCTTCGCTAGCAGCCTCTACGGTAATCGTCTTTGTCTTACCGTTTTTATCCATAACTTTTGCATTATATTGTGCCATTATTACTCCTCCGAACCCACAAAATTAAAATATGAACAAAATATTAACAATATGTATCTGCTTGTAGTATATAATATATATGCTAATTTTGCAATAATATTGAATAATTTTTTAAAATTTTGTTAATATTGCACAAAAAGTATCTTGTATTAATCTACATCTGTTTCTTCATCGCCACCTGATCCTGTGCATAAATCAACGCATTATCTCTAGTAATTATGCCGCCTCTGTATAATTCCATAATAAAGTCATCCATAGTAACCATTCCGCCCTGTCGGTTAGTCTGTATAGTTGACTGTATCTGATGGGTCTTTGCTTCTCTTATAAGACTTCGTATAGCAGGATTAGCAAGCATTACCTCGAAAGCTGCCACTCGGCCATTACCATCAGCAGTAGGTATAAGGGACTGCGATATAACACCTTCAAGAACCATCGAGAGCTGTATTCTGGTCTGCTGTTGCTGATGTGGCGGGAATACATCAACGATACGGTCAATAGTCGATGCCGCACCAATTGTATGAAGTGTCGAGAAAACCAAGTGACCTGTCTCAGCCGCGGTTATTGCTGTAGAGATAGTCTCAAGGTCACGCATCTCTCCTACGAGGATTATATCAGGATCCTCACGGAGTGCAGCTCTAAGCGCGTTTGCATAACTAAGTGTGTCCATACCGATTTCTCGCTGATTGACTACTGATTTTTTGTGTTTATGCACATACTCGATAGGGTCTTCAAGTGTAATGATGTGGTCAGTAAGGTTCTCATTTGCTTTATTAATTATTGAAGCAAGTGTAGTCGACTTACCTGAACCTGTAGGCCCCGTAACGAGTACAAGTCCTCTCTTCTTCTTATATAACTGAACTACCGCATCAGGTATACCGAGCATATCAGGTCTTGGTATCTGAGTATCTACCTTTCTGTATGCAGCAGCCATATTTCCTCTGTCCATAAATACATTCACACGAAAACGTCCTGTCTCTGCTGCGGCAAACGAGAAGTCAACCTCTCCTCTCTCCTTCAGTATAGCTTTGTGTCTCTCGTGCATGGTTGAGCCGATAGCCTCAGCCGCATCCGCAGGTGTAAGAGCCGGAACCTCTACCTCTGTAAGCCTTCCGTTGATACGAAACTTCGGAGGTATTCCAACAGCCAAATGTACATCGGACGCATTCTGCTCTACAGCGAATGCAAGTAACTCTTTCATATCTAACATAATATAGTCTCCTTCTTAAATTATATAGTTCTATGTTAAGCAGCGCCAACCTCGCAAGCCTCGATTGCTCGGTTTCCGTTGCACTCTCGAAAGTTAGTATATATGTTGTAAACCGCAAGCGGTTCAACACATATACTAACTTTCTATCGCTGCTTATCGCTAATATTCATCTCCGGTTTCATAAGTAATCTTCTTCATCTCAGAGAGTGAGGTGATTCCATTTAACACATGCTTGGCAGCGCCCATCTTAAGAGTGAGCATGCCTTCTGACAAAGCCTGCTTCTCTATGACATCCGCAGTCGCGCCTTTTGCTATAACTGCCTGAAGTTCTTTTGATACCGGCATCATCTCATATACACCGATACGACCCGCATAACCCGTCTCTCCACAGAGAGGACATCCAACCGGCTCATATACGATTACATCATCTTCACCCTCTACTCCAAGAATCGCCTTCTCATCTTCCTCAGCAAGTCTTGCAGCCTTACAAGAGCCACAAAGTCGTCGTACAAGTCTCTGAGCAATAACTCCTACCAATGCGTCACCGGCTACATAAGGTTCTATACCCATATCTATGATACGAGTAACAGTTGAAGCCGCAGAGTTCGTATGGAGTGTGGATACAACCAAGTGTCCCGTGATAGCTGCCTGTACAGCTATCTGCGCAGTCTCACCATCACGAATCTCTCCTATCATTATTATATCAGGGTCCTGACGAAGTATGGAACGAAGCGCAGCCGCGAAGGTAAGTTCTGCCTTAACATTAACCTGCACCTGATTGATTCCGTCGATATTCGCCTCGACAGGATCTTCTACTGTTATTATATTTACATCCTCTGTATTAAGTTCGCTCAAAGAGGTATAAAGCGTAGTTGATTTACCCGAACCTGTAGGTCCCGTAACCAGGATAATACCATGTGGATTACTGAGTATACCGTCGAACACCTTAAGTTCCTTAGGACCAAATCCAAGGGCGCTCTTAGGCTTGGTAAGACCGTCCTTAGAAGTAAGTCTCATAACTGTCTTCTCTCCATATACGGTAGGAAGTATGGAAACACGGACATCGAACTCTCTTCTGTCTACCATTATGGTGATACGACCGTCCTGAGGTTTTCTCTTCTCGGCGATATCCATACCACCTATAATTTTGATACGGGCACTTATTGCCGAAAGAAGTGTATAGTCATATGACATGACCTGTTTCAAAGCACCATCTATACGATATCTTACACGAACACTCGACTCAAGAGGTTCGATATGTATATCGGAAGCTCTCTGTCTGACGCCGCCTTCGATAATCTGTTTAACCAGGAGAACAATAGGTGAATTCTCGATATCCTCATTCAGAGCTTCCTCCTCTGCCTCTGAGAGCATATCCGATTCTCGTTCCTTACGATACAGCTCCGCAGCCTCCATAGCCTGTGCATTACCGAAATATTTACCTATGGTTTCGTTCATATCTTCTTCCATAGCAAGTAACGGCTCGACCTGAGAATTAGTTGCGATGCCTATATCATCAATCGCATTCAAATCCATAGGATCAACCATGGCAACACGCAACACATTAGGATTCTGCTCATCATAGCCTATAGGCAATGCCTTGTATTTATTAACAAGGTTCTCCGGCACGAGCTTGAGTATATCCTCATCCAGCTTACACGCCTTAAGCTCGATAAAGTCTATACCCATCTGGGTAGTAAGTACCGTAATAAGAAGCTCCTGGCTTATGAACCCCTGACTCACAAGAACCGTACCAAGCTTACCACCATTTTCTTTTTGATAGGCAATCGCCTCGTCAAGCTCGTCCGCAGTAATGGCCCCCGCCTCAACAAGCAAATCACCTATACGAATTTTTTTTCTTCCACTACTTAATCGCATACGCATTCCCTCTCCTATTAATATAGTTAGCTGTATGATATTATACCACAATAAAGTGAGTCAAGCAAGCACGAAGTGCTTATTTGACGAGCTGTTTCATTTTAAATATTAATACATATCTATCATACAGACAGTCTTTTCCTACATATTCAGCACTGCCGTCAAACTTTTCATTATAATAGTTAATTAACTTTTTTAGATAATTAATTTTTTTGTTTTTTGAGTTTTCTTCATTTTCGTCATCTTTTTCTTCATTTTTCTCGTCATTTCCTGCAAGAGCAGCTTTGATTATGTCATCATTAATATCATCACTTACATCAATCACCACATACAAAGGAGCATTACCCGTGTCAAGTTCATTGTAGGTATCATAATAATTATAATATGCAGTTGATGTCAAATAGTAATGCGAAGTATCCAATATATCAACTGCAGCACAATTTATAAGAAAAGGACTGCTTAATACTAAAACAACATTTGCACCATCCTCAAGCTTATCAAGTGTCACATTCTCTTCATTGTATATAAAGAAAAACGAGTCTGTCCGCTCTATATATACCGCTGTAATAGTAACAATCAGTATGGCAGATATCACAATATTTCTAACCCTTGCATTCTTGGACAGCCATTTTATCGGATAATAAAATAACGAAACAATAAAGCACGCATATATAGCGTATATAATGAATATATACCTCTTAGCCTGAATTCCCATTCCATATATTGATGTGACTTTGGCGTTACCTAATAATGTAATGTTGACAACCGCAAACAAAACAAACAATGTATACGGAAAGGCTTTTCTCTTATCCAATATATTCTTTATCCCTGTTTTAACTCTCAATTTCAGATTTTTGTACCAATCTTCATTACGCGCAATAAAGTTAAAAGGAAGCCATATAAATATAATCACACCGACAGCGAGCAAAATATATGTATCCGTCATCGTCGGCCATATGGAATTATGAAATCCAATTATGTCTCTTTGCAGATATGCCCAATAAATCTTAAACTGCCATGCCATAGGGTAACTTGCAGAAGGTTCACCACCTTCTCCGCCTACAAATATATGAGCATACGAAGGTATAAACAGTAAGAAGGATAAGCCTACAGACAAAGCCATGGATATACCATACTTAAACATAAGCTTTAAGTTCTTACTGAACAGATAATATATGCAATAGAACAATGTAATCGCAAAAGCAGGCAGAAGATTAAGATGAACCGTAAGACATCCCAGCAGACAGGAAATAGCTGCCTTGATAATATATTTCCATTGTTTATCTGCATTATCCCTATTCTCAAATACCATAGCCGAATAATACATATGCATAATTGTAAATGCCGCACAGAGCGAATAATTCCTAAGATATATTGTTACATTCACCGCGCCAAGCGTGAATCCGTAAAATGCTGTCCCCAACAAAGCAAGCATCTTGTCTTTTGTAATATTATATATCAATTTATCCAAATATATCTGAGTTATAATGAAGGCAATTATGTCTATAAAAAATGCATACCATTTCGACCATTTACCCAGAAAAAAAGACGAAACAAAATGAAGCAGCATGAAATAAAGCGGCGGATGCCAGTCATCAGCACAATTATCATACACCATTTTATAATTAAATATTTCATTTTTATCTATGGTAACATAATCTCTGAGAACTTCACTGTCCATCCATTGACCGTAATTTTTGTATTCCGTCTTATCATTCATCATATAAACATATGGCCCATCATCGCTATTAGCCAATCCATATGACCAGATTTCATCAGAATGAAAGCTTTGTTTCACAAAAGTAAAGCAACACGCAATAAATATACATTGAACAAAAATTATAACCGCAAGATATAACATATATTTATCTGTTTTTATTTTTTTCATACTACCCCACCTATTCCTTTATGATTATAAATGTGTTTCTCCCGTAATTTTATCAATTAGTATATCTGTACCTTTTTTAAAGCTATGTCTAAAGAACCAATATATTGAAGAAAATATATATTTATTTTGCCTGACTATATTCGTATATTCCTTCAAACCTATAGCTTTTTGTAGGACAAATGCAGCCGTTGCAGCCTCGAAAAGCAAAAAATCCGCACTTTTTTTTGTTTCAACATTCATATCATTTTTATAAACATATTCTCTTAATGACAGATAGCTCTTCATATAATCTAAAAATTTTAATTTATATGTCGCAGAAAAACTTGTTCCTTCATCAGCGACATATCTATATGCCCCCATTTTCTCCGGCATACAATAAATTTTTCCCGCATCAAGCATTGCCAATATTTTTATTCTGTCTCCCGGAGAATATGAATACGCTCTATACAAGTCATCATCTCTATAGAAATTATTTATCTCATCAATATTTCTGTAAAGTATCGTCTCTGTCTGTCCCGGAAGAAGCCACAATCTATAATCTCTATGGGAATATATTCGTTTTTTACACTCAGGATATATAATTTTCTTTTGAACTTTGTCATTCTTATCCACCACATGTACCTTACAGGCAACTGCCACGAAGTCAGGATTGTCTTCTAAAAAATCAACCTGTTTTTGGAGTTTTCTTTTATCTGTCCAGAAATCATCCGTCTCCAATAAAACTACATACTTGCCTCTTGCATGCAGAAACAACTCTGCTATATTGTCTAACGCCCCCATATTACTTTCTCTATACAAAGCTTTTATTACATCAGGAAATTGTCTTTCGTATTTTTTGATGATTGCCCTGCTATTATCTGTCGAACAATCTTCTGCAATTATTATCTCATATTTAAAATTAACTTCCTGCATCAGCGCGCTGTTAAGAGCTTTTCTTAAATACTTCTCATGGTTATATGTTGCGCAACATATACTTACCATAATTTTGTCATTCATTCTTTTTCCTGCCTTTTTTAATCACATTCAATAAATAATGATAATTATTATCTTTTGTTATCAAAGATAACCCAATATATATCATTATACCTACTATCACCTGAATACACAATATTATTATACCATTCAGCTTTATATAATTAATAGCATAAACAGCAGCCCCCATTATCAAGGATTTTATCAGGGATGGGAGCATATCTTTTATCTGTTCTGTATATGTGTAATTAATCAGCTTCCAGTTAGGATATGCATTTATAAAGCAACATATCAAAGATGTAAAAACCGCGCTTATTGCAATTGCCATAACGCCTTTATTAACAACACACAATAAAACCGTAATACCCAATATATCTTTTATTATTTCAAGCTTTAAAAACCAATCACTTCTACCTACAGATTTCATAGCTTCAAGATTAGATGTATGTATAGGCCAAAATCCATAAGTTATACATGCAATTTGAATATATGGCACGCAAGGAAGCCATTTGTCAGAAAGGACAGTCTTTACAAAGCAAGGTGCCACGGCGGCCATGCCAAGCATAACCGGCCACATAATATAAGAGCTGATGCTTACTGCTCTTCTTGTCATGCTCTTAACTCTTGCTGCATCATCCTGCTCCTTGGACAGGGTAGGGAAAAGAACACTGCTTATGGTAGTATTTATTCCGGAGGTTATAGCTTGAGGATATAGGTTTCCATTTGTATAATATGCCAAATCCTCTGTTGTATATATTTTGCCGATAAATATATTTCTTATCTCAATACACGCTTCATCAATAACCCCTGCGACCATTAACTTCCAGCCATACGAGAACATTGTTTTTACTCTATCGAACGAATAAACAAGCTTAGGTCTCCAATGTACTGTTATCCAAAGCACAATTGTGTCCACAACCGCATTTATAAGATATTGAGCAACTAAAGCCCATACTCCATATCCTTTAAATGCCATGAATATTCCTATTATTCCTGACAATATAGTTCCGAAAAATGTTGACCAGAAAAATCTTTTGAACATCATATTTCTAGATACATATGCCTGCTGAACCGAATTAACAGCAGCAACCGGAACTCGTACAGCCAACACCCTGATTACTTTGGACAACTCAGGATTATCAAAAAAACCTGATATCAGAGGAGCAGAAATAAAAATCAAAAAATACAAAATCACAGAAAAAAATATATTAAAATAGAACACACTTGAAAAGTCTAAATCATCCGCATCTTTTTTCTGTATAAGAGCATTACCGAAACCGGCGACTGTAAATACCTCAGCAATATTTATAACTATAAGAGCCAGCGCAACCACTCCATAATCCTTCGGCATCAAGAGTCTTGCAAGGCACAGTGTAACAACGAATGTAACACCCTGTGCAAGTATCCGTTCACTAAATTTCCACATAAGATTCGAGAAAATCTTATTACTTCCCATTAATATTTACCTCATAATATTCGGACTAATTATCATATGTGCTATATGCTTTTTTATAAAATTTCATTAGAATTTTTGCTATCCATTTGGGCCAAAACTTTTCGAACATTTCACGATCCTCTTTTTCTCTTAGATGATTTGTAATTAAGACCTTGCTGGTAGCTTCATCATGTATACGATAATACAAAAGAGGCTTATCAACGACCACGAACCTTCCTTCTCTATTGGCAAGCTGATAAAAGGTATCCCAATCAATGCATTGTTTCATATCAGATGTAAATATGGAAGGACCAAGTATACTTCTATGATAGCATACACAAGGGCATTTAATGGAAACACCAAGACTCAACGAACGAATTTTCCAAAATCTTTTATTATTTAGAAGTTTTCTTTTCATAGGAGACCTTAAAATCCGTTGCATTTTACTATTAATGTCACGCGGTCCTATCTTTCCATTCTTGATTGGAATATAATCCGTTATTCCAATTGTTGCATCCTTATACCTGATAAGCACTGAAGATAATTCCTCAAGATAATGACAATCATACAAATCATCCTGATGTGCAATAGTCATCCATTCCGTCCCGGCAGTATTATAAGCAAAATTCCAATCATCCTTTAAACTACTTTTTCCCTCTCGAATAATAAGCGGAATATGATATTTTTCTGCCATATTCTTAATAAAATCGTTAGGCGTAGAAGTAACCATTTTTATATCAGGTGACACTGTCTGTGCTTTCAGAGATTCAATACAAGACTCCAAATATTCTGATTCTTTATAAGCGCAAATCACAAAACAATGATCTATAAATTCCATACTATAAGCCTCATGTTAATTAATAATAAAACCTCTCAGCTTTTAATCTAAAATAATTTATGTCATTATCTGATTTTAATAATATTATCCTTATCTGATTCTGACACTATATAATGAGGTCGATTTTTAGTCTCTAAAAAAATTCTTGCGATATATTGTCCTATAATTCCAATGGATAATAATTGTAATCCGCCTAAAAATAAGATTATAGATGTCATGGATGTCCAACCTTCTATCGAATATCCATTTACATATTTTGAATAAACAATATATATAATATAAACAAAAGCGAAAAATGTAACTAAGACTCCAAGACTCGATACAATCCTAAGCGGAGCCTGCGAAAAATTAAAAAAACCATCTACAGCATACTTAATAAGCCCAAAGATATTCCATTTGGTCTTACCTGCTTTGCGTTCAACATTTTCATAAGATATCCAATGTGTTTTGAAGCCAACCCAATCAAAAATCCCTTTGGAAAATCGGTTATATTCAGACATGGCTATAACCGCATCCACCATCTTCCTGCTCATTAGTCGATAATCTCTGGCTCCATCGACAATCTTCACATCGGAGATTTTATTAATCAGCTTATAAAACCCTTTAGATAGCAGACTGCGTACAATCGGCTCGCCCTTCCTTGATACGCGTTTTGCCGCTACACAATCATACCTGCCTTCAGCAAGTATATCTGCCATACGGCTCAAAAGCTCAGGCGGATCCTGTAAATCTGCATCCATAACCGTAACATAATCTCCTCCCGCATTACACAGGCCGGCAAAAATAGCTGATTCCTTCCCAAAATTCCTTGAAAAAGACAGATAATGAATTCTTTCGTCTTTTGCAGAAAACCCACGCAAAACCTCAAGCGTTCCGTCTATAGAGCCATCATTAACAAACCACAATTCATAATCAAGATTTTTGCACATGTCCTTAAATTCTTTAAGAAACACAGGCAGCATTTCCTCCTCATTATAACAAGGAACCACAACAGAAATAAGCATGCTCTATCTCCTTTTAATTCTTTCAACCATTCTAACACGAATATTTTTCAAGCGCAATAGACAAAAAGTTATTTAGGAAAAGCACTTTTTCGTCAAAAAAACATATCATATATAAACAGGGTTTGTTGAGGCGCATATCTTGGAAACTTTTAAGCATCCCCTATCACAAGAGGAAGAACACCATTATCTTGAACTGATTAAAAAAGGCAATATAGAAGCCAGAAACACTCTTGTTGAATATAACCTAAGACTTGTTGCACATATTGTAAAGAAATATCAGGCAGCAAACCGAAGTACAGAGGATTTAATATCCATCGGAACCATAGGACTTATAAAGGCAATTAACACCTACGATAAAAGTAAGGGAAGCAGATTAGTGACCTATGCTTCAAGATGCATAGAAAACGAAATCCTTATGAGGTTGCGTCAAGAGCGTAAGGAATCGAGAGAAATCTCACTTTATGAACCAATCGGAACTGACAAAGAGGGTAATGAAATCAATCTTATGGACATTATCAAAAGTGATGATGAAAACATTTTAGTCGATATAATCAATAATGATAATATAAGCTTCGTATCCAGAGTCTTTGGAACAGTATTAGACGAACGCGAGCAGAAGATAATATCTATGCGTTATGGCTTATCCGGCAGTAATCCTATGACTCAGAAAGAGGTTGCGTCAAAGCTTAATATATCACGCTCTTATGTATCACGGATTGAGAAGAAGGCACTGCTTAAGCTTAGGGACGCTTTGCTCTTATAATCATACCCTGTTTTATCCCTTCGGCATGGTCTAAGGATATATAAAGGAGCTGCTTCGGATGAGGAGCTGATTCCATAGGTGTCATCTTCTCATCGAATATATCCTCTACAACCACATCTATATTATCTCTGTCGAAATCCATAATACTAAGCCTGTCGCCCACCACAAATTTATTCTTCTGATGTATAACTATCAGTTTTTTCCCATCATGCTCTACCACATTTTCCACACAGCCAATGTAGATATAATTATTTACATAGGTATTGCTGTCGTAAATTTGAGTATCTTCATCCGGCTTATGAAAATAAAAACCTGTTGTAAACTGTCTATAAGTACAGGCTGAAATTTCATCCTTGTAATAACTCATATTGCTTCTGTAAAGCTCCTCTGATATATAATAATCATCTATGGCTTTCCTATAAGTTCGTGTAACAGCAGCTACATAAAGTGCAGTTTTCATGCGACCTTCCACCTTAAATGAATCAATACCCGCAGCTATCATATCCGGTATGTACTCTATCATACAAAGATCCTTAGAATTAAATATATAAGTACCCCTTTCATCCTCCTCAACAGGAAGATACTCTCCCGGTCTTTTTTCTTCAACTACCGAATACTTCCATCTACAAGGATGAGTACATGCACCCTTATTCGCATCTCTCCCGGTGAAATAGCTGCTCAGCAAGCATCTGCCCGAATAAGATATGCACATAGCCCCATGCATAAAGGCTTCAATCTCCATATCCTCGGGTATATGGTCTCTTATGGTCTTTATCTCATTTAATGATAGTTCTCTGGCTGCTACAACTCTTGTTGCACCATGCTCATACCAGAATTTATATATTAAATAGTTAGTGTTATTAGCCTGTGTACTTATATGTATGTCTATATCAGGCAGCATCTCCTTTGCAAGCATAAATATGCCTGAGTCGGATATAAGCAGAGCATCTATCTTAGTATCGCCACGGTCAAGTCCTGCCTTGTGAAGCTCTCTAAAATATTCTTTTATTCCATCTATGTCATCATTGTGTGCAAAAATATTTACAGTAAGATATATCTTCTTTCCCGTTGAATGCACATATCTGCACGCTTCACGCATTTCTTCAATCGTAAAATTATCTGCCTTGGCACGAAGTCCAAATCTTTGACCTCCCATATAAACGGCATCCGCGCCATAATCTATGGCAACCTTCAATGTATCAAGTCCCCCTGCCGGTATAAGAAGTTCAGGTTTTTTATCCTTATTAATCATCAGTTCACTCCCTGTATAATATAAACATTATTTTTTTATACTTATGGACACTCCGTCTCCGACTGATAAAATAGAGCTTTCTACTCTGTCATCATGCATTATAAGATACAGGTACTCTCTTATCCTGTCATGTATGGTTCTGTTCCTTTTTTCTACGGTAAAATGTGATTCCAATACCTCACCATCCTGTAAGATATTATCAGAAATAATTACTGCATCTTTCTTAGCAAGCCTTAGAACCTCCTCATAGTAATTTATATATTGTCCCTTAGCCGCATCAACAAATATTAAATCATACGAAGCATCCGGAAGTTCCTTAAGCGCTTCGGAAGCATCTGCATTTATCACATATATATTCTGTGACCTTCCAAGTCTTTCTATGTTAGCCATAGCAGTATGTGCTCTTTCCTTATCCAACTCAATAGTAGTAATATGTGTGCTTTCACCCATAATTTTACTCATAAAAAGAGCCGAATATCCGACTGCTGTCCCAATCTCAAGTATACTATCCGGCTTTTTCATCATAAGTATTGTCTTGATTAATTCCTTCGTGGTTCTACGAATAACAGGCACTCCGTCCAAGCGTGCCTGTCTGTATATTTCTTCTAAATTATCTTCATCCTCCGGTATATAGGAATTAATAAATGACTCTATCCTCCCGTATTCCATGCGATTCAAGATTTAATCCTCCTCTTCTTCCTCTATACCGCATATAAGATTAATTATCTCATTATATGTCATAGACGATGAAAGTCCATACTTTCCAGCTTTTATCGAGCCACCTAATTTCTTAATTCTTACCTTTGCAAAGAACACATATTTATCTTCTATTATCCCACTGTCCTCAAGTGCTTTTCCAATCTGAAGGGTAGAGGAATCTGCCGGAATTTCTATAACCACATATTCTCTGCCGGAATAATCCTTCGCCACATCTCCGAATACACTGTAAGCAAAATTAAAGGAGTATGAAAAAAGCCTTATAATTACAAATACTATAATAATATTTATAAGAAGACTGAACATAAAACCGGATGTATGCTTAAAGCCCTTTCTTACCATCTCATCTAATTGAGCCTTCTTCTTCACACTTTTTTTGCCTGAATTTTTGTTAGTATTCGTATTTTTATTAGAGTTTTTATTCACAGCTTTGTTAGTGTCATCTGTTTTTTTATTCGAACCGGTATTTGCAGCTTTAGCTGTATTCTTATTTGTATTGCCGGCTGTTTTTTGTTTTCTTTCATCACTCATCTAAATACTCCAGCTCCAATCCGTCAGAAATTGATATATAAATCTGTTGCATAAGCCTGCATATCTTCTGTTCCGCTCTTAAATAATCATTAACCTTGGTGTTATTGAGCAGGCTGTCATTGTCCTTGACCAGCGAATTAATAGCGTCATACACTTCATTTGACTGTATATTCTGTAATTCACGATTTCTTACCTTGAATTCCTTCAATCTTCTCGCCAATTCTTCATCTGCATAAAGCACTCTTTTTGCATCAATATATCTTTTATATTCCTCAGATTGCTTTATCATTTCATTTATTCTCTTGCTCTGATTAATAGCTTCCTTCATAGGCTATACCTCTGTAATTATCGGTAATATCATAGGGCTTCGCTTGGTGCGTTTCCATAAGAATTCACTTAACGAATCCTTAATGCTTGTCTTAATCTTATTCCAATCTGATATTCCCTTATTAAGACACTGGTCAAGCGCCTCTTGAACCACCTCACGACAGTCATCCATAAGAGTCTCAGATTCTCTTACATATACAAATCCTCTTGACACTATATCAGGTCCTGCTAATAGCTGATTAGTCTCTCTCTCTAAAGTTACCACAATAATGAGAAGACCATTCTGTGACAGATGTTGTCTGTCTCTTAATACGATATTTCCAACATCGCCTACGCCAAGTCCATCTACCAGTATTCCCTGTGCGGGTACTCTGCCTAACACCTCAAATGTATCCTCGGAGAGAGCAAGCACATCACCGGTGGTAAGCACCTTGACATTCTCTTTAGGTACTCCCATCTCTATAGCAAGCTCTGAATGTCTCTTAAGATGTCTGTACTCGCCATGTACAGGTATCGCATATTTGGGCTTTGTGAGTGCATACATAAGCTTAAGTTCTTCCTGACAGGCATGTCCCGATACATGTGTATCCTGAAATATAACATGCGCCCCCTTCATCTCAAGCTCATTAATAACTTTAAATACAGCTTTTTCATTGCCCGGTATCGGACTTGATGAAAATATTACAACATCCCCCGGCTGAATGGTTACTTTATTGTGTATAGATGCTGCTATCCTTGAAAGCGCAGCCATATTCTCTCCCTGACTTCCGGTTGTTATAAGCACTATCTTCTCATCCGGATAATCCTTTATTCTCTCTATCTCAATCAGTGTATTGTCAGGTATATTAATATATCCAAGCTCCGAAGCCGTCTGAATTATATTAACCATGCTTCGTCCTTCGACTATAACCTTCCTGCCGTATTTATACGCAGAATTAATAATCTGCTGTACCCTGTCCACATTCGAAGCAAATGTCGCTATAATTATCCTGTGATTCTTATTATCATCGAATAAGTTGTCAAAGGTTTTACCGACAGTCTTCTCAGATGGAGTATAGCCCGGTCTTTCAACATTGGTAGAATCTGCCATCAGTGCAAGTACACCCTTCTTACCAAGCTCGCCAAATCTTGGCAGGTCAATCGTCTCGCCGAATACAGGTGTATAATCCACTTTGAAATCTCCTGTATGAACTATAATTCCTGCAGGTGTATATATTGCAAGCGCTGCAGCGTCTGCTATGGAATGGTTTGTCCTTATAAATTCTATTCTAAAGCAGCCCAGATTAATAATCTGTCCGTAGGTTACCACCTTTCTTCTTATGTTGTTTATATTATTATGTTCTTCAAGCTTATGTTCAATAAGTGCCATAGTAAGCTTTGTCGCATATATAGGCATATTAATCTCATTTTCCACATAGGGAATCGCACCGATATGATCCTCATGTCCATGTGTCACCACAAGCCCCTTGACCTTATCAGCGTTCTCCTTTAAATAAGTCACATCAGGTATGACAAGGTCTATACCAAGCATCTCATCTTCAGGAAAGGAAAGCCCACAGTCGATAACTATGATACTGTCCTCATACTCTATTGCAGTGATATTCATTCCTATCTGTTCCAGTCCGCCCAAAGGAATAATCTTCACCGGCTTATTGTCATCAAGCATCTAAATTATACCTCCAAATCAACATCCTCAAGCAATTCATCAAATACCTTTATTATTGCTTTTAATTCTTCTTCATCTTCAATTACTCCGTAGGTGGTGATTTCCTCTTTACTGTCAGGATTCTCCATCATAACCTCCTTAAGTATAAGAAAGCTTCCCTCTTCAGCAGTAAGGTCGTCTGTCACCAGTATATAATTCGTACCTGAGACCATCGTCTGCTCAAGCACATAAAATTCTACATCTCCTTCTTCTGTCGAAAACACAATCTTTTCATTCTTTTCCATCATCATAATCTCCTATGCATTATGTCTTTTGTATACTATTGCTTATATAAGCTTGTTCTTCTCCCTGTCAAGATACGCCTGCAGGATAATAGCTGCAGCCATCTTATCAATATGTTCCTTACGAACGCTCTTAGCAACACCTGTAGCCTCAAGTATCCTGTCCGCCTCAATGGTAGTAAGTCTTTCATCAAAAAGCTCTACATCAAGTCCTGTCCTTCTCTCAAGATTCTCCTTGAAAAGCTTTGTCGCTTCTGCCCTTTCCCCTTCAGTATTGTTCATATTCTTCGGAAATCCAAGTACAATCCTTCCGCAGTTATATTCTGATATAATGCGCTCTATCTGCGCATAGGTCTGCCTCAGCTTATCTGCGTGTTTTCTCTCAATGGTAACAAGCGGCTGTGCTATAATCATTGCTTCATCGCTTATGGCAACTCCGACAGTCTTTGTCCCATAATCCAAACCTATTATTCTCAAATAAATCTCCGTTCCGATACCATATAAGACTATTTCAGTCGCGTATCAATGTAATTTTCAAGAAGTACCTCAATTATCTCATCACGTTCTGCTTTCATAATAAGGCTCCGTGCATTTTTATATCCTGTAATGTATGTAGGGTCACCACTCATTACATAGCCCACTATCTGACTTACAGGATTATAGCCTCTCTCAGACAGCGCATCATAAACGCGTGCAAGTATCTCAGGTACCTCCATCACATTCTCTCTAACGATATCTATGTCTTGTGTATTTTGATTGTTCATTTTATCACGTCCTTTATATATGTTCACTCAGATATTTCTATTTTAATATATTTAATTTAAAATAGCAACTCTTTATTAATCAACTGAGTACTATATTTGTCTAAAGCATTATTCTATCAAGAAATTTAAGTCAAACAACTGACCGGAATATCGCTCCACATATTCTACGATTACTCTGTCAGGACATATTTCATCTAAAATTTTAGATGAATAATCCAACTTATAGACAACATAAACATCCGTATACATCATTCTAAGCGCCGGAATCATCGCAGTTCTAAATGAATCACCAATAAGCAAAACTTTTAGATCATTTTCTGCATTGGAATTATGGAAATATGAAACAATATCTTCACCATACAATGCCTGTTCTGTCGGAACCGTCTCCTTAATCTCATATTCCATTTCATTTATTAAATAGTCTTTCAACCCAATCATCTCAGCCAAATCATCACTTGCAAAAGGATAATCAACTTCACTAAGTTTTTTGCTACTTATAGAGCAAGCATCCAAATTAGGCATATTTTCTCCCCAAAAAGAAGCTATTGCCCTAACTCCTATATATGCTCCAAGCTGATTCCAATGTGTATCATAATAATAATATAATTGAAAATCATTATGATAGTGTAATAATTCCTGCTTTGGATTAACAATATTTATATCATTATCGTATAAATAATCTATCAAAATATCAGTACGCGAAATATCAGCATGAATATATTTATCAGGCATATACTCATAATATATATTTTCCTTGTTCGGCGCAACCAATATTACAAATTCAATACCCATGCTTTCAAACTTATCCTGTACAAATGACAAGTTTTCCAATATACTATCCATATAATCATTACTATATAAATTAGTACCCTCATAATCGGCTATAGAATCACCATCTGATTTGCTCTTATAAAACAACCATCCATTGTTTCCCATTAGAACATTATTTGATATTACCTCATCAATCGTCATATATGTTATAGTTGAATCTGTCTTACTAAGACTATCCTTGCCATACATACTATTATACCATCTGTAATCAAACTGTTTGATTTTATCATCAAAAGACTTGGCATACATATATATTTTATTTTTTTCAATTGAGTCATCAGATTTTTCTTCTGATTCAGTATCATCATAACTTACATATGCCAGATTCCCGAAAAGCATTTCTTTTGCAAAATTAATCCAACACATCGAGGAATATGTCAATATTGCAATAGAAAGCAATATTATATGAATATACATTTGTCCTTTTTTCATAAAATCCCTCCTAAAAACCCCCGTAAATATATGGTGCAT
Source organism: Lachnospiraceae bacterium (assembly GCA_017480195.1). Lineage (GTDB taxonomy): Bacteria > Bacillota > Clostridia > Lachnospirales > Lachnospiraceae > Coprococcus_C. The sequence continues at coordinate 58,161 of JAFVBE010000011.1, forward strand.
AAGATGCATTAATCACAGCACAAATTGCAAGTACAACAATTATAAACCATATTATATTTTTAATAATTTTTAATACTGTTTTTTCTTTATATTTAATCAAAATTCTACTCCATGGCAGACATAATAAAATAGATATAACCAAATACGGAATATAATTGAGCGCCTTTTTTTCTATACCGATATTAAAACCAAACATACCTTTTATATATATTATTGCCGTTTTCATATTTGACGATCTGAACAATACCCAAAGAATATTAATGAAAAACAAAGCATATATATGTCCATACCAATGCGAGTCAATATTTTTTAAAATAGGGCAATATTTTTCCAGTAGTAATATTACAAAATATCCCAGCCCCCATATAACAAATGTCCAATTCGAACCGTGCCAAACACCTGTCATAATCCACACAATTAACAAATTCCTTATATGCTTAGCTGTAGAAACCCTATTGCCCCCAAGAGGTATATAAACATAATCTCTGAACCACCGGCTCAATGAAATATGCCATCTACGCCAAAATTCACTTATACTTCCCGCAATATATGGTGCATTAAAATTTTCAGGTAAATCAAATCCAAGCAACCTTCCGATACCTATTGCCATATCAGAATATCCTGAAAAATCATAATATAATTGCAGAGTATATGCAAAAGAACCCAGCCATAACCCTAATGTCGAGTAAGAAATCCCTCCCGAAACGCCATCAAAATAATAATCAACAAGTCCCCCTAATTTATCTGCTATCAATACTTTCTTGCATAAACCATAGGAAACCCTTTGTATTCCATAATTATATGATTCCAAACTTATATTGTTTTTCAAACCTTTTTCGAAACAGTCAAATCTTATGATAGGTCCTGATGTTATAGTAGCAAAAAAAGTCAGATATAAATATACATCATATAAATATATAATACTTATTTTATCACTATACACATCACTAATTAATGATATTGCCTGAAATGTAAAAAAGGAAATACCGACAGGTACTATGAATGCAGGAGTTTCAAAATCAAATCCGGTTATCTTATTGATGTTATCGACTATAAAATAAGTATATTTTATCGTTAATAACGGAAGTAACACCACTATAACTTCAAAAATAAATAGAACTTTACTTTTATAATTAAGGTTTATTTTACAAAAAAAATATGTAATCAGGCAAATGATTGATGTGATAATAAATGCTCCGATACCGCTCCATATATAGAACAAAATATTTATAAAAAATAATAATGTCTTTCTTGATTCATAATTTTTCCTTGATAAATAAAAAATAATAATAAACCAAGGAAATATCCCGATTAAAAATACAGTAGATGTAAAAGTCATTTTATTTATAATTCTCCTTTTCATAATAAGCACAAAATATACTAAAAATCTGAAATTACATAGCTTGATTTACTGCAGTAATTTTGATATTATTATAAGAGTTTTATATAATAAAATCAACAAGGCTTTAATATAAAGCAGATTGGAGATAATATGAAAAAACCTCAGACAAGAAAAATGAAAAATTCCGAGAAAAACAGGATGGTTTTCTGGTTTTTCTTTACAACGCTGACCCTGACACAGCTTGTTATGTATATATCAAATATCGGCTCCGAGGGTTATGCAATGCATTCACTTATTTATAATTATTACAATGATTCATTTATGGATTTCTTTAATCCTTTTAATGTATCACGGTTTAATCATCCTTATGAGGCTGTAACCATAGGAGAATTCTCATTTTATTCTCCGCTTTATATACTTATATTCAGATTCCTTACCTATTTTTCGAAATCTGATATATATGATTTGGACAAATCCTATCTAACGCATTTTTCTGAGACAATGCTTATATTTATTATGTTTGCGGCAATCTCAACCACAGTCTTGGCTATAATTATATATAATAATAAAAAGGGTAATGTACCGACTAAAATCTGGTTTTTATTCCTTATGATTTTTTCTGCACCTATGATTTATAATTATGAGCGTGGCAGCCTTGTTATATTGGCAGTAATATTCGTATTCCTATATATGCTTGGCTTTAATAATGAAAAGCCATATATAAGACACTTAAGCCTTCTGGCACTGGCACTGGCAGTCTGCATAAAGCCTTATGCAATTATCTTTCTTATATTACTGCTTAGAGATAAAAAATTCAAAGAAGCCTTATTCGGATTACTTTATACTGTATTACTGTGGTTAATACCTTCTTTTTTTATCGGAGGTCCTGTAGTAATAGTTGATGCTTTCAGTAAATTCCCTGAATATATAAAAAATATATGGGCAGGCGGTGCAGCCTATAGAACCGATATTTTCTCAGCTCTTGATATAGTTTCCATGTCACTTGGATATAACACTATGTCCAATCACAGCGTAATTAAATATATAATATGGGCAATACTTGTAATCGGTCTTATCGTATGCGCCTTTATCAGTAAATCTTTGTGGAAGAGAATTCTTGCACTCTCAATTATAGTTATTGCAGCACCTTTTGCAGAGCTTGAAACTTCATTGCTATTCCTAATACCGCCTCTTATGCTGTGCCTTGACAGCGAGGATGAGAGGAAGGCTATGGATATGGTTCATATATTCCTGTTCATAGTTGTGTTTGCTCCTTTGGTTATTCATGACTGTATAATTAATTTTGAGAATAATATCGGTTATGAGATTTACCTACATTCGTATATCGTCTCTATAGCAATTATCCTCTTTATTCTTATGCTTTTAATCGAGACTGTAACTATGCCGCTTGCAGGTATTGAGCTAAATGATCCAAAACCTGAGAAATCAGACAAGCCAAAGAAAGAGAAGAAGAAATAGACAGCAAAACACTCGCCCTTGGGGACGGGGGTTAGGGGCGAAAATGAACTCATTTTCGCCCCTAACCCCCGTCCCCAAGGGCGAGTACTTTTATTATTAATTTGTAAGCAGACTGAAAAAGTCATATTGGTCGGTCTCGGGAAGTCCCTTTAAAAGTCCCAGGGAATCCATATCATCTAATATAGTCTTAGAGACCTTACCACGATTACGCATATCATCCTTAGATGTGAAAACCTTCTCGTGTGCGGCTTCTTCTAACTGCTGCGCGGCTTTTTCGCCCATGCCGGCTATAGATGAAAAGCTCGGCATTATCTTGCCGTCTATTATCTGGAAGCGGTCTGCCTTCGCCTTGTATAAATCTATCGGCAGAAATTCTATACCGCGCGCATACATCTCCTGCACAATCCTCATATCCCTTATCGTAGAAGCTATCGTAGCAGTCATATCCTTCTTGTCGGTCTTTTGCAATCTGGCGAGATTTTCTTCTAACGCTTCCTTGCCCTGACACATCAGCTTATAGTCAAAGGCTGATGCCCTGATACTGAAAAATGCAGTATAATATTCGATAGGGTAATGTACCTTGTAATAAGCGATACGCCATGCCATCATAACATATGCTACAGCGTGTGCCTTCGGGAACATATACTTTATCTTCTCGCAGGAACCGATATACCATTCGGGTACATCATGGGCTCGCATTTCTTCCTTCCACTCGCTCCATTCCTTGCATTTACCTTTGGCTACAACACCCTTACGTACCTTCTCCATAATGTTGAAAGCCATACCTGATTCAAGTCCTCTGTACATAAGATATACCATTATATCATCACGACAGCATATTGCTGAGGAAAGCTCACATGTTCCCTCCTGTATAAGTGTCTGCGCATTTCCCAGATACACATCTGTTCCATGTGAAAGTCCCGCGATACGCACAAGGTCAGAGAAAGCCTTCGGGTGCGTATCAATAAGCATCTGCATTGCAAAGTCCGTACCGAACTCAGGTACACCGAGTGTTCCAAGTTTGGTGCCACCAATATCCTCAGGCTTGATATTAAGCACCTCGGTGTTATGGAAAAGCGACATAACATCCTTATCATCAAGAGGTATAGTCTTTGCATCCTTACCTGTTAAGTCCTCTAACCTTCTGATCATGGTAGGATCGTCGTGTCCGAGTATATCAAGCTTAAGCAGATTATGATCTATGGAATGGTATTCAAAATGTGTCGTAGTTACATCGGTGTTCATATCATTTGCCGGCTTCTGTATCGGTGTAAAGGAATATATTTCCTCGTTACGAGGAAGCACTATCATACCGCCCGGGTGCTGTCCCGTAGTTCTTTTAACACCTGTACAGCCAATGGCAAGACGCTCTATCTCAGCGTGTCTTTTCTCCACGCCTCTTTCTTTGAAGTAGTTATATACATATCCATATGCAGTCTTGTCTGCTACAGTACCGATTGTACCTGCCTTGAAGGCCTTACCCTTACCGAAAAGCTCCTCCGTATATGCGTGAGCCTTTGGCTGATATTCACCTGAGAAATTAAGGTCTATATCCGGTTCCTTATCGCCCTTAAATCCTAAGAAGGTCTCGAATGGTATATCGTGTCCCTCCTTAATCATAGGAGTACCGCACTTAGGACAGTTCATATCCGGCATATCACAGCCCGACTGCCCCTCGTACTGCTTCACCGCATCAGAATCAAAGTCTACAAAATGACAATGCGGACATATATAATGCGCAGGCAACGGATTAACCTCGGTTATACCTGCCATAGTCGCTACAAATGAGGAGCCGACCGAGCCTCTTGAACCTACCAGATAGCCGTCCTCATTAGATTTCCATACCAGCTTCTGAGCAATTATGTACATTACGGCAAAGCCGTTAGTAATTATAGAGTTCAATTCCTTCTCAAGTCTTTTTACAACTATATCAGGAAGCTCTGGACCATATATCTCGTGGGCCCTGTTATAACAAATTTCTCTTAAAGTTTCGTCTGAATTTTCTATAATCGGCGGACATTTATCAGGTCTTACAGGAGAGATTTTCTCTATCATATCCGCTATCTTGTTCGTGTTGGTTATAACAACTTCCTTAGCAACATCGCTTCCAAGATAAGAGAATTCCTCAAGCATCTCTTCGGTAGTTCTTAGATAAAGCGGTGCCTGACTATCTGCATCCTTGAAGCCCTGTCCGGCGAGTATTATCTTCCTGTATATCGCATCCTCAGGATCTAAGAAATGCACATCACAGGTTGCTACAACAGGCTTGTTAAACTGTCTGCCAAGCTCCACTATCTGCTTATTTATGTTCTCGATATCCTCTACGGAATTAACATTACTTATCTTCTCACTGTCTATCATGAACATGTTATTGCCTGTCGGCTGTATCTCATAGTAATCATAGAAATTACACAGCCTCGTTATCTCATCTTCACCGGCACCGTTTAATACAGCCTGATAAAGCTCTCCCGCCTCGCAGGCAGAGCCGATTATAAGTCCTTCTCTGTACTTATTGATAAGGCTCTTAGGCATCCTCGGGCGCCTGTTAAAATAATTTATATGCGACTCTGAAATCAGACGATAGAGATTTACGCGCCCTATGTCATTCTTAACAAGTATTATGCCATGATGAGTTCTGGCTTTCTTGATTATGTCAGCAGATGCCGCTCCCATACTGTTAAGCTCTGCTATGGTTTCCACACCCTTATCCTTAATCAGCTTGAGCATCTTTACGAAGATTTCTGCTGTCGCATAAGCATCGTCACAGGCTCTGTGGTGATTCTCCAGGGATACGCCGAACTGCTTGCAAAGTCTGTCTAAGGTGTACTTTCCAAGCTCCGGTATAAGTATATGTGCTAATGTAAGTGTATCTAATATCGTATAATCAAATGGCAGTCCGAGTCTTCCTGCAAACTCTCTTATAAAGCCTGTATCGAAGCTTGCATTATGAGCAACGAGCGCCGCATCGCCTACATATTCCAGAAATTGCGGCAGGACGGTCTCTATGGTAGGAGCGTCAATTACCATACTGTCATTTATGGATGTAAGCTTGGTAATACTGTAAGGTATAGGTATCTCAGGGTTTATGAATTGGTTATATGTATCACATATAACTCCGTTCTTAACCCTTACTGCACCTATCTCAATTATCTTGTTATACCTCGGACTCAATCCTGTAGTCTCTATGTCGAATACAACATATTCAGAATCAAGATTTTGTCCCTTATCATTTACAACAAGATCCTTTAAATCATCTACGAAGTATCCTTCCACTCCATATATGATTTTGAAATCCTCATCAGGTTTTATACAATGATTAGCTATAGGAAATGCCTGTACACAGCCATGGTCAGTAATAGCCACTGCTTTATGTCCCCATTCCTTAGCACGAGCAATTACCTTCTCGATGTCCACTACACTATCCATCTCGCTCATAATCGTATGAAGATGAAGCTCGACTCTTTTATCTGCCGCCATATCCATACGCTTCTCTCTGAAATCATTTATCGGCTTTATACCCGATATTGATGACACGGTTATTTCTCTGGCATAGGTATCGTACTGCGGAACTCCCTTTATGATATAAAAACCATCTATCTTTAAATCCTCAAGTAATGGATCCTTGTCCTCCGGTGCCACGAACACCTTAAAGCCTATGGTATCGTTAAAGTCAGTGATATTGCCACTTATAATGAACTTACCGCTTTTTAATTCTCTATCCTCAAGGCTTATAACCTGTCCATGTATACAGACCACTCCAACGCCATCATACAAATCGGAAATGGCTGATATATCCCCCTCACAGTTTCTGCCATAGATAACCTCAGGGTCTTCTTTGTAGCCTTTGCCGTATTCTGATTTATTCTTGTATGTACCTCTTCCTCCTGATGCTCTGTCATTACGCTTAGCCGTCGGCTTAGTCTGCCCGATACCGGACTTTGAAGCAGGAGCTTTCCTGCCGGAGGATTCAGAACCCGATTTTTGCTTGTCAGAGCCGGTATCATCTGTTTTATCAGCAGGCTTTATCTTCGGTTTTAAATTTTCGTTTAATTCCTCTATCTGACGCAGAGTCTGCTTTAGAATCATTTCATTAGCATTCCTCAAGGTTGTCTTCTGCTCATCCGTATATGCAAAGCCAACCTTTACATCCATATCAAAGCGGTCTTTAAATGTATCCTCCAGATATTTTCTAATTTCCATCGAACGACTTCTTGCTATCTCGCTGTCCTCCAAAGCAAGTGTTAGGACATTATCATCATTACATGTCCATTCTCCGTGTTTTAGAAATCTATAACATACACGGCTTTCATTCTTAATCTCTTCCTGAAAGCTGTCTCTGTAAACATCTGTAATATTCTTTAGTCTGTATTGACCTGACAGGTTAAAATGCTCATCTATGATGCAGCGTCCTTTGCCATCAGGGAATATGTATTTTGATATTTGTGACTCGGCTTTGTATATATCCTGCTTAAATATAAGATTAGTGCTAATTATGGAAATAACCATCTTCTTCTCTTTCTCGAACATGGTTATACCTTTTATCTCAGTCTGTCTAATTAAGTCATCTATATCATCTGATAATTTCAAGCCGGGAAACACTTCTTTAAATAATTTTCCCATTATGCTTTTCTCCGTTTCACTCCGGTCGGTGCATAACAGATGTCCACCGGACATCTTGCACCCTCCATATTGTCCAACTCTTCCTTAAGAGCGCTAAGAAGCTGCTCCTGTGGAAGTTTCTTTATTATCTGCCCTTTCTTAAATAAAAGGCCTTCTCCGTCACCACCTGCTACACCAAGGTCTGCTTCTTTGGCTTCTCCCGGACCATTTACAGCACATCCCATAACCGCCACCTTGATATGCAGGTTATCATAATTCTGAATCAGCTTCTCGACATCATTGGCAAGTCCTATCATATCTATCTTTGTCCTGCCACAAGTCGGACATGACACAAGCTCAATTCCATCGTTCTTAAGTCCTAATGTTCTTAGTATCGTCTTCGCTGAAATAACCTCTGACACAGGATTGCCTGTAAGCGATACACGGAGCGTATCGCCTATCCCTTGGTTAAGTATAAGCCCAAGTCCTATCGCTGATTTGATATTGCCGGCATTTACTGTGCCGGCCTCCGTAATGCCTACATGAAGAGGATATACGGTCTTATCGGCGATTATCTCATGTGCCTTTACGCACATCATTACATCCGATGACTTAATACTTATAACAATATTATCATAATCGCATCGCTCTATCATACTAACCTTATCAAGAGCACTCTCTACTATGCCCTCTGCCGTCACGCCGCCATACTTAGCTATAAGCTCCTTCTCCAGTGAACCGGAATTAACGCCTACTCTGATAGGGATATCTCTCTTTTTCGCTTCAAGAACAACCTTCTTAAGCTTCTCCTCTCCTCCGATATTGCCCGGATTTATCCTTATCTTATCAGCTCCATGCTCCATAGCGGTTATCGCAAGTCTGTAGTCGAAATGTATATCTGCAACTATCGGAATATGAATCTGTTCCTTAATTTTGTCAAAGCTTTCGGCAGCTTCCTTAGTATTTGCAGTAGATCGAATTATCTGACATCCCGCCTTCTCAAGCTCAAGTATCTGTCTAACTGTTGCGGTGATATCCGAAGTCTCCGTATTCGTCATGGACTGTATTGCTATGGGACTACCTCCACCGATAGTTACATTTCCGATTTTTATCTTTTTTGTCTTCTCTCTGTATGTTAATTTATCCATTATCTCACCTTAGAAAAACACATTCTTAATATCATTGAATAATACAACCACCATTAGCATAACAAGGATAACCACTCCTACCAGATTGACTATGGCTTCCTTCTCCTCCGGCAGCTTCTTGCGTCTTACCGCCTCAACGATAAGAAGCAGGAGCCTTCCACCATCTAAAGCAGGTATAGGCAAGAGATTCATAATGCCAAGGTTTACACTGAGCAATATACTCCAATTAAGCAGATTGAGGAATATATAAAGCGCAGCCTCGCTCTTGGTCTCACTTTCCTCCTTAACCTCCTCTATGACATCATTTATGGCACCGCCCACTCCTACAGGTCCCATTATGTCTCCGCTTTTTACTCCACCGGTGACTATGAGCCTTAGGCTTGTGACTGTCGCCTTAAACCAATATCTTACCTCATATGCAGAATAACTTATATTTTCTCCAACACCCTGTGGCTTAAAGTATCCCGAATATACTCCTATCTTATAATCGCCATTGGAATCCTGTCTTGGAATTACAGTGATATCTCTTATAGCTCCATCAGCCTTTTCAACGGTAAATGTAATCGGATTGGCATTGTCATTAATAGCCATATATAATTGCAACTCGCGGAAGTTGTATATATTATCTCCATTTATCTTTACTATCGTGTCACCCGCCTCAAGTCCTGCCTCATATGCCGCACTATTATCAACAATATTCGTAAGTGTAGGTTTATCAAAGCCATATAAGTGTATGAGAAGCATAGAGAAAACAAAGGCAAGTATAATGTTGAATACAGGTCCTGCAAGAACTACCATCATCCTTACCCATACAGGTTTATTAGAGAATGCTCTCTCATCCTCAGACTTCTCTGTCTCTCCAAGCATCATACAGTAGCCGCCTATAGGAAGCAGTCTTAATGAATACTTGGTCTCCTTCTTCTGTGTCGAGAAAATAGCAGGTCCCATACCAATCGAGAATTCAGTAACCGCTATATGATTGAGTTTGGCAACTATAAAATGTCCAAACTCGTGAAAGGCTATGATAATTCCAAATATAAGTATTATCAAAATAATGTTCATATAAAACACCTCTTTTTAATTCATCTTATAACATCTGATTCGATATTTACTGATTTGACAAACAGTTAATTATATCTACTGTTAATCAACTCATAAGTATTTTTCTCCGTCTCAATTATATCCTCTAAAGAAGGGTTATCTATAATACGATGCTTCTTCATACACATTTCTATAACATCATATATCTCTAAGAATCTAATCCTTCCCGCTATAAAGAGTGCTACAGCTCTCTCATTCGCTGCATTGAACACAGTAGGCATAGAACCGCCACATTCTAATGCATTATATGCAAAATCCAAGCCCTTGAATACATTTTTGTCGGGTTTATCTATTATTATTCCATTTAATGTAGCAAAGTCAAGCCTGTCTCCTGCTAAGTTTCTTCTCTCAGGATAATACAATGCATATTGTATCGGCAGCTTCATATCCGGTGTTCCAAGCTGTGCCTTGATTCCACCATCGGCAAATTCCACCATGGAATGAATTATACTCTGTGGCTGTACTACAACCTCTATGTCGGCAGGTTGTACATCAAAGAGCCACCTTGCTTCTATAACCTCTAAACCCTTATTTACCATAGTAGCTGAATCGACAGTTATCTTCTTGCCCATCGACCAATTAGGATGCTTAAGTGCGTCTTCAAGTGTTACCGACTCAAGCTCCTCCCTCGTCTTTCCTCTGAACGGTCCTCCCGAGGCGGTGATAAGAAGTCTGCTTATCTTATTATTCTCCTCACCATGAAGGCACTGGAATATCGCAGAATGTTCACTGTCCACAGGAAGTATGCGTACATTTTTCTCACTTGCAAGCGGCATAATCAGGTGTCCTGCCGTAACGAGCGTCTCCTTGTTTGCAAGTGCTATATCCTTGCCTGCTTTTATGGCTTCTATCGTAGGTCTTAGTCCTATCATACCTACTATGGCAGTTACCAGAATATCCGCACTAATATAAGTTGCCACCTCTATAAGTCCATCCATCCCCGATACTATCCTTATGTTAAATTCAGACAAGGCAGTCTTAAGTTCTTTAGCCTTGTCCTCATCCCAAATTGCTATTATATCAGGTTTAAATTCTCTTGCCTGCTTCTCTAATAATGAGACATTGCTTCCTGCAGCAAGAGCTACCACATTCAAATCATCATTAGCTCTTACTATCTCTAAGGTCTGTGTACCTATCGAGCCTGTCGAGCCAATTATTGATATATTCTTCAAGATTAATTCCTCCGATTATTTAATCATCAGCATAATTAGATAATATATAACAGGTGCAGTAAATATTATACTGTCAAACCTGTCAAGTATCCCCCCATGTCCGGGTATAAGCTTACTGTAATCCTTGATGTCGTTATTTCTTTTTATTGCTGATGCAGTAAGGTCTCCGATTACAGCAACGATTGCTCCCAAGAAACCGATAATTGCAAATACTAAAATACTGTTATTAATTTCATATACATACTTATCAAGGAAATATCCATACACTCCACCGACTATTGCCGCTCCGAACAGACCTCCGATAAGTCCTTCTACGCTCTTCTTCGGGCTAAGCTTCGGTGACATCTTATGCTTACCCATAGTCACTCCTGCGCAGTAGGCAAGTGTATCATTTACCCATGAGCATATAAATATCATAATAACGAGTATTCCACCATGCTTTAAAGTTCTTATCTCATAGACATAAGAGAGCATAAATGCCACATAAAAAAATGAGAAAATAACTGCCATTATGTCCTTATCCGTATACTTAGGATAGGCGAATACATATATGCCGAGTATCACCAATATAGCTATTATAAACATAAAGAGTATATATTCTCTTAGATTCGTAAACAGCAATATATAATAAGCCACCGCTACCACATATCCTGCACATCCAAGAAGTGTATTATGTAATTTGTATATTCGAAGAAGCTCGAATATCCCCCCTAAGGAAAGCAGAAGCATGGCTGCACCTGTGACATATCCTCCAAAGTACAATATAACCACCATAAGCACAACCAACACTATACCGCTTAAAAGTCTCTGCTTGAACATCTACTTTACCCCGCCATATCTTCTATCTCTGTCATTGTAATAAAGTACAGCCTTCTTAAGCTCTTCCATATCAAAGTCCGGCCACAGACAATCCGTAAAATAAAACTCCGTATATGCAAGCTGCCATATAAGGTAATTGGATAATCTCAATTCCCCACTCGTCCTTATCAGCAAATCAGGGTCAGGTATATCATAGGTATCAAGATAGCTCGATATCATATCCTCAGTTATCGGCTCCTCTGCCTTGCCCAACCTTATATCCTCGACAAGCCTTGCAACTCCTCGCCTTATCTCATCACGCCCTCCATAATTAAGTGCTATGGTGAAATTAAGTCCGTCGTATATAGAGGTTGCCTCTTCAAGCTCCTCTATCTTCTCTACGATGTCTCCGTCAAGAGCAGTTCTGTCTCCTATAACCCTGACACGCATATTGTTCTTAGATGCCCGCTCTATACAGTTGACAAGGTAATCTCTAAGAAGGTTCATAATGCCCGAGACTTCTTCTACCGAACGCTTCCAGTTCTCCGTCGAAAATGCGTATACGGTAAGGTACTTTATACCGAGGGTATTTGCATCTTCACAGATTTGCTCGACTACCTTTGCACCCTGCTTATGTCCGAAATTTCTCGGCATAAGTCTCTTCTTCGCCCATCTGCCATTGCCATCCATAATTATAGCAACATGCTCCGGAATATTAAGTTTTTTACCATCTATAACCTTTTCCAAAGCGTTTCTCCTAAAATTATATACCTCTCATATCAGTTCTTATTACGACTAAACCGTAAGAAGCTCCTTAGATTTTTCTTCCATAGCCTTGTCGATTTTCTCAACAAATTTATCCGTCATCTTCTGTATTTTTTCTTCATTAATTTTAAGCTCATCCTCAGACATCTCATTCTGCTTATTCATCTTCTTGACAAAGTCATTTGCATCTCGTCTTACATTTCTTACCGCTACCTTAGCAGCCTCAGCCTTCTTCTTGATATCCTTGACAAGCTCTTTTCTTCTGTCCTCTGTAAGCTCAGGAAAGTTGATTATAACTGACTTACCGTCGTTATTAGGTGTAACTCCCAAGTCAGAAGTAAGTATAGCCTTCTCAATGTCCTTGATAAGACTTGGCTCCCAAGGCTGAATTATGATTGTTCTTGCCTCAGGTACGGTAATATTGGCAACCTGCTGTAACGGCGAAGGTGTACCATAATAATCCACTCTCAGCTTATCTAAGATATGAGGATTAGCTCTGCCCGCTCTTACCGTAGCGTATTCTGACAAAAGAGTATCCAATGATTTCTGCATTTTTTCTTCAAATTGATTTAACATTTTCTTATCCCTTTCTATAATTGATTCTTTTATTATAATAATCTAATCACATTTAACCAAAGTGCCGGTAAAGCCACCCGTTACAGCCTTGATTATGCTATTCTCCTCATTAAGTCCAAAAAGCATCATCGGCATCTTATTCTCCATAGCAAGAACCGCTGCTGCAAGGTCTATAACGCCAAGTTTCTTATCTATTATCTCATTTATTTCAAGTGTGTCGTACTTTTTCGCATCAGGATTAAGCTTCGGGTCACTGTCGTATACACCGTCTATAGCCTTTGCCATAAGGATTGCATCACAGGAGGTCTCAACCGCCATAAGTACCGTAGCAGTATCCGTCGAAAAATATGGATGTCCCGTACCACCTGCGAAGAAGCATACCTCACCGGCCTCAAGATATTCGACTGCCTTATCCTTAACGAAGCTTTCTGTCATATTGCCACAGGCAAACGGTGTCATTATATGAGATTTCACACCTACTCTCGTTAAGGCGTCAGCCGTATAAATACAGTTCATAACGGTTGCCAACATTCCTATCTGGTCTGCCTTTACCCTGTCCATATGCTCCGAGGTTCTTCCTCTCCAGAAGTTTCCCCCACCTATTACTATGCTTACCTGTATACCCTTGTCAACCACCTGCTTTATCTGCTTGGCAACTGCGAGCACCGTCTCCTCGTCAAAGCCTGTCTTCTTATCACCTGCAAGTGCTTCTCCACTTAATTTAAGTAATATTCTCTTCATCTCCATAAATGTATCTCCCGTCTTATTCAAAAAAGCTCTTAACATCTATTTCAGAATAGCACTGTGAGCAACGACCTTCTATTACGGCACCGTTGTTAATCTGTACTGAGCGTGACTTTATATCACCCATTATAACTGCTGTCGAATCAACGATGACAGGTCCGTGTACATCTATGTCTCCATTTATTGCTCCTGCGATAACCGCTGAAGTTGCAGATACATTTCCTACAACTACTGTACCTACACCTATCTTAACGCTGCCCTCTGTGACTATCTCACCCTTTATCTTAGCAGCATTTGCATATATTTCACCTGCATTTATATTACCCTCAATAGAGCCGCCTATAATCAGCTTTCCGCCACAGGTTACATCACCCTCGACAGAGCCGATTACATCTATACCTCCGTCCGTCTCAATATTACCCTTAATGGTTGTTCCCTTAGTGATATATGTAGTGTCATCAGAGAGGATGCTGTTAGCCTCCTGCTCTTTCTCCCTGGTAGTTTCTTCCTCTACCATCTTCTCTATTATCTTCTCTTCCTCTGCCATATTGTCCTCCTCATAAAGCTCTTCACCGGATGCTTCGTCATTATCATTCTTACTTATTGCATCTTCAACCGCCTCGTTCAAGTCCATGCCATCAAGTGCATTTGCTACAGGCTCAAGTGCCTCCGCGTCCTCAATATTCTCCAGCATATTCTCCTCATCAAGCGAATCCACCGCCTTTAATTCGTCAAAATTATATGCCTCCGCCTCAGTAGGTAAATCATCGGAACCTTCCGCATTTTCCTGAGAGTTCTCCTCTGAGAGTTCTTTAGGAGGTAAAGCCTCCAATAATTCTTCCTCCGGAGCCTCCTCCTCATCTCCAAACACATCAAGCTCATTGTTGTAATTTTCCGCTATTATCTCTGCCTCAGGGATGTCCTTAATTTTATCATCTCTATCTGAGACTTCTTCTGTATCAGCACTTTCGCCGGTTATTTCATTATCCAGATATGATACTCCTAAATTATCCGTATCATCATTTCCTGCTACATCCTCCGAAGGTATGTCATCTATATTCTCCATCATATCCTCCGGTGCAATATCCATATCATCATTATCATCAAAGGTATTAACTATATCTTCATCATCATATTCATTTGCAAGCTCATCCTTATCAGGCATAAGTTCATTTACAGCCTGTGCAAAATCTCTCTTAAAGTCCTTAAAAAAGCCCATTTTTTATCCTCCTTGTTTTAATAAATCTTATATAACCATCTCGCCTGACGGTGAGATGATGGATGCTCATCAAATGTCCGATTGTGCAAGCACTTCGTTCACTTTCCTCGCTATTTTACCATATCTTAAATCAATTTGAAAAGCCCTTATATAATTTAACCATAACCATAAGAATTGCAAAAGTTTTGTTGATATCCTCGTTATCCTCTAAGGAATGTCCCACGCCCTCGAACTGCTCAAGTGCTACATCCTGCTCTACACAGTATATCTTAAGCCTTCTGCTGTCTAAGAATTTGTCCTCCTTGCCCGCAACTACTATACATTTTCCTCTCTTCATATATTTAAGCGCGCTCTGTACAGGTGTAAGAAAAAGATGTCTCACTCTTATCTTATAGTATTCTTCATAGTAACCTGCAAGAGTTGTTCCCATGCTCTTTGATATGAATACTATATCCTCATAGGCAGAAAAATCTATCTTATCCAAGGCTGATTTGACATAAGGCTTAGCCTCCTCTATAAGTCCCTCTATATCATTTTTATCTCCCATCAGTTTAGAATTATAGTCAAGCCTCAATATCTCATAATTCTTTTGTTCAAAGACCCTTCCGGCATAATACAGAAGCGGCTTATCCACACTGTAATTCCTTCCGGGAAATTCCACCAACAATTTTTTACCCATCTCATCACTCCTACTTGTAGTCAATTACATCTATATCGCCTACATTAAATATAAGCTCCGGCAGTACCAGATAGGAATATGCATGATACATATCGCGTCTTGACTGAATTATCTGAATATAGCTGTCTCTGCTGTGATAACCCATTATCTCTGATAATTCAAGATAAGACATATCCTCTCTGTCTATACCGTAGAGATTGCCCATAACTACTATTATATCCAATATCAGACTCAAGGATTTTATGTATTCAAATCTGAAGTAAGCTCTATTAATTATTGCCTCTGTGACGAAGCTTATAAGCACCTGTGGCGTAATATCAAGATCTACCCTTCTTAGCGCTTCTTCAAGTACTTCATTATCAAGAAAAACCTTCTCCGTGTCCTCTCTGTACACACCCTCCGAACCATCAAATATACCTTCAAGCTTCATATGCTTGTAACAGTCGGTTCTTATATCGTAGGTCTTAAGTCTCAAGTGTCCATACATTTCATTGAATTCATCAGCGGTTATCTCACCATAGATATACCTTAGTATATCTTTCTCGAATCTGACCTCTGCCGTCTCAATACCCGATATGAATCGGTACATTTCCTCACGGGAGAAATATCCTTCATCAACAAGACTGTTAAGCAACGATCTTGCCACTATCTCACATCTGGATTGTCTTATATATAACGGTGAGCCGTATTTTCTGATTGAGTCTGTCAGGTCATTTACATATTTATAAAGCTTCATTATGTTAGTCTCTCTTAAAGGTGCATAGCTTCTTATCTCATGTCTTAAACGAGTCAGCTTGTCAAGTTCTTCCAAGTCTCGCTTTAACCATTCGTCATAATGCTTAATTATGTTCGTTGTTACCTCCTTAAGCGAGGTTGACACATCAGATAATTCTTCTCTGCTAAAGCCCTCATTCTCAAGCTCAGCAAGCTTCTTCTCAGTAGAAAAGACATAGCAATTAAATATAAGGTCTACCTCCAGACGCTCGTGAAGAACCGGCTTCTCCTTAAGCTTTTTTATGTAATATTCCTTGAGCTTGAATTTTATATTTTCCTTTAAGTTCTGAGGAGTCAGACCGTCTATTGAATAATCAACCGATATATACGGCTTATTGCCAACCTTCTGCATTATCTCATTTATGACAGAATCATAACCCATATTGCTTATACTCTCATTCCACACACCCGATGTTATGAGTTCGTTATAGAGTGAGCAGTCAAGAGGTCTTGGGTTCATACCGAGTATCTCAGCCGGTTTCCAGTTCGCCATATCCGATAGTACATGGCTTGTATCGAGATAATCACATTTGGCGAAGGATTTTGCGTCAAAAAATTCCTTGTCCGTAAGCGCCATCGGCTTATCAAAAAGCTCAACCAATGGTCTTACCTGATATATAATGATATTATCTATCGAGTCAATACCGAATTTTATCTCCAATGCTTCTATATCACTGTATACAGTTTCTATCTCCTTGACAGCCTTGATAAGACTTAAGAAATCATAGTCTAAGAATTCCCATGACACATTATGTGCTATCCATTTTGTCTTCATTTCCTCAGTGTTGTCATTATTATCACTGTAATTAATCATATAGTATGGTCTTTTGTATATAAAATCCCTGGTAAATGCCACACCTGATATTACGATATTCTCAGAATATCGCTGAATAAGTATCTGTTCATCAAAATAATTAACAAGATTCTCTCTATCTCCATCGGCATACATAAGCGCCATCTTCTTAAGCGCCTCTTCAAGTCCGAGCCTGTCATCTGATGCTATAGACTTGATACTGTTATAATGCAGCATCTTGGAATAACCTGAATCCTCGTCATATCTGATAGAACTTCTTATGATAACCTTATCACCGATAAATCTCTCTCTTATCTGTTCATAGACATTATCAAAATTCACCATTATCTCACTTACATGGACAATTATCATGTCCTCTATATATGATTTTTTAACTAATTCTTTAAGCTTTATAAGGGTTTCGGCTTTAGTCGGAAATAACGAATTCTGCATCTTCTACCTCAATTTTATAATATAAATTTTTCAATCACATCTACCAAGCCGTCTTCATCACAGCCCTTCGTAATGTAATCAGCATTGTCCTTCACAATCTGCTGCGCATTGCCCATTGCTACTCCTATACCTGCATAGGCTACCATGGTGGCATCATTGAAGCCATCACCGCAGCATATAGAATTCTCTCTCGGTATGTCGAGAAGCTTAAGAAGCTCAGGTATCGTAGACGCCTTATCAACACCGTTGGTTGTAATTTCTATAAAATACGGTTCTGAGCGGTACACATTAAGCTTAGGCTCAAATAATGCCTTTAATTCCTGCTCACATCTTGGAGCTATATTCTCAGGTTCAGCAGTAAGCAGGCATTTAACCACATCAAAATCAACATATTCTGCAAAATCAGGCAATTCTACGAGAGACAGAAAGTTAAGTCTTGCTTCGTATTCCATATATTCATCTATTCTTGTGCCCGTAATAGCCGTGTCACCCTCGTAGGTCACCATTCCGATGTCATTTTTTAATGCATATTCATAGATTGGTTTTACAAATCTATTCGGTATCACCTTCTCCACTACGGGTTTTCCTGTCATACACTCTATTATCATTCCACCATTAAAGGACAGTGCATATCCACCCTTTTTATCCAAAGAAAGAGCCTCTACATACTGTCTCATACCACGATATGGTCTGCCCGAAGCAAGAACTATAATATGTCCTGCCTCCTGCACCTTCATAAGTGCGGCATGTGTCTTCGGAGTTATCTCCTTCTTAGAATTGACAAGTGTTCCGTCTATATCAAGTATAAGTATTTTCTTATCTGTTTTTTTCATTTTTATTTCTCTCTCGTAACATTCAATCCAAGATATAGTATACCATCTTGCTTAACAATTTGATGGTTTATTTCATTAAAGTATCATTTGCACAAGTGCAACGACACCTTTCCTCGTATTGTACCACAATAAAGCTCACCAAGCAAGCGCGTGAGCGCTTATTTGGCATAAAACAAAAACGCGTTCCCATCTGATTTTTCATCAGGCAGGAACGCGCCTTTTATTTAAAAGCTATTTTATCTTTTTTTACCCTTCATGTATCTTTTATTTGTATAATACAATGCACTCATACCTGCCGCGGACATTATTGCAAGCATTATAACAAGCATAAGTTCAAATGTATCTCCTGTCTTAACACCATCATTTGTACCTGTATTATCAGTATTGTTGCTTGGTGTCTCTACTGTCGCAGGGGTAGGGGTAACCGTATCAGTTTTATCTGTATCATTATTACCGGTATCTGTATTACCGGTATCTGTATTACCCGTATCAGTCTTGTCCTCATCTTCTTTCATAACGACTGTAAGATTAGTCTTGGCAATACCATTTGTAAATACTATCTCTACACTATGCTCACCCTCATCAAGAGTATCTAAGAATGACTTAAGGAAGGTAATAACCGTCGAACCCTTCTTAGCAGTATAGTTCGAAGGATCAACAACCTTACCATCTATCTTAACCTCTACAAATTTTACGAATGGTCCGTCAGATTTAATGGTGATATTGCTGCTTTCATCCTCAACCCACTCACTGTCTGCACCTTCTATGATGTGGTACTCAACATCATCTGCAAGCTTATTCAGATAGAAATCATCAAATGCTCCCCATGCACCTGTTGTAAGACTGCTAAGACCAATTACTCGGATTCCAACTGTTATCTCTGTATTATCCTCGTCAATCTCTATATCGGACACCTCCGGATTCTGCCATTCAAGCCATCCATTTAATTTAGCTGTATCTGTCCATTCCTTGTCTCCGACCTTTACAAATAACTCAATGGTGTAATCTCCGTCAGCGCCTCCTCCCTCGACATAGCAGCCTGCTGTATATACACCAGCATCTACCGTAACTGTCTGATAAAATGTGAAGGTCATAGCATTTCCATCCCAGAAATGATATGCATAATCTCCGGTACGATAGTTTCCACCCTCGCTCTTGCGCGATATTGCCGAGGCGCTATCACCTTCTGTAATCCACATAGAAGTATCGCTATCCTCAAAGCTTGGGTTAATCAGATAATTCTTCGGCTTAAGCGTCAGTGTACATATCACATCGTAGCTTACTCCATCATATACAGCCGTGCCATCTATAGGATATTCACCTTCTCCTGAATATATAGCTTCCTTGATATCCTTCTCAGACCATGTAACCTCTGCTGTGTCAGTCTTACCACTTGCAAACATTACATCTACTGTTTCAGGAAGCTCTATATCCTCATATGTGGTATCATCATCCAACTCATACTCTGCTTCCGTATCTAATACTCCTATTACAGAGTCCGACGAGGTTGTACCTCCTCGTATCATATTAAATACCTTTAGTGTATCAAGTGCCGTTCCATCGAAATCAAATACTGCCTCATTATCTACAGCCGAGCCGCCATACCACTTACCTGCATCCTCATCATAGCCTGCTGAATAGCTTGATGCCCAGCCCGAGCCATATTTCTCCCAAAGCGCTTTATTCTGCGCTAACACTGTCGCTGCGTCAGAAGCACTCGCATCATATACCTGTACAGGAATCCATGCAGGCTCCCAATAGAATACTCCTATACCCTTATTATTAGGGACATTGGCTACAGCCTCAACTACATTCCTTACAGATAATGCCTGACTCTGAAGGCTTACCGGATAAGGTATTGTGTTACCTGACTTGCCTTCATATACTGTATTGGTATGTCCATCACCATCCTCATAGGTACGTGCATAAGAGGTTTCAGCAACCATTACATATTTGCCATATGTCTCTGCAATATTACTTAGTTTTGTAGTAAGATTACCGAGTGTTCCATGCCAGTACGGATAATATGATGTAGCAAATACATCATACACAACATCATAATAGTTAAGATTAGCTGCATACGACTCAAATGCACTGCCCTCAGGGTTTGTAAAATGTATTGCAATCATAATCTGTCTGTTATAAGCTTCTTCTATATTCTGTATACCCGTGCTTCCTGCATTGAAAAGCTTACACATATTCTCCCAGCTTGTTTCTCCGCAGAAGCCATTCGTAGTTTCATTACCGACCTGAACCATGCCTACATCTACACCGGCATCAAGCATTGTCTTAAGACTGTCCTCAGTATATGCCTGAAGCGCTGCCGCCTTGTCATCCAAGGTCATACTCTGCCATGCCTTAGGTGCGGAATACTTACCAGGGTCTGTCCAGAAATCTGAATAATGGAAATCTACCAGAACTCTCATTCCGGCATTGGAAGCCCACTGTCCAATCTTGACTGCGGTTGCAAGGTCACAGGCACCGCCTCCATAGCTATTGTCATTTTCATCGTATGGATCTACCCATGTGCGTATTCTTATGTAATTAACACCTGATGACTTAAGCAGGTTGAAGAATTCCTGGTCGCCAAGTACTTTGCCATCAAAGTCTTTAAATGTTGCGCCGCTGTTCCTTATTGAAAGATAAGATGACACATCAAAGCCTGTTATAAAGTCATTCATTATAGTAACCTTCTCTACATATAAATCTGACTCGACAGGTGAAGCAGATACAGGCGTCGTATCAAATGTAAAGGTTCTTGTGTTCTGACTTGCAAGGTATTCATTAGCAGCAGCAAGCGTGGTAAAGGTTTTGCTACCAATGATGTATATCTCTCCACCATCATCTACTGATGCAATAGCATCATATGTTGTTGTATCCTCCCACTTAAAGCCATAGGACGCTACAGTCGTCTCAGAGCTGTCATATATTCCAAGTCCTGCATTATCATTCTCAGTATCTGATATGATTAATGAGAAGTAATTCCAATTTGATTCAGGAGTATCCTGCTTAAGCTTAGTCAGGCTCTTACCCCAGCCAAACGGGTCAGCAGTTTCCACATCATCTCCTGCTTTAACTGTGGCCTGGTTATCCCATACTCCCATATAAAGCGGAGCATTACTTCCTGTGTAATAGTAATATACCTTTACGGTTTTTGTTTCTTCAGGAGTATTGTCAGCAGGCTTTTCTTTAGTTACCTCTCCGTCTTTTAAGTAATATGTAGTGCTATCGCCGGAGATAAGTTGTTTATATACATCTGTACTAAATCCATATCCAACTATCCAACCGCTGCTACTCTTAGCATATATGCCAAAGCCTTCATTTTCATTTGTTTTATCAACTATTTTAAATTCTGTATAATACCAGTTTTCGTCAGTTTCGTCTTGTGTCAGTGTAGCCTGTTTCTTATTCTCTGTATCAGCATTATCAGCTTTCCACCCAAAATCATCAGATGTTGTTGCAGCATCAGTGAATTCTATTCCCTTATGCTTCCAGATATCAATATAAAGTGGTGTGTCAGTTCCAGTATAATAATAGTATAGCTTAAAGGTTACAGGCTCATCCGGGTCTGTTGGGTCGCTTGAGCCACTGCTCGAGTCAGATTTTTTCTCTAAAACTATGTCGTCTATATCTCCCCAGTAATCAGCAGGTACATCTCCACTTATTTTAATTTCTACATCAGCAGTTGTTCCCTCTTCAATAGTAAATTCATCAGATTCAAGAGTCGACCATACATCCCATCCTTCTGATGCTCCAAATGTCTTCCCCGTACTGTCACCATTTACATATAATTTTAATCCTGAGGCAGTTCCCAAAAGACCATCATAAATCAGCTTAACCCTATATGTTCCGGCTTCAACTCCGTTAACAGTCTGATATAATGACAAAGCAGAGGCAGTTGTACCAACATTAGTAAAATGAAAAACCTGTGAAGTATTGTTCTGTGCTCCATCGCCTATTGTCTTTGTCCATGTTCCATCAAAGTCAGTCCAATTCAATGTATACGACCAACCAGATCTTAAATCACTTGAAAAATCGCCATTACTAACTAATGTTGTAGCCTCCCAGGTATCCTCCGCCTTCACATCACCAAAACCACCTAAAAAAGTACTCCCCGGTGTGATTACTGACAGTATGACAGCAAGTATCATCGCCGTTATCCCTCTGTAAAGTCTTTTTCCTCTCATAAATAACCTCCTTACATGCATTTACTTCTACTTTTCCTGTTTTTCATTATTTTCTTCCGCATCCATTCGGTCTGCGCAATAGTTGCGCAACCGGTTGTCCATCACTATTTTCAGTATATATCATCAGTTGACATTTCTTCAATTGACAATTCCTCCAATAAAATTTATGCAGTTTGCACAAAAGATATTTTTTTGATTTACATGAAAGGCTTTTTTGATTAATATTAATTATAGAAAATTTTTAAGGGATATAAAAATGCAGATTATATTACATATAGATACCAAAAAAATTGATACCGATTATGAGCACGCAATTAATGAATACTTCAAGCGTACATCTGCTTTTGCTAATATAAGTATGAAGCTGTATAAGGATTTTATGAAGCTGTCTCTAAAGGATAATTCTTTCAAATTCGTCGTAGTATCCGGAAAGGCTTCGTTTACCTCGACTGAGTTTGCGAAGAAAATAACCAATATAGGTCTTAACGGATATTCATGTATTGAATTTATAATTTCCGAAATAAATTTATATGAAGACATCTATACAGACAAGAATAATACCAAAGATAAACCACTCGATTTATCCGACGAAAATTATGAAATTTTTAATCTTACAAGTATGAACATAGGTGTCGAGCCGACTGCTACCGCTCTTGCTGAACAGATTTACAGAGCTTACACAATCAATAATAATATCAACTATCATAAATAATTATAGGAAAGCTTTATATACCGATACTAAGCCTTCCTACATACATCTGATATAGCTTCAAGCAGAATAACCCTCATAAGCTGGTGCGGAAATGTCATATTGGAGAAGCTTAATCTATAATCTGCCCTTTTTACAGTCTCATCAGATAGCCCTAACGAGCCACCTATAACATATACCACAGAAGTACAATAATTAGAAAATGCCCTATACATAAGTCTATTCATATCTTCATTCGTGGTTGACTTGCCGTCTATACATAGAGCAATAACATAGTCTTTAGCTTCTATTTTAGACAGCAGCTTCTTTCCCTCGATATTTTTTATTTTCTCAATAACTGTTTCACTCGCATTCTCCGGTATACTTTCGTCAGGCACTTCTATTATCTCGACCTTATATTTTCCGCATTTTTCTATCTTCCTGCGAAGTTCATTTATTTTGTTTCTTAGGAATTCTTCTTTTACACTTCCTACTACAAGTATTTTTATCTTATTCATAGTTTAAACCTTCATACATTTCTTAAAAACATTATATAGATAATTTTCATTTAATTTACATAACTTTTTTACACAATGTTTTTTATATTGTCATAATTTGTTCATAATTTTAGTTTATATTAAGTATATAAATTAGAGTTTTTCATAAATCCTCTCTTTAAATTATATTATTGGTAATAGAAAAATGCCGGTTTTGTTCGCCGGCATTTTTGCATTTTATTAATTTATCCTCATTATACATTTCCGTTCTTTACATCATCGAACTGCTCTGCTATCTCATCACTTACCTTAGGTGTAATAAGTGATACAACCACTATGAAGAGTAAGCTTACAAAGAAGCCAATAAGCAGTGAATATGCTCCTGTATATGTAGAAAGTGTAACCTTGGCTCCATCCATATCTATGAGCTTGATGTAGTCCCACAGTATAACTGTCGCAGCACCGCTTATCATACCTGCTGCAGCACCCGGAAGATTAATACGCTTCCAATAAAGTGACATAAGTATTGTAGGACCAAATGCCGCACCAAGACCTGCCCATGCATCTGATACGAGTCCCATTATACTTGAATCAGGATTCCATGCGATGGCAAATGCTATAACAGCTATTACAAGCACAGATACTCTCGCTATAAGAAGTACGGTCTTCTCCTTCATATTCTTGAAGAATACGCCCTTGAACAAGTCCTCAGATATTGATGAAGATGATACAAGAAGCTGTGAGTCTGCCGTAGACATAATAGCAGCAAGTATTCCACAGAGAAGTATACCTCCCAGGAATGGCAGATTTGAATCCTTGGTAAATATCTTCATTATCATTTCAATATATACCTTCTCGTATGCCGCGCCTTCATTAGACAGAACATCTGGATAGAGATATGCACGACCTACTACACCGATTACACAGGCTACGACCAGCGAAAGAAGCACCCATACGATGGCTACTTTTCTGGATTTTGAAAGTTCCTTCTCGTCCTTTATAGCCATGAATCTTACAAGTATATGAGGCATACCACAATAACCAAGTCCCCATGCGAGCTGTGAAGCTATACTTACCGCTGTGATAGGCTTACCGTTTTCTACAAATATATTAAGATAATCGCTTGCATCACCTACACCACTGTCAATAAGGTTAGGTATGATATTACCCGTTCCAAGTATTGCAACCGCTATGATAGGTACTGCAAGTATACCCACGAGCATCATCATGCCCTGTACAAAGTCAGTCATACACACAGCTAAAAATCCGCCCAAGAATGTATATGCAAGTATTACAATTGCGCCTATAAGAAGAGCTGTATGATAATCAATATTTACTATAGAAGAGAAAAGCTTTCCTCCGGAGGCAAAAGCCGAAGCAGTATATACTAAGAAGAATATAAGTATAACTATGGCAGATATAGCCATAAGCACCTTCTTCTTGTCTCCAAATCTATTGCTAAGATATTCCGGTATCGTAAGAGAATTGCCCGCTTTTATCGTATATCTTCTAAGTCTTCCCGATACGAATATCCAGTTAAGCACTGTACCTATGAAAAGTCCTACAGCAATCCATGCCTGATTTGTACCAAAGGCATATATGCCACCCGGAAGTCCCATCAAAAGCCAGCCGCTCATATCCGATGCCTGCGCTGAAAGCGCTGCCACCCATCCGTTAAGACTTCTTCCTCCTAAGAAATAATCATCTGCATTCTTGTTCTTCTTCACATTTGATATACCTATGAACATCATAAGTCCCATATAAAGAACGAACGCTAACACAATCCAAAATGTCATAGTTAATCCTTCGTCTCTAAGACAAGTAAGTATCCGTTACTCACCTTAATAAGACCTTCCTCCTTTACTAATTCATTACTTACTCCAAGTGTCTCATCCTTATTAAGAACCGCGCCACTTAAGTTATATTTAAAGCCCGAAAGCGTTATCCCACTTACTACATCCGAAAATGGAATAATTGAAATATACTTTCCATATAAGGCTTTTCTTCGTATAATAAGCTCTTTCTTCTCATTAATCAGTCTAATTCTGTTCTGTCTGTCAATAATCTCGGTAGATACATCTTTATCCAAACATATCTTAAGGAGATTTAAGTTGCCTAAAAAATGGTCTAATCTGCCGCCGGTAGCTCCGAGTATTATTATATGCTCCGGTTTAAGTTCAAGCGCCTTCTCTACAGCCACATGTGTGTCCGTATAATCCTTATCAGTATTTAGCGCTATGATATTATCACAGGCTTCATAATTTCTCCTTACCTTATCACTTACGGAATCAAAATCTCCTATAATAAGCTGTGGATTAATATCATATCCGGAAAGAGCCTCCAAGCCTCTGTCAACTCCTATTATGTATGCATTTTTATATTCATTGATTATACTATTTAATACTTCCTTATCTATGCTGCCACCCGATACAATTATTACATCATCCATGCTTTTCAAATCATATCAACACCTTTCACCGCTTCATAAAGCCACATAATAATCATATATATTTATCGATTATTTTATCTTGACAATATCTCATTAAACCTTGTTACATTGTCTGCTATATCACCATTAAAGCAGGCTGAGCCGGCAACAATTACATTTGCACCCGCATCAAGTACAGTATCCACATTATTCAAATTGATACCGCCATCCACCTCTATATAAATATTAGGATTATCAGGGTTTAAATTATATTTTAACCAGTTTAATTTGTCAATCGCAACCGGCATGAATTTCTGTCCGCCAAAGCCCGGCTCTACACTCATTACAAGCACCATATCCACCTCCGGAAGATAAGGCTTAACCACAGCTATATCCGTCTTGGGATTAACAGCAAGCCCGGTTTTTAATCCAGCCTCCTTAATCTTGGATATAGTTTCAGACAGATTTTCACATGCCTCATAATGTATAGTGAGTAAATCTGCTCCTGCTTCCTTAAAAGCCTCTATATATCTTACAGGCTCCTCTATCATAAGATGCACATCAAAGAAAGCCTCCGTAATACCTCTTATAGCCTTAATAACAGGCGGACCGAAGGATATATTCGGCACGAACATTCCGTCCATAACATCGAGATGATACCATTTGACTCCCGCCTTATCTAATATTTTTGCATCTCTTTCAATATTGTTAAAATCTATTGAAAGAAGTGATGGTGCCAGAATATTCATCTTACCATTTCCTCTTTTCCTTTAATTCTTCATACAGCAATTTATAATTATCATATCTTAAGCTGCTTATGTGTCCGTCTGAAAGAGCCTCCTTTACCGCACATTCAGGCTCATTTATATGTATGCAGCCATTAAATCTGCACTTGCCCTCATATTCATTAAATTCGTTATAATAGTATTTCAGTTCCTCTGCTTCTATTCCCTCGATATATAGCGAACTGAAGCCTGGTGTATCCATAATGTAAGTATCCTCATCCACATACATAAGCTCCACATGTCTCGTAGTGTGTTTGCCTCTCTTTATCTTCTCACTAATCTCACCTGTCTTGGCATAGCTATCGGATTTTATGGCATTAATTATAGAGGATTTTCCTACTCCCGAAGGACCTGCCAGCACTGTAGTTTTCCCTGTCAGCTTAGCCCTTATCTCTTCTATATTCTTATCCTCATAGGTTGATGAGGTTATAACCTCATAGCCACAAGAGGAATATATTTTTTTAATTTTTTCTGCTGTTTCTTCATCTGTTAAATCGGATTTATTGAAGCATATAATTGTATCTATATGCTGAACATTCATCATAACCAAAAATCTATCCAGCAAATTATAGTTTGGCTTTGGATTTGATAACGCGAATATAATAATTGCCTGATTGATATTAGAAACTGCCGGACGAATAAGAGAATTTTTTCTTGTCTTTATAG
Source organism: Lachnospiraceae bacterium (assembly GCA_017480195.1). GTDB lineage: Bacteria > Bacillota > Clostridia > Lachnospirales > Lachnospiraceae > Coprococcus_C. Next base: position 85,887 of record JAFVBE010000011.1, read on the forward strand.
AAATTATATTTCCCGTTCTTTCTTCTTCATCTATGATGTCTATATCGACATCATCTCCAACTGTAGGCTTGATATTCTGATTTCTGAATATCCCCTTTGCCTTACATTCATATACTATTTCATCGTGCAGGTGGACATAGTAAAATCCACCTACACCCTTAATAATCTTTCCTGTCATATTAGTTCTCACTATATGTTGTGCTCACATTCTGTGAGAAGGAGCCTGTTACATTGCTTCCATCCGAGGCAATAATATTAATTGTAAAGGACTCCTGTGATGAAAGGTCTGCTATCGTATTACTTACATCATAAGGCTGACCTACCACAGCAACCGTTATCTGACTCTGTGCAACTGCCACGCCGGATGCGTTAATCACCTGTACGGTAAAGGTCTGATTAATAAGCTCCTCGTTGTTACAGGTTACGGTTCCCTTGATATTCGCTGTATAGGTTACAGGAACCTCCTCTGTAGTCTCCGGTCCGTCACTTATTACAAAATCAACCGCTGTACCCTCAGGTACCTCTGTACCGCTTACAGTACCCTGTCTTATAACATAGCCCTCAGCAACATTATCACTATTCTCGTGGCTTATGGTTCCTGTAGCAAGCTTCTTCGACGCAAGTGTATTCTCTGCCTGTGCCTGAGTATATCCGGTGAGATTAGGAACCTCAACCAGCTTTTCATCAGAACCGTTACTTACGACAAGGATTATCTTGCTTCCCTCAGCCGCCATACTTCCTGCTGCCGGCTCGGTTCTTATAACCTTATCCTTCTCTATATCATCATTACTTTCAAAGGAATGTGTGACAGTAAAGCCTGCCTCCTGCAATATGGTAACGGCTCTTTCATCCTCATAATTCGTAACATCAGGTATCTGTATTTCCTCTGCACCTGCACTTACTTTAATAACTATCTCAGCATCTGCTTTAAGGAAATCACCCTTATTGGCACTCTGCTCAAATACATAGCCCTCCTGAACCTCAGGATTATTCTCATGCTCAAACCTGACATTTGTAAAACCTGCATCAGATAATATCTTTGAAGCAGCAGTCTCTGAAAGTCCTACTACATCCTGCATCTCATATTCATCTAACACTTCAATTCCGGAATCTGTACCGGTTGTATCATCTGTTGTCTTGTCGTCTCTGTTACCAAAGCTGAACCATCCCATAACCTTGCCAAGTACAACTATTACTATTATGGCTAATATTATGGCTGTTACTACCGCACCGATTATGACTGCCTTCTTAAGATTTGGATCTAAATCCGAGTCATCATCATAATCCTCATCATAATCCTCGTCATCATCATAATCCTGTACCTTCTTAAGCTTTCCGTTTGGTGCAGGAGTATATTCCTCCTCTTCTTCCTCATAGTCCCATGGATCTTCTACATTAAGAAGCTGATTAATCCTGTCATTATTTACAGGTATCGGAGATATGCCCTGCACAGCAGTCATCTCTCCCATTTCATTCTGTAATGGAGGATTAGACATATAAGTATCTACAGGTCTTTGCTGTACATTATGGCTGGCATTTCTGACAGCCTCAATTTCTTCCTTAGACCATTCCTGTGTATTTCCATTGGTAATTGTAGACGGAGCTACAACTATATCTATATTAGGGTTGTTCTGAACACGCTTCAAATCTGCTATAAGTGCGCTTGCCGTAAGATATCTTCTCTCCGGCTTCTTCTGTGTAGCCTTAAGTATTATCTTCTCGAAGCTCGCATATATATCAGGATAATATTCTCTTGGCGAAATCATCTCATTCTGTATATGCATAAGTGCAACCGATACATTGTTATCTCCCTCATAAGGAACTCTTCCGGTTACCATCTCATACATGGTAATTCCAAGTGAATATATATCACTTCTTTCATCACAATATCCACCCCTCGCCTGCTCAGGAGATATATAATGTACACTTCCCATAGCACCTGAGGTAAGCGTATTTGCCGAAGCAGCCTTCGCTATACCAAAATCAGTAACCTTAAGATTACCATTCTTATTGACTAATATATTCTGTGGCTTGATGTCTCTGTGAATAATGTGATTCTCATGCGCTGTCTCAAGAGCAGACGCTATCTGTATGGAGAAGTCAATCGCCTTATCCATGGGAAGTCTGCCGTTCTCAGTGATATATTCCTTAAGCGTTATACCCTCCACAAGCTCCATAACTATGAAATATATTCCATCATCCTCTGTAACATCATACACATTTACTATATTAGGGTGTGTAAGCCCCGCTGAAGCCTGTGCTTCTATCCTGAACTTTGTAACAAAATTCTTGTCGTTCACGAATTCAGGCTTAAGCATCTTAATAGCAACATTTCTGTTAAGTCTGTGGTCCTTTGTCTTATATACTATAGACATTCCACCTGCGCCAACGACCTCAAGTATCTCATATCTATCACAAAGTATCATTCCCGGTTTTAACATAATTCTAACCCTTTCCACTCATTTCTCGAATAGTTTAGCTTGCGATAACAACTACAGATATATTATCTGCACCGCCGTAATAATTAGCCCTGTCAACCAATGCCTGCGCTATATCATACAGGTCATCACTATCTGTCACTATATCCTTTATCTCATCATCCTCGACCATATTTGATAAGCCGTCAGAGCACAACAAATATTTATAATCAGGATTTATATCTATTTCAAAGAAATCCGGTATAACCTCTTCTTTTGACCCCATCGCTTTAGTAATTATATTTTTCTCAGGATGGTTTCTTCCTTTTTTCCTCTCTAACTTGCCGTCCCTGATAAGTTCCTCGACAAGCGAATGATCCATAGTAATCTGTCTTATATCATTTCCTATGGCATATAATCTGCTGTCACCAATATTAGCAATATATAACTGACTATCAGATGCTACAGCCACTACCATGGTTGTTCCCATACCTCTTAGGTCAGGATCCATGCTTGCCTTCTTGTATATCTCATTATTCGCAAATATCATAGCCCGCTTCAATACTGCTATCGGATTTTCTATAGTTGATTTTTTTATAAAATCAACGGCTATATCAATAGCCATTTTAGATGCCTGATCTCCTGCTTTATGTCCACCCATTCCATCAGCCACTATGTATAGATTAGGCAATGGTCCAACCGGCTTATCAGAGAAGAAAATGCTGTCCTGATTGCTGCTTCTCTTGTTACCGGTATCTGTTTTACCATATGAATTCATAGGCTTCCCTCAACTTTATTTACCATGTGTTTTCTTCTTAATTGTCCGCAGGCAGCATCTATATCGCTACCCACACTCTTTCTTATAGTAACATTTATTGAATTTTTTTCAAGTCCTAATTTGAATTTTTGTATAGAATAATCGTCTGATCTGCTAAAATTACGCTCCTCAATTTTATTTACCGGTATAAGGTTTACATGACAGTTAAGCCCCGCAAGCAGCCCTGCAAGCTCATAAGCATCCTCTGCACTGTCATTTTCTCCTTTTACCAGACTGTACTCAAAGGTTATTCTTCTTCCCGTCTTTTCAAAATATATCTTACATGCATCTATTATCTCACTTATACTATATGTATTTGCAATCGGCATAAGTTTTCTTCTTTTTTTGTCATTCGGTGCATGGAGCGAAATTGCGAGAGTTATGGCTAAATCCTCATCTGCAAGCTTAAGTATATTCGGCACTATACCGCAGGTTGACATGGTTATGCTTCTTCCACTCAGGTTATATCCTCTCTCATCCGTGATAAGCCTTATAAATCTTATAAGATTATCATAATTATCAAGCGGCTCTCCTGTACCCATTATAACTACATTCGATATTCTTTCGCCTGTGTCTCTCATCACCGCATATATCTGTTCAAGCATCTCGGAGGCATAGAGATTTCTAACGAGACCGCCTATAGTTGACGCACAGAACCTGCACCCCATACGGCAGCCCGCCTGGGAGGATATACATATGGAATTACCATAGGAATATCTCATAAATACTGTCTCTATCATTTGCCCATCATATAACTTAAATAAGTATTTTACGGTTCCATCTATCTTAGATACCTGCTTTGTCTCTATCTCAAGCGATATAAAGCCATCCCTCAAAATTTTTTTTCTTAAGGTCTTAGGAAGGTTAGTCATATCATCTACACTTCCTATATATTTTTTATGCATCCATTCAAAAACCTGCTTAGTCCTATAAGCAGGCAATCCGAGAGATAATATGTATTCATTTAATTCATCATAGTACATAGAGCGTATATCCATATCAGACCTCATCTGTCTTCCTACGCTTCATTACCGCATAGAAAAATCCATCACACTTATCTATCCCCTGCAGGAATAATCTTTTATTTATCAGAGTATAATCCTTATGTCTATCTAAAAAATATTCCACGACCTCCTCATTTTCTTCAGGGACAATAGTACATGTACTGTATAGTAATATGCCATTATATTTAATATATTTACAGATATTATCAAGTATGTCTTTTTGCAATCTGCTTAAGTCCTCTGTCTGTTCCTTTGTAACATGGTATTTGATATCATTTTTTCTACCCATTATGCCAAGTCCGGAGCAAGGCAAATCCGCTATAATCAGGTCAACGCCTCTGTCAAGGTTCTCCTTTGAATACATCTCTAAGGTTTCAAACCCCTCCGTGGCATCATGGCAGGCGATTACAGCATTATCAAAGCCTAATCTGTCTGTATTTTCTTCAATAAGCTCAAGCTTTTCTTCTGATATATCCAGCGAATAAATCCTGCCCCTGCCATTCATATATTCAAGCGCTGCCGTAGTCTTACCTCCCGGCGCCGCACATACATCTATAGCTGTAAAGTCATTATCTATAATATCTATATTGTCAAACGCCTCCCTTACCGCGCACATGGAGCTTTCGTCCTGAACGGTAAAATATCCCTTCTTATAACCAACTATCTTCCTTATGAAATCATAGTCTTTTATAAGAAGCGCCTTGTCGTCATAATATCCGTATTTCACATTTATGCCTTCGTCTTCAAGCAGCCTCTTTAATTCATCCTTTTTTATGAGAGTTTCATTTACTCTTATTGTAGTTGAACGCTTTTCAAATGTACCCTCTAATATATCCATATATTTATCCGGATAATACTCTTTTATTCTCTTAACCAAATCCTTAGGCATAGAGTATTCTATAGATAAATATTCATCTGTATTCTCCTCGCGTGAAGGGTATGTGATATTATCCTTATTTCTTGATATACTTCTTAAGACTCCGTTGACAAAGCCGGAAAGGCCACTAAAATTATGCTTTTTTGCAAGTTTAACCGCCTCATTACAAGCTGCACTGTCAGGAACCCCATCCATGAAAATCATCTGATATACACCCATACGAAGTATGCACCTTATCATAGGCTTACATTTATTAATCTTGGTCTTTGAGAATTGGTTGATGATATAATCTAACTTAAGACGCGTCTCGACAACACCTTCAGAGAGTCTTGTTATAAAGGCTCTCTCGTTTTTTTCTGTAAACTGGTTTTTGCTTAACGCTTTGTTTAATGCTATATTTGAAAATGTGTTACTTTCCTCAATATCCATAAGTATGGACAGCACTATATCTCTTGTATCTATCATATTATTCTCCGACAGGCATACCAACCTTAAGCTTATTACCATTAAGATAAGCGGCTGTATCCATAGGCTTCTTGCCCTCCGGAAGAAGCTTTAGTACGGTTATCGCACCCTCACCGCATTTTATCGTAAAATTCTTTTTTGTGATTTCTATAATCTCTCCCGGCTTAGTATCTATATATTTTTCTTCATCTATGTCTGCAATTCTTACTTTCAACAGCTTAACATTCTTCCCTGATATTTTGGTGTATGCACAGGGCCATACTATAAGAGCTCTAACCTGCCTGTCTATATAAGCTGCAGAACTGTTGAAATCAATCTCACCCATATCTTTGGTAAGCATAGGTGCATAGGAACTTAAAGCATCATCCTGCTTTACTCTTGCAGCAGTTCCTGCCTCAAGCTTCTCTAATGTCTTGATAATAAGCTCTGCTCCACATACAGCAAGCTTGTCATGCAAAGTCTCTCCTGTATCATCAGAAGTTATATCAACTTCCATCTTATCAATCATATCACCTGTGTCGAGTCCCTTCTCCATATACATGGTAGTTACTCCGGTTTTTTCTTCACCGTCGAGTATGGAAAGCTCTATCGGTGCAGCACCTCTGTATTTCGGAAGAAGTGAAGCATGTATATTGATACAGCCATATGTCGGAATATTAAGTATGTTCTCCGGCAAAATCTGTCCATAAGCGGCTACAACTATAACATCCGGGTTTAAGCTCTTAAGTTTCTTAACTACCGACTCGTCTTTTACCTTCTCAGGCTGTAATACCTCTATATTGTACTCCTGTGCAGCTAACTTAACAGGTGTTGGAATCAGGGCTTTACTTCTTCCCTTAGCCTTGTCCGGCTGTGTAACCACAAGAGATATATTATGACCTGCTTCTATAAGCTTTTTAAGCGGATATACTGCGAAATCCGGCGTACCCATATATATAATATTCATATAATCTACCTTTCAAATCAAATTCAAACAATCCTTAAAACATAATCATCCAACGATTTAAGCATCTTCAATCTCAGGGGGAGCATCTATACTATGTAAACCGTCTGTAGCTAAATCCTTATACAGTATTCCATCTAAGTGGTCTAATTCATGGCATATTGCTCTTGCAAGAAGCTCCTCTCCCTCGACGGTTATCTCATTCATATTCCTGTCAAGCGCCTTACATACAACATGGTTTGGTCTTTTGACATTTCCGGATAATCCAGGCAGACTAAGACACCCTTCTTCGCCCTCCTGCTCTCCGTCAGACGAAACTATAACAGGATTTATAAGCGCAAGCGGGTTGCCATCGCATATATCTATAACTACTATTCTTTTAAGTACTCCAACCTGTGGTGCAGCAAGTCCTACGCCGTTTGCCTCATACATGGTATCAAACATATCGTCAATAAGTGTCTCGATTCTGCCTGTCATCTTCTCAACCGGTTTACAGGTCTTTCTTAATATATCATCTCCGTCATACCTTATTTTTCTGATTGCCATTTTATAAACCTCTTTTCTAATACATATTAACAGGATTAACATCGAACATAATACTAATCCCGTCCTGTTCATAATTGTCAAATGTCTCTCTGATTTTCCTAAGCCTGCCTAAATCATCAGACTTAATATATATTACCCTGCGGAATATATCGTTTATTCTGACTATCGACGCATCAGCAGGTCCTATAATTTTTATTCCAACATGTTCTTCAGAGAATGTTTTGATTTTCTTAGATATATTCTCCGATTCTTTTACGAGGAAATCATAATCCCCTGATGTAATAAGCATTACCATCATATTATATACAGGAGGATATTTCATAAGCCTTCTGTATGACAGTTCCATATCAAAGAAATCCTCATAGCTTTGTTTTTTTACCGTCGCTATCGCGTAATGCTCAGGCTGGTAGGTCTGAATCACTACCCTGCCCTCCTTATCACTTCTTCCTGCACGACCTGCCGCCTGAGTAAGTAAATCAAAGGTTCTTTCTCCTGAGCGATAGTCATTTGAAAAAAGAGAGATATCCGCAAGCAGTATTCCAACCAATGTTACATTTGAAAAATCATGTCCCTTGACTATCATCTGCGTTCCAATCAAAATATCTGCCTTACGGTTTACAAACTGATTTATAATGCTCTCATATGAGCCCTTTCTCGTAGTTGTATCTTTGTCCATCCTTAAGGTCTTGGCATTCGGGAAAAGCTTTCTTATCTCCTGCTCGACCTTCTGAGTACCAGTTCCAAAGCCACCTATCATCTTAGACCTACACTTCGGACATTCCTTCGGCTTTCTCTCGGTATGTCCGCAATAATGGCACATCATAAAACCATTATCGTGAAGCGAAAGCGATACATCACATTTCGGACACTTTATAACCTCTCCACATTCTCTACAGGATACAAAGCTATTATAGCCTCTTCTATTGATAAATAACATTATCTGTTCTTTTTTTTCAACACATTTCTCTATAGCATTATGTAATTCGCTGCTTATTATACTTCTATTACCAAGATGAAGTTCCTCTCTCATATCTACTATCGAGACATCCGGTAAAGCAGCACCTTTCGGTCTTGCTGACAACTGCCACAGCTTATAATGTCCAAGCTTAGCCTGCATATAACTCTCCATGGATGGAGTTGCTGAACCAAGTATGACGGAAGCACCCGCAAGTCTTGCTCTCTCAAGAGCAACCTCTCTGGCATGATATTTCGGTGACTGATCGCTCTTATATGCCGCATCATGTTCCTCATCTATAACAATTATTCCAAGATTATCGCATGGTGCAAAAAGCGCCGAGCGTGGGCCGATTATCACATCTACTTCATGAGCTTTGACACGCTCAAACTCCCTATATCTTTCTCCCTTGCTCTGTCTTGAATTAACAACTGCAATCCGATCCCCGAAATACTGCTTAAATCTTGCAACATTCTGATAGGTAAGTGCAATCTCCGGCACAAGAACTATAGCCTGCCTGTGCTGCTCAATAACCTTTCTGATACAGTTTATATAAACCTCTGTCTTTCCACTGCCTGTAATGCCATGCAGAAGATAGGTTTTATATATACCATTACTAAAATCCTGCTTAAATTCATCGACAATCTTATTCTGTTCCTCGTTTAGTGAATCCACCTGCTCCATATTAAAATCAGGAGCTTCCGTAATAAACGCCGGAGCCTTCTTATTTATCCTCTCCTTGACAGGCATAACAACCTTAAGTGCATTTATCATGGTAGAGCCGTAGTTTGTATGTATGAAGAAAGCTAATTTTATAAGCTGCCCCTCTATCTTAAGGCTTTTGTCCGATATGTCAGATATTTCTTTCATTTTATCTATCTCAAATGAAGCTCTGTCGGTAATACCTATCACATATCCCTTACGCCTCTTGTTATATTGTCCAAACGGAACAAAAACCTGCATTCCTACCTCAAGCACATCCTCTAAGTCTTCAGGTATTTTATATTGAAAGGTTTTGTCTATGGCTTCATGCGAAATATCTATTATTATATCCGCATATAGTTGTGACATCTTCTTCCTCCAAAATCTCTCTGATTAAATCTCTTTCATCCATATGATGCTTTACACCCATAATCTCCTGATCGTCCTCATGTCCTATGCCGGCTAACACGATTACATCGCCCTCCTTAGCATTCATAATCGCATATCTTATAGCTTCCTTTCTATCAGGGATTTCTATATATTCACCATCCGTCTTTTTCATACCGGTTACAATATCAGCTATAATTGCAAGCGGTTCCTCGTCTCTTGGATTATCACTTGTAATAATCGTATAGTCGGATAACTTTCCTGACACCTCACCCATATCATATCGTCTGTCTTTAGATCGATTACCTCCACAACCGAATAATGATACGAGTCTCTTAGGTCTGTAGGCTTTAAGTGCAAGCAGAAGACTCTCCAATGCCATAGCATTATGTGCATAATCAATCATAATAGTAAAGGCATCCGATATTGGTATCATCTCAACTCTTCCGCGAACCTTAATCTCCTTTAAAATTTCCGCTATATTCTCAAACGGTACATTTAAACTATCTGCTACGGCTATGGCCGCAAGTGAATTGTGTACAGAGAACTCACCCGGCAAATCCACTATTACATCTCCTGACATCTTACCGGAGACCTCATATTCTATACCAAGTACTCCATCCTTATTATACAGCTTGAATCCATTTGCCCTGTAATCCGCATCGGCCATAAGTCCATAGGTTAATATCTCACATTCGGCATTATCCATCATATAATCCGAATACTCATCATCTATATTAAATATTCCTACCTTGCATAAGGTAAAAAGCTTAGCCTTCCACATCATATATTCCTCAAAGGTTTTATGCTCATTAGGTCCTATATGATCCTTAGAAAGATTTGTAAATATTCCATAGTCAAAATCAACTCCTGCCACTCTGTCAAGCATAAGCCCCTGTGAAGAAACCTCCATTACGACACTGTCAAGTCCGTTATCTACCATAGTCTTCAGAGTTTTATGAAGAATTATGGATTCCGGTGTGGTATTCTGCGCCGGTATAGTACTTACTCCATCTATTATTTCTATCGTACCAATGAGTCCTGTCTTATGTCCTGAAAGTTCAAGCATATTCTTAATCATATAGGTGGTTGTGGTTTTGCCCTTCGTACCTGTAATTCCTATTACATTTAGCTTCTTGGATGGTTCACCATAGAACTTAGAGCTTATATATCCCATGGTATAGCGTGTACTGTCAACCTTGATTACAGTGGTTTTTTTCAAATGCGACAAATCTATATCCTTCTCGATTACAAGCACCGACGCACCTTTACCAGATACCTCATCTGCATATTTGTGTCCGTCAAAGACAGCTCCTGATATGCAGAAGAACAAGTCGTTCTCTCCAACTTTTCTTGAATCATTCTGTATATTATTTATTTGAGTGTCAATATTTCCTTTGACAAGTTCATATTTTAAGCCACATATTAATTCTGATAACTTCATAGAATATTATACCTCGCATTCCCGATATATTATCTCGCCAAACAAATATTAAGGGCTGCAACAGCAAAGTGCGACAGCCCCTTTTTTTATTCGTCATCTCCAACAATTTTTATCTTACTATTATATAATTCCTCAACAGCTATTGATAACGGTTTCTTGTCCTTTCCGTCAACAAGCGCCTCGTCGCCTGCAATTATCTGTCTGGCTCTCTTGGAGGTAGCCATAACGATTGAATATCTGCTTTGCACAACCGGATGCTCGCCCTCCTCGACATCACTGTTTACAACTGCCATTAAGTCTGTGTATGATGGGTGTAACATATTTTTTCTCCTTCCTATAAGCTCTTAAGCTCGCTTTTTATTTTATCTATAAATTCTAAATTATTCTTCTTTAAACTCTTATTACTTACTATAATTGAATGAATAGTCTTTACACATTCTTCAATTTCATCGTTAATGACAATATAATCGTAAGCATCTATATCATCCGATTCCTGTGCAGCCCTCTTCATTCTCTTATTAATAACTTCCTCTGTCTCAGTACCTCTTCCTGCCAGCCGTTCCTTAAGGCTTGCGGCATCAGGAGCAGTAACAAATATAAGCAATGCATTAGGATACTGCTTCTTAACATTCATAGCTCCCTGAACTTCTATCTCCAGGATTACATCTCTGCCTTCCTTCATCTCGTTCTCAACGAATTTTCTTGGTGTTCCATAATAATTATCAACATATTGTGCCCACTCTATAAATCCATTGTAATCAATCAGATTCTGGAATTCCGCAACAGTCTTAAAATAATACTCTCTGCCATCTTCTTCTCCATCTCTCGGAGCTCTGGTCGTAGCTGAGATGGACAGACTGTATCCATATTCCTCAACAAGTTTTTTTACGACTGTACCCTTACCTGCTCCGGAGAAGCCTGATACAACTATCAAAAAGCCCTCTTTGTTCATATTATCACCTGCTTTTATTTTATTCTATATTCTGAATTTGTTCTCTGACTTTTTCTATCTCGGTCTTTAATTCTATACCTCTGTCAGAGATTTGCAAAGAATTAGACTTGCTAAGTATTGTATTAGCCTCTCTGTTCATCTCCTGTGCAATGAAATCAAGCTTTCTTCCCACATCACCACCATTAAGCAAAATTTTCTTAGTGCTTTCTATATGGCTTCTAAGTCTGACTATTTCCTCATCTACACATATCTTATCGGCATAGAGCGTAACCTCCATTGCAATCCTTTGATCGTCAATCTGAGTATTCTCATTTAATTCATTAATCTTCTCAATAATTCTCTTCTTATAAGCATCAATAATCTCAGGAGATTTTTCTTCAATAAATGAAACTATATCAAGCATATTATCTAATTTATTAATTAAATCCGTCTTGAGATTATCGCCCTCAATAGTTCTTGCCTCGATGAACTTATCACAAGCCTCGTCAATTGCTTCCTTCAATCTGTCCCATACAGCTTCATCATCACCTGTATGCTCCTCTAAAGTAAAGATCTCAGGGAATCTGCCTATATTTGAGGTCTTGATATCGGCAGTGATATCAAAGTCCTCTGCCATCTGTCTTAAATAACCTATGTATTCGCCCGCTATCTCCTTGTTATACTTTACACATACATTAGACTTGGTATAATCCTCATATGTAATAAATACATCAACCTTACCACGCGCTATTCTTTCCTTAAGAAGATTTCTTATATCTGCTTCAAAATGATTAAATCTCTTTGGAAGCTTTATATTCATATCACAATATCTGTGATTTACAGCCTTAATCTCTACGATTATCTTCCTGTCCTCGCTTATCTTCTCGCTTCTTCCGAAGCCCGTCATGCTCTTAATCAACAATGCATCCAGCCTTTCTTATCTTATTGTATCGTCGTTTAAACCCAATATATTATAGTATATTACAGGCAAAAAAGCAACTTCTTTTAACTTAATCTAAACTTCCTTATATTCTTCTATGCCATGTATATCCGGCTCCACTGTCATTGAATAATTCGTATGATAAATGACAAATCCCGGATTGGCTTTAGGCGGTTTTTTCAAATTCTTTCTCATAGTATAATCTATCTCAACTTTACTACTGTCCCGTCCCGAAGAATAATATGCGGCAAGTCTTGCGGCCTCCTCGTAGGTTTTATCAGGTAATTCATCACCCTCGCATTTGACTATTACATGTGAACCGGTTGTCTGCTTGGCATGAAACCACATATCATCTGAGGCAGATATTTTAAATGTTAGCTCATCATTTTGCAGATTATTTTTTCCTACATACATATGATAACCGTCGCTTGATATATAATGAAGAGGCTTACTTTTCGTCGGATTTTTAGTCTTGCTCTTATTATAGGATTTTCTAATGTATCCACTCTCGATAAGCTCCCTTCTTATATCTGCCAAATCTCCTTCTCCCTCTGCTATTTCGAGTGAATTCTGAACAGACAAAAGATATGTAAGCTCATCTTTCGTCTCATTACAAAGAACACTCAATGCTTCATAGGTTCTTTTAAGCTTATTATATCTTTCATAATACGACTTGCCATTCTCAAGAACAGACTTGTCAGGATTAAGCGGTATGGTTACCTTTTCACCAGTATAATAGTTTTCACATTCAAAGCTTTTTGCTCCTGCTTCTACACTATATCCATAGGTCGTTATCAGTTCTCCGTATAATTTATATTTATATCTTTTATCCGTATCAGCAAGCTGTGCCATCTGTAAATCATATTTTTTGGCAGTTCTTTCGATGGCATTTGATACAAGCTTTCTAAGGTCTGTCGAGCGTTGTTTTATCCTTGAACTTACACTCTTGCCGCTGTAATATTCCCATATCGTCTCTGATACTGAATCAAAAGGCTTAAGACCCGTCTTATCTTTAGCAGGCATAGCTTCATATTCACACATATTACCATAAGAAGAAAGCTCAACTGATGAAAATTCCTTCGGAATATATCCTTCATAAGCTATACAAGGTGTAAATTCCCCTGACACTATGTTCTCCATAAGAGACTTAAAACTGTCATAAAGCTTCTCCTTATCTGAGATACTAAGCTCCGCGGTATTATTCTTGTCAATGTCTGCACGATATATTATCTCATTAGCTAAAGTTGGAGAAATTCCTGTATAAGCGGTATATATCGCCTTGTCGAGAGGCATATTTTCAGCTAATATATGATTGACAAAAAAATTAACCTCAAGGTTCAAAGGATTTAACTTATCCTTAGATGGTGGATACACATAGTTTCTGCCCGGAAGAACTTCTCTGACTGAGCTTACCGCATGTGATATATGCTTTATACTGTCTATTATCATACCCTTATCATCTACGAATATGATATTGCTGTGCTTGCCCATTATCTCAACCACAAGTCTCTTTATGCATATATCTCCCATCTCATCTAAATGCTCTATATCGAATTCAATTATCCTCTCAAAATCAGGCTGTCTTATATCCTTTATTCTTCCATTGCCTATATGCTTACGAAGCAGCATACAGAAATTAGGAGCTACATCTGGATTTTCCTTATTCTTATCACTAAGATAAACCATAGGAAGTCCCGCATCCGCAGATATGACAAGCCTCTCTGATATATTCTTATCCTCAAGCCTGTTCTTCACCACAAGACAGATTTCATCCACCTCCGGCTGATATATCTTATAAATCCTTCCGCCGATTAAATTGTCTCTTAATTCCTTTACCAGACCTGCTATCGTAATTCCATCCATCGCCATGATAAAATATCTCCTTATATCTGAATATAACAGTTGTATAATGCACTGACTCCTATTAAAACGGCTTGCTATATAAAGAAAACCGTACGAAGAAACAGACAGCTAAGGCAATGATTAGCACAATTTGTGTGAAACCGGAAACGAGAATTCACATAGACTCGCTCAGAAACAGACTGTTTGAGCGAAGCGAGTTGTCTGTTTCGTGCAGAGCGTAAAGAATTCGAGTTTACCGGTTTAGCAAATTGATTGCTTGTTGCCGAGCTGTCTGTTTCTTCTACGGTTGCCTTAATGCGGCAAGCCTTCTCTTTAAACTACGCGTTTATTTTTATATCTGCTCATATAATCTCTGATAGATTTCAGCGGAATTGCTCCAGCTATAGTTCTGCTGCATAGCTCTCTCCTGCATATTACACCATGCCTCTCTGTCATCAAAGAATATCTTCTTGGAATAATTTATCGTATTGAGAAGTTCAAAAGCATCATAATTTGCAAATGAAAATCCCGTACCTGTTCCATCATATTCGTTGTAAGGCTGAACCGTATCCTTGAGTCCGCCTGTCTCACGCACTATAGGTAATGTTCCATATCTTAAAGCCATAAGCTGTGTAAGACCACAAGGCTCAAATCTTGAAGGAACCAGCATTGAATCACAGGCTGCATAGATTTCATGCGACAAGTCCTCTGAATAATATATATTTGCTGATACCTTTGCAGGATGGAACTGCTGATAGTATTTGAACATTTCCTCGTATCTTCTGTCACCTGTTCCAAGCACAACGAACTGTGTACCATCCGTACATATATCGTTCATTGCCCTGTCTACAAGGTCAAGACCCTTCTGGTCTGTAAGACGCGATATAATACCTATCATATACACATCAGGGTCTACAGGAAGTCCAAGCTTCTTCTGTAATTCAGTCTTATTATTAACCTTATTCTTTCTAAAATTCTTCAAAGTATAGTTCTTGAATATCTTCTTGTCAGTCGCAGGATTATAGTCATCATAATCAATACCGTTCACTATACCCCAGAGAGATTCATGCCTTGCACTTAACAATCCATCCAGGCCCTCTCCATACTGAGGAGTCTGAATCTCCTGAGCATAGGTATTAGACACTGTTGTAATCTTATCAGCATATACAAGTCCGCCCTTGAGCATACTTGCATCCTTATTAAGTTCAAGCTTATCAGGCGTGAATATGTATTCAGGAAGCCCTGAATACTCCTGTATGGTTTTTATATCCCACTTACCCTGAAATTGAAGATTATGTATCGTCATAACTGACTTGATGCCTGCATAAAAAGGATTGCTTGCAAATAATGTCTTAAGGTAAACCGGCACAAGTCCTGCTTGCCAGTCATGACAGTGAACTATATCAGGCTGGAAACCTATACTTGGAAGTATCGCAAGTGCCGCTTTACTGAAATAGCAGAACTTCTCGATATCCCATTTGACATCTCCATATATATTGAAACCATTAAAGTAATACTCGTTATCTATAAAATATACCGGAACGCCCTCGTACTCAAGATACATTACTCCGACATACTGCTGTTTCCAGCCTATATCCATGTGAAAATGAGTAATATACCTCATTTTATTTTTATACTTTGCCGGCAGACACATATAGTTAGGCATGATAACTCTGACATCATATTCCTTCTTGTCGAATATCCTTGGCAAAGTTCCAACTACATCTGCAAGTCCTCCCGTCTTCACGAAAGGAACACATTCTGATGCAATATAAGCTATTTTTTTCATAGCATATCCCCCTTATCATCAAGTCTTGTATTATATATTTATATTATTTTATTATAACAATCACTATAATTACTGCCCTTCTCCACTCGGCTCAGTCGGTTCTGACGGCTGTTCAGTCGCCTGTGTAGTAGGTGCCTCTGTCGTAGTTGGTGCTTCCGTAGCAGGTGCCTCTGTCGTAGTTGGTGCTTCCGTAGTAGGTGCCTGCGTCGTAGGCGCCTGCGTCGTTGTAGCAGGCTGAGGCTCAGGATTACTTACCGGCGCAAATGTAACATTTATTGAAGCATTATCCTGAACATCAGTAAATGTATAGCTTGTAACGACACCAACACTTGCTCCATTAACCTGTACATCAGCTATGGTATATCCATTGTAAGGAGTAATCATAAATGTAACCGTCGAACCTCTGTCAACCTCTACTGAAGGCGAAATAGCTCCACCTTCTCCGGCAGATGATGTAAGTGTAAGCTTCTCTGATTCCTCAGGATGAAGCGGACATACTTCCTCTGTAAAATTATATCCATCCGTACTTTCTCCGCCCTGTGTGCTGACAAGCCGCTTCTGACCTGTCGTCTCATCTATCTCAGCCGTAAAGGTTACAGTGTCGGGACATTGAGAGGTTGCAATACACTTTGACTCTCTACAGAAGGTATAGGTTGCGTGACCTGCACATCTTTTCGTAGGTATCGAATCAGTTGAGCAATAATCCGTAAATGTCGGACATCCCTCTCCCGGCAAATCTCCGGTAAGCTGGCACAAGGTAACTGTTGTTATTCCCTCAGGCTTCTCAAAATCCACCGATGGATCCTGACCTTCCATAGTAGCTATCTGATCCATAATATCTCTCCACATTCTACAGTGAAGACTCTGGTTATATCCACCCATATCTACATTTGAGTCAAAGCCCATCCAGATTGATGCAGTATAATATGGTGACATACCACAGAACCACAGATCGTAAGTATTGGTAGTCGTACCTGTCTTTCCGGCACACTTGATACCGGTTGTCATTCTTGCAGAGCCACCTGTACCACCATTTAATACGGATTTCATACCCTCTATAAGCTGCCATGCTGTAGTAGCCTTCATAACTCTTCTGGTAGTAGGGGTTGTATTATCTATGACTACATTTCCGTCGTGATCAACAACCTTTGAATATACAACCGGCTTCGTATATATTCCGCCATTAGCTATGGATGCATAAGCTCCGGTCATTTCATAGGTTGTAACACCTTTGGTAATTCCTCCAAGTGCCGTAGCCTGATTTATATCCGATATGATACTTCCATCACTGTCCACATCATAGTCTACAATTGTTGTAAGTCCTACATCAACAAGATACTGATATGCAAGCTCCGGTGTAGCCTCTGTTATAGCCTTGACCGCTATAATATTCATTGAATTCTGTATTGCCGTCCTAACCGTAACCGGTCCCCTGTACGAGCTTCCCCACCAATTATGAACCTCTACACCATTGGCATATTTATAAGGTTCATCAGTAAACGGCGTAGCCAGACTTCCTCCACAGGCATCTATAAGTGGAAGGTATGCTGCCAGTATCTTGAAGCATGATCCGGGCTGTCTCGGTGAATCTGTAGCCCTGTCCAAACCTCGATTACTTGCTTTGTCTCCACGTCCTCCGACTATTGCCTTTACATATCCGGTTTTCTGATCCATGAGGGTAAAGGAAAACTGTGGTTGAGGCGATACCGTGAACCGCTCTCCGCTATAGGTTCCTCCGGTTCGTATCAGCATGGCTTCCTTGAAGCCGTCCGCCGCCGCTCGCGCAGCATCTTCATTCTGATATATATTGTTATATTTTGAGTTACCCGTCTGCTCCTTATAATATTTTATCAGGTGTCCTATCGAGTAATTGTGTGCTGTCTCTCCGTCTGCATCAAGGATTGTAAGCTCATAATCAAGACCCACTCTGGTTCCGTCTCCGTAGTAGCTTGTATCATTGATTACATCCTCGCATATCTTCTGTATCGCCTTATCCTGTACTGAATATACTGAATATCCGCCAGTGAATATCATCATGGACGCTTCCTGCTTGGTACATCCGTATATCTCCATGAAATCATTCTCAAGGTCTACGAGTATTTTATCAGTATAGTATGAGTAAATATCACCTTCAGCTTCCTTGATATCCTGAACCTCAGCTATCCTCGCAAATACATCATCTGCCATAGCCTCATCATACTGAGCCTGTGTTATATATCCAAGATCACGCATCTTATTAAGTACTCGCTCTCTTCTCTCTGCACTTTGATCCGGAAATCTTACAGGGTCATACTTTGTAGGATTCTGTGTGATGCCTGCTATAGTGGCTGCCTCAGAGACAGTAAGTTCATTAAGTTCTTTATTGAAATACTTGGAGGCCGCAGACTGAATACCGTTTACACCTCGTCCAAGATATATCTCATTTAAGTAATATTCAAGAATCTGTTCTTTAGAATATTTCTTTTAAAGCTCTATAGCAAGATACTGCTCCTGTATCTTTCTCTCAAGCTTGTCCATAAAGGTTGTCTCACCCATACCGACATTGAATACTTCGTTCTTGATTAACTGTTGAGTGATGGTAGAAGCACCCTGATCAAATTCTCCGGATCTCGCGCCCTCTACAAAGGCTCTCATTATACCTCTTACATCTATGCCATTATGCTCCCAGAAACGCTGATCCTCTATTGCGACAAATGCATTTATCACATCCTTAGGTATATCATCATAGTAGACATATACTCTGTTAGATCCAATAGTAGATATCTCCGTCTCAGGATTACCATTAGAATCATATATAAAGGTCTTAAAACCCTTCGGCATAATGCTTATCTGATTTATATCAGGTGCATTATCAAGTATACCCTTCATCATACCAAAGCCCGCACCTGCTACTGTAATAATAAGCGTAATAAGTACAAGTAAAAATATCTTGAGCATATTTACAAGCACCTTACGCTTAACTCTTTGCGATTTAGAGACTAATTCCTTCTGCTTCTTGATAGTCTCCATCTTTGAATAGCCCATCCCGGCTACCTCCTTAATATCTATGTATTGTAATATATAACTTCACATTCGTTTAAATATTATACCAAATATAAGATTCAAATACAAGTTCAATTAACCTATACAATAATTATTTTTTCCACATTTTTATCACATATACATCTAACAAAGAAAATCACCCCACGCATCAAATGCGTGGAGTGATAGGAGGAAGAAAACAATATATAAAATAGTTTTTTTGTGACTTATTTATATAACCTTACTAAATCTGATACCTGCAAACATAGAATCATCCAGATAGATATTATTAAGCTTAGCCTTGGTTCTTCCGGTTTTCTCAAGCGAATACCCATAATTAAGCCCAAATTCATTGTACTGCTTTTCTATATGAGGTTTATTGTTAATCTCATCAAAGCTGTGATACAATAACCCATCTAATATTGTATTAATTATTTCCTTTGATTCTCTTGGTTTGTCAACACTTTTTACCGAATAACTCTGTCTGAAGCTGTCACGCTTTATACCCTTACACCTTACGAAGATATCTGACTTTTTGCTTAAGGATTTTTTGTCAATAATTCTTTTGAACTGATCTATAATTTTAATGTGATTAGCCATATCGCGCTCAAGATGCTCACCTACCGCCACAGCGTACACATAAGTGTCCCTGCCTACGCGTAAATTTTGCATAAATGAATATATCGCAAGAGAAATACCCCAACTATGGGCGGGAAATATTATCCCCACACTTTCAGCATCTAAAGTCTCCCCCGTATATTCTGTATACTTTAGGATAGTACATCTTTTCATATCCATTTTGATATGCTCTGCCACTTCTCTGCCTGCGTCCATCTTTCGTAGTCTCTGGTTTAAAGGCATAGCATCCATTTCATCTGAAACATAGAAAACGTAATTCATGCTTACCTCCTTACCAAAGAATCATAAAAGGTTCTGAAGGAATATCTCAGGTATTCTTCCCTATCCATATTAACTTTATTTTTCAAAGTATCCTTCTTCCTGTCTGCTACCTGAATGATACCGCTGATTGCTGACCAAACATACAGCACTGTAGGCTGTAGGTCTATATCTTTTCTTAATACATTATGTCTGACGCCCTTCTCAAGAAGACTGCTTATTAGTTCCCGTAGTTCCCTGCCAACATCCTGATTAATTATATTGGTCTTCTTACGGCTGTTAGTCATATTCTCCTCGCCCATAAGACTTGCATAATACTTCGGATACTTCTCCTCAAAAGAAACAAGACAGTCACACAGACGGAAATATGTTTCCTCAAAGCCCTCATCTGCACTTATACAGGTTTCTATCTCACCGGTAAGAATGCTTAAGTAATCTTCCACTATTGAATTATATATGTCCTCTTTACTTTTGAAGTAGACATATATCGTTGATTTACTGTAATCAGCGTGTTTGGCTATATCATCCATAGTGGTAGCCTCTACACCCTTAAGCTCGAACAATTCCTTAGCCGCCTCTAAAATGTTGTCACGATTGAATTGTTCTAACGCCGCCTTCTTTCGTGTACCCATTCTAACCCTCAATCTAACTTATAGTTCGTTTATCGTACTTATAGTTTGATTATTATATTTTAAGTATAATAATCATATCTATAGTTTATTAATTATATTTATATTTTATATTTTAATATTGTATTATAATTTTTATACCAACTTGTCGATTATTGTACTATAAGTTCGATTTATTGTCAATAGTATTTCTCATAATTAATAAAAGTTTCTTCTCAAGCCGGCTCACCTGCACCTGACTTATCCCTAATTCCTTTGCAACTTCATTCTGGGTTTTATCCTGAAAATATCTAAGTAAGATTAGCTTTTGTTCTTTTTCTGAAAGACCACTCATAGCTTGTTCTATGAGTATTCGATTGAATAGATTCTCTGCTGCCGTCTCCGACTCATACTCGTCTGACAGCTTGTCCACCAGACACATTTCATTACCGTCATGCTCATATATGGTCTGGTATATGGATTCCACATCCTTATTTGCTTCCGTTGCTGCAAGAATATCCTCACAGCTAAGTCCTGTCGCCTCCGACAGTTCATTGATATCAGGGTCACGACCAAGCTTAAGATTAAGCTCATCTCTTGCAAGGCTTATCCTGTAGCCATTTTGTTTTAATATTCTTGATACCTTTATCATTCCGTTGTCTCTTAGAAATCTTTTTATCTCTCCGGCGATAAGCGGTACGGCATAGGTTGAGAATTTTACCTCGTAGCTCTCCTCGAATCTGTCTATAGCCTTAAGCAAACCTATACAGCCTATCTGATATATATCCTCAAGGTCATAGCCGCGTCCAAAAAACCTCCTGGCTATACTCCATACAAGACCGGAATTGTCTGAAACTATTTTCTCCTTTGCAGCTTTATCACCTTTTCTTGCCAGTCGAAATAGCTCCAATTCATTCATTTATTCAAACTGATGGCTGTTAGCCCCAATCTCCTTCCACATTTTTACTATCGTTCCACTTCCCACTGTCGAGCTTACCTCTATCTTATCCATAAATGCCTCCATGAAGGAAAAACCCATGCCCGACCTGTCCTCATCCGGTCTCGTTGTATACATTGGCTCCATCGCTTTCTTTACATCCTCTATGCCTTTGCCCTCATCAATTATCTCTATGTAGATATTCCTTTCATTCACATTGGCTTTTATCTTTATCTTTCCATCACCATTTTCGTAACCGTGTATAATCGAATTTGTGACCGCCTCCGAGACTGCGGTCTTTACATCCGAGACTTCTTCAAGCGTAGGATTGGTGCCTATTATAAATGCAGCCACAACCATTCTTGCGAAGCCTTCATTCTGAGCAATGCTGTTAAACTCGACAATCATTTCGTTTGTATTATTCATAATAACCTCCTGCTACCATCTCGTTTATAATATCCTCCTTCGTGTCAGCTTTTTTTATAATTCTGTATATACCGGACATTTCCAATATCTTATCTATATTGTCGTTTACATTTAACAGATACACTCTTCCGCCCTTATCCTGTACCTTCCTATATCTTCCTGTAATTAGTCCGATTCCTGAACTGTCCATGAAGCTGGTATTGGCAAAGTCAAATATCAGATATTTCACCTTGTTTTCCTCAAATATTTTTTCGCTTCTCTTCTTAATCTTGTCCGCAGCATAATGATCCAGCTCGTGTGGCAGATAATATATCATCACGCCATCCTTATATTCATATTTTTCCATTTTCTTACCTCCTGTTATTTCTTCTTACAACTTGATTTTGGCGGGCTCAGGCGACATGGCAGATAAGAAACTCGCAAGCAATTTGCTAAATCAGTAAGCTCGAATTCTTTACGCTCTGCACGAAACAGACAACTCGCTTCGCTCAGACAGTCTGTTTCTGAGCGAGCCTACGCGAATTCTCGCTTCTGATTTCACGCAAATTGTGCGAATTGTTTCTTTATCTGTCCTGTCGCCTGAGCCCACCCTAACATATATAAGCTTTATGATAAAATAAAAAGAAAGTAGTAATTTTAATTTACCACTTTCTTTCGTACATAAAATGAAATATAATTTCTGTTTATTCGTTGTTTATCATGTTTTGCAGATCTTCGTCAGACATGCCGCTTTGGATATCTGAGTAATCGGGCAGAGGATTTTCGCCTGCGTTCTGTGGGTTTTTAAGCTCATCTATCTCTAAGTTTAGTTCTGCGATTTCATTGCTTAATGTATTTATCGTCTGATTTCTGTCTGCTAATTCTTCACTGTAGGATTTAATCAGGTCATCCTTTTCCTTTATTATCTTACGCTTCTGTGCCGGTACGACAACGAAGAAGAGTAAGCAGATTCCAAGTATTATTCCAAGTATGACATAGATACCTGAGTATTTGGCAAAACTTATCTCACCGTATTCGCCCCTTGAAACAGCCTTAGCCTTGTATCGCTCTATAATATCGTTAAAGAACATTCTTATGGAGCCGCCACTACTGCCGGTTTCAGTGCTTAATGTTATAGCAGCCTCATCCTCATCCAAAAGCCCATCATTTTCAACCGACTCCTTGCTCATCTCTATAATATTCTCGTCGGTATCGCCCATCTCATGCAGATAATGTATCGCAAGTGTATTAGCCTTATCTATCTTGAGGACTCTCCTAAGGGTTGTCCTTGCCCTCTCGTAGTTATCTGCATTTATGTATAACAACGCAAGCAGAAGATAGCCTTTTACAAAATGCGGATTTGCAGATAATACACTCTTAAGCTGTATGATAGCCAGGTCATAATTGTTTGTATTGGCATATATAAGTGCCTGATTGTATTTCTTGGCAATCTGGTCAACATTTTCTAAGAGAGTCGGATCCTGCCTTAATTCCTTAAGGTACTTGGATGCAAGATTACCTGACTGCTTGTAATTGACACTCATTACCCACTGGCTAAGCGCATTTACAATCTCGCCCATCTCATAATATACAAGGCCAAGCAGATTCCTCGTCATAATATTCTTCTTGTTATAGCGAAGCGACATATTAAGAGATTCTATAGCTCCCGATAAATCCCTCGCAACCGCTCTGTCATAGCCTATGTTGTAGTAATAATCAGAGGTATTAAACGCCTTTTTTAGTACGGTAAGCGGCATATGACAGGCTGAACAATATCCGTTTTTTCTAACCTGTGCCCCACAGCTTGGACACAGTACAGGTCTTATACCAGCCATTCTTATCTCCTTCTGCCAACCATACGATTAGCTACATCCTCACTTGCCGCCTTCATTTCTTCTGTAACCTGAAACACTATATCACTTATATCCTTTAAATCATTATTATATATCGCATCCTCCGCCTGACTTACCTCAGGTATCGGCTGAAATCTCTTGAGTTCCTCTTCAAAATTTATCATCCTTGTGCCTCCATTATCATCTGCTTTATCTCACCAGCCAGATAAAGTGAACCTGCGCATACGAGAATTCTGTCTTCATATCCAAGCACTTCCTTGCAGGCCTCACCAAATATGTATCCTATATCATCATTATATTTAATCCTACAGTTGTTATTAATATGCGAAGCGAAAAGCTCCGCAATATATTCCGCTGATACTGCCCTTTTGGAATTAATCTTAGTCACATAAATTCCATCAGGTTTAAGTCCGTCACATAAAAGTTTTATCATCGGCTTATAATCCTTATCCTCTGCGACAGCGAATAAGATATATTTCTTCTTACTTTCAAAACTCTTATTCACGCTCTCTATAAGACGCTTCACCGCAGCCTCGTTATGAGCTCCGTCTATGCATACATTCGGATATATGAATTCCATCCTGCCCGCCCAGAAAAAATGCCCAAGGGCTTTGTTACATTCCTCCTGACTGATATAGCAGCCGCCTGTCAGTCCAAAAAGCCTGTTGCATGTTACTATCGCCGTAGCTGCATTATCAAGCTGATACAGGGCATTTGTATTAATAAGGATATGTTCATAATTATAATAACTATTTGACAATGAAAAATCAATGCTTTTATAGCTTAAATCATTTATTATATAATCTGTTTTTGCGACATTAATAGCTTCGGCATTGTAACTTTTGGCAACTTTCGATATCACAAGGTCAGCTTCATCACTTCCCGTATTATATACGACAGGGGTATCCGACTTTATTATACCTGCTTTTTCTCCTGCAATATCCGTAACAGTATCTCCAAGATACTTAGTATGGTCAAGTCCTATGGAGGTTATGACGGTTATAACCGGCGACAGAAGATTGGTCGCATCAAGCCTTCCGCCTAAGCCCGTCTCATATATGACATAATCAGGGCTTTTCTTTTCAAAATAAACTGTTGCCATAGCAAACATAAATTCAAAAAAGGAGATATGAGTCTTTCCTCTTCCTATTATTTTTTCTTCTGCTTTTTTTACAGTCAGAAAACAATGTAGGAAATCCTCCTCAGAAATCATATTGTCTGCTACAATAATACGCTCCCTGATATCCACAAGATGAGGAGATGTAAAAATTCCAACCTTATATCCCTTCTCCTCCAATATGCATTTGATAAAATTCGCAGTCGAACCCTTGCCATTTGTACCTGCAATATGTATGCTCTTTATCTTCTTATGCGGAGCGCCTAACTCCTCCATTAGAAAGTTTAAATTCTCATTTCCTGATTTTTGTCTTGTATCGGATTTCGCAAAAAACGGAATATCATTTATATAATTTACTGCCTCTTCATAATTCATAATTATCTGTTATCAACTTTCTCAGGATACATATCGTGATTGACTAATCTATCGTATGCAACCTGCTCCCACTTCGTTCCTTCTTTTCCGTAATTGCAGTAAGGGTCTATGGAGATTCCACCCCTCGGCGTGAACTTACCCCATACCTCGATATACTTCGGTTCCATCAGCTTAATCAAATCCTTCATAATAATATTCACACAATCCTCATGAAAATCTCCGTGATTTCTGAAGCTGAATAAGTAAAGCTTCAAAGACTTGCTCTCCACCATAAGCTTATCAGGTATATAGGATATGTATATGGTTGCAAAGTCCGGCTGTCCCGTAATCGGACATAAGCTTGTGAACTCAGGACAGTTAAATTTAACAAAATAGTCATTATCCTGATGCTTATTTACAAAGGTTTCTAAAATATCTGCCGAATAATCAGACGGATATTCCACCTTCTGATTGCCAAGCAAAGTTATGCCTTCCTTTTCCAAATCCGTTCTTGCCATTTTTCTTCCTCTTTTCTTTCTAATTCAGCATTATATATTTCTTATATAAATTTTGATTATTTTAATCTATGTTTATATCTTTTTCAAGATAAAATGAGTATATAATCTTTTCCGCAACCTTTAAACCGGTAATTTGTTCCAGCACATATGAATAATAATCAAGCTGTGCCTTATACCTTCTTATCAACTCATCCTCATCTGCAAAATCAGTCTTATAATCCATAAGAATAACTCTGTTATCCTCAATAAAAAATGCATCAATAATTCCCTGAACTATAACCATATCATCATACGAATATTCCCTATCGGTCTGACACGCTTTATCTAATGTAATTTCAGTCTGCATCTCACTATCAAAAAATTTGTCTAAAGGCTTATTCGAAGTCTCAAACAGATTATCCTCGAACAACCTGTCTACAGGTATGCCTGCAGAAAACTGCTGCTCTTTCCTAAGCCTTCCTCTTACATCCGCCTCTATCATACGAAGCCCTAAGTCCGACAGAAGCATAGCTCTTATCTTATAGGGATTTATAACCGAAGATTCCTCTTCATCAAATATATCCTGAGCCGTCATAGCTTCAAGAGCATTTCTTATAAATTTTAGAAGCTCCTTATCAGCATGATCGCTGTCTATTATATCCTTAACTGATTTAAAATCAAGAAGCTCCATAAACTTATGTATTATGGTTCCGCGTCTTGCACCGGTTATCTTATTCTTTTCACGGTCGATGCTTTCTATGCTACCATTGTTCACAGTGCCTGAGCCATATATAGCTTCCATATCTTCTGAATCTTTTTTTCCCTCTGCTTCATCTATATCTGCCAGCATAAATCTCTCACTCACATCATAGCTTTCGCCGTCATAAGCCTTCATCTTCTTTATGTCAGATATAGACATCTTACTCCTTATATTAACATAACTCTCATACAGATAAACTGCCTCGAAGCTTGCCTTAAAGGAATTATATAATATATCCTTCTCGGAGGAAAGTGCTTTATCATAGAAGTCATATATTGAATACGCCTTCTTAACTGTGCTTACATTCATATAAGCATTTACATCCTCCTCATCAAATATAAATTCTCTTATATCACAGTCTTCTCCGAGACTTTCATAACGCGCCATGGCATATACTATCCATCTTAGATAACTACCCGCATCAAATCTTTTTTCAAATGATAATAATCTGTCATCCGCAGAACGAGCATCAACCTTTCGACTGCTTACCAGCTCACTTAAATTCCTGTCACAACCGGTTATAATAAGCTTCTCCTTCGCCCTTGTAAGTGCCACATATAATACTCTTAATTCCTCTGCTACATTTTCCTTCTTAATAAGAAGCTTGAACGCCTCACGCATAAATGAGCTCCTCTTATAGCGATTTTCCCGGTTTACATAATACGAAGTAAGATAATAATCACTGTGCACTATAAGCTGATCGCGCATTTCATTATTATTCATATTCTTACCGAAGCCACTTGCAAACACTATAGGATACTCCAAGCCCTTGCTCTTGTGGATTGATATTATGCGTACCACATCCTCATCATCAGAAAGAATATTGGCTTCTCCGAAATCAACCTCATTTATCTTAAGTCTATCCACATATCTTAAAAAATTAAATAGTCCCTTATAGGTTCCGTCCTCGAAGCTGTGAGCCTTCTCGATAAGCATATTTATATTGGCTTTTCTTCTATGTCCCATGGGCATAGCCATCGCATAGTTATAGTAGTTCGTAATATCCAGAGCTTTCCATATAAGTGACGCTATGGACATAACCTTATTGTCCTCCTTCAAGGTATATATTATATCAAATATATGTTTAAGCTTATCGGATATATAGTCCTCCACATCCTCCATATAGCAGACGCATTTCTCATATAAATTATGTTTATCTTTAAGTTTCTTTGAAGCATAGTCAGCTATTATGGCAAGCTCATTCTCATCTATATCGGCGAGAGGAGATAAGAGCACAGCACCAAGTGGAATATCCTGTCTTATATTATCCACGACGGACAAAAGAGACATTATAGTCCTTATCTCAACAGCATCGAAATATCCGCTTGTATCCTCCAAATAAGCCGGAATACCAGCCAGAGAAAGTACATTATATACAATTTCTCCAAACCCCTTCATATTTCTTGACAGGATAACTATATCCTTGTACGAAGCCCTGCGGTATATGCCCTTATCCTCGTCATATACATACTGAGGAGAAGCCTCGTCAAGAAGCTCCTTTATCCTATTTGCAATTACATAGGCTTCAAGCTCAATATTGGATTTTTTATCTTCGGTATCAAAACTTTCTATGAATAGTATTTCAGTCTTCTTATCAACATTATCGGATATTTCCTCATTGCATGGTGGGAATTCCTTCGTAGGCACAAGAGCTACATTCTCATCATATGTGATACCACCTAAATCCTCTCCCATAAGTTGATAGAAGAAAAAGTTAATCGTATTAAGCACATTGTCTCTCGAACGAAAATTATTCTTAAGCTCAATCTTTATCTCATTTCCTTCATCTTTAAAGGAGTTATACTTAGATATAAAAAGGTCAGGTCTTGCCATGCGGAATCTGTATATGCTTTGCTTCACATCACCTACCATGAACATATTATATCTGCCGTTTTTTATACCTGATACAGAATACAATATATCCTCCTGTAAGAAGTTACTATCCTGATATTCATCTATAAAAATCTCATCATACTTCTCAGATATTTTCTCACCAAGTAAGGTCGGAATAGGCTTTCCCGTCTCATCATACCCTGCGCATACAAGCCTATATGCCATATGCTCAATATCAGAGAAATCATATAGCTTCCTCTTATCCTTCTCCGCATCATATCTTTGGGAAAATTCTACAACAAGATTAAGTAGTGGTATAAGATATTCTGACATATTTCCTATTTCTTCTATTATTTCATCAGAAGAATTCTCTGCAGGTTTTATTTTTTTTATAATATCCTTGTATGCATTCCTGTTCTTTTTAAATTGCTCTACAAGTTCTTCATCATATGCATCACCCTTGCAGGTTTTAAGCTTCATCCATGTAAACTTAAGCGCCTCTGACAACATATCATAATCACTCGCCTCATATATGTGAGACAACACTTCAATATCAGACTCTGCTACTGCATGGTTTTTGTCGGGTCCACCCTCCATATCACATATATCAAGTCCGGCTTTTGCACTCTCCAAAGCATTATATACATACGCTCGAACAAGTTCAAAAAACGCCTTAAACCACCCCGTCTTATATAAGGACTCCCTGTCATGTATATCAAGTGCATTTTTAGCATTTTCAAACCAATCGTAAGGTCTTGGATAGCTTGATGCCACCTTGTAAATCTTAAGTATATTTTCTTTTAAAATATCATCATTTTTTACATTGTCAAATATATCAAGAAGATCAAAAAAATCAGCATTCTTATCATTATAAAGCTCAGCAAACATATCTTCTAAGATATCATTTTGCATAAGAGCCATAATACCGGCGTCACCTATACCAAAAGCCGCATCTATACCAAGCAATCCGAAATTCTCCTTAACCAATGAGAGACAGAAACTGTCTATGGTCTGTATATTAGAACGGTTAATAAGCACAAGCTGTCTGATAAGATGGTCATTATCAGGGTTATCCGCAATAAGCCTTTCTAATCTTGCCGCGATTTTTTCCTTCATCTGTGCAGCGGCAGCCTTTGTAAATGTAACTACTAAAAATTCATCAATATCCTTAGGTGAATTATCATCCGTAATCTTATTTATTATGCGCTCAACCAATACAGCAGTCTTACCTGAACCTGCCGCAGCCGATACCAAAATATTCGATTGTCTCCTGTCTATCGCCTGCTGTTGTGAATCAGTCCACGCCATGTATCTTATCTCCTACCATTTCCTTAATCTTTCCATATAGCAGATTCTTATCTGTCTCCGTATATTTCATAAATCTTTCCCTGTTACCGCCGTATTTTGTATCAAACCTGCATACTTCCTTATAAACGCAATATTCGCAGGTACTATGTCTATCTATCACCATAGGATTTTTATCTATCTCACCATCAACTATATGCTGTGCAAGTTCCTTCGCCTTATACATGGAAAAAGCATTTATCGTTGCAAATTTCTCGTCGTCATCATTGATAAGTCCCTTTAATTTAAGCTTATTTTCACGCTCTTTTTCCGCACTTATATCATCAAATGCCTTAACATAAGGGTCTGTCATCTGATAATAATACATACCCTCAGGAGTAATCTTTAATTTCTCCGCATTGCTTTTATCCTTATTATAATGGTTTTCAACCAGCTCAAGCATGATATTCATATAGATTGAAAGCTGGAGCTGTAAGCCCTCATATAACTGACTTATCTTAAATTCGTGATTGCCTGTTTTGTAGTCTATGATTCTAAGGCGTAAGCTTTGTTCGGATGGAGAATAGTATACATCTCCCCTGTCAACAACTCCCTTAAGTGTCATAGTGAATTTATCTTCTCTTATCTCCTTGGAGAAATGATACTCAAAATATTCCGGTTTAAGTGCATCCTCATCATTTATCTTAGATAATACCTTCGCGGTTCTTCTGCCTATCCTCTTTAATGTATCCAATAAATATACATACCTTCCCTCCTCATCAAGGACAGAAGCATCGTATTCATTAATGAATGCCTCTCCTACATACCTGTCAATCATCTCATCACGCATATCGTCAGTCACAGAAGACCAGTCATTATTCATATTATCATGTACATGTCTGTACATATGCTCCATCGCGCTATGTATAATTATACCTATATTCCTACTATCTATCTCGCGTATCTTCCTCTCGGAAAGTTCAAGCGTATATTGCAGAAAATACGAATAAGCACAGCCTGCAAATTTTTCAAGTCTTGATATAGACTGCGAGACAAGCTTTAACTTAATAAGCTCCGAGACTTCCTCGGAAAGCTTCTTCGGAACATTATTATACACCATCGCCCTTTCTATAACCTGTAAGTTCTCATCCTCCAAATCGTGATAGATATGATAGAGCTTAAGCGTCTTATCCAGATTTTCATAATTGCCGTCCATTATCTGACGCATGCCGGTAATCAAAGTATCAAGTGAAGACTTCCTCGTACTAACCTTGAAGTCCTCATCATATCCCTCTGACATACCTGTGAAAATGCTCTTTATTCTGGATATAAGATATGACGGTCGTAAAGACTCATTACCGCTACTCATCTTTGTATATGACAGGTAAAGCTTCTCCGACGGCTTAGTCATATTTATGTATAGATAGAACTGCTCAACAAATGCATTGAATCTGCCTGTAGGTGCAAGTTCAAGTCCAAATCGTTCTAACCTTTCCTTGTCACTGTCACTTATAATTGCAGCCGCATTGTCCTTCTTCGGAATTATCCCATCATTTACTCCCACTATAAAAAGGCACTTTATATCCTCTAATCTGGTTCTCGTTATATCACCTACCATAACCATATCAAGTGTAGATGGTATAACACCTAAGGTAAGCTCTGACAGTCCAAGCTTCAAAAGCTCTGTGAAATCATCAATACTTACCTCTTCCTCGCCAAGTATCTCATCAAGCTTATCAAATATTGAAATCATTCTGTCATATAATGCTTCGTTATCCAACAATTTGTCCTTGAACTTAAGGGTGTCAGTAAATCCTTTAAGAGTCCTTGTATAATCACTAATCCTGTTATGTTTTTTTGATAATACATCATGGATGGGAAGCAGAATACTCATAACATATTCTCTTATATCCTCCACATCATCATCCCATTTTCTGCTCCAATATAACTTACTGCGCAGTCCTCTTCCAAGCACATAATTCTCCAGAAGCTCTATATCATCAGCTTCAAGTTCATCTAAGACACCGGATTTTAAAAAGGCAAATACACTATCATAGGAGAAGTTTTCCTTCACTATCCTTAGGACATACTCCAGTGAATTAATGTAAGGATTATCCCTGACAGGTATGGTTGTATCTAAGAAATACGGTATATCGTATCTATCGAAAATTCTCTCAACATGATTTGCCACATCATTAAGATTTCCGGTTATTATCGCAATATCCTTATATCTATATCCATTATCTTTTATAAGCCCCCGGATTTTATAAGCCACACCTTCAAGTTCCTTAAGAGGCGTATCATATACATTTACTGATATATCATCCTGAAGCTCATCAAATATGTCATAAGGAAATCTGAATATATTTTTTTCCAGGAATGAAATTGCATGACTTTTCTCCGTCCATCTGTTTTTTTCCTTACCCTCGATAAATATATCATCATCAATATCTATCGAATGTCTGATTGCGATTTCCTTTAATGAGGATACCGTCTTATGAGAGAGATAAAAAAGCTCATGCTCCTTTATATTCCTTCTTTTATAATACTTCTTATCAATCGTAAATACACCATATATCTTCTTCGCATATATCATAAGTTCCCTAATGAGCTTAAGCTGATTAGGTGTAAAACCGGTAAATCCATCTAATACTATTACACTGTTTTTTATGTAGTCCGAAGTGCTGATTTTATCCGCAAGCAGCTCTATAAGCTGCTCCGCAACTATATACTCTTTCTTAAGCTTTTCCTCAAAGCATTCTCTGATTATCTGTACATCCTTAAGCTTCATATAAAGAAGCTTATTATCCTCATCATCCTCTAAACTGCAAAGCACCTCATTTATATGCTCACTTGATATATTATACTGATACATCTCCGATATAAGAGACTTTATCTCATCTATAAATCCGGATTTATCAAGGTTTCCTGCATATAGATTAAGCTCGTCCCTTTTATCGCCTGCTGCCTTCCTTATCATCATGCTTTTACCGAAGTCCTCAAGCACCTTGGCAGGCTTTACACCCTGTTCATCAAACACACGAAAACAAAGACGGTTAAAGCCTATCACATCTATATTCATTGTTGCTTTGTTTGGATGCAGCATAACAAGCTTTTTCTGCAAAGCCATCGAATACTGCTCAGGGACAAGAAGAATATAATTTGTATCCTCGTTCTTTATACCGTCTTCTATTATTCTTTTATATATATTATAAGATTTTCCTGAACCTGAGGGACCAAGCACCATCTGAACAGACATAGAAAACCTCCAATTAAAACTTAAGCATAAGGGTCAGCATACAGTCTTGATATCTCTGCAATCTTATCCTTATTCATCTTAAAGCATTGTGTTATACGCGGTGAGAACACGCCGCATTCTCCATCGAGTATCATGGAATACGCTGTATCAAAATCAATAGCCTTTCTGTAAGCCGTATTCGTCATAAGTGCATCAAAGGCATCAACTATTGAAACTATCTGTGCCGAAAGCGGAATACTCTCTCCAATTAACTTCTCCGGATATCCCTTGCCATCGTATCTCTCGTGATGATATCTACATATCTCATAGCTATAGTGATACATCTCATCAGTCTGGAACTCCCTAAGTGCCTCAAGTATCTCACAGCCTTTGGTGGTATGCGATTTAACCATATCGAATTCCGAATCAGTAAGCTTCGTAGGTTTCATCATTATCTCATCCGGAATAAGAATTTTACCTATATCATGCAGACAGGATGCATCAGCTATATTAACAGCTATCTCCTTGGTAAGATGTGACTCAGGAAAGTATGATATAAGCGAATCACATATTATTGCAGTTATCTCTCTTACTCTCTTAATATGATTCTTACTTAAACCTCTAAATTCCGCCACAGTTCCAATCATATATATGTAGGCATGCTGTAAATCAGAGATATCCTCCTCATGAAGACGCTTTTTATCAGTCTCAGAGAGGTCGTCATATTTTATCTCTTTGTGTTCATCTGAGCTTTCTTGTGACTTACTATCTCTTACATTCTCCTCTGACGGCTTAGGTGTGTCTTCTTCATTTGCCTGACTTTTGATGATATTCACCTTCGCCTCAAGAATCTTTGTCTCCTGCTTCTCCTTTAGACATCTTTTAATCGAGAATAAAAGCTTGTTCGGATTAACAGGTGTCATCAATATATCTGCCGCCATACTGTCAAAGCAGTTCTCTATATCCTCATTCTCCAGCTTCTCCGCCAAGACTATAACAGGTATATATTTCATGCTCGTATTTTTATGCATAAGATTCATTATCTGAAATATATTCGTATTAGGCAGAGCAAGGTCTATAATAAGACAGTCAATTCTATTGGTCTTATCTGACAGCGCTCTTATGGTTTGCGCACCATCTATAGCCTTGACCATATCATAATCGGCATTTAACATACGCGATATATCCGCCATAAGCTTGAAGCTTCCCGTAGATATAAGTATTTTCTTCTTATTTTCTCCCACTGTTTTTCCTCCATCAGTGATACATAATTGGAACAATTTTTTCATTAACTTCTTTGAAGGTTACATCCTTCATCTCGTGGTCTAATAAAAGCCTCGCCCTGTTAATAACAATCAGGCAGCCGGCATATGCCGTATGTGACACTGTAAGTGAAATCATCGCTGATTTTTCTGCCAGCTCATTGGTGAATGCATCTCTTTCCGCCTTTATTTCCTCCATCTCCTTAAGCAGTTGTAAGATGGCTGTCTGGACATTCTGATATACCGGGCTTTGCTTAAATATATCCAGTTTTCTCTGCATCTGAAGCTTCTTTAACTCTTCTCTAAATATTATAATCTTATGATTTACCTCTTCAGATTTCATATGCCAGTTCCTTAATTTATTCTCAAAATAGCTGTTTGCACCTATTTCAAAATTAGTCTTTATCTCTGACTGATTGCCTATAGAGGACGCTTCTATCCCATATATCGCAGAAGTAACTCCTCCAACTATTGAGCCCTTTCGTCCTGATATTATTACCTTGTTCATTGCAATAGCATTACAATTATACAGATAATTACTTTCTATGTTATTCTCAGCATATATTCTAACATTTTCAAAATACTTTCCGTGTACATCATTACCGGCTTCTATCGAGCCAATACCTCTGGCAGAAACTCCCGACTTAATAAGTACATCCTTTCCTGCCTTGATAAATGCCGCATCCACATTTCCATTTATAGTTACACTTCCTGTTGCTTCAATAGATACCCTTGAACCAACATCACCAAGTATATACACATCTCCGTCGAACTTTATATTGCCGTGTCCGGCGGTCAAATCGCCTTTAACCTTATACAAATTACTAATTTCAATATAATCATTTTTCTGCTCTATACAACCTGTAAAATCAGCCACATAGGTAACACCATCATCTAAGATAGTGAAGCCCTTACCCCTAAGTCTTGACAGATTTACACCCTTCTTAGGATGTATAAGTTTTCCCCTGACATCATAACCGTATATACCGTTTGTAGCAGGATGGTATATAGCTATTGTATCGCCCTCTTCGACTTGTTCAAAGAGCTTGACATCATCATAATCTACAGAGCCATCTTCATTAACTTTAGGCTTATAATCTATATTTGCATTGAAGAAATATTCAAAATATCCATCCTCTCCGTCTATAGGCTCCTTCGCTGAGGCTATAAGAATCCGGCTTCCGTCTGATTTGATTCCTTTTACAAGGCTGTCAATAACATCTTTTTTGATACCCTGTCTTATACCATTCTGCTTAAGGGTATTCATTATTTCATTTTCTTTAAGTACAGCCATCTCTCCATCCATGAAACCGATAAGATATGCAGACATTCCTTCATCATCTATCTCAACGCTGATATTCAAATAAGATAAATCTCGTTCTTCATCTGCCCTTTCTTCCTCAAATTTCTTGCCGGCATTAATATCCTTCTTGACCTCATTTTCATCAAAAGAAAGAATTTCAACAGAATCATTAAGCAAATCTGAGCCGACCACGCCATGTTCTTTAAGCATCAGCCTTCGATTCATCATATCAGTTGCACTCCACATAGCGGAAGCATAATCTGATACATCCAGACCATCCTCAAGTCCCAGCCTCATCTCTCGCATCTGCTTGTGTGAGAAAAGCTCATCAAGATAAATACTTACATCTACACCTGCCTTTATTCCAAGTCTTATCTCACGCATCTGCAGCCAGTTGTATTTGGTATCATTATACAGGCTTATATCCAAGCCTTCCTCAAGGCCGGATCTTATCTCATACATCTGACTTCCTGATAGGATTTCATTTAAGTATTTACTTATATCAACACCCGAATCAAGTCCGAGTCTTATCTGTTCAAGCTGCTCGCTCGAATATCCTGCCTCGACATATTCATCAATATTTACATTGTCAAGAAATGCATGTCGTATCTCTCTTAGGATGGATTTGTAATAACCTTTTTCGTAATATGGTCTCAAATCAATTCCATCCAAAAGTCCTTTTCGGATTTCCCTCATGATAAGATAATCCAAATGCTTATCAAGATATATGGATACATCCACATTATCATGTATGCCTCGCCTTATCTCGCGCATCTGAAACCAGTCATATCCATCATCCAAATACGGGACTACATCTAATCCCTGCTCAAGTCCCTTTCTAATTTCTGCCATCTGGAGAAACATATATTTCTTATCAGCATAAACCTCGACATTTACACCGCTTGTAAGACCTTTTTCAATCTCGTCAAGCTGCATATGGTCGAAGCCCTGAACTCTGTAAAATTCTAATCTGTCTGATATATTTTCATTAAAAAAAGTATTATCCATATGGTACTCCAAAATCTTCAATTCATATAGTCGATACAAAATATTTGGCACACATTGTGAAATAAGTCAACATATTAGAATATTATATCATAAATCCTTGTAATTAGTAAACACCGCTATTATATCAAAGATTAATCTGCTTTATCTCCCGAGAGGAATCAGGTATTACCTTATCCTTATAACGCCTTAATACCTCCTGAGCAAGTCTTAGCATATCTGCATGATTATAGATATCCGCTATATTAAACTGTACATCTCCGCTCTGGCGTATACCGAAGAAATCTCCCGGACCTCTTAATCTTAAATCCTCTCCTGCAATGAAGAAGCCGTCATTAGACTCCTCTAATACCTTAAGCCTCTCGGTTACTTCTTCATCATCTTCCTTTCCGTTTATGAAAATACAGTATGACTGTTTTTCTCCTCGACCGACACGACCTCTTAGCTGATGTAGCTGGGCAAGTCCAAAGCGTTCAGAATTTTCGACCATCATAACAGTGGCATTAGGATTATTTATACCAACTTCTATTACTGTCGTAGATACAAGTACATCAATTTCTTTATTCATAAACTTTTGCATTATGTCGTTCTTTTCATTCGCCTTCATCTGCCCATATAAAGTCTCAACCCTGACATTCGCAGGAAGTGCTGTCTTCAATGTATCAGTATACTCTATTACATTTGATACATCAAGTGAATCACTTGTATTAACCATAGGACAGATAACATAGACCTGACTTTGCTCTGCTACCTGACCTGCGATGAATTTATATGCTGTATTCCTGTAATTCGTACCGACGACACAGTTCTTTATCGGCTTTCTGCCCTTCGGCAGTTCCTTGATAACCGATATGTCAAGGTCTGAATACATAATAATCGCGAGTGTCCTCGGTATTGGAGTAGCACTCATTACAAGTATGTGCGGGGAATCTCCCTTCTGTGACAGTAGTTCACGCTGAGAAACTCCAAACCTGTGCTGCTCATCTGTTATAACCAGTCCAAGATTATAGAACTCAACCTTATCCGCTATAAGTGCATGTGTACCGATGATTATATCTATCTCGTCAGATTTTATCCTCTCATATATATCTCTTTTTTCTTTCATAGGAGTCGAGCCGACCAGACAGCCTATATTAAGTCCGGTATCTGCAAATAACTCTGTCAAAGACTCATAATGCTGTTTCGCAAGCACCTCTGTCGGCACCATAAACGCACACTGATAACCTTCTTTAGCGCAAGCAAGAAGTGCGGCTGCAGCCACAACT
The DNA here is from genome assembly GCA_017480195.1 of Lachnospiraceae bacterium. GTDB lineage: Bacteria > Bacillota > Clostridia > Lachnospirales > Lachnospiraceae > Coprococcus_C. The sequence continues at coordinate 123,585 of JAFVBE010000011.1, forward strand.
GTCTTACCGGAGCCTACATCTCCCTGTATAAGTCTGTTCATTACTCCGCTGCCACCCATATCTTCCAAGATATCGTCTATCGCCTGAGCCTGTCCTTTGGTAAGCTTATATGGAAGGGTTGATATAAAATCAGATACAATCTTACCCTGAACAATCTTATGACTATTAGTAAGGATTACATTTTCCTCCTTAAGCTTCGCAAGATCATATAAAAATTTATAGAACTCATCGAATGCCATTCTTCTTATTGCATTTTTCAAAAGCTCCTCATTCATCGGAAAGTGTATATTCCCATAGCTTTCCGTAATATCCATCAGATTATATTCGTTCTTTACGGCATCCGGTATATAATCTCTCATCTCAAGATATGCACTTCTTGATGCCTTGACCGCCTTCTGAAAGGTCTTGTTCGATAAGCCTTTGGTAAGTGGATATACCGGCTGGAGTTCCTGACGCATATTTTCGTATACGACAGGCTTATAGTATTCAGGCTGTTCCATCACACGCATATTATTCTTAATCTTTATCTCGCCAACGAATACATAGGTGTCGCCCTTGTGAAAGGCATTTCTGAGATACGGCTGATTAAACCATGTCACCCTCATACTGCCGCTCGAATCTTTAACAATCATGGTTACCAAGGTAAGACTTCTTATGCGCTTTACTTCCACATAGGAATAAACTATCGCCTCAACCACATTTCTGCTGCCAACTCTTGTCTTACCTATATCCACCGGCTCGCCATAGAATATATAATCTCTTGGAAATGTATTAATCAGCTCTCCTACATTTCTTATACCAAGCTTTGCAAAAAGAGAAGCCGTCTTATCACCTATTCCTTTGATATTTGTCAGTTCGTCTCTTAAATCCATTTATTACTCCGTATAAAACATTAATTAATATAATCACTAATATTGTAAGTAATGCATATCCTACAAGATACCCTGATGCCCCCATATTTCTCTCAAGCAATTCGAGCGGCGACTCCTTTGAAGGATATTTCAAGAACATATAATTCACTCTTAAAAGCTTGTCAACTGTATATACAGGCGGTACAACGACAATCAAAAAAACTACCGCCTTCCACATATTATATATAGATGGTCTTATGTCACCGCCGACAAGTCCACAGACTATATATATAACTATACCCCCGTGGAACAAAAATCCATGAAATGTAATAAAATTAAACGCCGGATAATATGCCCAGTTAGGAAATACAAGCGCAAGTATCGTCCCCGGCAGACATAGGCTGTATAATACCTGTCCCCAAAAATCATTCTTAAAAAAGGAATGTATAAAGCATACCATACCTGCTATGCTGCACAAATGAAGTGGCAGCTCATACTTAGACATATTTCCTTCAAGGCTTAGTATTATAATTCTTATTACTATAAGAAAAAGTAATATACTTCCCAACATTTTTAAAATGATGGCGTGTATTTTATTATCTGATTTTTTATAAATGACAGCCATAATAAAAGCCGTTGCAATAATTATAACAAGCCACAATATATGTGTCACGCTGAATTGATTAAAGCCCACACCGTCAGGTATATCATCACTATATGTCCAAAAATTAATATCTTCATTCATTTTATTTTTACTTCCAAGCGTTAATAATCACAAGGAACTGCCGTTATTTACGACAGTCCATCATTTGCAGCTATGAATAAAAAAGGCTACTACTCTACATTTTCCACGCAAAGCAATAGCCTTATCTAATCGTATCTTATTCTACTGAAAGAATATAGTAATATACCGGCTGGTTTCCGGCATTAACCTCGATTTCATAATCAGGATAAGCCTCAGCAAGTACCTTAGAAACCTTGTCAGCATCTTCTTTACTAACATCCTGTCCGTAATATATACTTATAAGCTGTGAATCATCATCTGACATCTCCGCTACAAGTTCCTTGATAACCTCATATATATCGGTTCCGACAGCCTTGATACCATCATCGGATATTCCCATGAAGTCACCTGTCTTAATCTCTTTACCGTCTATAGAGGTATCTCTTACCGCATAGGTAACCTCACCTGACTTAACAGCACTCAAGCCATCCGTCATACTCTCGGTATTCTCCTCAGGACTTTGTGAACCCTCAAATCCGATTAATGCACTTATACCCTGTGGTATAGTCTTAGATGGGATTACTATAACCTTCTTTTCCTTCTCAATGCTTGCAGCCTGATTAGCGGCAAGTATAATATTCTTGTTATTCGGAAGTACAAATACCGTATCGGCATTAACCTTCTCGATAGCCGAAAGCACATCATCTGTACTTGGATTCATGGTCTGACCGCCTGATATAATGTGGTCTACTCCAAGCTCCTTAAAAATATTATCAAGGCCCTCACCTACTGATACTGCTACGAAGCCATACGGCTTCTTCTCCTGATTCTTCTTAAGCTCAGCAAGCTCTTCATCACGCTTCTTTGCATTGATTTTATCCTGCTCCTTGATAAGCTTCTCCTGATGTTCCTCACGCATATTGTCTATCTTCATGCGTGTGAGCGAGCCGTATTCCAAGCCCTTCTCAAATGCAAGACCGGGATGATTGGTGTGTACATGTATTTTAACTATCTCATCATCTGCAACACATACCAACGAATCACCTATTGACAAGAGGTATTCCTTGAATTTCACCTCATCATCTATAGTGAATTCCTTCTCAAGATTGATTATGAATTCAGTACAATATCCGAATTTAATATCTGATGTATCAATATTCTCTGTATCAATCCCTGATGACGCGGTACCTGATGTCTTAGCCGGCTTAGCAATATCAACAATCTCTTTACCAATAAGTCCGTTATAAACTCCCTTAAGGAATTCCATAAGTCCCTGTCCGCCTGAGTCTACGACTCCTGCCTCCTTAAGTACAGGCAGAAGCTCAGGTGTCCTCTGAAGAGTCTCATCGCCACATTCAATAATTGCCTCTGTAAAGGCTTCTATATCAATATCCTGCTCTGCAAGCTCAACAGCCTTCTCAGCCATTCCCTTAGCAACCGTAAGTATTGTTCCTTCCTTAGGCTTCATAACTGCCTTGTATGCTGTCTCTACAGCTCTTACAAATCCATCTGCGATAATATGAACATTTATCTCAGACTTATCTCTGATTTCCTTACAAAAGCCTCTAAGAAGCTGTGAAAGAATTACGCCTGAATTACCTCTGGCACCTCTTAACGAACCACTGGATATAGTCTTGGACAAATCCTTAATGGACGGATTACTTAATGAACTAACCTCATTTGCAGCAGACATAATGGTAAGTGACATATTTGAACCTGTGTCACCGTCAGGAACAGGGAATACATTGAGCTCGTTAATATATTCCTTATTTCTATCCAAATTATTAGCTCCTGCAATAAATGCCTTTTGAAGCAATTCTGCATCAATTATCTCTATAGCCACCTCAATTTTCCTCCTAAAAATTGTTCTTCCAACTAATCTATAACTCTTACACCTTCGACGAAGATGTTGATATTCTTAACCGTCATACCGGTCATATCCTCTACGGAATATTTAACCGTGCTTACAAGATTGTCACATACCGTAGATATGCTCACGCCATAAGCTACAATTATATGGAAATCTATTGTAATCTGATTTTCTTCATCTATTACAACATTAACTCCCTTGCTTACGCTGTCACCCTTAAGAAGCTTGGCAATGCCGTCCTTCATACTTATGGTAGCCATACCGACTATACCAAAGCATTCAAGAGCTGCGTGTCCTGCATATTGAGCTATTACTTCATTTTCTATAACAATGTCTCCAAATTCATTCGTCATATAACCCTTCATAGACATTACCTCCTATATAAACATTCTAAGTAATTATACCCATTATATGGAATTTAATCAAGGATAAAATTTATACATATTACATAAGTACCAAATGTCAAATTTAAACAATAAATCCTACTCTTAATCGTATAAACTTTAATTAGGATATATCAGTCTCTCGTCACTTATGTCATCTATAACCTCATCGAGATATTTTTTACAAATATATCTTGCCATAGGCAGATTCATATCCCTGTAGTTGCCACAGTCCTTCGCACAAGCTCCCGGCACCTCGTCATCAAATGTACTCATAAATTCAAATAATTCCTTAATAAGCGGTACAATATCCTTTGACTCATAATCACCTGCAAGTATCAGATAAAAGCCTGTCCTGCAGCCCATAGGTCCAAAATAAATTACCTTATCCTTATAATCCTTATGGTTTCTCAAAAATGTCGCACCAAGATGCTCTATCGTATGTATCTCGGCAGTATTAATAACCGGTTCAAAATTCGGTCTTGTAATTCTTATATCAAAGGTAGTAACGATATTGCCGTTTACATTGTCCTTCCTTGACACATATATGCCCGGAAGAAGTCTCAGATGGTCTACAGTAAAGCTTGCTATTTTCTCCATTTTTAATTCCTCCTATATATTCTCGACGATTGCTTTTACTAATTTTACGCTGTGCGCTATGGCCTTAGCCTCAAAGGTCGGATAGTCCTCTGTAGCACTGTCGTCCGCCTTATCGGATATGGCTCTTATAATAAGGAATGGTATATTGTTAAGATAGGCAGCCTGTGCTATCGCAGCCCCCTCCATCTCTGTGCAGTATCCGGCAAAGTTATCACATATTCTATCCTTTACAGCCTTATCGGAGATAAACTGGTCGCCGCTTACTACTCGTCCTTCAAAAACCTTTATATCAGGATTTACTCTCTCACAGCAAGCCTTAGCAATGCTTCTTAGGTTTTCATCAGCAATAAATACTGAGGTCTCCATACGAGGTATAACACCCGGCTCATATCCAAAGCCTGTCGCATCCATATCGTGCTGAAGTGCATCAGTTGATAAAACTATATCTCCTATATCTATATCTGCATTAAGACTGCCCGCTATACCGGTATTTATTACTGCATCAACACCATACACATCAACTAAAATCTGTGTACAGATACCTGCATTTACCTTACCTATACCGGAGCGTACCACAACGACATCCTTACCTGCCATAGTTCCCTTGTAAAAATCCATAGAGGCTCTTGAAGCAATCACAACATCAGACATCTCCTCCTTAAGCTTGCTTACCTCTTCATCCATTGCACCTATTATACCTAACATAAAAGTCCTCCTGTTGTATTTTTTACATATTAAAATTAAATCTAAATTGTAATGCTGCCTAAAATTATGAAATGACATACATAGTTATTTTAACACTAATCACTTCAATATGCACGAAAATTTATTTACTTTTAAAATTATTTTGATATAATGAGAACTGTCTGAATTGATTACTGTATTTTTGAAAGGTGTTGTAGTTTATGAAAAAGAAAAGACAGATATATTTGATTATTTTTCTCATAATATTTTTAGTTGCAATTTTTTCTGCAATATATCTGACTAATGTAAATAAATACAGGAATAAAAGCATTAGCGAACTGGCTGAATATAAAAGCATTAATAAAAGTGAATATATGATGCTTGTAAATGACTATTATAATTATGATTATGAAGGCATAAACAATATTTATGTCGGACCGGGACAGAAATATGATGATATATATGAGCTGTTAGGGAATATAATTATCAGGGAACGGATAGGAAGTTATGACATTGAATCTGATACCTTTTCAATTAATTTTTCTCCTATTGTTCCACGGGACAATATAAGGTATACATTCTGTGACGATGGTATAATTATTGATGATTATTGCTACAGGGTTGACGGATTAGAGGAATTAAAAGCATATATTGATTCCTACACCATTACTTTAGACGAGGTTATAAAGCTCTCAGGTGAGGATACGGAGGCTATAGATGAGCAGATAAAGGCAGCTTTTTCAAGCGAACAAATCAGTGAATTAAGCGAGCTTATCGAAGATGAAGCTTACGGTTTATCAGACAGTGTATATATAAGGTATATGGATTTTCAATATAATTATGCTACAATAGGCTCCGGCATGGTAATTGATTACTATCCTATAGATGAGAATTTTTATATTGAAGACAGATTGGGAGATAACTTCATATATCTGTACAGCACTAAGAATGATGTTGAGCCTGTAAATATATTAAACAATCAGGAAGCAGTCAGACAGTTTATTGAGGATAATACACCTCAATAGGATTATAGAATTTACAGCAGATTAATCCGCTAAACAGCAAAAAATAATCCTACAGATATTCATAATTGAAAATATTTTATTTTTTGCTTGCATATTATATTGATTTTTGTTAAAATATGTTCGTTGTGGCTTATGAAACAATGATCAAAGCGACGGTTACGCCTTCGTGAACCGGCATTTTGTGAATTGTGGGCTAATATTTGGTTTGTCAAGGAGGTGCTAACGATGGCAAAATGTAGTATTTGTGAAAAGAGTGTTCACTTTGGTAACAATGTGAGCCATTCTCATAGAAGATCAAACAGAATGTGGAAGTCAAACATCAAGTCTGTAAAGGCTTTAGTAAACGGTACACCTAAGAAGATTTATGTATGTACTCAGTGTTTGAAGTCCGGTAAGGTTGAGAGAGCATAATACTTACTTACATTACTGTTAAAAAAGACTTGTCAGATGACAAGTCTTTTTTATGCCCTTGGAGACGGGGG
>JAFVBE010000037.1 GCA_017480195.1 Lachnospiraceae bacterium
AACCGCCGTCCCCGAGGGCGATTTTCAAAGCTGCCCCTTTCCCCCGTCCCCGAGAGCGATGTTTAATTAAGGTGTAACCTCTGAATCTGTTGCACTATTAAAATCACCGTTAATAGTTATACCTGCATCAAGTGCAATAGTTCTAAGTTGCGTCTGATACTGCAATAGTAATGATTCTGATTCATCTATAAGTGAGTCTGCCTGAGTAAGATAATCAGGATCCTGTTCATTTATTGAGGTAGCAACCATATTCATGGCATCAAGCTGCTTCTGAGCACTTTGTACATATAAGTCTTTCAAATTCTTAACCTCATCAGTGCTGACCTCGATATTATTCAGGTTGTTCATATATGTTTCCATAGTAGGTATTGCTGTATTCTGTAAATCAGAAGAAAACTGCTCAATATTAACATCATCTGATGCAAAATAAGAATTATATATTGAAACTGCTGTATTTCTATCACCCTCTATAGCAGGAAGTTCAGTATTTACAAATTCTATAACATCCGCCTTTATCTCTGCATATTCATCCTTTTTCTCTTCATCCTTTTTTCCGCATGCAGCTAATGAGCAAATTGTACATAAAGTAATAAGCATTATATAAAATTTCTTCATATCGTATCCTCCAAATTGCTTTTCATAACTTGTTTATTATACATCATAAACATTAATAAAACAAGTTATAATGTTTATTTTTTTGATTTTTCGTCGTTATTTTTAATGTACAGTTTATAAAGATCAGGTCTTCTCTCCTTAGTCCTTTGAATAGACTGCTCGTATCTCCATTTTTCAATATTTTTATGATGCCCCGAAAGCAGTACATCAGGCACAGCCTTACCCATAAAAACCTCAGGTCTCGTATACTGCGGATATTCCAAAAGCCCGTCATAAAAAGACTCATACAGCGCACTCTCTTCCTTGCCAAGCACCCCCGGAACAAGCCTTGACACTGCATCTACTATCATCATAGCAGGAAGCTCTCCGCCGGTCAAAACAAAATCTCCTATGGAGACATTGTCTGTAACTATCATCTCAAGCACTCTCTCATCTATGCCCTCATAGTGTCCACACAGGATTATAAGGTCTTCCTCTTTAGAGTATTCCTTCGCCATAGCCTGTGTAAACGGAGTACCCTGAGGTGTCATATATAATACTCTTGGCTTTTTATTCTCCGTTTTATCTCCATAAGGGAGCTTATCAATTATAGATTTATACGCAAGATACACAGGTTCTGCCTGCATAAGCATACCTGCACCTCCGCCATAAGTATAATCATCCACATGACCATATTTATTCTGTGCAAAGTCTCTTATATTTACAGTATCAATCTTTATCAAATCATTTTTTATTGCCCTGCCTGTAATGCTTTCAGACAAAGCATTATTTATCATATCAGGAAAAAGTGTCATTATATGAAAATTCATCTAATCAAGCATTCCCTTCATTAATCTTATAGTAATTTTCTTATTCTCAATATCCATATCAGGTACAAATTCCTTAATCACCGGAACAAGTAATTCCTGCTTATCCTCCATAATGACTACAAACACATCATTTGCTCCTGTTTTCATAACATCCTTAAGCCTGCCGAAATGTGAGCCATCTTCAAGATATACATCCGCTCCGATTACATCTGATATATAGAATTCATCCTCCTCAAGCGGTATTGCAGCCTCACGCGTCACATAAAGCTCACTGCCCTTATATTTCTCAATCTCGTTAATATTATTAAATTCCTTAAACGAGAGAATAACCATATTCTTAAAAAACTTACACGAGTTTTTTTCAACCTCTATCTCTTCGCCTTTTTCAGTTCGTATAATACATTTCTTTAGCTTCTTAAATCTGTTCACATCGTCTGTCGTAGGATAAACCTTTACCTCTCCCTTCAAACCATGTGTCGATGTTATAACTCCAATTCTTAGGATATCCTCCATATAACCTCCCTATTAATAATTATGGGGTGAAAAACTCACCCCATAAAACCTATTGTTAGAATTATTTAATATCTACAATTACCTTTTTGTCGCTCTTAGAAGCGGCAGCCTTTACAACAGTTCTGATTGATTTTGCTATTCTTCCCTGTTTACCAATGACCTTGCCCATATCATCTGCGGCAACCTTAAGTTCGATTGTAACAGTATCGCCATCAACTGTTTCGCTGACAACAACTTCATCAGGATTATCGACAAGAGATTTTGCGATAATTTCTACTAACTCCTTCATTACCGGCACCTCCTTGTACTACTTTTCGATACCTGCCTGCTTAAACAACTTAGCTACTGTGTCTGTCGGCTGTGCGCCGTTATTGAGCCACTTCTTAGCTGCATCAGCATCAATCTTAACGATACTTGGCTCCTGATTCGGATCATAAGTGCCAATCTCCTCAATAAATCTTCCATCTCTTGGAGATCTTGAGTCTGCTACGATTACTCTATAAAAAGGATGCTTCTTATATCCCATTCTTCTTAATCTGATCTTTACTGCCATTTTAATTTTCACCTCCCTTTATTCTCATGAAGCTTATCATGAATTAATCCTTTGAATAATCTATAATAAGTTGTCACCTATTATCAAAAACCAAATGGAAGCTTGAAGCCACCACGCTTCTTACCGCCCATCATACCTGACATCTGCTTCATCATCTTCTTGGATTGGTCAAACTGCTTTATAAGCTTGTTGACATCACTTATATCAACACCTGCTCCGTTTGCAATTCGCTTCTTTCTGCTCGGATTGATGATATCAGGGTTTTCCCTTTCCTCCGGCGTCATAGAAAGTATTATCGCCTTCGGCATATTCATTGCGCTGTCATCTATATCAATATTCTGTAATTGTTTATTTGAACTAAAGCCCGGAAGCATCTTGAGTATATCGTTCATACCGCCCATCTGCTCCATCTGCTCCATCTGCTCTAAGAAGTCATTGAAGTTAAATGAAGCCTTACGGATTTTCTGCTCCATCTCCTTAGCTTTCTCTTCGTCTATGGCATTCTGTGCCTTCTCGATAAGACTCTCAACATCGCCCATACCGAGTATACGACTTGCCATCCTATCCGGATAGAACATCTCAAGGTCTGTAAGCTTCTCTCCCATACCTGCATAAAGTATAGGCTTTCCGGTAACAGCCTTAATCGAAAGTGCCGCACCACCTCTGGTATCACCATCAAGCTTGGTTAATATAACTCCATCTATACCAATCTTATCATTAAATGATGTAGCAACATTGACAGCATCCTGACCTGTCATAGAATCTACGGTAAGTATCGTATATGTTACATCTATGCTTTCCTTAATCTGCTGAAGCTCATTCATCATTTCCTCATCTACATGAAGACGTCCGGCAGTATCTATAAATACAAGATTTATACTATTCTTCGAAGCATGCTCTATGGCAGCCTTGGCAATGTTTACGGGGCTGTGTCCGTCACCCATGGTAAATACAGGCACACCGACCTTCTCACCGTTTATCTCAAGCTGCTTAATAGCCGCCGGTCTGTAGACATCACAGGCAACAAGTAAAGGCTTCCTGCCCTTATTCTTGTACTGTCCTGCAAGCTTTGCTACTGTGGTGGTTTTTCCTGCGCCCTGTAGACCGCACATCATAATAACAGTTATCTCATTCGATGGAAGAAGCTTAAGCTCAGTAACCTCCGAGCCCATAAGTGCATCCATCTCTTCTTTAACTATCTTAATAACCATCTGTCCGGGATTAAGTCCTTTTAAGACCTCCTCACCGACAGCTCTTGCGCTTACTGATTTTATAAACTGCTTGACAACCTTGAAGTTGACATCTGCCTCAAGCAATGCCCTCTTGACTTCCTTCATTGCTTCATTTACATCATCCTCAGTAAGCATACCCTTACTTCTTAACTTTTTAAACACGTTTTGTAATTTATCGGTTAAACTGTCAAACGCCATATCAAAACCCCATTATAAATCTAAAAATTCTCCAAAAGCTCCGTTACATTTTCCTCAATCTCTGATAAGGATTTCTCCAGCTTACTATCCTTATTTTTATCCTTAACCTTATCTATATTTATCTTTATATCAGATATTTTTTCCTTTGCATATACGAATTTTTCAACTAATTTAAGCTTATCCTCATATCCCTCCAAAAGCCTGTCACACCTTTTAATCATATCATATATGCCCTGTCTGGATATACCGTAGATATCTGCAAGCTCGGAATATGACATATCATTCATAACAACATCTTCGTATATTTTTTTCTGATGCTCAGTCAAAAGCTCCCCATAAAAATCATAAAGAAGCGACTGCCTTAAGATTTTCTCCATAGTGCAACCTCTTATGTAAAGTCTTTTCACTTGACAACAATATGTATGATATACTAATCATCGTAATATGTCAAGCATTTTTTCTTGACAGGATTAATATAATTAAATAACAGAAAATAAAGGCATAGCTATGGACAATTCCAATATAACAGGTAATGATATAGGAAAGCTAAGAATTCGTGTAACAGAAGGAGCTAATCTTGAACCGGTAACTAATGCCAAAATATCCATAAGTTCTACCGGCAATCCTAATCTTACAATCGAAGAGCTTGAAACAGACGAGAATGGAATAACAGACACCATTGAGCTTGCTGCACCGCCCCTTGAGTTCAGTCAGGAGCCATCTGATAACCAGCCGTATTCCGAATATAATATAAAAGTCTCATCTGCCGGCTATGATGAAAGACTTATCACAGGCATACAGATATTTTCAGGTGAAACAGGAATTCAGAGTGTCAGGCTTACAAGCAATATTGGTGATGAGGAAATCTATAATCCTACTGTAATTGCAGGACACACGCTATGGGAATTTTATCCACCTAAGATAGCTGAGGATTCGATTAAACCATTAAATGAGACAGGAGAAATCGTACTTAACCGTGTCGTTGTTCCTGAAACCATAGTAGTCCACGACGGTGTACCTACAGATACAACAGCTACCAATTATTATGTCTCATATCTTGATTATATAAAAAATGTCGCCTGCTGTGAGATATATACAACATGGTCAGACGAGGCAATCAAGGCTAACATTTTAGCTATCATGTCCTTTACACTTAACAGGGTCTACACGGAATGGTACAGGAACAAGGGCTATAATTTTACCATTACTTCTTCAACATCCTTCGACCATAAGTGGACCTACGGCAAAACGATATATGAGAAGGTATCACAGATTGCAGACAGTTTATTCGCCAGCTTTCTTGCTCTTCCAAATGTACGGCAGCCTATTCTGACACAGTACTGTGACGGCAAAAGAACCACATGCCCGGGCTGGCTTAGTCAATGGGGTTCAAAGGCACTTGCTGATGATGGACTATCAGCCATAGAAATCCTAAGATATTATTACGGTTCAAATATGTATATCGGCAGAGCGCAGGCTGTATCAGGTATACCTTCCTCTTATCCGGGGTATGATTTAAACATTGGTTCTTCGGGCGAGCCCGTTATCACGGTTCAGGAACAATTAAATGCAATATCAAAAAACTATCCGGCTATTACACCTGTAGCAGTCGATGGAATATTCGGGCCAAAAACTAAAGCATCTGTGGCAAAATTTCAATCAATATTTGACCTACCCTCATCAGGTATAGTTGACTACCCTACATGGTACAGATTGTCTGAAATATATGTGGCTGTATCAAAGATTGCTGAATAAAAAACACCGCAAGCAATATGCTTGCGGTGTTCTGCATTAAAGACTTTAGTTATAATCTATATTATCATATGAATCAACCTGTAAATACCATTTATTACTTATCTCAACAAAATCCATATTCATTGTAATATCAAGGTCTGCGCCATTTGATAATACACTGCTGTCCCCTGTAACCGTTACTTTAAAGGTTACCTTTACATTATATGCTGAAGTAATTCTTGCAGTCTTTGAGGTTTGTAGTTTTATAGCATCCTGCAGTTCATATATGTCTTTATCAGGATACATTTTTTTTTCATCAATAGTATAACTATTGATATGAAGTGATGACATATTATCAAGAATATCTTTTGCCTTGCCTTCTCTATCGTCAATATATGGAGGCATAATACCTCGCATATAGTCTATATCATTCTCATTGATGGCTTTTACATAATAATCAACTGCATCTTCACAATTATATGCTTTTTTATTAGAAAACACAAAATAATCTAAAAGATAGTAAACACCAAAAGCAAGAGCCGCAAAAAATATAATTCTAAAGATTGTTCTTCCTACATGACTCTTATGCTTAACCTCATAATCACTAACATCATTTCTGGATAAAGAAATAGGAATTGAACCTCCTACAGAGGAATATGGCTCCTCTTCGCCATCGTTTAAAATATCCGTAAGTCCTGAACCGGTACTTACTGTAGTTCCCATAGAATGAGAATTACTCTTCTTAGGTGCAGCTCCGCCTTTTAATGAAAATCCGCTTGTATCTGCTATAGGACAGCCACATTCAGGACATTCCGTTGCATGATCATCAACATCGAAACCGCACATTGGACACTTCTTCATAATATTAACCCCCTTAAAAATTAATTATTATCGTCATCATCGTCATCATCATTAAAATCAAAATCGCTATTAATAAATTCCTTGCTGCTTACCCTCTTTCTGTCTCTCTCTTCTTCAACATAAGAGGATATAAGCTCTTTTACCTCACGAGGTTTTTTTATATTCTTTATTTCAAAATTCTTAAGTGTTCTGTCAGAAGAATGACAGGTAACCGTTCCAAGTCCAAACAATCTCTGCCAAAAGGTTCGTGATACAGAGACATCAGTTATTCTGTATAATCTAACCTCATCCTCTTTCACATTAAAAAAACCTGTTTCCATAAAGAACCTATCCTCAGACAAGCCGTATTTTGTAAATGTCCAAGGAAGTCCAAATATTATTCTCTTTCGGTCTTTCCATACAGTATTTACCATATCATACCTCCATATTAGTATTATATTATTGGAATAATAATATTTTTACATATTATTGTCTATAGTATATACCAAATATAAAAATCAATCAAGTTTTTCGACAAAACTATACAAATATTATTATTTTTTATTTATAAATTTTATAAATGGGCTTATCTCTTTTTGCTTACCCGATATATTCTCGGGTGAAAATATACAAAGCTCATGTCTCGCTCGTGTCATAGCCACATAAAGCATGCGTCTTTCTTCTTCTATTTCGGATGCAAGTTTTGCCTTTCTATATGGCACAAAGCCATTGACAACATTCATTATGTAAACAACATCAAACTCAAGTCCCTTTGAGCTGTGCATGGTAATAAGCCTTAACCCTTTCTTGTTCTTCTCTTCAATCTGCTGTTTCTTAAGCACCTCCGAGTAATCACGAATAAATTCAAACATTTCATCATAGTTCTTAAAATCAGCTATCATAGCAGCAAACTCATCAAGCACCTCATACAGTTCGTCTTCATCTATCTGCCTATACTCAGAATAGCTTTTTATATAATCATCATAGCCTACAGCATTCCTTATAAAATTTAGTGCCGGATACGGTCTCATCCTGCTGATAAGTCTTAAGTCCGCATACAGCTTGTCAAGACGCTCAACCACATACTCCTTATCCCTCACACGATATCTTAAAGCATCAAAATCTATAACCTCCTCCATAAGAATATCCCTGCTTATGTATCTGCTTGGCTTATTCATTATCCTAAGAAATACAGACCTGCTTCTGTCTCCAAGTGCAAATCTAATATAATCAAGTATTCCCTGAACTATAAAATGCTCAAATATATTAGGCAGGGTATCACTTATCGTATATGGAATATTGTATTGGCTAAGCTTATATACGAGATGTCTTGGTTCAATATTCGTTCTGTATAATACTGCCTGATTCTCATATGGAATTCCCTCATTAAAACGCTTTCTGACCATAGCTATGATTTCTTCATTTTCACAGGTATTATCTTTAGGTCGTATCAGCTTACACTCGCCTTCATCCTCACTTTTAGATATTAGTTTCTTATCAAATCTCTTATTATTACCTGATATAAGCTTTGCTGATAATGCTGTGATAATTCTATCGCATCTATAATTTTCCACGAGATAAAGTCTTCTTGTATGCTTAAAATCCTTCTCAAAGCGAAGCATAATCTCCGGTCTTGCCCCTCGAAAGCCATATACCGACTGGTCGTCATCGCCCACTATAAATACATTTTCGCGAGGCTTAGCCAGAAGCTTGAATATCTCATATTGAATTTTATTGCTGTCCTGAAATTCATCAATCATAATGTATTTGAAAATATCCCTGCACCTGTTAAGTATATCAGGTCTTTTGTTAAGAAGCTCATAGCACATAACCATCATATCGTCGAAATCAATCCTTCCAAAACGAAGCATCTCTTTACTAAAGCGCCTGTAAATCTCTCTGAATTCATTCTCCGGCATATCCCTGCTGTAATAATTATCAATATCAAGCATATCACATTTTACTATGCTAATCTGCGATATGATACTGCTTATTATATCATCCTTGTTCTCATACTCCAAAGACATATCCGATAGGATTTTATCAATCATCTTTCTTTTTTCTTCACCGGAAATCACACTTTGATTATTCAGATTATACGCTGTCTTAATTATCCAATAATAGATAGAATGAAATGTACCGAATCTGACATGATAGTCATGGGTACCCGTTAGACTTTTAAATCTTTGCTCCATCTCTGAAGCCGCTGCTCTCGTAAATGTTATTACAAGAATTTCTGCGGGTGAAACACCCGCAGCTTCTATAAGATATTTTATTCTTTCTGTTATGACTGTTGTTTTTCCGGAACCCGGTCCCGCTATAACCATACAGGGACCATCAACATGCATTATAGCCTGCCTTTGTTCTACGCTGTAATTCATATTTTATACTGCTCCACAACATTTCTTATATTTCTTACCACTTCCGCATGGACAAGGATCATTGCGCCCAACCTTTGGCGGCTTCACAATTGTCTTTGATGATTTTTCAGTCTTATATAATTCCTTACGCTTTTCCTCCGAAAAAATCTTGTCCCACTGTGGCAGAGTATATAACCACTCAGCATTGCAACCGACCATATTCATATAAAGCTTTTCAGGGTCATATAATAATGAGACCTCACTGTCCTCAGTTATATCATCTACATTATTAGGCTTTATAAGACTATCCTCAATACCATCCAAAAATCCTACCATAAGCTCAAGCGGCATATCAAACCTCTCACTAAGTTCCTTAACCGTGCCCTTTACCTCTTTCTTAGGATCTTCAAGAATCTGCTCATAAATGCCTTTTTCTCTTTGAAAATAATTAAACCAAAAATCCTTTCCTTCCGGTGTTCTGTCATCAAGTCCATATGCATGCTCACGCCATTCTGTAAGTAAACTCATAATATTTCTCCTCTATAAAAAATAAATTATTAGCAAACACTAATCGTTAGTATATCAAAAGAGAGAATTTATTTCAATATTTTATTTGTTATTTATCCTCTTCCACATCCGATGTATCATCGGAAACCCCGGAGCCGCTTAAAACCTTTCCCATCCATAGAGCTATATACATAAGAAAGGGTACAACAATGGTGAGTGCAAGGAAAGGAAGGAACAATCTGCTTCCCATAACTCCCGTTACTAAGGTCGCAGTAATAAGAACAGTAATAATAATAAGGCAGATCCAAGCAACAATTCTTGCAAGCGGTTTTTTAGACAATCCCGATAGATATTCGTCATTTTGTTTCATAATTTAACCTCACATATATAAACCTTATTCATATCTTAACGCATCTATCGGATTAAGATTTGCCGCCTTAACAGATGGGATAAATCCGAATACTATTCCAATGAACATTGAAAACGCCACTGATACAACAATTGCCGCTCCGCTTATTGCTACAGGAACCTGTGCAACATCAGCTATAAGGTAAGCAAGACCTATACCAGCACCTACCCCAATAAGTCCTCCGAGACTTGTGAGTACTGCTGCTTCTGTTAAAAACTGTGCAAGAATAACCTTCTTACGAGCGCCAAGAGCCTTCTTAAGTCCTATTTCCCTGGTTCTTTCTGTTACTGACACAAGCATAATATTCATAACACCTATACCACCAACCAGAAGTGAGATACTTGCAATCCATATAAGCTGTTTGCTGGTTGAATTGCTTATCTCCTGAAGCGTCTTTGCCTTCTCAAGCAAATCCTCACTTTTATATTTGAGTGAATTATAGCTTTCTTCTTCCTCCTGCTCTGATGAACCGCTGCCCACACCTATATATTCATTAAGTAAATCCGCAGTCTTTCTGCCTGCCCTCGTCATATCCTCAGTGCTTCTTGGCTTAACAACTATATTATATGGCTCATCAAAGCTAAAAATCATAGGCCAGATATCATCAGATACGAATATCTTACCCGACACATCATTATAATAATATGTGTACCAATCATTCAAATTCTCAACTGTAGGACTAAAGGAATCCTGCTGTTCCACAACACCTATTACAACATAGGCATCCTGCTTAATCTCAATTGTCTTGCCGATTATCTGCTTTTCTCCCGCAAAAAGCGTATCAGCAGCTACGGAATCCAAAATAACAAATTTATTATGATTTTTCCTGTCCTGTTCAGAGAAAAGCCTTCCCTTTTTTACAGAAAAGCCCATAACAGTAAAATAATCCTCATCAACACCGATAAATGTAGAATTATTCATACTTGTATCCTTGTAATTGACTCCATTATACATGGAACCCACCTTATATGAAGCAACTCCTGTTACCTCATCTATATCGAGTATTTGCGACTTCACATTCTCATCAATTATCGGAAGCTTATTCCCACCTGAATCCTCGCCGGAACGGTAAGTCCAATCACCATTATACAGTTCAACCTTGACAACATTTGTTCCTGAGCCGACAAGATTATCCTTTATCTGCTCACTCGTACCCTTGATAGTAGATACTATAGCAATAATTGCAGCGATTCCTATTATAATACCAAGCATTGTAAGGAAGGAACGCATCTTATGAGCCCAAATACCCTGAAAAGACAATCTAATATTTTCAATCATATAATCTTCCTCCCTCTTAATAATATAACTCATCTGCAGATGCATGCTTCGTCTTGGTTCCCTCTACTGCATCGCTGGCATATGGAAATGCAATATAATCATTAAAGCTTATACCTCGTTTTATCTCAAGGGTTTCTCCCCATATGATTTTACCTCCCTCGACATAAACCTTCTTCAACTCACCATCAACTTCCTTCATAACATAATAATTGTCATTATCACGCTTCACGAATGCCATGGAAAGATAATATGAATTAGAGGGTTCCTCCTCATTATTCGGAAGGGTTATCTCCATATACATTCCCTGCTCCAAATCTTCGGCATCTTCAATAGTGATTGTCATAGGATAATTAGTCTGTAGTACCTCACTATATGAATAACTTTCCTCTGTAGGAATCATAGAAATATCAGTTATGGTTCCCATATAACTCATGCCTGTATCATAGCAGAATAATTCTACAGTTTCGCCAATTGAAACTTTATCCAAAGAAAGCTCTCCTATAGATGATCTCACAGTATAACCTGAATTACCGCCTATAACTATCATTGCCTGATTATTGGCAAAGGCTTCCTCTTCATCAATTACAGTTTTTACAACTCCGTCAAAATTGGCAAGTACCTGACCATTCGTTACCTGATACTGCATTATTTCATATTCGATTTCCTTTAACTGATATTCTATGTTAAGGCTCTTAATCTCAGCCTGTTTGTCTGATATCGCTTTATCGAGTTCTTCTCTTGTATAAAGTATCTCTCCGTCACCAAGCTCACCATTGACACCATCAATATCCGGTTCAACATTCTGATTATCGGCAGGATTGTTGTTTTGCTCCTCCGGCTGCTGATTAACCGGCTGCTCCTGAACACCTGCATCAGTTGGAGTCGCATCAGTTGGTGTTCCTATAGGCTGTGCGGGCGCCTCTGTCGTTGGTGCCTCCGTCGTAGGTTCTTCTGTTGTTGGCTGAGGCATATCCTCTATTGGTGTTACCTGCTTTAATTCTTCAAGCTCCCTTTCAGCAACAAGAATAGCAGTTTTTGCAAGTTCAACCTCAGTTCTTTCCGTCTCTAATTTAAGTGCCTGAGCCGTAGTATCATATTCAATAATTACATCTCCTGCCTTAACAGTATCACCCTCTGATACATATATTTCTTTTATCTTCTGAGAAGATAGCGGATATATTTTCTGTTCCATATTGATTGAAACCGAGCCTCCTAAGGAGGAACCGAAGTCATAGTAGTAATCATTACCGATTTCAGATACTGAATACACATTTACTGTTTTGTTATTCGCACTGTTTTTCTTAACGCTCTTAAGTATGACAAATACTACACTAACTACTACAACAATGGAAATAACAGCAATGATTATCTTTTTTCCTTTACTCATTCTGCCACCTCCTCTGAAGCTTTAAAATCCACATCTGAAAATTCATTATCGTATGTGGTATAATTGTCAGATTTATTCTCATAATCTATCAATTCGCCATCAATTATCTTTACCGTCTTATCTGCATAAGCGGCAATCTCATCCGAGTGTGTTATCATTATTATGGTAACACCCTGATTATGAAGCTCTCGAAATAGTCCCATAACCTGTATTCCGGACTTAGAATCAAGCGCACCTGTCGGTTCATCCGCAAGAAGTATCTTAGGATGATTAACCATAGCTCTGGCTATGGCAACTCTCTGTTTCTGTCCACCTGAAAGCTGTGTAGGCATAAAATTAACCCTGTCAGAAAGTCCTACCATATCAAGTGCCTCAAGACACATATTCTTTCTCTCTTTTTTCGGCACCTTCGCATATTGCAGAGGAAGCCCTACATTGTCAAGTGCACTCTGTCTCGGCATAAGATTAAAGGTCTGAAATACGAAACCAATCTGCTTATTACGGACAAATGACAATTCCTTATCATTAAGATTATTTATCTCCTGTCCATCTAATAAATATGTTCCTGCCGTAGGCTTATCAATACATCCAATAATGTTCATCAGGGTGGATTTTCCTGAGCCGGAGGGACCCATAATTGCTACATACTCACCCTCTTCGACAGACAAATTGATATTTTTAAGCACCGGAACATCCATATTACCCTGAATATAATTCTTATAAATGTTCTTCAATTCAAGTAACATATTATTCCGCCTCCTCTGTACCTGAGGCATCATCATCTTGAAACTCCTCTAAATCCTCGCCGGTATACACATTACCATCTTCATCTATCACCATATCTCCATCATAATTCAAAATCTCGTCTACATCCAGACCATCTATATTATTCAGATCAATTATCTCTTCCTCACCATCGTTATAATAATTTTCTTCGTAATCGTCAAAGTCCTCATAATCGTAATCTTCATAATCATAATCTTCATATATCATAACATCTTCATAGTTCCTCGTGGTCGTCATTCCCTCTTTGATTCGTTCCTCAGGAAAAGCTATATAATCATCATTAGTTAGTCCACCTGTAATTTCATAAGCCCACATATCTTCGCTATATTCTCCAAGTGTTACATTTCTTTTTTCTATTTTGCCTTTATCATTTTCAACCCATACATATGAGCCATCTGTCTCAGTTATTATATAAAATTCACTAAGCCATACTCCGTCCTTTACCTCTCCCTGACCATAATCAAGCTCTATATATACATGCTCACCAAGTATTAAACCATCAAGATTGTCCAAATTAATATAAAAAGGATAGTTGGAAGTACTTTCAGAAGAACCTCCATCAAAATAATAATACATGTTATTGTTATTATTTTCCGTATGCTCAAGGTCAATCTCTGATATAGTTCCCTTCCATGTTAAAGTATCATCCAAACGGGAATGGACAATAACAGGATCTCCCTTTGACATGCTTCTTACATTCAGCTCACTTGCTGTTCCCTTAATTCTATAATCTCCCATCGCCATAATGGAGATATAAGCTTTATCATTTGAACTGTTCTGATAATATTCATAGTCATCATAGCTATTACTACTGCTTGTTGCACTTTCATTTATCTCCTTTACTATTCCATCCATCGGAGAAGTAACCACATTATTATCC
The DNA here is from genome assembly GCA_017480195.1 of Lachnospiraceae bacterium. GTDB lineage: Bacteria > Bacillota > Clostridia > Lachnospirales > Lachnospiraceae > Coprococcus_C. Next base: position 14,102 of record JAFVBE010000037.1, read on the forward strand.
ATCGCAGCACTTTGTCTGTCGATTTCAAGCTGTTTGGCACTCGCATCATAATTATTCTGATTAACCTGTGCCTGAAGATTCTGTATCTGACTTGTGTACTCTATCTTATTTTCAGCAGGAGCAGCATCTCTTTCCTTTACAAGCTCATTAATCTGAGTATTTAATGTAGCTATATTGTTATTAATACTCTGAAGTTCCAATTCAAGCTGCTTAAGCTTAAGGTTCATCTCCTCCGTATCATATTCAAACAAAGGATCTCCCTTTTTAACCGTATCTCCCTCACTTACTAATAGCTGTTTGACCTTTTTGTCACTGTCGGGATTTATGTTCTTGGTCTCCTGTGCCTCTACAATTCCCATATACCTGCTATCTACCACATAGCCTGTACCCATTATATCGGACACGGTATCTACATAGACATACTCGTCCGAAACTGCATCCTCTTTATCACGCAACAGGAAATATCCTGCCGTTCCACCGATTATCGCCAGGATTACAATTATTACTATGATTATCTTTGTTTTCTTCTTCATATCAAAGCTCCCCTTTTATTTATCCTTTTAATAAAAATATACAATAAAAAATATTAATTATAAATCTTATAAATGTTTAAGAATTTATTAAATATTACCATTATCATTTTTTATATATTCTAACCATTTTTTTAAGTCTTTTTCATATCCGTTATCTCCCGGCTCATAGAAGGTTCTTCCTGACAATGCATCCGGCAGATACTGTTGGTCTACATAATGATTAGGATAATCATGAGCATATTTATATCCGACATTTCCCAGATTCTTTGCTCCTGAATAATGTGCATCCCTTAAATATACCGGAACCTCTGCGTTGCCTATTTCCTTCACTGCCCCTGTCGCAGCATAAATAGCATTAACTATAGAATTACTCTTAGGCGCACAAGCCACATATATTGCAGCATGTGCCAATATAATCTGTGACTCAGGCATACCCACACGCTCTACAGCCTGTGCACAGGCAGATGCCACAACTATAGCCTGAGGATCTGCATTTCCTACATCCTCACAGGCGCATATCATTATCCTTCTTGCGATGAAGGTAACGCTTTCTCCACCATACAGCATCTTAGCCAGATAATATACTGCTGCATCAGGGTCAGAACCACGCATACTCTTTATGAATGCCGATATTATATCATAATGATTATCCCCGTCTTTGTCGTATTTTATGGAGCGTCTCTGTACACATTCCTCAGCAACCTTTAAATCAATGACTATCTTACCACTTTCTTCATTCCGCTCTGTAGAAAGTATTCCAAGCTCCACAGCATTAAGTGCATTTCGTGCATCTCCCTCAGATACATCCGCTAAGAAGCTTATTGCCTCATCGGTTATCTCTGCATTATATGCTCCCATACCCTTATCCTGATTACTTACCGCGCGTCGAATCAAAGTTTCTATATTTGATTTTGATAAAGGCTTCAATTGAAAAATAGTCGATCGTGAGACAAGCGCACTATTCACCTCAAAATATGGATTTTCGGTTGTAGCACCTATTAAAATAACTGTTCCATCTTCTACATATGGTAAGAGATAATCCTGCTGAGCTTTATTAAACCTGTGTATCTCATCTACGAAAAGTATGGTTTTTTTGCCATACATTCCCATATTGTCCTGCGCTTCTTTAATTACCTCGCTTATATCCTTCTTGCCTGAGGTTGTTGCATTAATCTCCTTAAATGCCGCACTTGTTGTATTGGCTATGACCATAGCAAGTGTAGTCTTACCCGTTCCCGGAGGTCCATATAGTATTATAGAACTAAGCTTGTCCGCCTTTATTACTCTGTATAGTAATTTATCCGGTCCAAGTATATGCTCCTGTCCAACAATCTCATCAAGAGTAGTCGGTCTTAATCTCTTTGCTAACGGAGAATCCTTATCCTTGTTATTCTCCCTCATATAATCAAATAAATCCATATTCTCTCCATTTTAATTTATTTGTCCTTTACGCTAAGGTAGAGTGGAAAATTCCACTCTACCTTAAGGATTATATTAATCCAAGTTTTCTAATTGTTTCATCGAATTTCATTATATCTATAGGTTTACACAAATATTCTTCATAATCATCACTTGCATAGCTCGAATCAAAGCCTTCATCAAGCGCACTTATCATAATAACCTTACACCTTGAGTCTCTTGCAAGACCAAGCTTCCTCTCTGCATCCCTTATAGATGCCAGTGCTTTATAGCCGTCTATCTTCGGCATCATAATATCCATACATATAAGGTCAAACTTCTCGTTGTTATTAATCGCATTTACAAATTCATCAACAGCCGCAAACCCATCTCTTGCCAAAACCACCTCACCATATTTTGACAAAAGCTTCTGCATGAACTTTCCACTTGCTATATCATCTTCTGCTACTAAAACCTTCATTACACCTATTCCCCCTTCTCAACCGAAATTTTTAATAAATCAAGCCATCTGCGCAAGTTATCCATAAACTCCTGTTTAAAAGTTTTGTTATGATATATTACTCTTCTTTTTAATATATGAGCCATAAGCATACCCGATACATCACCTGCAAGCTCATCAGAGGTCATCGTATCAATTATCTCTTTTCTGTCGATAGCCTCCTGAAACAAGCCTTTTACAAAATCCCGTCTCTGCGTAATACAGGTTGATACCTTTTCTCTTGTATTGATATTGTGTAACAGCTCCTCATATTGAAGCATAAGTGTTGATATTGCATAATAGTTATCATAATATGTAGCATATGCGTCAAAATATTCTATTATCTTTTCGATACCCACTCCTTCTTTTGATGCTACCGTACTTCTGATTCGTTCATCAAAGCTGAAATAATAATCTACAACCTCAGCCAACACCTCGTCAATACCACTGAAATACTTGTATAAAAGTGCTTCAGACATATTTTCCTTCTCAGCAAGGTTGTGTGTAGTTAGCCCTGACAAACCCAATTCACTGATAAGTTCAATTGCTGAAGATACAATACTGTACCTTCGCGATACAAAATTCTCCGCCATTCACATCATCCCACTCCCATAATATAGTATTTTCCCCAAAAATACCCTTTAATTGTATGCCATTTAGCAGTATTTGTCAACGAAAAAAGAGCCAACACATATATGTGACGGCTCATTCGGCGTTTACTCAATGATATAACAATTCGCAATCAACTATTTAGTATAAAAAATGTTACAGAATATATTTAATAGGTACGATGTTATTAAGATTAAGTTGTAGCTATTTTACTACAGTTACATTAGTTGCCTGTGGTCCCTTAGCGCCTTCTATAACCTCAAATTCTACAGTCTGATTTTCCTCAAGGGTCTTAAAGCCCTCCATGTTGAGTCCGGTAAAGTGTACAAACACATCCTGACCATTCTCGTCTGTGATAAATCCGAAGCCCTTCTGGTTGTTGAACCATTTTACTGTACCTTTCGTCATGATAAATCCTCCAAAAAAATGATATATAGCACCAATTTTGATGCAAATATAAAATAGCACATACTTTTGCTTAAGTCAAGTTTTTATATTATACTTAATCCATCTGATACGCTGTAATAATATATACTATCAGATAAGAAATCCACTCCGGGTACAAGCAACTCATTTATATCTTTAATAAGCATTCTTAGGTTTTCCGTATTACAGTCTGCTTTATCCTGTACAAAAATAAGCTCGTTTACACTTGATGGAATTATGTAGAAATTACAATCATTTTTTTGTGAAAGCTCAGAAAGATAATCCTTATAAATAATATAAGCCGAACCATTTAATCCACAATCACTTGACATCAGGTAAAAACCGCTGTAGGCAGCTTCTCCAATATACTCCTCCATGCCCTCAAAAAGTACATCATCAAGTCTGCTTACAATCGGTGGAAATATTTTTTTTGTATTTTCAAATGCAAGCTTAAATAATTCCTTTGTTTCAATATCCCATTCCTTTGCAAGTCTGTTAGTAACTATTACCGATGACATTCCCTTCTTATCCTTGAAAACCATATATCTGAAGGTTATTGCAAGATCATGAAAAGGAATATATGGACAATCTGCTAACTCTTCCTTATTCTTCTCATAATTTACCACTTTTATAAAAATTCTCTCCCTATACTCACTTAAAAATTGCATCTGTTCCTCTGCTTTTTTAGCATTCTCAAGCGATGCCGCATATTCATCTCGAATATTTACCATAATATCATTCATACTAATACCATTTTTATATGCCCTGTAGTATGGCTCAAGATAAATCGTTGGAGCAATATCATTATCTCCTGTTCTTATAACAAGTCCATTATATAATACACCGTTATTTTTATAAACCTCCTTAACATAAATTTTCACCACATTGTAATTCAGAAGATAATCTCCCAAATCCCTCTTTACCTTCTCAATAAATTCTTCAAAACTCATATAATCAGCCTCCTAATATTTTAAAAAAATTAATATGGATAAGGCTTACGGAATAAAAATAAGATACAAATAATTTAATAATATACAGATTACATATAAGTATATCAGTCTTTATAAACATAAACAAGTACAAAAAACGAACCTGTGTAAACAAAAGTTTACACAGGCTTTCGCAAACCCACTGAAATTCACGCTTCAAGCGACTTCAAAAACTCAAGAAAAATCTCCATTTCCTCTCTCGTTCCTATCGTCACTCTTAAGTAATTATCAATCCTCGGCTTATTAAAATATCTTACATATATTTTATTATCTCTGGCTTTTTCAAATATTTCCTTTGCCGGTATTTTATCATGTGTCATAAATATGAAATTTGTTGATGACTTAGGACACTTAAAGCCTAATTCCGATATCTCCTTACTAAACCATTCTCTTGTATCTATAACCTTATTTACGGTCTCTCTGAAATATGCTTCGTCCTTAAGACTCTCCGTACCAAGTATCTGCGACGGCATATTCATAGTATAGGAATTATAGGAGAATTTGACATCATTCATATACTTTATAAGCTTCTTGCTTCCTATCGCATAACCTATTCTTATTCCTGCCATTGAGCGTGACTTAGAATAAGTTCTTACAACCAGCAGATTATCATATTTATCTATAAGAGACAACGCACTCTCACCACCGAAATCCACATATGCCTCGTCTACTATAACCACTACATCTTTGTTATGCTTAACAATATCCTCTACAAACGAAACCGGTTCGGCAATACTCGTAGGAGCATTTGGATTAGGAAATACTATACCTCCGTTTTCTACATAGTAATCTTCCTTTACGAGTCTGAAGTTCTCGTCAAGTGCCGGCTGTCTGTATGGTATACCAAGGAGCTCTGCCCAGACATCATAAAACGAATATGTTATATCCGGAAAAAGTATCTTTTTATCTGAATTAAAAAATGTCATAAACGCCATGGCAAGCACATCATCAGAACCTACGCCGACAAAAACCTGAGCGCTGTCTACCTTGTGATAATCAGCTATCGCATCAACCAAAACCAATGCCTTATCATCAGGATAAAGTCTTAGGTTCTTAAGCTCCAACTGCTTATTAATAACCATTGGCGAGGGCGGATATGGATTCTCATTTGTATTAAGCTTTATTATATCCTTTATCTTAGGCTGCTCCCCAGGCACATAAGGTACAACCCTTCTTACATTATCTTCCCAAGTGCTCATTTTATATCTCCTTAAATTCTGTTTATCTTTTATTATTTTACCGGTTAAATCACTTCAACCTCTTAAGTATCTCAAGTATATAGTCCCAATATCTCCTGACACTCTCTATATAAAGCTTCTCATTGGTCGTGTGTATCCCTTCCATCTTAGGACCTATCGACACACAGTCAAGATTCTCTATCTTACCTGCAAATATTCCACATTCAAGTCCTGCATGTACTGCAAGAGTCTCAGGTCTTTCACCGAATAAATCAAGGTATGCATCTGACATTATATCTCTTAACTTAGAAGCCTTTTTGTATTCCCATGCAGGATAGTCTCCGGATATGCTTATCTCGCCATCAAATACCCGTATCAGACTTTCCATGATGTCAATTAACTCCTCCTTCTCGCTCCGCACACTGCTTCTTACCGAGAAAGTAAACTCTATCTCTCTGTTCATAGCAGTTTGCTCAGTCTTAAGTATACCAAGATTAAGAGAGGTCTGCACAAGTCCTTCTATATCATTACTCATCTTCCTTACTCCGTTAGGAAGGTTCATAAGTATGGCGATAATATCCTCTGTGGGATTCTTATAATCGGCATAGAGATTAAATATGTCCTCATCGGAATTTACATCGAATAATACTTCCTCTACATCAAGTCTTATATCTGAATCCGTCACAGAATATTCATTCTTAAGTATTTCATTTAATGAACGAACCTTATCCTTTATAATCTTGGATATAAAATCAATATGCTCGTTGCTTTTCTCCTCGACATATACATCAAATACTGCGTAAGCATCTCTCGGAATAGCATTATCCTTAAGTCCTCCGCCTAATTCCACCAGATTGATATATATATCCTCTGTTTTATTTAAGGCATATAATGCCCTGCCAAGTATCTTGTTCGCATTTGCTCCCTGTTTATCAATCTCTATACCGGAGTGTCCACCGGTTATACCGCTTACATCAAGTCTCATTCTTATATAGTCATCATCATCCAGATAACCCTTTGCAAATCTCTCATTCACAGGCTTGACCACCTGACATGGAGCAGTATATTTTAAACCTACTGTCGCGCCTCCGGCACAGCTTACAAGAAGCTGCCCCTCGTCCTCAGAGTCAAGATTTAACATAAGCTTAGAGGATAAGGAGGATGTGTCAAGCGCAGCGGCACCAAGCATACCTATCTCCTCATCTACTGTAATAACCACCTCAAGCGGTGGATGTGCTATGTCATCTGAATCAAGTATCGCAAGTGCATATGCTACCGCAATACCATCATCCCCGCCGAGAGTTGTGCCCTTGGCATAGATATATTTATCGGTTTTAGCAAGACTAAGACCATCCTTTTCAAAATCTATGCCACAGTCTGCCTCCTTCTCGCACACCATATCCATATGACCTTGTATGATTAATGACAAAGAAGACTCATATCCTTTTGTGCCGTCTTTAAATATTATTACATTATTATTCTCATCCTGAATATATTTAAGCTTTCTTTCCTTTGCAAATCCAACCAGATAATCACTTATCTTCTTTGTATTCCTCGAGCCATGCGGTATGCCGCATATCTCTTCAAAATAATGAAACACCTTCTTTGGTTCCAAGTCACTTAAAACAGCCATTTTAATTCTCCTTTATCCTGCAAATGCAAAATATAATAAAACAATAATACCGAGTATAATTCTGTACCATCCGAATAATTTAAAGTCACGCTTTTTGATATAGCTCATCAAAAACTTTATAACGAGTATTGATACTGCAAATGCAACCACCATTCCCGTAATCAATATAACAGCCTCCGTACCGGTGAAATGCAGTCCGAATTTTATAATCTTGATAAAGCTTAATCCGAACATAACCGGCACTGCAACGAAGAATGTAAACTCTGCTGCCGCCACCCTTGATACGCCGATAAGGAGTGCCCCGATTATTGTAGCCCCTGAACGCGAAGTACCGGGTATAATCGATAACACCTGAAATAATCCTATAATTAATGCCGTCCTATAGGTAATATCATCTAATTCCTTTATCTTCGGAGTTCTCTTCTTATTCCAGTTCTCCACAAGTATAAAGGCAATACCATAAAATATAAGAGCAATCGCAATTATAACAGATGTCTTAAGATGTTCCTCCACAAAATCATCGAATAAAAGCGTCACAACCGCTCCCGGTATACACGCAACAACCACCTTAAACCATATGGAAAAAGTATCTTTCTTTATAACTGATTTATCCTTGTCCTTAAATTGAAACGGCCACATCTTATCCCAGAAAAGTATAACAACAGCAAGTATTGCTCCCAATTGAATTACGACGAAGAACATCTCCTTAAATTCATCCGATACATTCATTTTGATGAATTCATCCACCAAAAGCATATGTCCAGTGCTGCTTACAGGCAGCCATTCCGTTATACCCTCCACTATTCCAAGAAAAATAACCTTTAAAATCTCTATTAACATACTGCCTCCTTAGGTCCTACGCCCTGCTTTCATTGCAGGTAAAATATATTATCTGATATTCCTTCGATATATCATTAAGCAGACTCAATGTCATATCAAGCTTGGCATTGTCGAAGTTCACAAACATATCATCAATAATTATAAATGGTCTTTCCTTACGGTACATGGCATCTATCAGAGCCATTCTCATACAAAGTCCAGCCAAATCCTTATAGCCTGAGCTTAAGAACCTTGTCTCTCTGTTAAGTCCAAGCTCCTTACGATAGAGGTTAATATTGGCATCAAGCTCATAGGTATTATCCTTAATCTGCTCAATCTTATTATAGTATTTGTCAAAACCACTTTTAATGGGCTCTGTGTATTTTTTTGTAAACGCGGCCTTTGCTTCCTCAAGCATGAGCTTTGTCTCATCAAGGATTTTATATTTGTGATTATTTTCCTCATATATCTCTTCCAAAGAATCATATTCAGATTCACAATCACTTATATACTCAAGCTTCTCCTCAAGCTCATCAATCTGCCTGTTATAGCTTGCTATATTCTTATTATGTGCCTCTGTATTTCTCATTATAAGCTTAAGCTTATCATTAATTTCAGACAAAGTAATATCAGTAGAAAGATTCTCGATAGCTTTTAATTCCTCTATATCGTGCTCTCTCTCAAAGGCCTTCTTCTGCATATTTATTTTACCAAAGGTCTTCTTGATATCATTATATTCATTATTCTTCTTTTCAATATCAATAAGCTGGTTATACAAATCCGGTAAAGGCTCATAGCCAAGTGCAACGATATAATTTTTCACCTCGGCATTGTAGGCTTCATAAACCTCCTTAGCATCTTTATAATCCTTCTTCTGCTCAGTCAGCTTATCGAATATATACAGGTTCTGGCGATACATTTTGTCGTTATGGTCTTCTTCATCCTCTGCGGCATCATTTGCATCACCATTATATTCACTCTGAACGGGCTTAAACTTCTTCTTGCCTGCCGCATAGCTTTGCCGCTCCCGCCTCGTCTCAGATATAACCATAACTATATCAACTACATCAATCACCAAAAGAACAGCTATAACACCTATCACAAATATAAGAAGTCTTGGTCTGTTGCCCTGACTGCTGTTTAGTGTATACATTACACAGAAGGTCTCAATAAATATATACAAAAGCCCCTTCAATATCAGAAGCTTTTTCTTGCCAAAATGAAGATGTGCGGCAAAATGATGCTTGTGAGCCTCGCGTACTTTTCTTTCCTCCTCAGCTCTTATCTCTGCCTCTGCGGCTTCCCTCTCATACTCATCTATATCGCGCTTTAATTCCTCATATTTTGCCTCATCCTCTTCTGAAAAAGCAAGTGCTTCCATAGTCTTTTCTTTCTCCGATATAAGATATGCCTTTTGCTTATATTCCTTTAATTCATCCTTATCCTCTATCTCATTTTTTATAAATGTCCCTGCAAACTCATATTTCTTTAATGCATCATCATATTCACCCAAGAGCCTGTCGTATTCTTTTTTTAGGAATTCATTGTCTTTGTAATGGCTTAATGACTTTTGTTTTCTGACTAATTCCGTCTGTTCCTCCTTAAGCTTATCTATAGCTAACATCTCATTTTTCTTTTTTTCGTTAAGCTCATCAAGTGAGGCGTATATAGAGTCACTCTGATTTATGGACTGCTTTAACTCAGTAAGCTTATCCTTCTGTTTGTAAAGCTCTCCCGTCTTCCTCCTCGGACTCATAAAATTAAGTATATCGACAAGCCTTTCATATGCCTGTTCATAATTATTTATGTCACCTGTGGTATCACTTATGTTACCAAGCTTCGCATTTATACCATCAGTTACTCCGTCGTAGCCTGAATTGTTCGTAAGATACATAGTTCGGGTAAAGGATTTGCTATCTATACCGAACAACTCCTCGCCTATCTTCTCAGTATAGTCACTGCTTTCTAAATTCTTATCCAAATTCCTAAGTGCGAATGTATCATCCTTATCCTTCGCACCGAATATCCTTGTTATCTCATAATGTCTGTCTTCAACCTCGAATGAAAGCTGTCCGCCATATACTCCGTTCTGCCAAGGCTTATATCGCTTTCTCTCATTCTCGTAGTCGTCCCTTTTAGATTCGTTGTCGAAGCCGAAGAACATAACCTTAATAAAGGCTGCAAGCGTACTCTTACCCCAGCCGTTTTCCTCACATATTATATTCAGATTGTCCTTATCAAATGATATGGTTTCATCACTTAGTTTACCGAAATTCTCGATATGACAGTTAAGTATTCTCACTGTTAAACCTCCTCTCCTGACAGAAGAAGTATTCCATATTTTATTATCTCAGCCTTCTCTTCCTCGCTGTACTTATCGGAAGCCATTACTCCTCTTACAAATTCGCCCTTTAAGGATTCATCAAGTCTGTAATCCTCATAGGATACCTTTAGTTTTGTTTCATCATATATCTTGACAAAATAATAATCATCATCAAACTGCTTGAGAAGATAATCCACATCCTTATCACAGAAGGCATCCACCCGACCTGTCAGAACTATCTTTATAAGACTTGATGGCGGACAGGCTTCATGTTCCAATTCTTCTCTTATCTGATTTGATATCTCTACGGAATTATTCAAATCCGTTATATCTACATTTACGGTATAGAGAATTCTCTTGGCAATAGGCAGAAACTCTCTGGTAAAGGTTTTATTCTCCTCATCAATATCAAGTAATACAAATCCGTGCTCGCCACATTCGTCAAAGCCTCTTCCCTCCAGACAGCCCGGATAGCAGTATATTCCACGCTTGTCCAAAGACTCCTCCTTAAAGCTGTGTATATGTCCTAAGGCAAGATAATCTATCCCCTTATTCTTAAGACTTCTGAGCGGTATTATCTCTGTCTTGTCCTTCTTATCTACCGCATCACTTTCCTGACCATGAAGTGTAACTATATTAAAGTCGTCATTATTTAATACAAGCTCATTGAATACCTTATCCGAATTGTCTTTACTAAGCTCTACACCACTTATGACAATATTATCATGCTCTCCTATCCTATATGATGTCCATGTATTCGAAAATGTCTTCAAATTATCAGGGAGCATAATTGTCTCGAACAAAAAAGTCGCTTCATCATGATTACCCTTAAGATAATAAAAGGTAATCTCCGGATTATCAGTGATGGACTGTAATACCGTATTAAATGCAGTCTTAGACACAGCATTTCTGTCAAATAAATCTCCTGCGATAATTATGCCTGATACATCATTATCAGAAGCGTATTTTATCATATTGGTAAATGTATTAAGAAGCTCAATCTTTCTTTCCTTTGCCTTCTTGCTGTTAAGATTGGCTGTCATCTTTGAATCAAGGTGCAGGTCAGCACAATGAATTATCTTCATAATTAACCTCTTTCGCCGTATTGTATCTTTTTATTATATATTGTGTAATGGTAAAAATCAACAAAAACAAGAAGACTGCCCTACTTGGAAAAATGACTTAAGTCAAATCTCCCGTACTGACAGTCCCTTGAAAAAGTATGTTAAAGGAAATCTTTTAAGCTTGTGCTAATTGTCCACCGAGTGCTACGCATTCTGCTATAGCATCATCATCCGGTGTCTCATGTACTATTAAGCCCTCACCGTTTAATACGGTAGCTCCTGCTGCTGTCATTCTATCTGTCCAGTCACGCATCCACTCTCCATCGCCCCAGCCGTATGAGCCGAAAAGCGCGATAGTCTTTCCTGATGCAAATGCCTCAACATCAGCTACAAAAGGCTCCATCTCATTCTCCTCAAGAACCTCTGCACCCATAGCAGGACAGCCAAGTGCAAATGCGCTTGCTTCCTTTAATGCATCAAGTGATGCATCACTTACGAATACAACCTCTGCTTCTTTACCTGCCTCAGTGATACCTCTGCCTATAGCCTCTGCCATAGCCTGGGTATTTCCACCCTGTGACCAGTAAACAACCTGAATCTTGTCCATATTACTCCTTTCCATCTATAAAGATTTTATAAATAATTAATTTGAATTCTTCTATTATGGTTGCAGCATATTCTGATTATCTCAGCCATGCCTATACCATGATAAAGAAGATTTACCAAGCTTTCCTTTGCGTTTTCAAAGCTCTCGAACACCTTAAGCTTCTTTTCGCAGTCCTTATACACCTTCCAATATCCCGTGTATAGGGATTTTTCACCGTTATGATTTATAAAGCCCTCTATATCTTCTACGGGATAGCCAAGCAGAAAGCCCATCTCGTGCGGAAATTTCTCCTTGTATATCATATACTCCTCGTATCTCTTACAGAATTTGTCAAATATATATGATAAAGATGTATCCTCATATCCCATGCTATTAAGATGATTTTTCACTTCATCTCTGCTAATATAATCCGTAAGCAGCTTTTCATTATATAGTAAGACTGTAGCTCTGTAATTATTGGCATAAAGTAAACGATATGACAGATTACCGCCTTTAATAAGACTTATTAATTTGTCCACATCCCCTGCTCTTATGTTCAAAAGATTGGATATTTTAAGTCCCGCTATAAGCGGTGCACACTGTAAAGCCAGCTCAAGCTCAACATTATCAACTTCTATCCTTTTTACTATCTGCCAAGCCTCATAACTCATATATAAACTCCTTAATATTACCTGCTATGCAAATAATTAAAGTTAATTTACTTCTTTACATGGAATGCTTCCATCTGAGGATATACACCATTCTCGCCGAGCTCTTCTTCAATTCTAAGAAGCTGGTTGTACTTAGCTACACGCTCTGAACGGCTTGGTGCACCGGTCTTAATCTGGCATGTATTAAGTGCAACTGCAAGGTCTGCGATAGTTGTATCAGCAGTCTCACCTGAACGGTGTGATGAAATAGCAGTATAGCCTGCATTATGAGCCATCTTAATTGCCTCAAGTGTCTCTGATACTGAACCTATCTGATTAAGCTTGATTAAGATTGAATTACCGCAGCCAAGCTCGATACCCTTCTTTAATCTCTCAGTGTTAGTAACAAATAAATCATCACCTACAAGCTGTACCTTGTCTCCAAGCTTAGCAGTAAGCTTCTGCCAGCCCTCCCAATCCTCTTCATCAAGAGCATCCTCGATTGAAATGATTGGATACTTATCAACCAAACTTGCCCAATGCTCGATAAGCTCATCAGATGTGAACTCTGTACCTGCCTTAGGAAGCTTGTAATAGCCTTTTCCCTTCTCGCTCTTCCACTCTGAAGAAGCAGCATCCATAGCAATCATGAAATCCTTGCCCGGCTCATAGCCTGCCTTCTTAACTGCCTCAAGTATTGTCTCGATAGTCTCCTCATCGCTTGAAAGGTTAGGAGCAAATCCACCCTCATCACCAACTGATGTAGCAAGACCTCTCTCCTTAAGTATTGATGCAAGTGCATGGAATACCTCTGCACACCATCTTAAGCACTCCTTGAATGACGGAGCGCCTACAGGCATAATCATAAACTCCTGTGTATCAACTGTATTAGTAGCATGTGCGCCACCGTTTAATATATTCATCATAGGAACAGGAAGTCTGTTACCTGAGATACCGCCTAAGAATCTGTAAAGAGGTATATCAAGTGCTGTAGCTGCTGCTCTTGCTGTAGCGATTGATACTGCAAGGATTGCATTTGCACCAAGCTTAGACTTGTCCTTTGTTCCGTCTGCCTTAATCATAGCTTTATCTATAGCGTATATATCTGACGCATCCATTCCGACTATAGTGTCATTAATTATTGTATTGATGTTCTCAACAGCCTTGGATACACCCTTTCCAAGATATCTGCTCTTGTCACCGTCTCTTAATTCAAGTGTTTCGAACTCTCCTGTAGAAGCTCCGCTTGGTGCCGTACCTCTGCCAACTGTACCATCAATAAGTGTAACCTCTGCCTCAACTGTAGGATTTCCTCTTGAATCAAGAATTTCTCTACCATAGACTTTTTCAATTTCCAAATAACTCATTACTTTTTCCTCCATTCCTTTTCTTGTGAGATTTTTTGTGAGATTCTCAAGCCGGCAGCGGGGGCTCCGGCTATTTAGCTGCATTCAGCAGTTACAACTAAAATAAAGAGAATCCACATGATTTACACAAATAGTTAGTTATGATTAACTAACTAAGATGAATATTATCACACTTATTCTTATATGTCAACAGATTAAAAAATATTCCTGATTTTATAAATTTATATTTAACTCATTATGGGTGTAGTGGATATGGTTGTTGACTTCGTAGACATATGGGACACCGAAAACCCGTTCTCACTCGATAAAAAACGCAGGGGATACTATTAATCCGTTCAAATAGAATATTGGCATTTTTACTTAAAAGTATGACTTAAGCAAAAATGCCAATCTCCTATTCTCACGTCTTAAAGTACCCGCGTTTTTTAACGGTTTTCTTGTGCCCCATATATCTCCTCGTCAATCAGCCATATCCACCACACCAGCTCAAATATCGCGATAAATCGCGATATTGAGCTATATATTAGTTTCAGTTATAATTTATATAATATGTATATTATGATTTAATGAATTTGACAATCTATAAGGTTATATGTAATATTGAAATATATGAATTGGAAGGCAGAAAGTATGAGATTGACTCACAAAAAAATTATTTTATCAATATTAATAGCTTGTTTTTTGATTTCCATATATGGTTGTAGCAAAAGTTCTGAAGCAGAAAGGCTTTCTAAAAATCTTTCGGATTATAAGCTTGTTGCAGAATATGCTTTAAATAACTGTAAAAATGATAAATACAAGGTCATTGATGACAAAGCAGAACGATATGTCGTGGACTTATCTGATATTGAAGATATTGCTGAAATAAAGTCCAGTGTTGCAATTGCACAACAAGATTTTTCGTATATATGGATTGAAGATTCCTATGTAATATTTTGGAACGATGAAACAAAAACAATGGGATTATTGTATTCTGAAAAACCAAAGAAAGCAATTAAATCTATAAAGACATGGTATACAACTATGGAAAGTGAAAAGATTGATACAAAATTCTACATAATAGGTACTTGGAAAAGTAAATAAAAATTTTTTACGCGCAGCGTGTCGGTTAGACGGGTATGCCTTGATATGATCTGTGTTAATTCCGACAAGATAAAAAGCAGGCAGTTTGCCAACGATTCGCACAATTTGTTTAAAATCAGAAACGAATGGTTTGAGTAAATTCACTCAGAAATCGAGCTGTTTGAGCGAAAGCGAGTTCTCGATTTCGTGTGAATTTAGAAAACCTGAGTGCTCTGATTTAACAAATTGATTGCGTGTTGGTAAACTGCCTGCTTTTTATATTGTCGGTCTTAATTCCAATTACCTATCAGGGCATACCATACAGTCTAACCGACCTTGTTACACATATATCGGACAGTTCTACTCTCCTATGAGGATATTAAGCACCTCATTACTTCTTGCTACAAATGCGGTCATCGCCTCCGGTGCAAGCGGCTTATTGGCAAGCACTGCAAGGTCGTATAATTGACAGCATACTGTATTCGTATGCTCGCCCTCCGGATTGTCAAGCACATACTTTACAAGCTTATTATTAGCATTAAGCACGAGAGTTTCTCCCTCATCACCGAACATATTCGGATCCATGCCCGGCATACTGTATGCCTTCATCATCTCAGCCATACGGCGTGATTCCTCTGATAAGGTAATCATAGATGATACATTCTCATTCTTAAGACTCTCAACCTTGACAGTAAGCTTATCCTTGCCTGTAGCCTTCTTGAAGGTTTCAGAAAGCTTATCCGTATATTCCTTAGTCTGTTCCTCGGTAAGCGCCTCGCCTACGAAATTATCCGCAAGGTCTGCATCTATACGAAGGAATTTGACATTTTCATTCTTGCTCTCGAGGTGAGTGATGTACGGATTATCAATATTGTGGGTAAGATAAACCGCATCTATGCCCTCTTCCTTGAACATATTGATATACTGTGACTGTGCAATCTCGTCACTCACATAGAATACCTTATTCTCATATTTTTCTTTACCTGCCTCAAGATAATCGGGAAGTGTGATATACTTTCCCTCAAGGTTCTTGAACAGCATATAATCAGTCATCTTCTCACAGAACTTATCGTCTCTTAAGCAGCCGAATTTTATGAATGGACTGATGTCATCCCAGTATTTCTCATATTCTTCTCTATCAGTCTTGCACATACCTGACAGCTTATCGGCAACCTTCTTCGTGATATAGTCGGAAATCTTCTTAACCGAGCCATCATTCTGAAGTGCGCTTCTTGATACATTAAGCGGTATGTCAGGACAGTCGATAACACCCTTAAGCAGCATAAGGAATTCCGGTATAACCTCCTTGATATTATCAGCTACGAATACCTGATTGTTATATAATTTAATCGTTCCCTCAAGCTGGTCGTACTGCGGATTAATCTTAGGAAAATATAATATGCCCTTTAAATTAAACGGATAATCCATATTAAGATGTATCCAGAACAAAGGCTTCTTAAAGTCTAAGAACACATGCTGATAGAAATCAACATACTCCTCATCAGTACAATCCTTAGGATTCTTGAGCCAAAGTGGATTGGTGTTATTAAGCGGAGTTTCCTTCTTCTCGTCTTCTTCATCTGATGAATCTTCTCCATCCTCTGCATCAGTATCAGCCTTATCCTCTGCATCCTGCTTATCAGCAGTATCACCTACAAGGTCATCCTCTTCTGTGGTGTCAACCTCGATAACCTTATCCTTCTTCTTGTCCTCCTCAGCCTTCTTCTTAGCCTCTTCCTCGGCTTTATCCTCGTCGGTAAAGTAGATATTGTAAGGCATAAATGCACAATACTTCTGGATAACCTCTCTTACACGATATTCATTGGCAAACTCATAGCTATCCTCATTAAGATAAAGCGTAATCGCTGTACCTCTGGTATCATCATCGCTCTCGGTCATGCTAAATTCCGTACCGCCGTCACACTCCCAGAATACAGGCGTTGCGTCCTTCTTATATGAGCAGGTCTCGATAGTAACCTTGTCAGCCACCATAAATGCCGAATAAAATCCAAGTCCGAAATGACCGATTATCTGGTCGTCATTTGACTTATCCTTATATTTATTTATGAAGTCTGTTGCACCTGAAAATGCAATCTGATTTATATACTGCTCTACCTCCTCAGCAGTCATACCGAGTCCGTTATCGACAAAGGTTATGGTTTTGTCCTTAGGAGATGCGTATACATCTATTCTGTATTCCTCTCCTTCGACCTCCTCGAACTCTCCCATCATAGCAAGCTTCTTTAATTTCGTTATTGCATCACAGCCATTTGAAATAAGCTCTCTTATGAAAATGTCGTGGTCTGAATAAAGCCATTTCTTGATAATCGGGAATATATTCTCGCTGTTAATTGATAAGCTTCCCTGTTTTTCCATTTTAACATTCCTCCTAAAATTTGTTACGCCCCCTCACATTCGTTCGGCGGCAAGTCGTCAGAACGCATTTTAAGTATGCCGCTTTGCGGCATAGGCGTTCCTCCTATTATTGTTATGCCCCCTCACATTCGTTCGGCGGTTCTTAATTTCTATAACTTAATATAATACTGTTAAAATAGAATGTCAAGAAAAAATTAGCACTCGTTTTAAACGAGTGCTAATACAATGATTTATAATAATCTTTTTACCTGTCGGGCATAATTATTTATAACCATCAAAATAATTTATTCTACAATCTCTATCTTATTCCTAAGGTCAAACCATGCATTATTACCATTTATATTATAACCATAATCAGTATCATTTACAACCATTACAACATAAGGTAGTACATCTTCATTTAACAGATATGCCACATTAACGGTTACAGTTTCGCCTGCTTTAATCTCAGGTATATAGTTCTTGAAATACTCATTATGCACATCCCAATAAAGCATGCTGCTATCGTCTCTTGCCGCATACTCATACAATGCATAAGCAAAATCATCAAGTCCTTCAAATCTGAATTGTTCAAACCCCCTGCTTAAGTTATAGCTATCTTTATTTTCTCTTAAGAATTCTATTTCTGCCGTAAACCACACATCATACAGTGTCTCATCAGAAGTATTGGTAAATTCCAAGGTTGCATACACAAGCTTTTCATCCACCTTTACCTCGTCTATTACCTCATCAAGTTCATTTATTCCGTCTCCGGCTTTATAGGCATATATTGTATTCTGCTTAAGCTTACCGTCTTCATCAAGTGATTTTAACCATTGCGGCTGGTAGCCTAACATTTCCTTATCTTCCAATACAGAAAAATCATCATATGCTTTTACATCTGTCACTTTTACGCTCAAGCTTCCCGCTCCTAATTCCTTTCCGTCTTCCGTTACAGCCGAATTGCTGATATCAGCACTTTCATTCAGATTCTTAAGATTAGATAAATCTGCAATCGGATACGAAGGAATATCTACATCACCATAATCATAGCCTATATTATATTCGCTTTCGGCTTCTACATAATCGGACCATTTGAATGCTTCTTCTGCGGTTAATACCTCATCGGTCACCTCTATCTCAAAGCCTGACATTATAATTTCAAAATCCTCATCTGATAAAGCACTTCCGGTCATCGCAACAAGCACAGCATTTTTATCCTCATAAAGCATATAATACCATACTCGTCCGTCGCTGAATTCTACTCTTGTGCCGGGTATTCCCGCTACTACAACATCCCTGTTATCCACTACATGCCCAAGTCTTAGCTCGTCAAAATCCACAGACTTATCTATATGTACAAGCATAGGACTAAAATATCTATCAGGGTCAGTATTGTCATTAAGTTTACCCCCTGCATTCAAATATTCATCCATTCCATCAGGCTTAGCACCGAAATTATAATCAAATGCTTTATATTCACTTTGAGCTTTCATATCAGACAGATTTTCTGTTGTGCCCTCAGTTACAATGTCTACATTGATACCATAATTTCCTTCCTTTTCCGTCTTAAGCTTTATCGCATAATTTGCCGCATATACTGTTGAGCCTGCCACAAGAACTGCCGCCAAAGCAGCCGCTACCCTAAGTATTTTACTATTGTTCTTTGTCTTATGAATCCCAGCTTTATTCGCTATACAATCCTCTATATCATTTCTCATTCTGTCCGATATCTCATCCGGTATATCCGGAAGCATATATTTTAAATCTTCACTACGCATATTTCTCATCCTCCTTTAATTTTTCCTTCATCAGCTTTCTTGCACGAAGCAGCCTGTTCTTCACCGCTGACTGTGTACATGAAAGCATAACCGCAATCTCACTTATCTGATAGCCCTCCATATAATAAAGAACCATAGCAGTCCTTAGTTTATCAGGCAGCTCGTAGAGTGCCGCATACAGATATCCATATTCTTCCTTTTGCTCACTGTATAAATTCTCAGGTATATCAGTAGTCTGTGGCAGCCTTAATATATTGTAACATTCATTTATCAGAATTCTTACCAGCCATGCTTTCACTGACGACTTATCCTTCAGCTTATCAAGCTTATCATAGCCTTTTACTATCATCTCGGATATAGCATCAGAGCAGTCGCTGTCATTTGGCAATATTGACTTCGCAACATGATAAAACATATTTTTATTATCCATAATGATGCTTCCTAATTCTTCCTTAGTAAGCTTCGCCATATCATACGCTCCTTTCAGCTTATTTAGATTTCAATATCATATGATAAATTCGTCTGACATAAATAAGACGGAAAAACAGATAAAAAGGTCTCATAATTTTTTATTTTGTTTCGTACATACGGTATATAAATTAAACAGACAGCCACGACAACTTGCAATCGATTTGTTAAATCAGTCAACTCGGATTCTATTGCCTTTGCACGAAATCGAGAACTCGCTAACGCTCAAACAGCTCGATTTCTGAGCAAGCCAATACGAACCACTCGTTGCTGATTTGACACAAATCGTGCAAATTGTTGTCGTGGCTGCCTGTTTTATTTATATACCTTATTATAGTGAACACATAAAGTTTAAATATAATACTTCTCCACCGTCTTATCCCATAGTTCTTCAAGGCTTTTATCCAGTGTAAATACATTTAAGGATGTTCCGGTTGTTACGGACAGCTTATCATCAAAATAATTTACATTCAGGAATAATGCCCTCACATTATCCGGATGTATAGGCAGATTATTCATTTCAATTAATCTTTGTATGTTCTCATTATTAAACATAAGTATGAGCTTAAGCTTTATCGGAAGTCTGTCTGAGCGTATGTATTCAAGCACACTTTCTTTTATGTCATGCCAGCTTATGTATTCTTTATCGGAAAGTGCCTCATATTCCTCACCGTCATAAAAATCCTTATTGATTTTACCATTTATATAATAGGAAACCGACACATCTGCCTTCGCTTCAAAAAGATAAAAGCTGTCATACTTTTCATTTGTGAATAACTCATTTAGAAAGGATTTTACCTCATCCCCTGTATATTCAAAATTCTTCACCTTATACACCTATCTCTTATTCAAATTAATAGTCATTACACTATATGGACCATAACTCTCTGGTATATATGTAAATCCATATACACCATCGACATTCGCTATCTGCGACATATCATAGGTATTCGCATTATAGTCTGTAAGCACATATTCTATAATCGCATTGCGGTCACGCATCGCCATGAATTCAACCTTATTTTTAAAGGCATCATAATTACCAATCATATCATTAAGCTTGAAATAATTGTAATCCATACTGTCACAAGGCTCATAGCCATCCTTATTCCATTCATGTAAATCATCCATTATGTCATCCGTTACATTCATATAAATATGTCCTGCATATCCATGTCTGTCCGGTATCGGATCATCCCAAGTCGCATCAACCTGATACCACTTACCATCAAGCTTAACTCTATTCCAGGCATGAAGCTCACCGTCAGCATAACCGGTCATTATTTCATTTTCGACATCAACACAATTTAGAAGAAGTGTCATCGCCTCTGCATAACCATTGCAGACAGCTTTTCCATGTACCAGTACGCCATAAGCCCTGAAAGCATACTCATTAGCACCATCAGTATATCCATACTCACAGTTTTTTACAATATAATCGTGTATTGCGAGTTCTTTCTCATAATCTGACATCCCCGGTTTAATAACCTGATTAACAACATACAGCATCTGCTCATACAGTTTCTGTGCCGCAGGTCTATCAACAGGAATATCCATATTATTCTTATACTTCTGATAAGCATAGTAGTTATCAGATATTTCATATTTGAACTGAATCTTAAGCTTATTATTTCTTTTATAAAGAACTATGTACTGATCTACACTTCCATTCAAGCTTATTATATAATCATTGATATTCTTGATTTCCTCAATACTTATATCAGACAGGTAGAACACTCCTCCGGTTTCTCCATCATCAATTTGAACCGAAATCATCTTAGAAAGCTCTGCCATATCAGATGTAGTTTGTTCCGGATGGATTCTTGCACCTATCTCCCAATTTAAAAAATATGCGCCAAGAATAACCACTACCACCAGTATCGGAACAATCCAATAAACCTTAGCCTTATCTTCATTCATAAATACATATTACTCCTCATCATCATCATCATTATTATTAAATTTCTTACCTGTGACTATTAATACAACGGTTAGTATAATTGAAACGATAAGACACACAGCTATAAGAAATGGTTTGCTGTTGTCACCCGTAGCTGCCATTAAAAGCAATAAATCATTAAACATAATAAGCCTCCCATAATTATATGTCCCATACTTTTACTAAAAGCATTAAAACCAAAACAATCTATACACCATTTTAATAGATTAAGTTGAAACTATCAACTGTTTTTTACTTGATACATTTAAGTCCTTGATGTAAAATGTTATATAAGTTTTAATTTAAGCGAAAACATACGATAGTGAGGTAAATAATATGGCTCAGCTCTGGGGTGGTCGTTTCACAAAGGAGACAGACCAATTGGTTTATAATTTTAATGCGTCAATTTCATTTGATAAGAAATTCTACAGACAGGATATACGCGGAAGCATTGCACATGTTACCATGCTCGCAGCATCAGGAATACTTACGGACGAAGAAAAAAATCAGATTATAGCCGGTCTTAACGGCATTCTTGATGATGTGGAAGAAGGAAAGCTTGAAATCACCGACAAATACGAGGATATACACAGCTTCGTCGAGGCTAATCTGATAGACAGAATCGGTGATGTCGGCAAGAAGCTTCACACCGGGCGTTCAAGGAACGACCAGGTTGCCCTTGATATGAAGCTTTACACGCGCGATGAGCTTAGCTTTATAAAAGTTCTTGTTATAGATTTAATAAAGAACCTTCATAAGCTTATGAAGGAGAATACCGATACATATATGCCGGGCTTTACACATCTGCAGAAAGCACAGCCAATTACATTTGCACATCATATCGGAGCATATATGGAGATGTTCAAGCGAGATCTGTCAAGGATAGATGACATCTATGATAGAATGAACTACTGCCCGCTCGGTGCAGGTGCTTTAGCAGGCACCACATATCCTCTTGACAGAGAGCTTACTGCAAAGCTCCTTGATTTTAAAGGACCTACACTTAATAGTATTGATTCTGTATCCGACAGAGATTATGTGATAGAGATGCTTTCTGCATTCTCTACCATTATGATGCACCTGTCAAGATTTTCAGAGGAAATTATTATCTGGAACTCAAATGAGTACCAGTTCGTAGAGCTTGACGATGCCTACAGCACCGGAAGCTCCATTATGCCGCAGAAGAAAAATCCTGATATAGCCGAGCTTGTAAGAGGTAAAACAGGACGTGTATATGGTGCTCTTTCTTCAATACTTACTACCATGAAAGGCTTACCACTTGCATATAATAAGGATATGCAGGAAGATAAGGAGCTTACCTTTGATGCAATAGATACCGTAAAAGGTTGTCTGGCATTATTTAACGGTATGTTATCAACTATGAAGCTTAATAAGGATATAATGGAGAAAAGTGCAATGAACGGCTTCACCAACGCAACCGATGCCGCTGATTATCTTGTAAATCACGGCGTACCATTTAGAGACGCTCATGGAATAGTCGGTCAGCTTGTGCTCTACTGTATAGAAAAAAATATATCACTTCTTGATATGAGCTTGGACGAATATAAAAAGATAAGTCCTGTGTTCGAGGAGGATATATATGATGCGATAAGCCTTAAGACCTGTGTTGAGAAAAGGAATACCATAGGTGCACCCGGACCTGAGGCTATAAATAGAGTTATTGAAATAAATGAGAAATATATTCAGAGTCTTAATTAACATATGCCTGATATTATATGATTAGCGAATTTAAGGAGAATTGTAATTATGAATAATACCGATAAAGCAAAGCTTGATGTTGCAAGAAGAATGTTAAAGGGAAAAATCGAGGTTGATGAGGTTGTCCTTATGACCGGACTTGATAAAGCAACCATAAAAAAGCTTGACGAGGAGATAAATCCTAAGAACTCGGATGCAGCAATACTTCAAAATCTCGATAATGTCGATCTTGATATAGGTCAGCTCTTATTTGATGACCTGCCTGCCGAAGATGAGGAACTTGAGGGTTTTCATGAAGTAACTGAAAATGAAGAATAATTAATTACTTTTTTGTAAATTAGGGAGGGGTTTATATGAAAGTAAAAGATAATAAAGGATATTCACTTGTTGAACTAATAATTGTTATAGCGATTATGGCAATATTAGCCGGAATAATATCATTAGGTGTAATAAGATATATAAATAAAGCTCGCAAGGCTCATGATATAGAAACTGCTGAAGCTATCGGAAAATCTCTACAGGCTGCAATAGCCGGTGATGAACAACTATATGATTTTGTTATGTATGCTACGAGCACATATGGCAATAATATGGAAGCTAATCCAAGTGATAACAAATATTATCGTGTATTAGGATTTGCAAATGTTCCTACCGGTTCACATGCACAATACGCTATGGACTTCCATGTTATTAATACCGCTCTTCCTGATGAACTCAAAAATATAGACTTAGCATCACTTATAAAAGAATATATCGAAGCAGACTTGGTTCCACTTAAATTCGAAAAAGACAATGCTATTGATGAATGGATTATCTGTGCTGACAAAAGTCAGAATATTTATATTTTTGTCGGTGCAGGTATGAATGACAATCGTTACTTTATTTCAAAAAACGGTGTAAATAATATGGGCAACGGAAGACAATGCTATATGATATGGCCTGAGGTTGACCCTGCATACGAAAGACTTGGTACTCCGAACGATGCACCATAAATCAATATATTCCTTCTCAAAATGATTTTATTATACTAACTTTTACAACTTAATTTGTAAAATTTGTGTCATGAATATTTAATCATTAAACATAAAAATGAGCTTATCATTATACGCGTAGCGTGTCGGTTAGAGGGGTATGCTTTAATGGGATATCATACTAAGGCGGGCAGATAAGAAACAGGCAGATACGGCAACAATTTGCACAATTTGCGTAAAATCAGAAACGAGAATTCGAATAGGCTCGCTCAGAAACAGACTGTTTGAGCGAAGCGAGTTGTCTGTTTCGTGCAGAGCATAGAGAATTTGAGTTTACTGATTTAGCAAATTGATTGCATGTTGCGTAGCTGCCTGTTTCTTGGCTGTCAGTATTAGTATGATTTACCATTAAAGTATACCATACCCTCTAACCGACCATATACATATATTAATTATTCTGCATCGCACGCTTTGCACGCATACGCTGTGTTGGGTCAAGTATTTTCTTTCTGATACGGATATGTTCGGGCGTAATCTCAAGGAGCTCATCAGTATCAATAAAGTCAAGTGCCTGCTCAAGACTAAGAATCTTAGGAGGTGTAAGCTTAAGCGCTTCATCAGAGCCTGAGGCACGCGTATTAGTAAGCTGCTTCTTCTTACATACATTGACCTCAATATCCTCTGTCTTACCACACTGTCCGACTACCATACCGCCGTAAACCTGCTCGCCGGGACCGATAAATAAGGTACCTCTCTCCTGCGCATTGAAAAGTCCATAGGTAATTGCTTCTCCTGCTTCAAATGCTATAAGAGAACCCTGACTTCTGTATGACATATCCCCCTTGTAAGGCTCATATCCTTCAAATAATGTATTAATAATTCCGTTACCCTTAGTAGCCGTTAAGAAATCTCCCCTAAAGCCTATAAGTCCACGGGACGGAATTAAAAACTCAAGCCTTGTGGTACCATTTCCGGTAGGCGCCATCCCCTGCAATTCACCCTTACGATTATTAAGCATATTAATAACGGTACCTGAGAATTCGTCAGGTACATCTATGACCGCAAGCTCGAAAGGCTCTAACTTCTTCCCCTTCTCGTCCTCCTTATAGATAACCTCTGCCTTACTTACGGCAAACTCATATCCCTCTCTTCTCATATTCTCAATAAGAACCGAAAGGTGAAGCTCACCACGACCTGATACCTTGAAGCACTCTGTCGTATCAGTCTCCTCAACTCGAAGTGAGACATCAGTATTAAGCTCTCTGAAAAGTCTGTCTCGCAGATGTCTTGAAGTTACATACTTTCCTTCTTTACCCGAAAGCGGCGAATCATTGACCATAAAATCCATTGAAATAGTCGGCTCGGAAATCTTCTGAAAAGGAATCGGCTCAGGATTTTCAGGCGAACAGATTGTATCACCTATATGAATGTCCGATATACCTGATATGGCAACTATAGCACCGATATTTGCCTCATTAACTTCTATCTTATTAAGTCCATCAAATTCATACAGCTTTCCTATCTTAACCTTTACTTTCTTATCAAGCTCGTGTGCATTGACTATTACGCACTCCTGATTAAGCTTAAGAGAACCGTTATCGACTTTTCCTACACCTATTCTTCCTACATACTCGTTATAATCAATCGTACTTATAAGTACCTGAGTGCCTGCATCAGGGTCACCTGTCGGGGCAGGGATAGACTTAATTATTGTCTCAAATATAGGCTTCATATCAGTACCAGGTTCATCTGCACTGTAAGATGCTACACCATCCCTTGCAGATGCATAGACAAATGGACAGTCAAGCTGCTTCTCATTTGCATCAAGTTCAAGCAAAAGCTCAAGCACCTCTTCCTCTACCTCTGCCGGTCTTGCCTCCGGTCTGTCTATCTTATTTATACATACGATAACATTCAAATCAAGCTCTAAGGCTTTCTTAAGAACGAACTTAGTCTGTGGCATAGCTCCCTCAAAGGCATCAACCACAAGTATAACTCCATCAACCATCTTAAGAACACGCTCAACCTCTCCACCAAAGTCAGCATGCCCCGGAGTATCAATTATATTAATTTTTGTATTTCCATAGGTAACGGCTGTATTCTTAGAAAGAATTGTTATTCCTCTCTCCCTCTCAATATCATTGGAATCCATTACTCTCTCGGCAACTTCCTGATTCTCACGAAATACACCGCTCTGCTTCAAAAGCTCATCCACTAATGTTGTTTTACCATGGTCAACATGTGCTATAATCGCTACGTTTCTAACATCTTCTCTAGTTATCTTCATACTTACATCCTCTTATATCTAATTCTCATATATACTTTTCAAACTTAGCTATTGTACCACAGCAAATTAACTTTTGCAACCACATATAAACTATGATATATCTTCTCAAATTTATATTGTTTGACTTATTACAAATTCATCATATTATGGCGGATAAATAAAATTAGGTGATTACAGCAACGATTCACACAATTTTCGTGAAATCAGAAACGAGAATTCGAATAGGTCTGCTCAGAAACAGACTGTTTGAGCAAAGCGAGTTGTCTGTTTCGTGCAAGACGTAGAGAATTCGAGTTTACTGATTTAGAAAATTGATTGTGTGTTGCAGTAGTCACCTAATTTTATTTATCCAGCACACTACTGATATTTATAATTTAAAGAATGCAATCTCTTTTCTAAGCTGCTCTCCAATCGTCTGAAGCTTAACTGCATTATCAGTTATAGTACGGAAGGTCGAATCAAGCTCCTGCATAGAAGCACTTGTCTGTTCCGTAGCTGCTGCGTTCTCCTCTGATATGGCAGAAAGCTCAACCATAATACTAACAAGCTCATCCTTCCTGTCATTCATATTATTAGTCTTTTCTTCTGTATCCTCTACAGAATCCTGAACTGTCCTTGCGTCCTCAGATAACACATCCATATCATCCTTTGCAAGCATAATCTGATCTGACTGTGCCTGGAACTGGTCTATAAGTGCATCAACTATCTGAACTGAGCTTATGGAATCATCAACCAACTGCTGTGTTACTTCTTCAATCTTAACAACCGCTTCCTGAGATTGTATTGCAAGATTAGAAATCTCAGAAGCAACCACTGCGAAGCCTCGACCTGACTCTCCTGCTCTTGCTGCCTCAATTGTTGCATTAAGTGACAGAAGGTTTGTCTGGTCAGCTATATCGGAAATCATCTGTGTCATATGTGATATCTGCTGAACTGAATTAGCTGTATTTTCAATAGTTGCACGTATAGAATCTACAGCAGATGTAACTTCCTTGTTCTGTGCAAGCAAATCATCCATTGCTTTAGTAGTTCTGTCGCTTGCTTCATGCATGCTGTCAACCATAGAATTAAGAGCATCTATATTATTAGCAATTCCTTCTATATCATGTCCAATATTGTTTGCATTGTCAGAAGATGTCTGTACACTCTCTGCCTGTGTCATAGAGCCCTGTGATATATCCTCAACTGCAGATGTAACCTGTCTGGATGCCTCTGCTGCATTTGTCGCTGAAGCGGACAAATCATATCCTGCTGTCTTAATATTATCGGAAAGCTGCTTGACATTACCTATTACATCACTTAGCTTATCTTTCATTTCATCTATAGCCTTGGCTATTGTACCTATCTCATCATGTCTTTTAATGAGTACATGGTCAATATCCTCATGCAGATTACCATGTGCAATCTCATTAACCTCACCTGCCAGCATATGTAACTTCTTAGATACAAGATTAGCAAGAGAAAATCCTATAGCACAGCTTATTCCTGCAAATATAACAATTGCAATTATAACCTTCTTTATAATTCCATTAATCTCATCCTTGATATCAGCTTTGTTACGTCCGGTAAATACCATACCTACTATGGTTCCGTCATCATTTTTCAAAGGGGTGTAATAACCACTGTAATCTTTTTTATCTATCTCAATATCGTTTGTACTGAAATCTTTGCCTGTACTGAGAACATCAAGCGGACCTTTGGAGGTTATCTTGGTACCAACCATCCTGTTCCCCTTAGAATCCTTAAGGGTAGTTAATGCTCTTTCATCCCACATAAATACTGTATATTCAATGCTGGTGTCTGCTGATATTGAATCTAACTGCTCCTCAAGTTCAGCACCAACTTCAACTCCACCTTTATATATTATTCCGTCTTCATATGCCCAATCACCATCATATTCATTGGATACCTCATCCACCATCTGATAAGCCCCAACCTTAAGCTCCTCAAGATTTAATTTCTGTATAATCCTCTTTGCATTACTGATAGCTATTACACCAACCAAAACTGCAGTCAGAACTAAAAATACTGCTGACAGTGTTATCATCTTGATTAATAAATTTTCATTAAGCTTTTTAAAAATTTTCATGGCAATATTTCCTTTCAAAAATGATTATATTTTAACGAAATAATATTTGATTTAACAGTAATTTGATTTAATAAATTACTATACAAGTAAGTATACCATTTTTGTATGATTTTGTCATCAAAAAAATCAAAAAATATATGGCTGTAGTACAGGGTACAGCCATATATAACATCTTATGAAAAATACTCTACTCCTGATTCAAATATCTTCTGGTCCTGCTCACCATAGATATTAATAGCAACCGCATCTCCTCTACGCTCCGAGTGAGCCATCTTGCCAAGCACACGTCCGTCCGGGCTTGTAATACCCTCTATAGCGTAGTAAGAACCATTGATATTATAATATTCATCCATAGTAGGATTACCGTCTATATCGACATACTGAGTTGCAACCTGACCATTTGCAAAAAGCTTCTCAATCCACTCATTGCTTGCGACAAATCTTCCTTCACCATGTGATATAGGTACCGTGTATACTCCACCAAGTTCAGCCTTCTTAAGCCAAGGGCTCTTGTTCGTTACAACCTTGGTGTAGACCATCTTGGACTGGTGTCTGCCTATGCTGTTCATCGCAAGTGTAGGTGAAGTCTCCGACTGAGGTCTTATCTCACCATAAGGTACAAGCCCAAGCTTGATAAGTGCCTGGAAGCCGTTACATATACCGAGGCATAGTCCATCACGCTCATTAAGAAGCTTCATAACCTCATCAGCAATCTTCGCATTTCTGAAAGCTGTTGCAATGAATTTACCTGAGCCATCCGGCTCATCACCTGCTGAGAAGCCGCCCGGGAACATTATTATCTGGCTTTCACTTATGGCCTTAACAAAGGCATCTACAGAATCCCTTATGTCCTGTGCATCCTGATTTTTAAATACTATCGTATTTACCTCTGCACCTGCCCGCTCGAATGCCTTCGCCGAGTCATATTCACAGTTAGTACCCGGAAATACCGGTATAAATACCTTTGGCTTTGCGACCTTGTTCTTAGCCACAAGCACTGTACCCTTGTCGTATATTGAGGATTTAACTATTCCATTCTCTATCTTAAGATTATCATTTATCTTATCTTCCTGTGATACATTTGAGTAATTCGGGAATACCTTCTCCAGCCTTCCTGTCCATGCATAAAGTGCTGAATCCATACTTATTATGGTATCACCATACTTAAACTCTGCATCATCAGTAACCTTACCGATTACTATACATGGAATTCCGAGTGCATCCAGATTTTCTTCCTTAATCTCAAGGATTATTGAGCCATAATCCTTCGAATAAAGCTTGTCTGCCGGATATGCTTCTTCGATTTCAACACCAAGCTTATTACCAAATGCCATCTTACTTACTGCCTCTATTACACCACCGAAGCCGACAGCATAAGAGGACTCAACTAATCCGTTCTGTATAGCCTTATATAGCTTGCCGTATTTATCGAGTGCATCCTCATAACTCGGTATGTCGTACTCGTTCTTATCAATGTTAAACTTAACTAAGATATTGCCTGCTTTCTTGAGCTCAGGAGTTACCACATTCATATAGCTTGCCACATCTACTGCGAATGAGCACAGTGTAGGCGGAACATCTATATCATTAAATGTACCTGACATCGAATCCTTACCACCTATCGAAGGCAATCCCAATCCCATCTGTACATCATATGCACCAAGAAGCGCTGCAAGAGGTTGTCCCCATCTATATGGGTCAGTACCAAGCCTCTTAAAATATTCCTGGAATGTAAGTCTAATCTTGCTTACATCACCACCCGATGCCGCTATCTTGGCAACGGAGGTAAGTACTGCA
The DNA here is from genome assembly GCA_017480195.1 of Lachnospiraceae bacterium. GTDB lineage: Bacteria > Bacillota > Clostridia > Lachnospirales > Lachnospiraceae > Coprococcus_C. The sequence continues at coordinate 44,644 of JAFVBE010000037.1, forward strand.
TATATCGAGCCGTGATATGGGCTCCAGCTTGAGAGATAAGGGTCAAAGCCATAGCTCATCATGGTTACCGTATCGGTCTTACCCTTAAGTACAGGAAGCTTCGCAATCATAGTCTGTGTAGGCGTAAGCTGATACTTACCGCCGTATGGCATGGTTACTGTGCCTGCACCTATGGACGAGTCGAACATCTCGACAAGTCCTTTTTGTGAGCAGACATTCAAGTCTGACAGTATATCCAGCCAAAGCTTCTCTATATCATTTGTGTCCTTCTTATCTTCAAAATATTTTGAATTGTCATCAGGCATCTCAACCTTAACCTCTGTCTCCTGATGAGCACCGTTCGTATCAAGAAATGCTCTCGACAGATTAACTATATCCTTGCCTCTCCAATTAAGGACGAGTCTTGGTTCTTCGGTAACAACAGCCACAGGTACAGCCTCAAGGTTTTCTTCCTTAGCATAGGCAAGCATCTGTTCAACATCCTTAGGGTCGATAACTATCGCCATTCTCTCCTGAGATTCCGATATTGCAAGCTCAGTACCGTCAAGACCTGCATACTTCTTAGGAACCTTGTCAAGGTCTACCTTAAGACCATCTGCAAGTTCACCGATTGCTACAGACACACCGCCTGCACCGAAGTCATTACATTTCTTAATAAGTGAAGCAACCTCTTCACGTCTGAATAATCTCTGTATCTTTCTCTCTGTAGGCGGATTACCCTTCTGTACCTCTGCACCGCAGGTCTCTATCGAGCTTTCCGTATGAGCCTTGGATGAGCCTGTAGCTCCGCCGCAGCCATCACGACCTGTACGTCCGCCTAATAATATGATTATATCTCCCGGGTCAGATGTCATTCTCTTGACACATCTTCTTGGAGCAGCCCCCATTACAGCACCGATTTCCATACGCTTAGCAACATAATCCGGATGATATATCTCATTTACAAGACCTGTAGCAAGTCCTATCTGATTACCATATGAGCTGTATCCCTGAGCAGCAACTCTTACAAGCTTTCTCTGAGGAAGCTTACCCTTCATAGTGTCTTTAAGTGATACTGTCGGATCAGCAGCACCGGTTACACGCATAGCCTGATATACATATGAACGACCTGACAGTGGATCTCTGATTGCTCCTCCAAGACATGTAGCTGCACCACCGAAAGGCTCAATCTCTGTAGGGTGGTTGTGAGTTTCATTCTTGAAGCTTACGAGCCATTCCTCTGTCACTCCGTCTATGGTTACAGGCACTACGATTGAACAGGCATTTATCTCATCAGATACTTCCATATCTTCTAACTTGCCTGCTGCTCTAAGCTCCTTCATAGCCATAAGAGCTATGTCCATAAGGCAGACAAACTTATCATCTCTATCCTTGTACATAACCTTCGTTGCATCAACATATCTGTTATATGTATCTGAAAGTATATCCTTGTAATATCCATCATCAAACTCAACATTAGTTAATTCAGTTGAAAATGTAGTATGGCGGCAATGGTCTGACCAGTAAGTATCAAGTACCCTTATCTCTGTCATCGAAGGGTCTCTGTCTTCCTCGTTTTTAAAATAGTTCTGTATATGAAGAAAGTCCTTGAAAGTCATAGCAAGTCCAAGTGAACTGTAAAGCTCATTAAGCTTGTCCTCTGGCATAGATTTAAAGCCATCAAATATAATAACATCAGCCGGCTCTTCAAAATTAGTAACAAGAGTCTCAGGCTTAGTCTCATCTGTAATTCTTGAATCTACGGGGTTTACAACATACTCCTTTATTGCCTCAAGCTGTTCGTCAGATATATCTCCTGAGATGATATATGTGGTAGCCGACTTTATAAGCGGAGCCTCCTCTTCATTAAGAAGCTTGACGCACTGCTCAGCAGAATCAGCCCTCTGGTCGAACTGTCCGGGGAGGAACTCCATTGAGAAGCATCTGTCATTATCTCCCATAGTAAATTTTTCTTCATAAACAATATCTATAGGAGGCTCTGAGAATACGGTCACCTTAGCCTTGGCATAGGTCTCATCAGACACTCCTTCCATATCATAACGCACAAGAACTCTTACATCATCAGTCTTTATTCCAAGATAGTCCTTGAATTGCTGCTTAAGCTCCTTGGCTCTTACTGCATAATCTTCCTTTTTCTCGACGTAGATTCTTCTAACCTTACTCATTTTTCTTTCCTTTCCGTCATATATTTTTATTATTTTTATGCTTTAAATAAAAGTTATGTAAACTAATATCATTTAACCCTTACTGATGAAGCCTTTTTATTATCCTGTAGCACACTGTATTCTGGAACACCATAGGGGCATCCTGCACGAAGAACACTATACCATCGGTAGGTGATACTATGCCTGCTTTCATATCACCTGTCATAGGGTCTATTATCTCTGCTAAAACCTGTCCTCTTGATACCTCCTGATTGGTTCCCACAAATCTCCTGAAGAAGCCCGAGCTTTCGGATTTGACAGTTGCCAGAGTATCCTCATTAATGACACTTGATATAAAGCCTCCATGACAATCATACTTAATAATACCCATTCTTGTCAAGAATCTAAGTACTGACGATACTGCCATACGTGCGCTTTCATCATCTATCCAGCTCGTTGTTTTAGAATATACGGAAAAGGCCTGCACACCTGATTCCTGTAAATTATAATTAAGAGTTGAGGAATCAAAGGCTCTCGTTATACCTGATACCACATAAGGCATACCAAAAAGATTAGCCAGACTTGCACTCTCCTTTCCGGTCTTCATCATTCTGATATGAGGAACAAGCTCTCCATCCATATAAAAACTCGGAAACTGAATACCATACTGATATTCCTTGGCAACCTCCAATACAGTAGCGGCTATCCTGCTTGTTGCAGTACCCTTGTGATTGCCCGGAAATGACCTGTTGATATCCGAATCATCCGCTATCCATCTTACCTTATTTGCATTCATAGAACTATAGTTAAGCGTTGGAATAAGCAATATCTGCTTATCGGATGTTATATCCCCCTTTGCCTCTATCTCTGAAAGCTTCTCGGCAAGCAGCGAGCATATGTAAAGCTGCTGATATTCATTTCCTCTCATAGCTCCTACTATACAGGCAGTTTTTTCGCCATGCCCATATGCAAATCCGTGTATCTCATACTCACCCCTTAAAGCAGTATTCATAGAAAATATAAGTTCCTTATTCATCTTCTTCACCACCTACTATACGTGCAATTAACGAGCCCTCTTCAATAACCGGATAATCCCTTAGTGAGCATATCATCCCATTACTTTCAGCATATATAACCTCCTCAACCGAGCCTGTTATTACATTAACTACCTTCCCTATCTCATCACCTATACAAACCTTTTCATACAAATTCACATTTGGAATAAATATTCCGCTGCTTTCCGAATTCATATATACCATATCATCATCATTAGTTATGCTCGGGACATGAGGTACTATAACCTTTCCGTTCCATATTCCCATATCGCCCATTAATGCAAATATTCCATCTATAATCTTCTCACAGTAGTCCTTGTTAATCCTATATGCTTCTCCCGATTCAATAACCAATGACTTAACCCCTGCTTCATTAAGTGAAAAGGCAAGACTTCCATTAAGCACGGAGGTGCTTGGGTGAATCCATATCATATCTGTATTAAGGCATTTTGCTATAGGAAGGAGCATATCTGCATTATCATCATTTAACCTTACCTGCGGTACCTCTTTGAGATACAGATTGCTGGCATGCAGGTCTATACATATATCAGCGCCCTTTATATCATCAAATATACATGAGGCAGAATACTCACCTACTGCTCCTGATTTTGAACCCGGGAAAAGCAGATTCATATCAATATTTGAATCCGGTATATCTCTGCTTCTTGAATCAAGTCCGATAGGATTTAAGCTTGGATATATGTCTACAATCCCCTGCAAATTATCAAAGTTCTGCTTAATCCTTCTTATAACCTCATAGCATATATATTGCCCCTGAAGCTCATCACCATATATTCCCGATACTATACAGAGTCTTTTTTCATCTCCGTTAAGTATATCCGGTTCAAGTCTGTTCTTTTTTATTTTTAATTTCTCTTCTATCATTAAATCAACTGAAACCACCGTTTCAATCATACAAATACCCCCAATCAAATCCTGCCAATCATACACCCGCTATCCATTAATAACACATACGAAAAGGCACTCTATCAAGAGTGCCTTTACTCTTACATACATAGTTATGATTCTAATACATTTCTTACAACCTTCTTGATTGCGTCCATCTCAAATGGTTTGGATATGAATTCAGCCGCACCATTCTGCACTGCCTCTATCATATTGTGCTGCTGTCCCGCAGCAGAAACCATTATAATCTTAGCATCAGGAAACTCTCCCCTGATTTTCTTTAATGCCTCAACCCCTGTTAAAATAGGCATTGTAATATCCATAGTAACAAGATCCGGCTTGTACTCGACATACAGGTCATACCCCTCCTGACCATTCTTTGCTTCGCCAACAATTGTATGTCCTTCTTCTTCAAGTATACCGCGCAAGATTCTTCTTGAAGTTCTTGAATCGTCAACTATTAATATATTAGCCATACCATTTCTCCTTATTTAATATTCCACTTTGTTTCCATACATATAATCAAGTCTGCTCTCTGCTCGCGAATGAAGCACGGAAGCACACACATCATTCCGTCTGTATCAATGGTTGTTATATCATTATACATCTCCGGCGGAAGCATATCAACTGTAACCTCCTCCTGACTAAGCTTTGAAGCAAATATACCGTTACTTACATTTATAAATTCACATACAGAATCTAAGCAATCCTCATTTATCTCAGGGAATTCCTCCTTACCGAAGAATTCTCCGATAACCTTATTACCCTCACCGCCAATACCTATAAATAACTGATAGTCACCTGAGAAACATTGTGACGCTATGTGCTTACTTGTATATGAGTGAATCTGCTCTAAGCGCTCAAATCTAACCTTATTATCTACAAATCTTACGATATTCCTTGCCATGAGAGATACATAATCCTTGATAATTGCAGGTGCCGGAGTCTCTCTTAAGAATACCTGGATTATCTTATCTATATCTGAACTTTTCAGAGCATCTATATCAAGAGAAGTAAATCTCTCTGATTTTTTATAATGATTAATATGCTGCTGTATTTCATCAAGTGGTAATATATCTCTTTCAAGTAATTCCTGTACCAGTAAAAGATATGAGTCTCCTTGTTTCTTGAGTAAATCACCAACCTGTGCATCTGTGAGATAGCCCTTTGATACTGCAATATCTCCGAAACGCGCATCCTGCTGTGCCTGTATTCTATTAACTTCTTCAGCCTGTTCCTTAGTCATCAACCCATCGTTTACTGCTATAAGACCAAGCTTAACTCTGTTTACACGGTTAGCTTCTATAATTTCATTATATTGTTCACTTGTTATGACCCCTGTATCTTGCAAATATTTCCCAAAATAAACATCAAACATTTCACTCCTCCTGTTCCATCAACAAATATTATCTTAATTATACACAAATTTTTTTAATAAATCAACTTAATATATGTAAATATCAACAAAAAATTTTTATTTACCAATTGATTAATATACAAAATTTATATATAATAAATTGTATATTTGTACCAACTATAATTTATTATGGAGATTAAACTATGTCAATTAAAAAATCACTTCGATTGTCATTAATTTTATTATCAACCTTACCTATCATTATTATGACAATCCTTATATATATAATAACCTATAACAGATATCTGCAATTAGCCAAGAATTCAGCAACAGAGCTTGCTGAAACCTATGCCAACGGTTTTGTCGCACAGCTTGATGTTCAGATATCCGAGACGGAGGGTCTGGCAAATTCAACAGATATTCAAAACATTGCACTGGAAAGCTACAATGGTATAGTATCAGGCTCATCTCCTACACATCTTGAACTTGTTGATGAGATACTTGAGAAGAAATCCTTCTATACCAACAGCTATACTAATTTTTATATGTACGATATAAATGGTTATCTTATATCAAGCTCAGATGAGAATGCAAACGGCGACTGGGAAGAATATATGCAGGTTCCGGTTACAGACATTAAAGAGACAACCATAATGAATTCTTCAAATATCAACAAGGACAACAACAGTATTGAAATTATTGCCCCTATCATTGTAAAGGGAACTGTAGTCGGTATCATCCGTTCCAATATACCGTCAGAGTATTTTGGTGCATTCATGCCTGAGACAGGAAATGCATTCCTGCTTACAGAAAGTGGTGAATATCTCTTTAATTCCGAGGGTTTTAAGGACAAACCCGGAATGGAACACGAAGCACTCTCAGTATTAAAAAGTGCCTCTCAAAACGGCTTTTTAAGCACCGGTGTATCTTCAGTAAAAAATATATATGGCTATTACAATATTAAAAATCACAACTGGCTATACATCATCAGACAGGAAGGAACGCAATATCAGACCATCCTCTCTACTCTTCCGATTATACTTATTATAACGCTTATTATAATACTCGCTATAGCAATATATATAAGCCACAATCTTACCCATAAATATACTGACCCTATCGTCGAGCTTATAAGTGATATGCAGAAGGCTGCTGACGGTGATTTGGACCTTCGCTCGGATATTGCTGAGGACAATGAATTCGGTGCACTCGCCAATATGTTCAACAATATGATGGATATTATATCCGGCAACTACAAGCAGTTAGATGAGTCCAATAAAACTCTTGCCGCCAATGAAATTGAACTTAAGAAAAGCTATGCCAATATTGAAAAATTAGCATACCATGATAATCTGACCGGATTATATAACAGAGTTGCATTTACAAAGTTCTCTCACGAGGTATTTGATAAGGATGGTACAAATCTTACGCACCATGCCGTATTCTTTATCGACCTTGATAACTTTAAAAATGTAAATGATACTCTCGGTCACGATTATGGCGATATGCTTCTTATTAAATTTGCAGATTTACTTAGGAAATATGCCAAGGAGGACGATATATTATGCCGTGCCGGCGGTGATGAATTCCTCGTATTCAAATCAACCTATGATACTACAGATGAGCTTCGGGAATTCGCACACAATATAGTTGAACAGGCAAATAAGCCGTTTGACCTAAACGGAGAGACGGCACATATCTCAACCAGTATCGGTATCGCACTCTTCCCACAGAACGGACTTGCCATAAGTGAGCTTATCAAGAATGCTGATATCGCTATGTACAGTGCAAAGAATTCAGGTAAGAATGAATATAAATTCTTTGAGAGCTATATGGAATATGATGTATCACGCAAGAATGAATTAAGTGATATGCTCTCAAATGTAATAGAGAAAAAAGAGGTCTATCTCCTCTATCAGCCACAGGTTAATATGACAACAGGCGAGATAACAGGCTTCGAAGCACTTATGCGTATTAATTCCAAAGAGCTTGGTTCAATTTCTCCTACTGAATTTATACCTATTGCAGAGGACAACGGACTTATCAACGAGCTTGGCGAATGGGCATTATATGAGGCATGCCTTTTCAATAACACCATAATGAAGAACGGATACGGACCATTTAAGGTTTCCGTAAATGTATCGACAAATCAGCTTAAAAAGGATAATCTTATCGACATTATAAAGTCCATCCCTGCTAAGACAGGTATGAGTCTTGAATTTCTTGAGATTGAGATTACAGAGAGCGTTCTTATGAAGTCTATAGACCATAATCTTGAGCTTATAAGACAGATTAAAGAACTTGGCGTATCTGTTGCATTAGATGATTTCGGTACAGGCTACTCCTCCTTTAATTATCTGACACAGCTTCCTATCGATACGCTTAAGATTGACAAGTCCTTCGTAGACAATATATCAAGCAATGAAAATGACAAATATATAGCTAATACCATCATATCCCTGGCACATCAGATGAATATAGCAGTTGTAGCTGAGGGTGTTGAGAACTACGACCAGCTTTCGATACTGCAGGGTCAATTATGCGACACGCTGCAGGGATATCTCTTCTCAAAGCCGATTACGGCAGCCGAGCTGGTTAAAATAATTACGGAGAAGAAGAAGCTGACACATTAGTTATGCCTTCAAGGTCCATTTTATTGTAACCTTTTCCTTATCCTTGCTTAAATCTATGCTGTTAAAGGCTTCAAGGAAGGCTGTCTCCACCTGCTTCATAGTACCCTTGTAAAAATCCGGTGTCATAGCAACATATGGCTCTGCCTCTCCTAATTTGATAGCTGTAAATTCATAGAATTCCCAATAAAGCATCGCATCATCTATGGTTTTAACCATCTGTATCTCGTATGTGGTAAGCGGTGAGCCTACGAACTTCTCATATATAGCATTCTGCAAATTATCTTCTATCTCGATATATCTGTCTAAATTCTTCTTAACAGGTCTTGTGATATCAGACAGATACGCCTCCGATGCATCGTGTAATAAGCAGGCAAGCTTCACTCTCTCACTCTCCTGTCTGGCTACCGCCTCATCATAGCAGTTAAGAGAATGAGCTCCAACCGAGTAAAACTCACTGTAATGTCCGTTTGCCCTGCACATAAGAGACAAAGCATGCGCAATATCCTCTATCCTTATATCTTCTGCTTTAGGCTCAAGCGGTGTAAAATTAATCTTTGAATATGTAGTTATAAAATCTGCCATAGTATATCCTCAATTATAATCTGTTACTTATGTTTCCGATTCAATAATGTTCAAGCTTTTATTTAACTCCATACTGCTCATAATAAGCATCTATCGCACGCTTAATCTCATCATTTATAATAACTTTGCCATTAACTTCCTTGTTATAAAGGCACTCTACAACATCTGCCATTGAAACGATAGCATTTGCGTCAAAACCATATTTATCCTTAATCTCATCAAGAGCCGATTTATTTCCGTCCAAGCCCTTCTCCATCCTGTTAAGGGATACCATAAGACCTTTTATGGTTACATCTCCCTGAGCCTTTATGATAGGGAATGTCTCCTCGATGGACTTACCGGAGGTTGTTACATCCTCGATAATTACAACTCTGTCGCCATCCTTTATCGGACTTCCAAGCAGTATGCCTGCGTCACCATGATCCTTGGCTTCCTTACGATTAGAGCAATATCTGATTTCCTTTCCGTATAACTCACTATATGCTATCGCCGTAGCAACACTAAGCGGAATTCCCTTATATGCCGGACCAAACAATACATCAAAGTCATCACCATAATTGTCATGTATTGCCTTAGCATAATATTCACCTAACTTCTTAAGCTGGCTTCCTGTCACATATAAGCCTGCATTCATAAAAAACGGTGACTTCCTGCCACTCTTTAAGGTAAACTCCCCAAATCTAAGAACATCACTATCTACCATAAACTGTATAAATTCCTGCTTGTAGCTTTCCATATCATATATCTCCTTTTACGCTGATTTTATAATAATTTAACATATTGTATATCTTTTTTCAATATTATTAAAACGAAAATAAGGACTACCGCCATAGACGATAGTCCTATAATAATTTATTCAAGTATATATTATTCTGTAATGCCCTTTGATTTATAGTACTCTTCAAAAAGCTTGTTAGCTGCATCATGAGTCTGACCTGTTATCTCAGGCATTTCTTTGCCCCAAGACTTAGTTGCTTCCTTGAAGCCCTTCTCCATAGCCTTCTGCATAGCCTGCATAGTCTTTGGATCATCGCCTGCAAGAGCACTTGCAAAATCAAACAATCTCTGTGAAGTCTGCTTTACGCCCCAGTATCCATCTTCTGATATGTCTTCCTGAGCCTGCTTCTTTGCTGCCTCGCTTACAGTAACCTTGCCACTTGCGAACATTCTCCATATGGAATCATCACCTGTTGCTATACCGAAGCTCTTAGCCTGCTGTCCAAGAGTCTTACTTACAAGATCTGTCAAGCTCTGCTGTCTTGCAGCCTGATCTGCCTTAAGCTGATCAACTAATGCACTTCTGTCACTTGCACTCATCTTATTGATAGAGTAAGTTGCCTTAGATGTGCTGTCACTTGCTGACTTCTCATATACTACATCTGATGCTGCTTCAGCAGCCTTCGCAGTAGTATCTGTCTTTACAGCTTTATTATCAGTATATGTGCTATAAATATTATTAGTCGCCTGATTTGAAACCGAACCTATTGCCATTCTTCATCCCTCCTTATAAATATTCAAACAATTAAACCTCTGTCTCAAACATAGAAGAAAATGCTGCTGGTAAACTGCTTCCGCTATTAGTATAGGTTGAAGCAGAATTAGATATAGCCTTAGTTATGGCATTTGACATAGTTGAAATTCTGTCAGCAAAAGAACCTGAACCGTTAAATAAAGTTTTTAACTTATTTATATCAGCCTCTTTAAGCTTATCTTCATCAACTGTAAGCTTATTGTCCTTACCAATAGTTATACCTACCTCTGAGAGCAGCTTACTATTTGCCTTTGAAGCAGAAGTCATATGAAGAGTGTTTCTTAAAACACCATTAAGACTTGTATCTGCTGCATCGGTAATTACACTGTTATAATCATCTACAAATGATTTTACAGCCTTAGTAATTGCATCCCAATCATAATCTTCCTTCTCAGAAGTTTCGCCTGTCTTCTCATCCTTGGTAGTAATTTTCTTCTTCTCAAATAAAGAATTACTCATTAATTCCTTTACGGATGATGAAAGGGATTCTGAACCGTTCTTTGTCAAAGTCAGCTTCTTCTCCTCTGCCTTTGCATCTGATGCAGACTTAGCACCTTCACCGGCATAATACTTCTTAGCCAGCTTCTTGTAAGTACCATTTTTGATAGATGCAAAATCGGAAAGGATAGTTGAGCCTGAGTCTGAACCTGACGACCAAATACTCTGGCTTGAATTAGTGTTGGAATTTCCGAAGAAACCTGATAATCCTATAGCCATTTACTTACCTCCTTCCTTGATGGTAAAAACCACATCCATGTGTAATTTCGACAACGAGTTACATAACTATGACATTTATAGTTATATTATTTATAACATATCATATGATATGTGTCAAGGCTATTCACACCTAAAAACAGCTTTTTTACAACATTTTAAGAAATATTAATCAAGCAGTCTGGTCATACTCCTTATGGAAAATGCCAAGGTCGAAGAATTATGCAAAAAAGCGCTCGTAGTCGGTGCAATAACACCTGCCACACCCAATAATATAAAACCGGTGTTAAAAAATACTATCTGTCTGTAATTCTTCCTTATACGCTCCATAAGTGCATCGCTTAGTTCCTTTAGGGTTATTAGTCCGTATAATTCATCCGCACCTATGGTTATATCTGCGATTTCTCTGGCAATATCGGCACCCTCGCTAATCGCAATACCTACATCCGCCTCGGAAAGTGCAGGAGAATCATTGATACCATCGCCAATCATTATAACCTTGTATCCGTCTTCCTTAGCCTTTCTGATATAATCCGCCTTATCCTCAGGAAGAACCTCTGCATAGTATTCATCCACTCCTACCATCTTTGCAATAACCTTCGCTGTCCTTCTGTTATCTCCGGTCATCATAACCAGCTTATCAAAGCCAAGCTTATGAAGTCCATCAACCACCTCACGAGCTTCTTCTCTAAGCGGATCCTCTATGCAGATTACGGCTATAAGCTTACCCTCCATAGCAAGATAAAGCTGTGAATACTCTCTTGGTATACTGTCAAAAAGTTCCTGTTTGTCAGGTGGTATTATACATGCCTCGTCCTCAAATACAAAATGATAGCTTCCTATTATAGTCTTTTTGTCATTAATGGTAGTTACTATACCATGAGCAACAATATATTCAACCTTGGTATGCATTTCATCATGCACTATACCGCGCTTCTTCGCTTCTTCCACAACCGCATTTGCAATAGAATGCGGGAAATGCTCCTCAAGGCATGCAGCTATCCTAAGTAGTTCTTCTTCACTTCTCGTCTCGTCAAAGCTTACAATCCTTGCAACCGTCGGCTTAGCCTTCGTAAGAGTGCCTGTCTTGTCAAATACTATCATATCCGCATCCGATATGGACTCTAAGAATTTGCCGCCCTTAACCGTTATCTTCCTAAGTCCCGCCTCTCTTATGGCTGATAAAACCGATATCGGCATAGCAAGCTTAAGAGCACAGGAATAATCAACCATAAGTACGGATATTGCCTTAGTTACATTCTGAGTAAGAAGATAGGTTATGGCAGTTCCCGCAAATGAATACGGTACCAGACTGTCAGCCAGATGCTCAGCCTTACCCTCAAGGTCAGACTTAAGCTTCTCTGACTCCTCTATCATCTTCACAATCTTATCATATCTGCCTGAACCCGATACCGCCTTCACCTGTATAACTATCTCGCCCTCTTCTATTATGGTTCCGGCATATACATATCCGCCCTCTCTCTTCTCGACAGCGACGGATTCTCCTGTAAGAGAAGCCTGATTAACCATAGCCTCACCTGATACGACAACTCCGTCAAATGGTATCGTCTTACCCATACGGACTATAATACTGTCGTCCTCTTTTACTTTGGAAACCGGCACAGACACCTCTCCGTCGTCGGTCTTAATCCATACCTCTCCTATATTCAAAGACATAATCTTCGCAAGGTCGTTTACGGATTTCTTATGTGTCCATTCCTCAAGAAGCTCGCCTATGCCAAGCATGAACATCACGCTGCCCGCCGTATCATAATCACCACGAGCGACCGATACGCCTATTGCCACCGCATCAAGCACAGGCACCTCAAGCTTCCCGTGCCATAGACATTTTAGACCTTCTTTAAGATATTTCAGTGAATTAAAGGCCGTTATGGTATATCTTACAGGCGCAGGTAAAATCCATTTTTTCAAACACCTTACAGCCACCTTATCAAAAAGCTTATCCTGATATCTCTGATTAAGCTCTCTCCCCGACGCAGAATACACGCTGTCAGGGACTTCGCAATTCTCCGGTTTTAACGAAGCAAGCAAGGCTATAATCTCATCCCTGCTTCCCTTATATTCAAGAACAACATCCGCTGTCCTCTCATACACCTTAACACGGCTTATTCGTTCGTCACTCTGAAATATATATTCCAGCCGGTCTGCATCATTTATGCTAAGATGATCTGACATAAGATGTACTCTTATTCTATTTTTAATTTCATGCTTTATAACACATTTCATACAATCATACCTCTGCTTGTGTATCTACCTGTAAATCTGTATCTCATGCATTATGACTCTGCTGCTGCCTCAGCAGTCTCTATAGCTGCGTCTCCTATAATACAATCAGCATCCTCAGCCTCGCGGTCAGCATTAATCTGCTTAGCCTCTGCATAGATATCCTCGCAGTTCTCCTTTACCGTATTAACAGTCTTCATAACACTGTCCTTAGCACGAAGTGTCGCTGCTGTAGCGTGTGTATAAATTTTCTTCGCATCTCTGCTTGATAAAACCTTGATACCTGCTGTACCAAATAAAAGTCCTGCTGCAAATGTACATAATTTTCCACAATTAAAAGCCATAATTTTGTCCTCCTTAAATATGTTAAATATTATTTATTCCCCGCTTTATTAGCTTATATTTTATCACTTTTATGGGGTGTTATTCAATGGTAACTTTGGATTAAATGTGTCGAATTATAATCTTTTTTCGTTTACTTTTGTCATCTGATAATATATAATCTTCCCATAAGCAAGTTAATATCTTAATTTAATCCCCCACTTATTCTAAAAACCTTTTTCTTGCTTACTTACCAAAGATAAATAATTTTAAGACTACATATAAAGGAGGAATCGTTTATAGGCTTTTATTTTATTGTAATTACATATGTATGATGTTACAATATCTGTAACTATTTTAAGATTTCTCCTTTTGATAAAGGAAGGTCTTTTAGTGACTTTCTCTAATTAAATATTTTAGAGGAAGGTGATTTTATGAAAAATACAAATCGTCATTTAGACGATAACGGATTACCATATTTATATCCGGAGTATTGGTTAAATCCTGATGAATACAAAAAATTATATAGTGAAATCAATAGCATATATGAAGTTCAATATAAAAACAAGCCAATCTGTGCACATCCTTCATTTGATAAAGATGGTTCATCATATATATATATTGGTTTGAGAATCATGGATTTAATAACTATAACATATATCTTAAAATTCCAAATGATTATTAGGAGGTATCTGAATGGAAGAATTTAAAAGAACTTTAGAAAATATAGAAGATTCATATTATGGTTTTGTTGCTGCTGTCATCACATATGTAAAGAAAAAACAATCACATTTTGATACAGTTAAATCATTTATAAAGAATAATCCTAAAGCTTTAACATCTGATATTTTACTGTTTATATCCAACCAGCCTGATTTTTTTGAGGATGCATATAGGCAGTATATTCCATCAGAAAATGCAATATAAAAGATAAAATATGAAGGAGTCTGATTTATGGAGTTATTCATCAGAGGTTTTAGTATTAATTGGGACAAAATCAGTGAATCAAGCTATGTAAGAAAAATTGAATCTATAGCTAATATTAATCAGTTTTCATTTAACAAACCTGTAACCTTCTTTGTAGGAGAAAACGGAAGCGGAAAATCCACTCTTCTTGAAGCTATAGCTATTGAATATGGATTTAACCCTGAGGGCGGAACAAAGAACTATAATTTTTCTACCTCAGATTCACATTCGGAATTATGTGATGCAATCAGACTAATAAAAGGATATAATAAAGCCGAATGGGGATATTTCTTAAGAGCCGAAAGCTTCTATAATGTTGCGACAGCAGAAGCCGATTATATGCAAGAGGGTTCTATAGGATTACACAGGCAATCTCACGGAGAAAGCTTTTTAGCTATGGCACAGGAAAATTTTAAACCTAATAGCTTATATATTTTAGATGAGCCTGAAGCTGCACTTTCACCGCAAAGACAACTTACCTTATTGCTTGAGATAAACAGATGTGTTAATGAAGGTTCACAGTTTATAATAGTTACACATTCGCCCATACTTCTTGGTTTTCCTGATGCTGAGATATTGACCTTTGATAACGGAACAATTCATAGCTGTGAGTATGAGGATACGGATAGCTATCAGGTAACTAATATGTTTATGAATAACCGTGAGCAATTTATAAAAAGATTATTTTATGAGAAGCAGTAAAACATCTTCATTATGCAATACAAACAGCCTTTGTGCTTCAATACAGATGACAAACGGGAGGAATTATTTCCTCCCGCTTTCTATTATTCCGTGAACTTATTTTTTATGTTACTTATAGTCTCTAAAATATCCCCTTCAGCCTCTCCATTGCCTCAGCAGTCTTCTCATGATTTGAGAATGCAGTAAGTCTGAAATGCCCCTCGCCGTTTTCACCAAAGCCCGCACCCGGAGTGCCGACGATATTAGCCTTTTCAAGCAGCAGGTCAAAGAAATCCCAGGACTTCATACCATTTGGACAGGTAAGCCATATATATGGCGAGTTCTTTCCGCCTGTGTATTTTATGCCAAGCTCGTCAAGAGCTGACATTATTATACTTGCATTTTCTCTGTAATAATCTATATTTGCTCGTATCTCCTTTTGTCCTGCCTCTGTAAATACCTGCTCTGCACCTCTTTGAACAATATATGAAGTACCGTTGAATTTGGTAGTCTGTCTTCTAAGCCACATCTTGTTAAGACTAAAGCCATCAAAGGAAAGACTCATAGGAACAACCGTATATCCGCATCTTGTTCCGGTAAAACCTGCTGTCTTTGATAAGGAGCAGAATTCTATGGCACAGGCCTTTGCACCCTCAATCTCATATATGCTTCTTGGTACATCCTCATCAACTATAAATGCTTCGTATGCCGCATCGTAAAGGATAACCGATGAATTGACATTTGCAAAATCAACCCATTTCTTAAGCTGTTCACGATTATATGCTGCACCTGTAGGATTGTTAGGTGAGCATATGTATATTATGTCTGCTTTCTTTTCTTCATCAGGTAGAGGAAGGAATCCATTATCCTCATTAGCATCGATATATATTATATTTCTGCCGTCCATTGTGTTGGTGTCAACATATACAGGATACACAGGATCAGGTACGAGCACAGTATTATCCTTATCAAATATATCAAGGATATTCCCCACATCACTTTTTGCACCATCCGATATAAATATCTCATTTGGCTCAAGTAATACTCCAAAGCTTGCATAATAGCCTTTTACAGCATCCTGCAAAAATCCATAGCCCTGCTCCGGACCATAGCCCTTGAAGGTTTCTGCTGCTGCCATATCCTCCACTCCGCTATGTAACCCCTTGATAACCTCACTACACAGAGGAAGTGTCACATCGCCGATACCCATACGGATAATATTCGCATCAGGGTGCGCAGCCTGATACTCTGCTACCTTCCTCGCTATATCAGCAAAAAGGTAATTCTCCTTAAGGTTGTTGTAATTTTTATTAACTTTAACCATAACATATTCTCCTTTTCTAAGCATCTATAGTAGAAATACCTATTGTAATTTCTTCAAGCACATCAAGTAATACTCTTACCGTATCAAGCGAGGTAAACATCGTCACATTGTTCTCACTTGCGCAGCGTCTTATGGATACTCCATCGCCGTAGTGGATTCCCGAAAGTATCGCACGGGTATTTATGACATAGCTTACATAGCCCGAGCGAATCGCCTTAAGGATTTCCTCGCTGCCCTCACTCATCTTGCCTCTTACTCTGGTTCTTATGCCATGCTCCTTAAGGAATACTCCTGTTCCGACTGTTGCCTCTATATTAAAGCCCATATCGTAAAATCTCTTGACGATAGGAAGTGCCTCCTCTTTGTCCTCATCAGCAAGAGTAACCATTACTGTGCCATAGTTCTGAAGCTTTATGCCCGAAGCAACCAGTGCCTTATACATGGCTCTGTGAAGCTTATCATCATAACCGATTGCCTCACCCGTAGACTTCATCTCAGGCGAAAGATAAGCGTCCATACCTCTTAGCTTCGAGAATGAAAATGCAGGCGCCTTTACATACCAACGCTTTTTCTCATTAGGATACAAAGCTATATCTCTTCCCTTACCAAAATCTGCTATGTCACTTTCTTTTATTATCTCCTGCTCCTTAAGGCTCTTGCCGAGTATAACAAGTGTTGCGATATCTGCAAGGCTGTAGCCCGTTGCCTTGGATAAAAACGGCACCGTCCTTGACGAGCGC
This sequence comes from Lachnospiraceae bacterium, assembly GCA_017480195.1. GTDB lineage: Bacteria > Bacillota > Clostridia > Lachnospirales > Lachnospiraceae > Coprococcus_C. The sequence continues at coordinate 61,842 of JAFVBE010000037.1, forward strand.
GGGTTTACCTCTATTATAAATACATTGTCATTTTTATCAACTATAAACTGTATATTAAATAATCCAATTATGCCGATTCCCAGTCCGAGTCTCTTAGTATAATCAAGTATGGTTTCCTTGACCTTATCCGATATGCTGTAAGGCGGATATACGCTTATCGAGTCGCCCGAATGTACTCCTGTCCTTTCTACCAACTCCATAATGCCCGGCACAAATACATCCGTTCCGTCACATATAGCGTCCACCTCAACCTCCTTGCCTTGTATGTATTTATCTACAAGGACAGGTTTATCCTCATCTATCTCAACCGCCGTTTTAAGATAATGAGTCAGATGTTCCTCCTTCGCAACTATCTGCATCGCCCTGCCGCCAAGTACGAAGCTCGGACGCACAAGTACAGGATACCCTATATCTGCTGCCGCCCTAAGTCCCTCTTCTATGCTTGTCACTGCACGCCCTTTAGGCTGTGGTATGTCAAGGTCATATAAAACCTTTTCAAATGCATCTCTGTTCTCAGCCTTTTCGATAGCCTCGCAGTCTGTTCCGATAAGCTTAACTCCCCTCTTCATAAGAGGCTCAGCTAAGTTTATGGCAGTCTGTCCGCCTAAAGAAGCTATAACACCCTCAGGATTTTCATGGATGATGATATCCGTTACATCTTCTACGGTAAGAGGTTCAAAGTAAAGCTTATCAGATGTGGTATAATCCGTTGAAACGGTCTCAGGATTGTTATTTATTATAATAGCCTCATAGCCGTATTCCTTTATGGTCTTTATTGCATGTACAGTCGAATAGTCGAACTCCACACCCTGACCTATACGGATAGGTCCCGAGCCAAGTACAATAATCTTCTTTTTATCGGATATAACCGACTCATTTTCATCCTCGTATGTTGAGTAAAAATAAGGTATATAGCTGTCAAACTCCGAAGCACAGCTATCAATCATCTTATATACAGGGAATATACCTTCCTTCTTGCGAAATTCAAATACCTCATCTTCATCACACTTCCAAAGGTCAGCTATTATCTTGTCAGAAAAGCCCATCTTCTTGGCAAATACTAATTCTGTCTTATCAAATGTTGCTTTAGCAAGTTCAGTTTCTTCCTCCACAATATTTTTAAACTTTCTAAGGAAAAGCATATCTATCTGTGTTTTTGCAGCTATATCCTCTAATGAAGTACCGATTCGAAGCAGTCTTGCTATAGCGTAAATTCTGTCATCAGTTCCGTCACTTATATAATCAAGAAGTTCTTCCTTAGAATACTCATCAAACTTCTTCATGTAGAGGTGATACACACCTATCTCAAGTGAGCGTATTGCCTTAAGCAGACTCTCCTCCAAGGTTCTGCCGACGCTCATAACCTCGCCTGTCGCCTTCATCTGAGTTCCGAGATGATTATTAGCATCTGCGAATTTGTCAAATGGGAAGCGTGACATTTTCGTAACCACATAATCAAGTGCAGGCTCGAAGGATGCAGGTGTGTTCGCAAGCATTATTTCATCCAAATTCATGCCAATACTTATCTTAGCAGAAACCCGCGCTATCGGATATCCGCTTGCCTTTGATGCAAGTGCCGATGAACGCGACACTCTCGGATTAACCTCAATCAGATAATACCGGAATGAATGTGGATCAAGTGCGAACTGTACATTGCATCCACCCTTTATCTTAAGAGCCCTTATAATCTTAAGCGCACTGTCTCTTAGCATATGATATTCCTTGTTGGTAAGCGTCTGCGAAGGACAGACAACTATGGAATCACCTGTATGTATGCCGACAGGGTCTATATTCTCCATATTACATATGGTAATCGCGGTGTCATTGGCATCACGCATTACCTCATATTCTATCTCCTTATAACCCTTTATACTCTTTTCCACAAGCACCTGATGCACAGGTGAAAGCACAAGGGCATTTTTCATAATTTCCTTGAATTCTTCTTCATTAGAAGCAAAACCGCCTCCTGTACCTCCAAGTGTATAAGCAGGGCGAAGTATTATCGGATAGCCAATCTTTTCTGCTGCCTCCAAACCTTCCTCCATGGAATTGGCTATAAGCGACGGAAGCACAGGTTCTCCAAGTTCCTCACAGAGTTCCTTGAATAGTTCTCTATCCTCTGCTTTTTCTATACTTTCACTGCCGGTTCCGAGAAGCTCGACATTGCATTCTCTTAAAACGCCCTTCTTCTCAAGCTGCATCGCAAGATTAAGTCCGGTCTGACCGCCCAGGCTTGGTACTATCGCATCAGGTCTTTCATAACGAATAATCTTAGCCATATATTCAAGTGTAAGAGGTTCCATATATACTCTGTCTGCTATAGCCGGGTCAGTCATAATCGTAGCAGGATTGGAGTTACAGAGTATAACCTCGTAGCCCTCCTCCTTAAGCGCAAGACAAGCCTGGGTTCCCGTATAGTCAAACTCTGCTGCCTGACCTATAACAATCGGTCCCGAGCCTATAACAAGTATCTTTTTTATATCAGTTCTTTTTGACATATTATTGTCCTCCTGATTATTTAAAGTCGCCTGCCATGAGCAAGGCGACAATTCATTTAAATGTAATTTTTTACTAAATCTATTTTTTTATAAACTTTTATTATTTCTATCTTTCTTCAATAAGACTTATAAACTCATCAAAAAGGTATGAGCTGTCCTGAGGCCCCGGTGCACTTTCCGGATGATACTGTACCGAAAAAGCCTTGTCCTTTACGCACCTTGCACCCTCTATCGTATTATCAAGTATATTTATATGAGTAGCCTCAAGCTCCGTATTTTTAAGGCTTTCTGCATCAACTGCAAAAGAATGGTTTTGTGAAGTTATCTCTATTTTTTCTGTCAATAAATTCTTAACCGGATGATTGCCGCCTCTGTGTCCGAACTTTAATTTATATGTCTTTGCTCCATAAGAAAGACATATAATCTGATGTCCCAGACATATGCCAAATATAGGGTATTTCCCTATTAATTTCCTAATATTCTCCGTAACCTCCGGTACATCCGTCGGGTCGCCCGGTCCATTGGATATAAATACGCCATCAGGATTAAGCTCGATTATATCATCAGCAGATGTATTATATGGAACAATGGTTACATTACATTTTCTATCATTTAAAGAACGAATTATATTCTGCTTGATTCCGCAGTCGATTGCGACAATATGATATCTTGCATCCGAAACATTTGAACGCCACTTACTCTTACAGCTTACTGATTTAACAGCATCATGCTCGTAAGGATTTTCTTCTATGATTTTAAGACCTTCTTCTATGGAGGTATTTAATCCTGTTATAAGCACTCTCCTTGAACCAAGGTCTCTGATGGATCGGGTAAGTTTCCTCGTATCAATGCCGGAAATACCTGTTATATGATATTTTTCCATAATCTCGGAAAGAGTTCTCTTACTTCTGAAGTTTGAAGGAAAATCATTATACTCTCTTACAATAAGACCACCTATCGTAGGAATGTCAGTCTCAAAATCATCATTGGCAATACCATAATTACCTATAAGCGGATAGGTCATAACAACCGACTGATATGTATAGGACGGATCGGAAATAATCTCCTGATACCCCACCATTGAAGTATTAAATACAATCTCCGTCACCTTATCAGAGGTGTCACCAAAAGCATATCCGTAATACTCACTTCCGTCCTCCAAAATCAATTTCCTGTCAAACTCTTTTCGTTCCATCTTTTTCACCTTCTATTTCATTAATTTATCATACTATGTTGATTAATTCATAACCTTGGCGAGTTGTATGTGTTAGATGTATCTATAAGCAGGTAATATGAGCCGCCGGTATTTAGTGGATTAAGACCGGAAAACATATAACTCTCACAAACAAAATTCTAATCCGCAATAGCCATATAAAGAATCATCTGTGCCGTCTCAACCATGGTATTACCCGAATCCATACTGCATTTTTGTATATAATGATATGCTTCCGGTTCAGTCATATTATTACGCTCCATAAGCAAAAGCTTGGCATTGTTGACATAGTTTTTACCATGCTCACCTCTTCTTCTGCCCTTTTGCTCTTCGATTTTTTTCTTAATCTTAAGGCTTTGCTGCTCTAATATCATATTGACTGTATTTACAATATCACTTGACTTACAGGGCATAGCAAGCGTTACGACACCGTCGGGGCACCTTGACAGATTTTCCCTTGATGTCATAAGCACAAGTGCAAAATTATCAGGAAGATATGTAAGAAGCTCTGAAGAATGCATATCCGGAAAGCTGTGTCCGCATATAACCACTCCCGACTCAAGCTGATTTACATTTGATAAAACCGATGCCGCTGCACTGCATATGGCAAAGGTCTCCAGCCCATATCTTCCGAGTAAAGCACTGATTTTCTTTGAATCATTTAGTTTAGGCAATGCTATAATTATACTGCCCATCCTTCATACTCCTTATATTCTGTAAAGATATTTCTGAAGCTCCCAATCTGAAACCTGACTCATATACTCATTCCATTCATTCTCCTTAGCTATCGCATACTTCTCTACAAAGTCTGCTCCTAAGGTATCTTTTGCAAGCTGGCTTTCTTTGAACAAATTAACAGCAGACAAAAGATTTGCAGGCAGAGCTTCGCCTGCTAAAGCATCATCAGGTACAAGCTTTTCATCAATACCTCTAAGACCTGCATTTATGAACATCGCAAATGCAAGATAAGGATTAGCTGACGGATCAGCAAATGAAAACTCAAGCTTCACATCCTCTCCCTTTCTGCTGTGAAGCTTCGGTAAATTATTAAATTCTCTCTTATATGAATTAACTATAGGATTGGTTATAGCACACATTTCCTTCGCATACTTTATCACTCCGCCTGCAAACCATGCACCCGGATTATCCTTGTCGTCATTTGCATAATCCTTAAGAATATTTCTGTCATCCTTATAAACAGATATATTAAGATGCAAACCTGAGCCGGCCTGATTGAAACGCGGCTTAGGCATAAAGGTAGCGTGAAGTCCGAAGGTTTTTGCTATTGAACGCACAGATGACTTAAAGGTTGTCAAATCATCTGCCATACCAAGCAAGCTTCCTTCTTCAAAATCAATCTCATGCTGTGCAGAGGCGCTCTCATGATATGATGAATTGATATTAAATCCCATCTCCTCAAGCATAAGCACCATGTTTCTTCTTGCATTCTCACCCAAATCAACAGGTCCTACATCCATAAGTCCTGCATGCTCATGTGAAAGTGTGGTCGGCTGTCCATTTTCATCAGTATGAAAAAGGAAAAATTCACACTCAGGATTAATATAAAAATCATAGCCCTTTTCACGAGCCTTACTTATGGCATTTTTAAGAATAGTTCGCGGACTGAAATTAATCTCGTTACCCTTACCATCGCATACATCACATATAAGTCTTGCAACTCCGCTTTGCTGCGGTCTCCATGGAAGAATTGCAAAGGTATCAAGGTCGGGACACAGATACAGTTCATCCTCATATATCTTAAAAATCTTTTCATTTTCAAAGGCATATTGATTGTCCAAAACCTTTTCAAGCTTACGTGCCGTCACCGCCACATTTTTTAAATTACCCATTGGGTCAGTAAATTGAAGCCTTATAAACTCAATATCCTCTTCATCTATCATATCCAATATTTCCTGTTTAGTACGCATAATATCTCCTTTCCTATTACACCTCGCAAGCCCGCACCTTAGGTGCTCGATCGTCTGCTTCGCAGCCGCTTCCTTTTCGCTTTTGCTCATTTCAGATTCGAGTACCCCATAAGGGATTCATCAACCTCTCGTGCGGCAGCTCTTCCTTCAGCGATTGCCCATACAACAAGCGACTGGCCTCTGTGCATATCACCTGCCGTATAGATTTTTTCCTTACTGGTTTTATATGAACCTGCTGCCGTCTTAACATTTGTTCTACCATCACATTCTACACCAAAACCTTCAGTCACGTAAACCTCGCTTCCAAGAAATCCTGCTGCAATTAATAATAGCTCGCAAGGAAGCTCCTTCTCGCTTCCTTCCACAGGAACCATATTATATCTTCCTGACTTTTTATCAAAAACTGACTTTAGTTCGATTGTCTTTACAGCCTTTAAATTACCCATACCATCCTTAATAAACTCTGAAACTGTCGTGCAGTAAAGTCTCGGATCATGTCCGAATTTATATATAGCCTCCTCCTGACCATAGTCCGTCTTGCATACCTTAGGCCACTCAGGCCATGGATTAGATTCAAGTCGTGCATCAGGAGCTTTAGGCATCATCTCTAACTGAATAACACTCTTTGCGCCAAGTCGTATAGATGTTCCAACACAGTCATTTCCGGTATCTCCACCACCTATTACTATAACATTCTTATCCTTGGCAAGTTCATAAGGGAATTTCTTAAAATCACTGTCAAGCAGGCTCTTGGTTACCTGCTTTAAGAAATCGACCGCAAAATATATCCCCTCTGCATCCCTACCCGGTGCATTTATATTACGTGGATTTGAAGCACCGCAAGCAAGTATAACTCTGTCGTACTTTTTCTCCAATTCAGAAGGCTTTATATCAATGCCCACATTGGCATTGCATATAAATTCAATTCCTGCCTCTTCCATCAATTTTATTCTTCTGTCTATAATCTTTTTATCAAGCTTCATATTTGGGATACCGTATCTTAATAATCCACCTATCCTGTCGCTTCTTTCATATACAGTAACCTTATGTCCTCTCCTGTTAAGAAGCTGTGCTGCCGCAAGTCCGGAAGGTCCGCTTCCGACTATGGCAACTGTCTTTCCGGTTCTTACCGAAGGAGCAGCTTCTTCCACCAATCCGTTTTCATATGCATATTCTATAACCGAACGCTCATTTTCCTTGGTCGATACAGGCTCGGTATGAAGTCCGCAGGTACAAGCCGCCTCACAAAGTGCAGGACATACCCTTGATGTAAATTCAGGAAAGCTGTGGGTTTTTGCAAGCCTTTTATAAGCCTCCTCCCAGTTACCCTGATATACCATATCGTTCATCTCCGGAACGAGGTTATGCAGCGGACATCCCGATGCCATACCGGATATCATAACTCCCGCCTGACAAAACGGCACACCGCAATCCATACATCTTCCTGCCTGCTTGCACTGTTCCTCGAAAGGAAGAAGCTTGTGGAATTCTTCAAAATCAGCTATACGCTCTTTTTCATTTACCACAGGTCCGTCAACTCTTTCAAAATCCATAAATCCTGTTGCTTTACCCATATTCTTATCCTCCTTCCTAATTCATAAACTCAGAAAAGGCTTCTATCTGCGCCTTTTCCCTGCTAAGTCCCTGTTCCTCATACTTAGCGGTAAGTCTTAACATCTGCTTATAATCACCTGCTATAATCTTTTTAAATTTAGGAATGTAGTCGTCAAAATTATCAATTATCTCCTGACCTTTCTTTGAGCCTGTTACCTTAACATGTTCCTCAATCAAAGCCTTAAGTTCCTCCCGGTCAATCTTACTGTCAAGTTTTTCGGTTATAACAAGCTGCTTGTTCAAATTCTTATATAGGCTGTTATGCTCATCCAAAACATAAGCTACTCCGCCACTCATACCTGCGGCAAAGTTCTTGCCGGTAGGACCTAAGATTACCGCAACACCGCCTGTCATATATTCACAGCCATGCTCACCGACACCCTCAACTACAGTAGTGGCACCGGAATTCCTTACGCAGAAACGCTCGCCCGCCATACCTGCTATAAATGCCTTTCCTGAGGTTGCTCCGTAAAGAGCTACATTTCCGATAATGATATTTTCCTCCGAATTATACGCAGCCTCCTTAGGTGCTTTTACGATAAGCTTTCCGCCTGATAAGCCTTTACCAAAATAATCATTACTGTCACCGGTAAGGTTAATCGTAAGTCCCTTCGGTATAAATGCACCGAAGCTCTGACCGCCTGCGCCATTGCAGTCAATTATTATAGTGTCATCAACCAGTCCGTCCGGATGATTCCTTGTAATCTCCGCACCGATAAGCGTACCAAAGGTTCTGTCAATGTTGGTAAGCTTGGTTTCAAGCTTTATATTCGTTCCCTTTTTAATTGCTGTCTGAAGCTTCTTGTCAAGCAGAAGCTTTTCATCCTTTGTATCCTCAAGCTTAAAGTCATATGCTTTATTAGAATGAAAGGTCATAAGCTCATGATCTATATCCGAAAGATTAACTATAATTCTGCTTAAATCAATCTTATCCTCCTTTTGGCTTAATACTTCCTTTTTCTTAAGAAGGTCTGTTCTTCCGACCATTTCATCTATGGTTCTTACACCGAGCTTAGCCATATATTCTCTAAGTTCTCTTGCTATAAATCTCATAAAGTTTTCAACATATTCAGCCTTGCCGATAAATCTCTCACGAAGTTTTGGATTCTGAGTCGCAACACCCATAGGGCAGGTATCCAGATTACAAACCCTCATCATTACACAACCAAGAGTTACAAGCGGTGCTGTAGCAAATCCAAATTCCTCTGCACCAAGCAGGCATGCTATGGCAACATCTCTTCCGCTCATAAGCTTACCGTCTGTCTCGATAACCACCTGATTACGAAGTCCGTTTAAAAGCAGTGTCTGATGTGTCTCGGCAAGACCAAGCTCCCAAGGAAGTCCCGCATTGTGAATGGAGCTAAGTGGTGCTGCTCCTGTTCCTCCGTCATAGCCTGACACAAGTATTACCTGTGCACCCGCTTTGGCAACACCGGCTGCAACAGTTCCGACACCGGCTTCCGAAACAAGCTTAACGGATATTCTTGCATTTTTATTTGCATTTTTTAAATCATATATAAGCTGTG
>JAFVBE010000012.1 GCA_017480195.1 Lachnospiraceae bacterium
AACCTTATCCTTAACCACACTGAAATACTGGTCATCCATCTCCTGTCCCTTTGGTCCCGGAGCACCGTATAAAGTACGGCCTGTCAGCTTCAAATCAAGTCTTCTGTCATAAAGTGCTTTATCTATCAGGAAATACTCCTGCTCAGCGCCGACAGATGCATTTATCCTGTCGATGTCTTCCTTGCCGAATAATTTAAGAATTCTCTTCGCCTGATTGCTTACCGCCTCCATAGAACGAAGGAGCGGCGTCTTGAAATCCAGCGATTCACCGGTATATGATATGAATATCGTAGGGATACACAAGACCTTACAGCCATTAGGAATATCCTTAACAAACGCAGGAGAAGTACAATCCCACACTGTATAGCCTCTGGCTGAACAGGTATTTCTTACTCCACCTGTTGGGAACGACGAGCCATCCGGCTCATTTTTGATAAGCTCCTTACCTGTGAACTCTGTAATAAATGTACCATCGCCTACAGGGTCCATAAAGGAATCATGCTTCTCAGCCGTTAAGTTAGTAAGCGGCTGAAACCAATGTGTATAATGTGTTGCACCAAGCTCCTTAGCCCATTCTCTCATAGCTATAGCAACCGAGTCTGCTATCTCCGTATCAAGAGGTGCACCATAATCAAGTGTCTTCTTTAACTGTTTAAAAACTGCCTTAGGCAGACGCTCTCTCATTATAGCCTCGCTGAAAGCACGCTTACCTAACATTTCTACTGAAACATCCATATCATTTACCTTTCTTTTATGAATATATTAATGTGCCAACTCAGGCACTTAGTAACCTGATGGTTTTATCCACCTATCTAAGATAACAAAATTTCACTTAAAAGGCAATAAGAAAAGTGTTACGGAAGGTAGGATACCCAATGCCTTCCTATTAATTTTTCTGGGGGAATATGCAGGTACCGCATAGATTGACATTCCATACCTGTTTATTCCAATCAGCCGGCTTTTATCTATCTTTTCATTTCTTAAAAGTATGGCTCGTATTCCTTCTTCATATAATCTTCTGACAATCTCATCCGTTATGTTATCTCTTATTTGATTTTCATTCGATACATTATCAGTATATTGAGTCTCTATATCCGAATATACGCTTACCGCATCATAGCCCTCTGCCAGCGATACAGTATCCTCGTCTATTGCTTCCTCTATATACTCTGTCTCAAATCCCTCATCCTTAGCAATTATTTCAAACCATATCCTGTCGTAAGGCTTCGTATCATAAAATGCTATTCTCATAGTTAATTTCCTCACTAAAATAATTCTAAGATTATTTTAGTATTTGTTTTAACTATGTTTTTTATCCCTAACTTCCATAAAGTGCATTCCGAATTCTTTTGTAATAAATTTATTCTTTATCATCAGGTTAAGTGTATCCTTAAACTCATTATAGCTTATTGAAGATGCCGCCATATCCTCAAGTATCGTAGAAATCCTATCTGCGTATCCGTTAGCATCAAGCACATTATCACGCACCATAATATTCGCCTTATATACATCCTTGAAGAATATATTAACACGCTTTGAGCTTGTAACCTTGTCCTCGACATCAAGGTCAAAGCCAAATATATCCACAAGCTGCTTTGCAGAATTGTTCGTAAAAAATATGCCCTGTCCTATACCGTAGAGATTCTTATAATAATTCAAATCACTGCTGTCATTGCTCTGGTTATAATCAGGCAGATAAGGTCTGAATAAATCCGTCAATATACTTTTTACATTGAATACCTCATAATCTGTATTAGTATTGACAGGCTGTTTTTTAAGATACGAAATCCTGCCAAGCTTCATTCTTGACAGCACAAGGTGACGCGGCTCATTCTCAATCAGAAGGATATGAAAATCATTCTTCTCAGTCCATATATATGCAGGCGTCTGGTATATATTGTACTTCTCACACCTGTCTATAATGGCAAGCTTATGGTCACGCTTAACCTTGAACTTGCGCAAGGTCTTCCTTATTTTCCTGAAATTATACTGTTTGACTGTATCTGATGTAATAGGCTCAGGTACAACAACCTCTTCGTGTTTCTTCTCTTTCTCTTTTTCTTTTCCTATCTCGGTCTTGCTGTACTTTAAATCCTTTCTGAGCATAGCACTGTAATTAATATCAATCTTCGCTTTAGACTTTACTGCAGGGACATCTTTAATCTTCGCAACCTTCTTAGGCTTTTCAACTATAGCCTTAGGGCTTACGACAGCTTTTTTAAGTCTTTTGTTGTGAGTGTGTTCCTTCTTTGTATGCTCTTTTTTCTCGTGTTCCTTTTTAGATTCTTTCTTAATATCGTTCTTATCTTGTTTTTCTGTTTTATTTGTCTCTTGTGGTTTAGCTTCCTTTATAGCTGCTTCCTGTAGTTGTTTTTTTACACATGTGCTTTCTTTTGATTTTTTTAATTTCATTTCATTGTCAACTTCTGATTTATCTATAGTATCAGCATTTTTAGTTTCCTCTTTACTACGCTTGGTTTTACCGTTTCTTTTTTCTTTTTTGACTTTAGCAGGCTTTTCTTTTTTCTCTTCCCGGCCTTCTTCGATTTCAGACCTTGACTTTACTTTTACGCTTCTCTTAGATAAGCTGCCTTTCTTACTATCTCCGATTTTTTCTTCAGCTTCGGATACCGCGCTCTTAGGATTCATAAGACTTTCAGATATGAAATCTCCGACAAAGGTATCACCTGTTGCAACACCATCGCTCGCATCCTCACTATCGTCATAAGAAGCATTATCATTAAATCCGCCGAATTCAATCTCATCATCATCAACATCTCCTGCCTGTATGCCGAAGGTCTGTGCCAGCGATACCGTTATAAAGCCTGCAAATACAGCGCCAAAAAACCATATAAGCTGTCCGAATAAAACAGCGCAGACAACCAAGCCTATCGTAGCCATACCACATATTATTGTAGCAAGCAGAGTAAGCTTCACACCGATTGAACCATATTTGAATGTATTAATAATTCTTCTCATAATTTAGCTGCCTCATAAATTATTCGTAATTGCACAAGGGAACCTCCACCCTATCGGGTGGTACCCCTTCGTAATTGCACAAGGGAACCTCCACCCTGTCGGGCGGCACCTCCTTCGTGTTTGCACAAGGAAACTCCCATCCTGTCGGATGGTACCCCCTTCGTGATATTTTACCATCATTTATGTAATATCTCAAATAATATTTACTAAAATAGCATTTTCATTTGCATTGCCTATATGTTCTATGGTATATTTATATCTATATAAAGGATGTGATAATATGAATCGAAATGAATATTCTGTAGTTACTCAGGAAATACGAGATTTAGCAAAAAAATGTGAGACAAATGATATAATAAATCAGGAATTATATACCAAGTATGAGGTCAAGCGAGGACTTCGTGACCTGGACGGTCGCGGCGTGCTCACAGGCCTTACTGATATTTCAACGATAAATGCGTATAAGAAGGTCGATGGTAATTTAGTTCCAATAGACGGTGAGCTTCTGTATCGCGGAATCAATATAAATGATTTGGTGAAGGGCTTCTGGGGCGAAAAGCGTTTCGGCTATGAGGATACGGTCTATCTTTTATTATTCGGAGATTTACCAAACAAAGAACAATTAGATGAATTCAACAGGCTGCTTGGTACATACCGTTCTCTGCCGAATAATTTCGTGCGTGACATAATTCTTCGCACTCCCGGCAAAGACATTATGAATTCACTTGCAAAAAGTATTCTGACACTTAATACCTATGACCTTAATCCATTAGATGTCAGCATACCTAATGTGTTAAGGCAGAGTATAGAGCTTATATCAAATTTCCCTTCGCTTGCCGTATATTCATACCTTGCGTACAGACATTATGAGCTTGGTCGGGGACTTTACATACATAATCCAAAGCCTGAGCTTTCGACAGCCGAAAATCTGTTGAGACTCCTCAGGAAGAATAAGCACTATAGCAAACTTGAAGCAAAGGTCTTAGACTTAGCGCTTGTTCTTCATGCAGAGCACGGCGGTGGTAACAACTCGACATTTACTACTCATGTTGTTACTTCATCAGGTACGGACACATATTCTTCCGTAGCCGCATCTCTTTGTTCATTAAAGGGACCGAAGCACGGCGGTGCCAATGTCAAGGTTAAGCAGATGTTTGATGACCTTAAGGAGAATGTAACCAACTGGGAGGACAAAGGACAGATACGCGACTATTTAAGTAATATACTGGATAAAAATGCTTTTGATAAATCAGGTCTTATATATGGTATGGGACATGCGGTTTATTCCATCTCGGATCCAAGAGCGAATATTTTTAGCAAATTCGTCGGGTATCTCGCAAAGGAGAAAGGCAGAGAAGACGAATACGCATTATATAATAATGTTGCCGAACTCGCCAAAGAAGTTATCGCTGAGAAGAGGAAAATCTACAAGGGCGTAAGTCCTAATGTAGATTTCTACAGTGGTTTTGTATATAATATGCTCGATATTCCGGATGAGCTTTACACTCCGCTTTTCGCAGTTGCAAGAATAGCAGGATGGAGCGCACACCGTATAGAAGAGCTTATCAATGTAAACAAAATCATACGTCCTGCGTATATGTCCATATCGGATATCCGCGAATATGTACCGCTTGAGAATAGATAAGGATTTATTATCATATAAATACATAGGTCGGTTAGAGGGTATGGTATGCTCTAATGAATGTATTTATTTAAAGACGGCAAGACAGGAAAAAGGCAGATATGCAACATGCAATCAATTTGCTAAATCAGTCAACTCAGGTTCTTTGTCTTCACACGAAATCGAGAACTCGCTTCGCTCAAACAGCTCGATTTCTGAGTGAATCCATACGAACACTTCGTTGCTGATTTAACGCAAATCGTGCAAATTGTTGCTATATCTGCCTTTTTCCTGTCTTGCCGAACTAACATAACGCACATTAGAGCATACCCCCTCTAACCGACACGCTACGCGTATATTAAACTGTATTTCTGCATTACTTTTTTATTATAAAATTCATAACTCCGTTAATTGAATGAATTATGAAAAATAAAGCTGCTGTTCCAACTAATAAATAATTGCTTTTCCATAATCCAAAAAATAAATAATATAGTGGAACAACCGCAAATTGACTAATTACTATCAGCAATCCATATTGATATCCCAAATAATAAAATGCCCATCCTACAAAATTTATCAATATCATAATAATTGTTAAAGTAAAGAATACTTTTTCTTTCGTAGTTACTAATGAAAAAAATGCTACATCATCCCTGACAATCAACATTAGCAAGACCATAGATAACATACCAAAAATGTTTTGTAATATCTCAATCCATTTAATTTCATTTTGCATATTCATAATCGGATTTGATTCCGGCTTAACAATCGGCATAATGATATACGGTATTTCCTGTAGTACAAATGCCGCAATTCCTATAAAAGATATTCCAAAATAATAGTTTCTAAATAAACGGATAAACTTTAACATATTATTACCTCAGCAATCCTGATTTTTATATATAATCCTCTATTCCTTTCATCCACTGCTTCATCACAAGTCTTTGCAGAAGTTATTCCCGGAAAATAAATTTTCTTCCCATTTCTTTGGGTTTCCGGCATTTCCGTATCTACCCAGCCCGGACATACTGCATCAACCTTTTTGTCATTTAATATCTGCCTGACAAATTCCTGTCCTATTCCTCCGGTAGCCCCTGTTATAACCGCAACCACTTTCCCCATATAAACCTCCATAAAACTACAATTAAACTTCATCAGTTATTTACTTTTCTTAATAATTAAAAACGCTGTAGCCGAAATAATTATATAAACCATCACTTAATCGGTATCCGTTTGCGTTCCTCTCCTTCTACAGCCTTTTCGGGATTAGCTATTATGATATTAAGCACGCCGTCTTTGAAAGCTGCGGTAATATCCTCCTGTTTAATCTTCTTGCCTACATAGAAGGTTCTCTTACAGCCTCCCACAAGTCTTTCGCGTCTTATGTAGTGGATTTTAGTTTCATCCTGTTCTATGGCATCATCGTATTTTCTGTTTGCTATGATGGTAAGTCTTCCGTCCACAAGCTCTGCCTGAACATACTCTCTCGAAAAGCCCGGCAGCTCTATCTCAAGGAGATAATTGCCATCCTTCTCCTGTATGTCAGTGCGCATTATCTGTGGTATACCTACCATATCGTTGTCAAATATATTGATAGTTTCATCTTCAAATAACATATATATCGCCTCCGATATCTATTATAGTCCTTGTATTTTTAAAATCAAGTCGAGGTTGAAATTTCACCTTATGCCCTTGTACTTTTCATTATTTTATCGGCGCTATTTTTCGCTTATATTTATGCTGCCCATATCACAGTTTATCTTTATGCTTATATCTCCGGAGGATTTGTATTCCTTACTATTACTTTGTCCATTCACGCTTATTTCTCCCATATCTACATCAAGCGCATAGCCATAGGTTTTATCCTCATTTGGCAGAAGTCTTATATTTGCATCACCCATATCAAGGTTGGCATCCATATATGATACGGTTACATTATTAAGGTCTGCGCTGCCCATATCCAGATTGAGCTTTACATCACCGAGATAGCAGTTGTCTGCCTTTAAGTTACCCATACCAAGATCTATATCCATACTTCCGAAATAACAATCATTTACGGTAAAGTCGCCCATATCCATATCAACTTTGATTTTCTCATAGTTACACTCGGAAATATCGAAATCCCCCATATCAATATCCACATCTAAGGACTTGAAATCAGTCTCCGCCGGATAATATATCCTGATATAGCTATCCTCATAAGTGTTGTCCGAGAATAAATCAAAATTAATTATAAATTTGGAATTATCGTCTTTGATTGTGAGCCTGTCACTCTCCACCTTTACCGGATTAACCTCAGTGTAAGAATATATGCAGTATTCCATATAGAAATCGTCTGACGGTATAAATGTAATGTCAGCACTATCTGCATCTATATCCACATCAGTAAAGCTGTCAATCTTAGTCTTTTCGCACACATATTTTTCCATATCAGATACGGGAATTACCTTATGATGCTTCTTATCCCATACAAGGGTTGCCGTACCACCGTTAAATATTCCTATAATAGTTAATATCGCTCCCGCAAATATAAGTGAAAATGCTGTTATCAATAATATCTTAGTTGACTTCTTCATATTACTGCACCTCCTTATTTTTATTCTTACCTATAGTGCTGTTAAATATCTTGCCTATAAGCCAGAAGGTAAACTGACACAGTTTTATTACAATTAGTATTGTAAGTATACTAAGCCCAACCATACCAAATGATATACCTATCAGCGTTATGCCCGTCATAGGTACGGAGAATAAAAATCCTATACCTGTGATGATTGTCACTACTCCCACACCAACAAATGCTAAAGCACACACAACAAATGCGAAGACAATCGCAAGCGCTGCTATAAATATTGAGAATACAACCGCAAGTGCTGCTATAGCCAAAGGCACACCTATCGGAAGTGCAAGCACTACTAATATAGCTATCAAACATCCGTGCATCTTCTTATGTACCTTCGCATCAGGGTCGTTTATTGACTTTAGCGCAGCATCACTTAGGATAGAATTGGCAAGGTCTCTCGGACTGCCTAATTTTTCTTCTATATTCTCTCCGTTTGCCTCAAGGTCGGCAACATATTCACGATAGTATTCCATCGCATTTTTCTTTTCTTCCTTTGACAACGGATTAAGGTATCCGCTTAATTCAGTCAAATATTTCTCACTGCTCATCATATTTCCCCTCCTAACAATGTATTAATCTTATTCCTGTATTCCTTCCACTCTCGGATATAATAATCAAGCTTCTCATGTCCTGTTTCCGTAAGCGAATAATATCTCCTGTTCCTTCCTGAATCCTGCTTGTCATAAGTTGTGAGCATACCGTCCTTCTGCAATCTTCTAAGGACCGGATAAAGAGTTGACTCCGATATATCTATGACATCCTGAACTCTCTTTGTAAGTACATATCCGTATGCATCTCCATCTAAAAGTGCTGCCATAACACACGCATCAAGAAGCGGAGCACCTAACTGATAGACCATAAAATCACCTGCCTTAATCTTCTATCTGCCACAAGGATAAGTGGTAAAACCTGTCCTTGCGACCTATTACTTATAATTCCAATAATATTATTCTATTAATAATACTATACATTGTATAATATTGTTCTTGAACATACTATACGACATATAATATTATTTGTCAATACATAAATAATATATTTATTATAAATCCTCACCTCAACCGCATTGTAACAGTTCATTCCTGTTTGAGCACTAATCACTACATAAAACTTAATATTGAGGTTATCAGTCCGATAGAATTAATAACAAAATAATAATGTGTGAGCAATAAATGGGGAATCTTATGAACATAAGTGGAAATACATACTACATCAATCCAAACAATTGGACACTTACAACGAATCTTAAGGATACGGAAATCTATGACAATTCAACCTTCAGAGCTATGTCAATGCAATTAAGACCTGTCGATGATATGGAAAAGGTCTTGTCAACTCCAATAAAGCTGGCAAGCAAAACCTATCTTGACAAAGCAGGTAATTCAGTAAGTTTATCTGACAATGCAAAAATAAGAGTTAATGACGGTTTTATATTGACCGTCACCCAAAATGGTGTAACCGTATCAGGAGGCAATCCCAACAATGACAGTGCTATGCAGGAGGCACAGGATATGGCAGGAGCCTTATCCAAATTACTCCGCAACGCCGGCGGAACCTTGAAGAATTTAACTGCCTCACCATCTTCTTATAATAAGTGGTCTGAAAATATATCAAATGTTATGAGGTATATAGGCATTGATACATCTAAGGATTTTTATGTAAATGGTATGAGATACACAAAGGATACAAACGGAAATTATATATCCGATGAAACACAACGTTTTAAAGATGCCTATGAAAAGCTTAACACATCAATAAAAGCTTATATGTCTTCACCTGTTGAATGAAAAGAAATTTTACCCGACATTATAAGCTAAAATAGATACGGACTGATAAAATCAAGCAAAGGAGAGGAAAATATGGAAATTAATAGCGATTACAATTATTTATATTATAATCCCACTACACATAAGCATGTTAGCATCGAGGAGAACCCTGATGTAATTAATGATAAAGATTTTTATATGCTTATGCCTATGGAATTTATACGTTCTGATGATATGGAAAAAGTAAATAATACACCTATTAAATTAGCAGGTAAAACTTCTTTAGATAAAAGCAATAACGCTTTGAATCTTGCATCAGGTGCGACAGTAACAGTACGCGGTGGATTTAAGCTTACTGTAACAGAAAGAGGCGTTATGGTAAAGGGCGGAAATTTTGATGATGTTGAAGCAAGCTATGAGGCACAGGATATGGCGGATTCTTTGACAGCACTATTAAGAAATGCCTGTGGTATTCAGAGGTCTGTAGCAGATGGAAAAAACTTATATCAAAAATGGACTGAGGATATATCAAAAGCTCTTTCATACTTTGGGATTAATACTTCGAAGGATTTTACAATCAATGGCATGAGATATTCAAAGGACTCCGACGGTATATTTCAATCAGAAGAAAAGACTATGGCGCATAAGGCATATGAACAGATGGAAAAAGCTTATTGGGAGTATAGAAATTCCGACAATAAAATAAGTCCAAAGAATTTTGTACGTGATTACTACCTGAAGACAACGCCTGATATTGTAAAAAATGCGTGGATAGAAACAGAGGAGGAAACCGGTATCAAACCACTTTACAATAATACATGGACAGGTACATTCCAACGTATGGCAGTAGAACAGGAAATGTCATCAAAGGGAAACTACAACATACTTGGCGATACCATAGAAAGCTCTGTCTCTGCGATAAAATCCATCCTCGAAATGATAAACCTCAATCTCGACAGAGCAAATGCGGCTGATGTCTTCTTACAGAATGAAAAGGAATTTTACTCGACACTCTTAGCGAAGATAGATAAATAATCAGAGTATTATATCGGCAGCTCTCTATTAACCTTTCTAAAGCATATAAGAGTGATTGCAAGTGACACCACCTCTGCCACAAGGAAGCTCCACCAAACATTATTTACATTTCCCGTAAGTGACAAAAGCCATGCTACAGGAATTAAAACCAAAAGCTGTCTGCATATAGATACAATCAACGAATATATACTCTGTGAAAATGCTTGGAATACCGAGCCAAGTACTATACTGCACGCTGCAATAGGGAAATGTATTGCAATAATTCTAAGTGCAGGTATTCCGATGTTAAGCATATTATCCGATGCATCGAATACTTTAAGCAGAAGTCCCGGTATAAGTTCAAATACGATTGTGCCGACAATCATTATACATATAACAAGCTTTAATGCAAACCTAAGGGACTCGTGAATTCTATCCTTTTTCCCTGCTCCAAGATTGTATGCAAGTATAGGTATTATTCCGTTATTCACTCCAAAAACCGGCATAAAGAAGAAACTTTGAAGCTTAAAGTATGAGCCGAACACAGCAGTTGCGGTATCGGAGAACTTACCTAATATCTTATTCATGCTGTAGGTCATTACCGAACCTATGGATATCATCAGAATTGACGGTACACCGACAGCATAAATTGTTTTAACAACTTCAGCCTTCGGCTTAAGGATTTTCTTAAAAGAAAGTCTGATATCCTTATTGAATTTTATGTTCATATATATGCCAAGACAAGATGCAGTTATCTGACCGAATACGGTCGCAACCGCTGCACCTGCTATACCCATTTTAGGGAAGCCAAGATAACCGAATATAAGAATCGGGTCAAATATCATATTAATAACCGCACCGGTAATCTGTGATATCATACTGTGAAAGGTTCTTCCTGTTGACTGGAGCAGTCTTTCAAAAGTCATCTGCATAAATACGCCAAGTGATACACAGCAGCAGATAACGGTATAGGTTGTACCATATTCCTGAATTGTAACATTATCTGTCTGTGAGGTTATGAACGGTTTTGCAACTGTAAGCCCAACTATAAAAAATACTATATAACTGAAAAATTCAAGCAGTATACCCGTATTGGCAGCCTCATCAGCCTTATCAAAATTCTTCTCACCAAGTGACCTTGATAAAAGTGCATTTATACCGACTGCCGTTCCCGAAGCAACTGCAAACATAAGTGTCTGCATAGGGAATGCAAGTGTAACCGCCGTAAGCGCTTCCTCGGATATTCTTGACACAAATATACTGTCTACAATATTATAGAGTGCCTGCA
This sequence comes from Lachnospiraceae bacterium, assembly GCA_017480195.1. Classification (GTDB taxonomy): domain Bacteria; phylum Bacillota; class Clostridia; order Lachnospirales; family Lachnospiraceae; genus Coprococcus_C. The sequence goes on from JAFVBE010000012.1 coordinate 11,289, forward strand.
CCAGCATTGAAATCATCATCGGTAAAGACATAGAGACAATCAGCTTTTTGACAGGCATTGTTCCCATCTTATTTTCCTGTGGTTTTTCATTTTGTAATTCTAATTCATTATCCATCATTAAAACTCTTTCCGTAAATAATATTTCCCCGTACTGTGTAGTTAATTATTAAAGCTTTTCTCTAAACCCAATTAATCCTCATCATCTATCTCAATGGCTTCACCATCAATTATGTCGCCACCTTTATATATTTTATTTTTCTTGGTTCTGTTAAACTGCATCCAGATACCTACAACACCGTTATATATTAGAACTATTCCAATCAGCCTTACGATAGTATTCATAGTTCCGAAAGGATCAGCAGCAATGAGCACGCCAACACCTACAGTTATCACCGAAAATATAAGCGATGCCTGCCAGCCTGTCGCATAGTATTTCTTAAAGGTAAGTGCCTGTGCTATACCGAAAGCACCGTAAATCGCTATACCAACACCTGTAAGAATCGGAAAAATCGAAATAACAAGTCCTCGATTGGTAAGCACTATAATTCCTGCGATAATTCCAATAAATGCACCTACAAGCTGAAACATAACATATGCGTTCTTATCCTTCTGTGTAAGTGATGATATAAGCGCCACAGCTCCGGTTACAATAATTACTATACCAAGCACCTTAACCATAGTATCAAGTGTCTGTCCCGGATAGAGTAAAAGCACAAGCCCAAGTGCCACAACAATTATCAGCTTAATAATATTAGAAAACTTAGATTTTAATTCTTCGTTATTTTTACTCATCGCATCTTCCTCCTGTAGTTCTGTAAGGTTAATGTTCATTCACATATAAGCTACATTATAATAATCTACAAAAATAATATCAAGTATTTTTATAAAATAGCATAAAAATCATTTAATGATTTAATTTTGCTATAGAGTTATTTATTTTCTTATGCTAAAATAATACCGCACAAAAATATTGCAAAAAAATAACAATAAGAAAGGACATATAATGAAATTATTTCTGTCATTCATTATATACGGTAATATAAATGGAACTCATAGATTTACATGTACACTCAACTGCATCTGACGGCTCGCTTACACCAAGTGAGGTAGCAGACGAAGCTATCCGTATGGGACTTAAGGCTATCGCACTTACCGACCATGATACCATAGACGGTATACCTGAGATTTTAGCTTATACTAAAGATAAGGGTTTAGAGGTTGTACCGGGTGTGGAGCTTTCCTGTTATTACAACAAGCGCGAGGTACACATACTTGGATATTTTATGGATTATGAAAATGAAGAATTAAAAAAAGAACTGCAATATCTAAAGGAGCAAAGAGATAACCGCAATATAAAAATGGTTGAGCTTATGCAAAAAGACGGTCTTAATGTAACTATGGAGAAGCTGCTACACGGTAATCCTGACAGTGTTATAACAAGAGCACATTTTGCAAGGGTTTTAGTTGAAGAAGGAATATGTAAAGATAAAGAAGTCGCTTTCAGAAAATATATCGGTGTCGGCTGCAAATACTATCTTCCCAAGCCACAGGTGCCTTGTGAGAAGGCTATGGACATACTTAACAAATATGCTAAGTGTTCTTTTTTGGCGCACCCATTACTATACCATTTCGGATACGCTCAAATTGAAGAATTACTGGTATATCTAAAGTCACTTGGGCTTAAGGGAGTGGAAGCCTACCACTCTTCCAACAACGCATACGAAAGCGACAAACTCCGCTCTATCGCACTCCACCATGACCTGCTTATATCCGGCGGCTCGGATTTTCATGGTGTAGTAAAGCCTAATATTCAGATGGGCAAGGGGCGTGGCGGTATGAAGATTCCTATGAGACTGCTGGACGAGATAAAGAAATCTATATAATATTTACAAATGTTAACATTTAAATACACTTAAAAAATATTTTATTATTTCCGATATTATATATAGAGATAGTTTATCTCTTTTTATCTATAACCAAAAGGAAGTGACTAACATGAAATATTTATCAACCAAAAACGAAAAAGGCTTCACACTTGTAGAACTGATAGTAGTTATAGTTATTCTTGCCATTTTGGCAGCTATACTCGTTCCGGCACTTTTGGGATACATAGACAAAGCCAAAAAGTCAGAGGATTTGGAAAAAGCTAAGCTCTGTATGACATCTATGCAAAGTGTTTTAGTAGAACTATATGCCAAGGACCAGCCTGCGTGTATTGAGCACAACGGACAGCTTTCAAAGCCAAATGAAAACGGTACTCAATTTACATGGTATAATCCATGGCGTTTCGGAGACTTTGCCAATATGGCTGAGCTTGATTATAATAAATCAACCAATAAATATAATAATCAACCGGCGAACCTTGTTCTACTTGTGGGACATTACGGGGTTTACGGTTCTCAGAAAAGAAATGTCGGAATAACAGTAACAGAAGCAGATAAGAAAAAAGCTTTTACCTGCTATGGTGTTATATATCAAAGAACTGAAGATTCAGAGCCATTATTTTTCGATGGTACAAATTGGAATTACGGAAAGGTCGAGCTTAAAGAAAAAAATTATACTCCGTATTTAACCATAAATGGAGAGGATATATTTGTTCAATGCTACTTTATATGTGACTCAAAGAGTTCAAATGTATCAGCAGCACTTACCTATCTGAAAAATTGGTCAAAATAAAACATGCATACAATAAAAACAGGGGCTGTCACAATGACGAATCAATCGTCTAATGTGATAGCCCCTATTATTAGTTATATGTAATTTTCTCACAAAATTTCATCAAAATTTATGCTATCTAAAGACATCATAAACCCTTATAAATACTATATTTCTTAAAACTTACCAGCCTTAGCAGCCTCTTCGATAAGCGCCTCCTTCCCTTTGCTTAAAGGTTTTATTTGTTAATGCTGTCAAGCATTAACAAATTATGATATGGGTACTATATCATCGCATTTATGCGACTTCGTGATTAAAAAAATATCTGCTGCCTCATCAGGCTCGATCGAAAGTATTTCAACTAAATCATTAGCTTCCTTTATAGTTATAGGTTCTCCGTTGTTAGCCAATTTTCTATACAATGTTGAAGAACTTATACCTAATTTCTCAGCAACTTCAGCTATACTTTTCCCTGATTCTGCTATTTTTCCTTTCAGCTTACTTATATTCAACACTTATCCTCCTTTCCTTATCGCATATATGCGATTTTATTGTATTATAATCGCATATATGCGATATGTCAATATCAAAATTGCATTTTTGCAAAATATTTTTCATTTATGCGATTTTTTTATTGCAAATTTGCGAATTATATATTAATATAGCTATTAAAGGCAGGTGATAATATGACTATAGGAAACAGAATTAAAAGTAGACGAATTGAACTCGGACTTTCAGTTGATGATTTAGCTAAAAGAATTAATAAAAACAGAGCAACAATATATAGATATGAAAAAGGTGATATTGAAAGTTTGCCAACCTCAATACTTGAGCCATTGGCAAAAGCACTTAATACCTCTCCTGAATATTTAATTGGTTGGGTTAAAACACCAATTAATAATAATGGCAGTAAGGTTGTTAATGTTCTCGGTCGTGTTTCAGCAGGTACTCCACTCGATGCTATTGAGTATGTTATAGATACTGAGGAGATTACAGAGGAGCTTGCCAGTACCGGAAGCTTCTTCGGTTTGCAAATCAAAGGCGACAGTATGGAACCACGCATATGTGATGGTGATGTCGTTATTGTTCGCCAGCAATCTGATGCTGAAAGCGGTGATATAGTAATCGCTATGGTTAATGGTGATGATGCTGTATGTAAGAGGCTCAAGAAATATGCTGGAGGTATAGCTCTTATATCTCTTAATACAAAATATGAACCTATGATGTTTAGTGAGGCAGAAATCGAAAGCAAACCTGTTAAGATATTAGGTAAAGTTGTGGAGCTAAGAGGTAAGTTTTAATAGTATATAATATTAAATTGTCTTGATATTTATAAAATTCTATATTAGTATAAAGTATGCGCTCTATGAGTGTAAATTTATATTACTAAGGAGAATATATATGGGATTATTTGATATTTTATTTGATAAAACTGAGCCAGTTTATGAAAAAAAAGAAACATTTAAAGTGGTTGGAATCGACCACTATACTCAAGATATTGAAAGACTTAAGCGTATTAATCCTCTATACAGATGTGAGCCTTCTCTTATTCAAAAGACAACATATGTTAATACAAAGATTTTTAAATATTATTTTACCAATTTTCCTGTCAAGCTGGTTGAGGAACCTAAAAATGAACATGATAAAAATGCAATTAAAGTTTTAATTTCTGGCCGCCATGTAGGATATATAGCTCGTGAGGATTGTTTGCACATAAAGAAGATAATGGCTGAATACCCTAAATATTTTGTTGATTCATTTATAGGTGGTGGCGATTATAAAATTATTGAATCGAATGGAAGTGTATTTGATAATGACTATAAGATATCTATAAATATAACTATATATTATTAAAACATTGCTTTGATGCGTATTTATAATAATTTAATAGTGTACTTAACCGGGCAGCCGAGGGGTGCAGCCATTCCGCTTTAGTCTTGGAGAGGAGTGGTGCTTATGAGTTCATATGAGGAAATCATGGTGATTCTTACCATTGCATTACTTATTGTAGCTATTTTAAGTTTTACATCAAATAAGAAATAGCACCTCAGCTCTGGTAAAGTCAGGTGCTATTCTTAGTAACTATTCTACAGAGCGGATAGGCTCCATCTATCGCTCGGCTGTCTTGTTAAGTACATTATATGCTACAATCATATTTTTGTCAAATCAAATGTAAAACCGCCCTCTGCGCCAACAGAGGACGGAATGCAACTATAAATAACCAAGGTTAGATATAATCGCTCGTCAAACAAGCATATTATATCAGATTTACCTTGGTTTAGCAACCGGGGTATTTTTATACCCTTTTTTAAGAAAGAAGGATGATATATATGAGGTTACCAAATGGATATGGAAGTGTGTATAAACTATCGGGAAAGCGACATAATCCATATATAGCACGTAAAACTATCGGATGGCTTTTGGATGACGAGTCTGGCACATCAAAACAACAGTATGTAACTATAGGATATTATCCAACAAGAGCTGCTGCCCTTACTGCCCTTTCCAACTACAATGAAAATCCATACGATATCAAAGTTAATTCAATTACCTTTTCAGAGGTTTATGAAAAATGGTCCGAAGAACACTTTGAAAATATCGTGAGCAGTGCAAGAAGAACATGGATAAGTGCCTTTAATCACTCGAAACCTCTACACAATATGCGTATGCGTGACATAAGACCTAATCACATGGAAGAAACCATCAAACATGCTGATGTGGGTTCAAGCACCAAGCAACGTATGAAAAGTCTGTATAATATGATTTATAAGTATTGTCTTAAATATGACATATGTGATAAAAATTACGCTGCCCTTTGTGAAAGAGTAAAAGATGATAAGCCCACTATTATACGTATTCCATATGCTGATAACGAAGTACAGATATTATGGGATAACTTAGACTTTCCATTTGTTGATATGGTAATTATCGGAATATATTCCGGATGGCGTCCTCAAGAGCTCACCACGCTTAAACTCTCAGATGTGGATTTAAAAAATCATACCATATTCGGAGGGCTTAAGACTGAAGCAGGGCGTAACAGATGCGTTCCAATACATCATATTATATATGACCTTGTTAAGATTAATTACGAAAAAGCCATTGATTTGAAGAGTCCTTATCTATTTAATGATATAAATAGCAAACATGATGTGGCGCTTACATATGATAAATACCGGAGAAGATTTGAAAAGATTAATAAAATGTTTGAGCAAATTCACCGCCCACATGATACAAGACACACATTTATCACAAAAGCAAAAGAAGCAGGTGTAAATGAACATATACTTAAGCTTATGGTAGGACATGCAGTAACCGATATTACAGAAAAGGTATATACCCACAGAACAATAGAAGAACTAAAAAAAGAGATAGAAAAAATCACATAAAATCAGAGGGTAACAGAACTAAATCCGTTACCCTCTTTGCTGTTATAATTTGTTAGTTGTGTGTTAGTTATGTGTTAGTTACGCATAAAATTTCACCTATTTTTATACAACCTAACAATATCACAAACCCTTATAAATACTATATCTCTTAGAACTTACCAGCCTTAGCAGCCTCTTCTATAGATACTGCAACTGCAACAGTCATACCAACCATAGGGTTGTTACCTGCACCGATAAGTCCCATCATTTCTACATGAGCAGGAACTGATGATGAACCTGCGAACTGTGCATCTGAGTGCATACGTCCTAAGGTATCAGTCATACCGTATGAAGCAGGACCTGCTGCCATATTATCAGGGTGAAGTGTACGACCTGTACCACCACCTGAAGCTACTGAGAAGTACTTCTTGCCCTTCTCATTACATTCCTTCTTGTATGTACCTGCTACAGGATGTTGGAATCTGGTTGGGTTAGTTGAGTTACCTGTGATTGATACATCAACGCCTTCCTTCCACATAATTGCAACGCCCTCTGGTACTGAGTTAGCACCATAACAGTTTACCTTAGCACGAAGCCCCTCTGAATAAGACTTACGTGAAATTTCTTTAACTTCATTAGTGTATGGATCATACTCAGTCTCAACAAATGTAAATCCGTTAATACGTGAGATAATCTGTGCAGCATCCTTACCTAAACCATTAAGGATAACTCTAAGAGGCTTCTGACGAACCTTGTTAGCCTTCTCAGCGATACCGATTGCGCCCTCTGCTGCTGCAAATGACTCATGACCTGCAAGGAATGCAAAACACTCAGTCTCTTCCTCAAGCAACATCTTACCTAAGTTACCATGTCCAAGACCAACCTTACGGGTATCTGCAACTGAGCCCGGTATACAGAAAGACTGAAGTCCCTCTCCGATTGCTGCCGCTGCGTCTGCTGCTCTTCTGCAGCCCTTCTTGATTGCTATTGCTGCACCTACAGTATAAGCCCAGCATGCATTTTCAAAACAGATAGGCTGAATGCCCTTTATCTGATTGTATACATCTAAACCAGCATCCTTTGTAATCTTCTCTGCTTCTTCTATAGAGGAGATACCATAGCTGTTTAATACTTTATTTATCTGATCAATTCTTCTTTCATATGATTCGAATAATGCCATTATCGTTACCTCCTTCTATTACTTGTCCAACTCTTTATCTGTACGTGGATCAATTAACTTAACTGCATCAGCGACTCTACCATACTGTCCACAAGACTTCTCGTAAGCAGTATTAGGATCGTCACCCTTCTTGATGAAGTCAGTCATCTTACCGAGGTTAACGAACTTATAACCAATTATCAAATCTTCTGCATCCAAAGCGATAGCAGTAACATATCCCTCAGCCATCTCAAGGTAACGAGGTCCCTTAGCCAGAGTACCATACATAGTACCAACCTGTGAGCGAAGACCTTTACCTAAATCCTCAAGACCTGCACCAACTGCAAGACCATCCTCTGAGAACGCACTCTGTGAACGACCATATACTATCTGTAAGAAAAGCTCTCTCATAGCTGTATTGATAGCATCACATACAAGGTCAGTATTAAGTGCTTCCATAACAGTAAGACCAGGTAAAATCTCTGCTGCCATAGCTGCTGAGTGAGTCATACCTGAACAACCGATAGTTTCTACCAAAGCTTCCTGAATGATACCTTCCTTAACATTGAGTGAAAGCTTGCAAGCTCCCTGCTGTGGAGCACACCAGCCTACACCATGTGTAAAACCAGAGATATCCTTTACTTCCTTTGCCTGTACCCACTTTGCCTCTTCAGGAATAGGTGCACTGCCATGATGCACGCCCTGAGCAACCGGACACATGTTTTCAACTTCCTTTGTGTAAATCATGTCGAAACTCCTTTCAAATATGAAATTATTACCGAATTATTCATAAAAGAATCTTATTAGGATTATAATAATCTACAAAAGCTTTCGAATAATCCGGATTTTAATAGTAACAAATCAGCCCACTATAATCATGATAAGCTCAAAGAACCTGCTGAAATTCTATTGAACAACAAATGATTATTTGTTGGAATTTATTGCTACCGAACATACAATAATTTTCTCACAAATCAGACAATAAGTCTACTGTTTTTTACTTTTTTTCTTTACCTAATTTGCTTTCCTTTTTATCATCCTCATCATCATCCGTATCATCTTTGATAACGGCAGAACCCGCCTTTTCAACCTCGGCTATAGCATTTTTGTGCATAGGAATTCTACAATGTCTGTCATTACCGAACTCTACAATAACTGTCGTGTCATCAACTATGTCAAGTAAAGTTCCATAGAAACCGCCTGTCGTCATAACAGTATCACCGGGCTCCATAGAATTATGAAGGTCCTCCATCTGCTTACGCTGCTTCTTCTGTGGCAATACCATCACAAGATACATAATTCCTATAATTACCACAAAATAAATTACAATTGCTATTCCACTCATTCCTCCGGTACTTGCAGAGGTTGCTGCTTCTAAAATCATTTATATTTCCTCCTAAACTTAATTCTTATTTTCAAAGCCGGAAAGCTTATTCCGCTTATACTCACTAAAGCGGTGCTCCTCTATGGCCTCTCGAATCTCTTTCATCATATTATTATAAAAGTACAAATTATGCAAGACGCAAAATCTCATTCCCAGCATTTCTTTCGCCTTAAGCAAATGTCTTATATATGCTCTTGAATACCTCTTACACACAGGACAGCCACAGCCCTCCTCGATAGGTTCTGTGTCTGTCTCATATTGAGCATTAAATAAGTTAAGCTTTCCATGATTAGTATACACATGTCCGTGTCTGCCGTTCCTTGACGGATATACACAGTCAAAGAAGTCAACTCCACGCTCAACTGCCTCTAAAATATTTGCAGGTGTTCCAACCCCCATAAGGTAGGTTGGTTTTTCCTTCGGAAGATACGGCACTGTTGCCTCGATGATTCGATACATCTCCTCATGCGTTTCGCCAACAGCAAGTCCGCCTATGGCGTATCCGTCCAAATCCATATCCGATATCGCCTTAGCGTGCTCGATTCTTATATCCTCGAATACTCCTCCCTGATTGATACCAAACAACATCTGATTCTTATTAATGGTATCAGGAAGCTCATTAAGTCTCTTCATTTCAGCCTTGCAGCGCGCAAGCCATCTTGTAGTCCTGTCAACTGACGGCTGAATGTAACTCCTGTCTGCCACAGATGGCGGACACTCATCAAATGCCATAGCGATAGTCGATGCAAGATTAGACTGTATCTGCATACTCTCCTCAGGCCCCATAAATATTTTTCTGCCATCTATATGAGAATTAAAGTATACTCCCTCTTCTTTAATCTTGCGAAGTCCTGCCAGAGAGAAAACCTGAAATCCTCCTGAATCAGTAAGTATCGGCTTATCCCACGACATAAATTTGTGTAAGCCGCCCATCTTTTTAATAAGCTCGTCTCCCGGTCTTACATGCAGGTGATAGGTATTGGACAACTGAACTAAGGTTCCTATATTCTCCAAATCCTCCGTAGATACCGCACCCTTGATAGCTGCCACCGTTCCGACATTCATAAAAACAGGCGTCTGTATGACTCCATGCGGAGTATGGAGCTCACCTCTTTTTGCACTTTTCTCTGTTGTAATTAATTTATACATATATTCACCACTCTTTGTTTAATGCACTTCGCTCATTCTACCATAAATGCAGATATAATCAAAGTAATAAATTTGATATTTTATCATTCTTTATCATTTTTATATTCTTTTATCATTCTTTATCATTTTTTATTATTTTCTTACTACCATTATTTATTAATACTGTCAATTATGTAAAGTCTAAATTAACTATGGACTATTTCACATAAAAAAATTATAATATATGATGATTATTAAATCCGGACACTTAAATCCGTGTACAAAGGGGTAAACTATGTTCAGAGTATGGGGCAGAACCGTAAAACGAGGTCATACAATTAAAGAATATACAGCATGTATTGAGGACTATACCTTAAACAGAACCAGAAAGGTTTATGCCGCTTTAGATGAGATATGTCAGAATCTTAAGCTCCCCAAACCATACTGGCTCAACCTCAATCAGAAGGACTTTATACAGTTTGCAAAGACAAGATTTACTCAGGATAATTTTATGGATAAGATTGATTTTGATTATCTGGAATTTCAGGTTATAGAAGAAGATTATTGATTCGGGAGAAAACCATGTTTAATATAGAAAACATTTCAAAAGCATATGGCAAAAAACTGATTTTAGATGATATTTCTTTCTCGGCAAATGAAGGTGAAGCTATCGGAATCTTAGGACTTAACGGTTCCGGTAAATCCACTCTGCTATCATGTATAGCAGAGAAATATTCAGATGAAGCCATAGGCTATCTGCCACAGGAAAATCCATTATTTAACGAGTTAAAACCTGTGGACAACATTAAGATGTGGTGTGATTTAAAAAAAGATGAAATCCTGTCGCGTCTCAATGAGCCGCCTTTGGTTCAACTTGGCATTAACAGCTATATCGACACACCTGTATCCAAGCAGTCGGGCGGTATGAAAAAAAGATTAAGTCTTGCCACAGTTCTAATAAATAACCCATCCATACTTCTTATGGATGAGCCATTTGCAGCTTTAGACCTTCCCGCAAAGCAGGACATCCTCGCATATATGAGAGAATTTCTTAATAATAGAGGAACTATTATCATAGCATCTCACGAGGAGGAAATATTCAAATTCTGCAATAGGGTATTCCTGTTAAAGAACGGCGGTCTTATTGATACCGCACAGTTGACTGCAAATAATATAAGCTATGTCGATATTCTAAGGAGTTAAGATGACAAGAAAAAAATTATTTTTGAACTTAATATCCGCAGATATAAAAAGATTAAAAAAATATATTCTGTCAATAGTTATTGCTATATCATTATTACTTACCTTCTGTGGTATGGCAGGTTTACTTGTGTCCAAAAACATCTACAGGGAAGATATATATAACGCCGTAAAAATAGCCTACTATGTCCCACCACAGGATAAGGATTTCAGGTATCTTTCGATGGCAGTGGATTTTCTGGAAAACCTGAAAAGTATGAACGAAACTGCAAATATAATAGAGGTTGACAGTATAGATGACGGATATGCAATGCTTGATTCTAACGAGGTTTTATTCTTTGTAAATGTATCCGAAGGTTTTTTTGAAGGCATTATGAATGGTACAAATCCTCCTCTTGATATAATTGTCAGAGATAATACAAGCTTAGCATCCTATATATCCAATCAATTATTCTTATCCCTCACAGGTTATCTGGGGATCGCACAGGCAGCGATATACAGTGCACTTGATGTAGCTCGCGAAAATAATTTTACTGACGAAGAATATAGTCAGGTCTATAAAGCTTCCAACATAGTATTTCTGGAAAGAGTATTCTCAAAGGATGAAGTAATTGACGAGAAAGAAGCAACCTCCGAAGGAGGCTACAGTTTAATTGAACACTATATAAGTGTAGCTGTCCTGCTGAGTCTTCTCTTTATGTCATTTATCCTTATTCCTTATATGCAGGGTTATGATAATGGTATACGCCCAAAGCTCATGACATATCATATAGGTGGTTTTCATTTCTTTACAAGCAATTTTCTATGTGCCATACCGGCGCTTATTATAGCGTATCTGCCCTGTTATATCATAATCAGTATAATATTTGGACACATCAATCCGGTTGGTATATTAGCAGCTTTGCCAACCATAATAAGCATAGCATGTATCATTGCTCTTATTTCAAATTTAAGTAAAAATGTCTTCTCAGGAAATATGGCAATGCTTTTTATAACACTGATAATAGTCTATATAGGCGGCGGTATAATCCCAAGCTCGATGCTGCCTCATATAATTAAACAGATATCTGCATTTACACCGGGACATTATATGATTTCTAACCTTGCTTTCTCATTATTTGGATAAAGGGAGTTAATAAAACTATGAAAATGTGCAACAGATTTGTTGTTTTATCAAAGAGAATATTTAAGAAGAAATTGTATATCGCCATGCTTCTGCTCCTAATCGCATTTACCGTCGTGTATCACCTGCTTCCTGAGAGAGAGCAGAGTACCGATATAAGAGTAGGCGTATATTGTGAGGACACATCAGATTATGCCACAGCGTTTAATGATAAGCTGCTCGCAGGCAATACATTGTATAAATTTTATTTCACCGACAGCGAGAGCGGACTGCTATCGGATATCCAATCAGGCAAGGCAGAATGCGGATTTAAAATCCCTGATAATTTCTTCATTGATTATATAAAGAATTCAAGCACTGATAATAAGATAATACTTTATACTCTACCATCCACTACTCTTGGTGCCGCTATATCTGAGACATTTTTTAACAGCGTACTTTATGTCTGCTCATTTGACATACTTATCGACAGCACTGATTTATACGATTATAGGGATGCAGTAAAAGATAAAATGAACGCTTATATGAATGGAGATAAAATATTTAAAATGTCAGACCTGACTAACGGCGAATATGATTATGCTACTATGACCTACAAGATAAATATACCTATACACGAAATATCTATACTGCTGATATTATTCTCAGGTCTGCTCGGGCTTTATTCCTATATTCAGGATGCCGAGAAGAATATTTATATTGCGCTGAGACGAAGTGAGCGTTTTGGCTTAAAAAGCTTATATATCATAACCGCACTTCTGCCTGTTGCATTTACAGGAATTGTTTGTATGCTAATTTCCTCATATAACACTTCAAAGATACTTAGTCTGCTTTTGGCGACTATATTAACCTTTATATTATCATATTTTCTTAGTATATTAATTAAAAGAAGCACCCTCTTGTCGAAGGTGCTTCCGATAATAGTGTTCATTGCTTTAGTTGTAACATTTATTATTTCTTTTATATAATTGCAGCGAGGTAATTAAATCCTCCGCCTACTTCACAACCACTTGATTTTTACCGTTTGCCTTAGCCTCATAAAGTGCAGCATCCACACGCATGGTAAATACATCTGCATCCTCGCCGTCGATGTATTCGGTTACTCCAAGACTCATAGTCTGATGTCCGGCCAATTCAAAATTAATATCGGAGAAATTTTTCAGGAGTATATCCGCTATCATCTTCGCCTTATCAGCCGAAAATCCCGGAAGAAGCACCATAAACTCTTCTCCGCCCCAACGGCCTATATCTCCGTCTATATAGCATTCCTTCAAGGTATCCCTCAATACATCTGCAAGTCCGATTAAGACATTATCCCCTTCCTTATGTCCGTATGTATCATTTACCTTTTTAAAATCGTCCAAATCCATCATTATAAGGCTTACCTTCTCTGATGTATCGGAATTTTCCCTGACACAGTCGCTTATTCTCCGTTGAATCTCACCACGGTTCAAAAGTCTTGTCAATGCATCTGAAATCGCTGCAATCTCAAGCTTTCTATTCGCTTCCTCCATCTCAGCAGTTGCCGCATTGATAAAGGTGGTAAGACGCTTAATCATATTAATCTTTCCACTTTTTTCTTCTTCGGAAAGCATATGATAAATCTCCATATCTTCGTCCGCATCACCTTCACGCATAGCAGCTACAACTAAGGTTACATTATGCTGATTTACAAATTCTTCAGTTCGAAGGAACTCTCCTGATGTGAAAAATCCCACAGTAGGGGCTATTGCTTCAAAAGGCATTGTCTCCCTTCCGACATCTTCCGATCCCCAGTACATCAGTCGTGCCGCACAGGAAAATACATCTATTACATCCGGCTGGAATTTCGCAACCGCAAGACTCTCCTCCTTAACGCTATCCACGATTACCTCCGGGTCACCATAGGCAAGCTTCGCACTCACATTTTCCTCTACCACGGAAGTCATATTGAGCGAACCATCCTCGTTACTTGAAGATGGTGCTCGCAGAATATCTATCCCATGATACTTATAAAATATAGGGAATTCCAGAGAATTCTCAAAAAAGTTTTCATCATTATTTATATGCAGGTATTTGTAATACACATCAAAAGCCGGCTGTCCGTCCAGCTCGTACAATCTTGAATCCTGTGCCTTGGTTACGGTGAATTCACGACCTAACGGCTTCCAGCCTGTGATATGCATTGTAACCAGATGGAAATCATCTCCGCCCGTCATAAGAAGGACTACTCCCTGATCCATCATCTCATGCCCCTTTGAAAATACAAAGCCATTGTTCCAGCTAAGGTCAGGGCTGTATGCTCCTCCTCCGAATATACATACATCCTTCCTGCAATCGGTGAAGGATTCACAGAATTTTGTCATGGAAATTCCGTTTATCGTGGTAAGAAGCTCGACCGATTTTACCCAAGGATTATCCTCTATATATTTTTTCAGACGCTGTCCTACCTCAAGTGAATGTTCTTCAATCGAAAGCTGAAATACTCTGTACTGGGTATCCGGATATTCAAACATAGTACAGGATACACAAATATCACTCTTGCCCTTATCCCCCGATACAATATTACCACTTGTGGTACAGCCGATATATTCTGCATCAGGGAAATACTTTTCCAGATAGTCACACACAGTCCTTATGCGCTCCTTATCTACAGTCTCACAAAAGACATGGAATAAAAGCTTATGTACCATCTGACGCTTTACCCATACTCTTAGCTTTTCAAGTTCCCTTACGAATATTCTTTCATTACCGTATTCAAACTGAAATCTTTTCATTTTGTTATCCTTCCCCTCTACCCATAAATCTCATCAAAGGTTGAAATCTTTGCTCTCGCCGATGTCGCATCAGTTAGTTCTTTTATAATACTATCTGCCTCATTTTTCCTAAGATTTATTTTAACTAATACATCATCTGCATACACCGTATCAATTATCTTAACATCATGATTACCAAGTATATATTGCAGTTTTCCAATATCAGTATAATTCGTCCTTATGTCAGCAGGTATAAGTCTCTCCATAAGCTTAGTCTCACAATGAGAAAGTGCCTCCTTGCTCGCATCCGTATAAGCTCTTATCAGCCCGCCTGTGCCAAGCAGTGTCCCACCGAAATACCTTGTAACCACAATACATATATTATGAATTCCTGAAGATGTAATTACTTCAAGTATGGGTTTACCTGCCGTCCCCTGTGGCTCTCCGTCATCTGAAAAACGAAGCAAAGGCTGCTCCACACCTACAGAAAAGGCAAAGCAGTTATGTCTTGCTGCATAATGCTTTTTCTTTATCTCCTCAACAAATGCGTAGGCGTGCTCCTCTGATGAGACAGGCTTTATCTGTCCGATAAACCTTGACTTTTTTTCTACTATCTCACCTTCTCCGCCCTTGATGAGATTGATATAGCTTTCAACCATCCTGTTCTCCTAAAATCATATCTGACAACGCAGGAATTATACCATCTCACCTAAAGGCTCGATGGGGTTTCTCGTCAAAGTGTCGCTTGCGCTAGCGCAGCGACACCTTTCCTCGTATTATACCATAATACACAACTGCACACTACCCGATTATATTCAAGTCAGTGTGCAGTCATATTTTTACTTAGCATTAAGGAGTTCCTTAAGCTCATTCATAAATGTATTTGCATCCTTAAACTCTCTGTAGACAGAGGCAAATCTTACATAGGCAACCTGATCCAAATCCTTAATCCTGTCCATAACTATTTCACCTATTTCCTTGCTCTCAATCTCCTTAACCTCAAGATTAAAAATCTTATTCTCTATATCATCTATAGCCTGTTCTATATCCTGAGCAGAAACAGGTCTCTTGTGGCATGAACGAACAATACCCGACTCAATCTTGGCTCTGTCATAGGTCTCTCTATTCTTATCCTTCTTAATAACAATAAGAGGAATTGTCTCAACCTTCTCGTAGGTGGTAAATCTTTTACCACATTCATCACACTGTCTTCTTCTTCTAATCGCCTGATTATCATCAGCAGGTCTTGAATCAATTACTCTCGTGTTATCATCTCCACAAAACGGACATCTCATATGTTTTTCTCCTTCTTACTAACATTCTCCGCATTCGTCAGACATATTCAGCCTAACAGTGATTGTCGTGCATCTTATGTATATTGCAATGGTCAATATCGACCAGAACTATATCAGGACCAATCCGAACAATATCATTAAATCTTATATAATATTCCGAATTACTACCGAAGCAGGAAAGAATCTTGCCCGGTCCCGGTACTATTATAGCCATAATTCTTCCTGTTTTGCAATCAAATTCTATATCAGCCACATATCCAAGTCTCTTACAGTCCTTACAATTAATAACTTCCTTTTCCTTTAATTCCAGAAATCGCATAACAAAACCCATTTTTTGTTATTATATTCAGATAAGCTTAGGTTTGCTTATCACGATTTTGTCTGCCTCTCAGCTTATTATCTTTACAGGACATTTCTGTTTACATGCACCGCAGCCGATACATTTATCATAGTCTACATGTGCCAGCTTATTCTCAACCTTAATAGCCTCTACAGGACAGGTCTTCTGGCATATACCACAACCGATACATCCAACCTGACAAACCTGCTTGACCTCCTTGCCGCCATCGTTGGAATTACATTCAACGACCGCTCCTGCATCATAAGGAATTATCTCGATTATATGTCTCGGGCACACTGCTACACAAGCCTCACAGGCTCTGCATTTATCCTTGTCTATGACAGCTATTCCGTCAACTATATCTATTGCATCAAACGGACACGCCTTCTTGCAGCTTCCAAAGCCAAGACAGCCATATGCACAGCCCTTTGGACCTCCACCCGGAGTATTTGCAGCGATACGGCAATCCTTAGGTCCGACATATTCATAGGCTTCCTTAGCCTTCTCGCAATCGCCCTTACATCTTACATTGGCAACGACCTTAACTACCTCTGCATTGCCGCCTACTATCTCTGCTATAGCACTTGCCACAGGCTCTCCACCTACCGGACAACTGCCGGGCTTTGCCTCTCCTTTGGCTATAGCTGCCGCCAGACCATCACAGCCGGGATATCCACATGCACCGCAGTTATTGCCCGGAAGTGCCTCACGCACCTTTATCTCAGTCTCATTAACCTTAACCTTGAAGCTCTCGCTTGCTACACCGAGGAGGATTCCTGCAAGAATACCAACTATACCGACTACGCCCGCTGCTATTAAAACCGAAGTAATATTCATAACAATCCCCTCCTTCTAAATCAATCCTGCAAGTCCTGCGAAGGCTATCGCCATAAGACCTGCTGATATAAGTACAATCGGAGTTCCCTTGAAGCTCTCTGGTATGCTGTCATTCTTATCAAGCTTCTCTCTTATGCCTGCCATAAGTATAAGTGCAACTGCAAATCCTACGGCAGAGAAAACTCCGTTTATAATTGATTCCAAAATGTTATACCCGCTGTCAACATTGGATATTGCAATACCAAGTACAGCACAGTTAGTAGTTATAAGCGGAAGATACACTCCCAATGCCCTGTAAAGTGATGGGACTGATTTCTTAAGAAACATCTCTACGAACTGCACAAGCGCAGCGATAACAAGTATGAATACTATAGTGTTAAGATATGCTATATCAAGCGGCTCAAGCACATAGTAATATATAAGGCTTGTTACCGTAGAAGAAATCGCCATAACAAATATAACCGCTCCACCCATACCTGCTGCCGTCTTAATCTGCTTGGATACACCGAGGAAAGGACATATACCTAAAAACTGAACCAATATAACATTATTTACAAACGCTGCTGAAATAGCCAATAATATAATATTCATATCCTAATCCTCCTTTACCTTTCCTGAGCAGAGCACATTGGCACAGCCCTCACAGTCTGCCAATTTACAAGTATTCGGTACGGTTCCGTCCTTCTTCGCCTTGCTGATATTTATCTTATTTATAATTGCAACGATAAAGGCAAGCACGAGAAATGCTCCGGGTGCCATAACAAATATTCCTATCGGCTGATAGGCAGCTAAAAGCGTATGTCCGAATATACTTCCCGAGCCAAGAAGCTCACGAACAATTCCTATAATCGTAAGTCCTAAAGTAAAACCAAGTCCCATACCCACTCCATCAAAGAATGACGGTATGGCTGAGTTCTTGGACGCATAGCTTTCTGCTCGACCAAGTATAATACAGTTTACAACTATAAGCGGTATATACAGACCAAGACTTGCATTAAGGCTTGGAATATATGCTTTCAGTAAAAATTGTACTACCGTTACAAATGAAGCGATAATTACTATAAACGAAGGTATTCTTACCTTATCAGGTATCAGCTTCCTAAGAAGAGAAATCATAAGATTGCTAAGTGCAAGTATTACCATAGTGGTAAGTCCCATACCCAGACCATTTATCGCAGATGTAGTGACGGCAAGCGTCGGACACATACCAAGCATCTGTACAAAGGTAGGATTTTCTTTGATTATTCCATTATGTAGTCTCTCGGTTATCTTATTCATCCTACTCACCTCCCAATACAACTACAAGTGTAACCGCTGCATTGACCGCATTAACAACCGCAGAGGTTGTTATGGTTGCACCCGATAAAGCATCAATCTCATTATCTGCTACAGCACCTGTCTTAGTATAGTTAAATCCGTCTATACCGACATTCTTACCTGTAAACTGACTCTTGAACTTGTCCTTGTCAGCCTCCATACCAAGTCCGGGACTTTCATCAAGTGTAAGGAACGAGATACCTGTTATGGTCGCATCTGCCTCAAGACCTACAACTATTGTAATTTCTCCGTTGTATCCCTGATTTGTTGTAACAACCACCACATATCCGATTAAATTACCCTCTTCATCTACACCGAAGCTTATCTCGTCAATATTATCATTTAGATAGCCATAATTCTTGATTATATAATTAACTGACTCGTAGTCGAAGTCTCCCTCCTCAAAGGTCTTAATCTCATATGCATCGGGAAGAACCTCCTTATAAGCCGCCTGCTTAGCCTTCTCCTCCGCCTGCTCAATCGGCTCCTTGGTTATGCTGTAGACTGTACCGAGTATCGCTCCCATTATAACGGTTATAAGCATAATAACTGTTATAGCTCTGAATATACCCTTGATGTCCTTCTTATCCTGTGTATCATTATCAGCACCGTTTTTATCAACAGCTATAGTCTTATCATCCGATAAAGCCTTATCGGTATTTTCAGCTTTATCATCTGTCGCAGCTTTATCTATATCCTTGTCAGATGATTTCTCCGAACGCTTGTCTTCCTTCTTTTTCGCCTTCTCGGTCTCATCGTCAACATCCGCCTTATATCCAAACGGTTTTGGTTTCGACATAAGCTCAATAAGAGGCACCATAAGGTTAGTCATAATAATTGCATAGGACACGCCCTCTGCACCGTTTCCAAATATTCTTAGTACAAAGGTTAAAAGTCCAAGTATCACACCATATATTATCTTACCCACAGGGGTTATAGGTGAAGTAACATAGTCAGTAGCCATAAACCACGCACCAAGCATAAGTCCGCCGCCACAGAGTTCACAGAGCGTATAGTTCACTACATCCTTGTCCTTAACTACGGCATATATAGCTATGGCAATCGTAAATGTTCCGATATAGACCAGCGGTATCCTCGGACTGATTACTCTCTTAATCAGAAGATACGCAGCACCTATAAGAAGTGCAAGCGCTGATGTCTCGCCAATTGTACCGGCTGTAAAGCCCATAAACATCTGCTTTAAGCTGTATGTTCCACCATTTTTAATAATGGCAAGCGGCGTAGCTGTAGTCACACCGTCATATGTAAACTTCGTCATTGCTGCACCAAAGGACAAAATAAGAAAACATCTTGCCGCAAGTGCAGGGTTCATAAAATTCTTACCTAAACCACCGAACAACTGCTTCACAACAATTATTGCGAATACCGAGCCCATAACCGCCATCCATATAGGAAGTGTCGGAGGAAGATTCATCGCCAGCAGAAGTCCTGTAACAACCGCCGAGAAATCACCTATGGTAATAGGTTTTTTCATAAAATATTAATATAAGAATTCTGCCAGAACTGATGATGCTATACAGGCTACTACAAGCAACAATGCGTGAAGTCCGAAATTATACACTCCAACCGCTGTCGCAGGTACTAATGCGATAATAACATCAAACATAATATCAGCAGTAGATGCCTTGCTTCTCACATGAGGAGAAGCAGATATTTTTAAATTCATTTCTTGACTATCCATTTTCTTCCCCTCCTATCTTTTCTTATTAGCAAGTATCTCTTTTCTCATACCTGCTATCGCCTGTGTAAGATGTCTCTTAGCAGGACATACAAATGAACAGCAGCCACATTCACAGCACTCCATACCGTTGTTCTTAAGGAAGCCCTCAACATCATTTAACTCAGCCATATCGGACAGCTCGCAAGGCATTACCCTGCCCGGACATACTGATACGCATCTTCCACACCTTATACATGCACTACTCTCATACTCCGCAACCTCATCCTTAGTAAAAGCAAGAATGGCAGATGAGGATTTGGTGGCAGGGATATCAAGTGTATATATCGCCTTACCCATCATAGGACCACCTGCAATTATCTTAGCAGGCTCCCCCTTTATACCTCCTGCTGCTTCTATAAGCTCAGCGTAATTTGTTCCTATTCTGACCTTCATATTGCATGGATTTTCTATGGCATCACCACTTACGGTTACAATCCTGTCCATAAGAGGCTTGCCCTCTCTTACCGCCTCGCTTATCGCATAAACCGTATCAACATTATGTACTATGCAGCCTGCGTCTGCAGGAAGCATCTTGGAATTGATATATCTTCCGGTATTCGCATAGATAAGCTGTCTCTCTGCGCCCTCAGGATATTTCGTCTTAAGCTTATTTACCGTTATGTTCGGATCATCAGCAAGCTTCTCACGAAGCAATGCTATAGCCTTCGGCTTGTTATCCTCGATACCGATAATTCCCTTAGAATCAGGAAAAAGCTTAAGTACAAGCCTTAATCCGTCGATAACCTTGTCCGCCTCATCCATAATTCTTCTGTAATCTGAGGTAAGATAAGGCTCACACTCGGATGCGTTGACGATTATTCTGTCAATCTTGTCCGGCTCCTTAGGAGAGAGCTTAACATGTGTCGGAAAACCGGCACCACCCATACCGACTATACCTGCGTCTTTAATCGCATTTATAATCTCGTCCCTCGTGTATTCACTTATTTTCTTATCGTTTGGAATAAACTCCTTAGAATCATAGAGGCCATCATTCTCTATGACGATTGAATTGACTTTAGCACCCGAAGAAGTAAGTCTTGGCTCGATAATCTTGACCTTACCGGATATTGAAGCATGAATATTAGCCGATACAAAGCCGTCTGCCTCTGCAATAAGGTCTCCCGCCTTAACCATATCGCCCTTTTTAACGACAGGCTTCGCAGGCTTACCGATATGCTGAGACAAAGGATATACCATATCGCCCTTCGGCAGATATTCTATGATTTCTTTGTCCATAGTAAGCTCTTTACCCTCATATGGATGAATTCCACCCTTAAAAGTATATTTCATCATTTATACCCCGCAACAAAAATATTTGTTACTATTTTACTACAAATGAATATTTTTTACAACAAAACCTGCAAGAATTCCTATGAGAATTCCTGCTATAATTCCTGATAAAGAAAGCACCGCCATATAATAAAATATCTTCGTATTTTCTATAACTACGGCAGCCACGATAAGCTGTCCCAGATTATGCGCTACTGCTCCGCATACACTTGTACCTGTTATGGCTAAAAGCTTAAGCTTCCTGACAATAAACATAACGGCGATACTAAGCAAGGCTCCCACCATACTATATATAATCGTAGCCGGATTACCGAACAAAAGTCCCGAAAGAAGTACTCTTCCGACACTTATAATAAGTGCAGGCTTAAGACCGAGCTTAATCAAGGCAACTATAGTCACAATATTAGCCAATCCGAGCTTGATACCGGGTATGGCAAAGCTAAGCGGAACAAGTGATTCCAGATATGAAAGCACCATAGCAAGTGCAATTAACACTCCGCATAGCGCAACAAGACGGGATGAGGAATGGGTGTTATTTGACTTTTTATTCTTTGATTTATTATCATAATCTTTCATAATTCTTCATAAACTTTCATAGTTTAATATTTCTCTCATAATTACTCAAAAATTTACTCTGTAATCTCAATCACAAGCTTATGCGGAAGACAGATTATAGTTTCCCCCACATTACTTATCCTGCTGTGGTTTACACATATCTTATCCCGGCAGTCTGCCTCACGCACATATACCTGTCCGTCTTCTATCACGATTACATTAAAACCTGCTTCCGTCTCAAATCTGTATTCCATATCATCATCAAGAGAAAAGGTTTCTATCACATCGCCATCTGCCGATAAAGTCACATAATAGCCTGTCCTCTTATTAAAATGAATAATCAATATAACCAATGATAAAGCAATCAGCAAAATCATTATAAATATGATATCTCTTTTTGAAATAATCCTATCTTCATCCATCATATAAAACTTCCTAACAAGTTATTTTTATAACTCTTCATAACTTTATAACTCTTCATTAATTTTGTCAATCAGGGCGTTCGCCCCAGGGGACGGGGGATAGGGGCGGAAATTAAATCTATTTTCGCCCCTATCCCCCGTCCCCTGGGGCGAACACTTGACATTATCACTCAATATATATAAAATAATCATTTATAAACCTAAGTCTGTAGATAATGATTATCTATACAGGTACCTAAAAGGAGATGATTTTGTGGACGTCAGTCCCGGTTTTTTACTTATAATTATTATAATACTGCTTTTTTTATCATCATTTTTTTCATCGGCAGAGACCGCTCTTACAACAGTTAATAAGTTAAAGCTTAGGTCAAGAGCCGACGAAGGAAGCAAGAGAGCAAAAAAAGTTCTTAAGGTTACCGAACAGCCGGGCAAGCTGTTAAGCGCAATACTGATAGGTAACAATATTGTCAATATATCAGCCTCGGCACTTACTACGACGCTTTGTACCGATGTATTCGGCAGTAAATATATAGGATATTCCACGGGAATTTTAACATTTCTGGTTTTGATATTCGGTGAGATAACACCGAAGACCTTAGCTACAAAATACTCACTCAAGCTTTCGATGATATTTGTATATCCTATCTCATGGCTTATGTTCATACTTACCCCTGTTATATGGCTGTTAAACCTTATCACGGGACTTATATATAAGATATTGCATGTCGATATAGACGCAGACAACTCGCAGATGACCGAATCGGAGCTTAGAACAGTCGTAAATGTAAGCCACGAGGATGGTGTTATAGAGCCGGAAGAGAAGTTCATGATATCCAATGTAGTTGACTTCGGTGATGCGCTCTGCAAGGACATTATGATACCCCGTGCAGATATAGTATGTGCGGACGCCAATTCAAGCTACGATGAATTAATAAAGCTTTTTATGTCGGAATCCTACTCTCGTATACCAATTTATGAGGAAAGCAAGGATAATATTATCGGTATACTGTATCTTAAAGATTTATTCTATTACAGTCAGGTAAATGATACGGAATATTTTGACTTAAGAAGCATATTAAGAAAGCCTGTCTATGTGTACGAGCACCAGAAGACAAGTCAGCTTTTTGCCGACCTTAAGACCTCGGCGGTAACTATGGCTATTGTCATAGACGAGTACGCAGTAGCCTCCGGTATCATAACTATGGAGGATTTGATAGAGGAAATCGTCGGCGAGATAAGAGACGAATACGATGAGGACGAGAAAAACCTGATTAAAGAGATTTCTGAAAATGAATATGACATAGACGCTTCAATAAAGCTTACCGACTTAAACGACGCAATTGGCACCTCGCTTACCTCAGACAACTACGACTCACTCGGTGGCTTTGTAATCGAGATAATGGATAAGCTTCCACAAAAAGATGATGAGGCAGATTATGAAAACATACATTTTAAGGTTATAAATGTGATAAAGAACCGTATTGACCGAATACTCGTCACAATAATATCTGATGAGGCAGGGGAAGATGATACAGACGAAGCATCACAAGAATAACATATAAATGTAAAATATCAATCAAAAAAGTCCTTTCTTTAGATTAGAAAAATCTAAAGAAAGGACTTTTTTAATATAAACATTAAGCAAGCTTAGCCATATCCACCTGCTGTATCGAGCCTGCCAGTCCGTTCTCATAAAGGAACACTCCCGAACGTCGCACCTGAGCATTATGTCTGTTATCCTCAAGTGACTTAAGTGCAAATTCAGTCCTTGCATTACCAAGATAAATCGCACCTAACTTAGCTTCACGAAGCGAGATAATCTTATCATTCCCTACATCGTCCTTAATCCATACGGATAACTTATCGTAGATGGAATCCGCCTCATCAATCCAACCGTTTCCATCTTCATCATATGCAGAAAGCTCTGCGAAGCCATTCCCTGTCTTAGCGCCGAACAACTCTCTTCCATCATTGATTTTGCCATCATTATTCTTATCATAGCATAAAAATCCTGATCCCTTGGATAATAAGGAAATGCTGTCCTTTACTCCATCTGCATCAATGTCAAACAACCACTTCTGGTCGCTGACCGAGACAGGATTAGAATCAAGGTTAATGATAAGCGGATCGGTCATAATAACCTCTGTACTCTCTGTCAGAACATCAATCGACTCATAATACTCTCTCGACATCTCAAGTTCAAGATTAAATTCCAGAGTTCTGCCGTCAGCAGTCACAACCTGACCTGTCGTCTCAAAGCTCATACTTGCCTGCTCATGATATTCAAACGAATGATAATCCACTCTATGCCATACATTAGGCTTTCGCTCTATTGATTGAGCGCTCGTAAGGTCAAGCGTATTTCCACCTAAAGCCGAGCTTCTGTAAGAGCTATCCCTTGCGCCTATCATAAGAGACAGCTTGTGTCGGAATTCGAGCATGAATGCTCTTAGCTGGTCAATCAGTCTCTCCGCAGCATTTTCATTCTTAGCAAAAATCGGAGATAAATTATTATACAGCTCGCTCATAAGCGGTGCCGACTCATTCGAAGCATTCTCCTGACTTTCCTCGTAGCTTCTTTCATAGGTCGCCGAAAAAGAATTCTCAGAAAATCTCATACCGCCTGTCGATAGATTCTCCATAAGCGTCGTGTTGGTATATGACATCGTCTTTTTCTCAGAGCTTTTCGCAGTCATACCTACTGAACTTTGGTTAATAATCATATTGTCCCTCCTTCAATTCCGTATCAACGAAATCAACCAGTCTACTCATAGGAGGTAACTTCCTACAAGATATATCGACTAAGGAGGGACAATTCTAAAGTCTTATTTATTTTTATTCATTCGTGCCAGAACCATATCGTAACCGTCATTCCCATAGTTAAGCGAACGGTTTACTCTGCTTATGGTGGCAGTGGAAGCACCTGTTTTGTTGGCTACCTCAATATAGGTTTTATTCTCCTTGAGCATCTTGGCAACCGCGAATCTCTGTGCTATGGATGTAACCTCATTTACCGTACAGACATCCTCAAAGAAGTCAAAGCATTCATCGATATTTTCCAATGTAAGAATAGCCTCGAACAATTCTCTGACTGTGTCAGTTCTAATCGTCTTCCCCATATTTCTCCCCTTTATTTATTCTCTTTCTGCACCCAGACAGCAACAGCACCTCTGTTGACATAAAAATTACCACAACCATCTTCATCAATCTTTATGTTATACTTGGCATTGCCCATCGCATCTGAGAAATGACAGCCTGCAAACTGCTTACCAATATACATTCTCTTGGTTCCGCCTGTACCGTCAGAGATAACTACAGCAAGACCTGACTCCTTGTGCTCCTCATCACCTTCTCTGGTCCATCCGATACAATTCGGGTCGTCAAAGTAATCATGCTGGGGACCATATGCTTTAGTCTTTCTGAGTTTTAGGAGCTTATCAAGTTCTCTCTTCTTGGACTTAATCTTTGCTGTTGGAATACCCTTATAATCTCCATAGAATACACAAGGATAACCATCCTGTCTAAGAAGTATAAGCGCATAAGCCATAGGCTTAAACCAATCCTCAACCCAAGACTCAAGACTCTGTCCCGGCTGACTGTCGTGATTATCTACGAAGGTTACCGCCATAAGAGGATTAATCTTGGTAAGAGTACCGTCGAATATAGTTCTTAAATCATAATTTCCATGTGCCTTTGAGCAGTTATGGAAGTTGAAATGAAGCGGTACATCAAAGAGTCTAACCTTACCCTCAGTTGCAGCTATGTAATCCTGTAGATTATCAACATTCCAATGCCAGTATTCACCTACTGCAAAATACTCCTTACCTGTTGCTTCTTCAATCTGCTTCAACCACTCTCTGTAAAAATACTTATTAATATGCTTGACAGCATCGAATCTAAAGCCGTCAAGATTAGCAAATTCCGCATACCATTTGCCCCATCTTACAAGTTCCTCTCTGACCTCTTGATTGTCAAAATCAATATCAGCTCCCATAAGATAGTCGTAATTATCAAGTTCTTTATCTACGCTTTTATCCCATTCCTTGCCTTTGAATAAAAACAGCGATTTCCTGGCTCTGTCCTGATCCCAGTCTATACCGTCAAAATGTGTCCAGTTCCATGTAAAATCAGAGTATTTTCCCTTTCTTCCCGGAAATGTAAACTTAGACCACGCGCCTATAGTCTTGGACTCTCCAATCATTTGGTTACGGCTGGTCTCATTGAACTCACTTGCCTTAACCTCTTCAACCTCATCTGCACCTATCTTATGATTAAGCACAATGTCCGCATATACATTTATATCCTTTGAATGAAGCGCCTCAATAGCATCAAGGTATTCGTCCTTAGTACCATACTTGGTAGCAACAGCACCCTTCTGATTAAATTCACCCAAATCATACAAATCATACACACCATAGCCGACATCATTTACACCTGCCGCACCCTTATATGCAGGTGGCAGCCATACAGCCGTAACGCCTGCTGTCTTAAGCTTTGCAGCATCTTCCTTCAAGGTCTTCCATAGCGAACTGTCCGCAGGTAAATCCCACTCAAAATACTGCATCATTGTACCATTCAAATCCATTTTATTTCTCCTCCAAAAGTATGAAATGATTTTCTTTTCGCACTTTAAAATTATGAAGTAATTATATCAAAAATTTAATTAAGAGTAAAGTGCAAAAAGCAAAGACAACGATGTCCCCGGGGACGGGGGATAGGGGCGAAAACTTTAGGTTGCAATCATGTACACATAAAGAGTATAATTAAACTATTAAATGGGAGGGGTTACTATGTCATCATTATATTTGACAGATTTAATAGATAAGTCAACACTTCAGAAAATCCAGGACGCATTTTCCAATATGGTAGGAATGGCGGCACTTACTACCGATTCAACCGGCCTGCCTGTAACTAAGGGTTCCAACTTCACCGAATACTGTATGAAATATACCAGACAGTCCAAGGTCGGCTGCGCTCGTTGTGAGGAATGTGACCGCTATGGTGCAGTCATGACTCAGGAGAGCGGACACCCAACCTCCTACTACTGTCATTCGGGCTTGATAGATTTTGCTGCGCCTATTATCGCAGACGGAAAAATGGTAGGAAGCTTTATCGGTGGACAAGTTTTGACCGAGAAACCCGACCCTGAAAAAATCAAGAAAGTAGCCGAAGAAATAGGTGTTGATTTTGATGAATACTGGGCAGCCATTGAGAAGGTACAGGTTATACCAAAAGAAAAAATAGATAATGCAACTGATTTTCTGTTCACTATAGCCTCCGTATTATCAGATATGGCTATGGGCAAGCATCAGGCTCTTATTGCCAATGTGGAAATCGAGCATGCAGCCAAGATGAAGACAGACTTTCTGGCAAATATGAGCCATGAGATTCGTACACCTATGAATGCCATAATCGGTATGTCGGAGATGGCTCTGCGTGAAGATCTCCCTGACAATGCACGCGACTATATCAACCAGATAAAGTCCTCCGGACGAGCTCTTTTAACAATTATCAATGACATATTAGACTTCTCTAAGATAGAATCCGGCAAGCTGGATATACAGCCTATAGAATATGACTCTATGTCATTATTTAATGATGTGGTAAACATTATACAAACACGTCTTGTAGATAAGGATGTTGAACTGTTCCTTGACATAACACCTGATCTGCCTGTGCTTTTATATGGTGATAACATACGTATCCGCCAGATTCTTATTAATCTGGCTAATAACGCTGTCAAGTTCACTAATTCCGGCGAGATACGAATAGTTGTTGATTTTGAACGTCATAGTGACACGCAAGGCGAGCTGACGGTCTCAGTAATTGATACAGGTATAGGAATTAAGGAAGATAATTTACAGAAAATATTCGAATCCTTCTCTCAGGTAGACAGTACCCGCAACCGAAATGTAGAAGGCACAGGTCTTGGTCTTGCCATCACACAAAGACTTATCAACCTGATGGATGGAACACTCAATGTTGCAAGTGAATATGGAAAAGGTTCAAACTTCTCATTTACTCTCCCACAGGATATAGGCGACCCTACACCTGCCATGAATGTAATTGACAACGATAAAAAATGTGCTATTAGCATATTTAACAATGATCGTATGGCCAATTTCTTCGCATATGATACTAAGAGACTTGGTGTACAGGCATATAAGCTTAGCAAGGATGCAGACATATATCAGAGCTATAAGTCATTATCAAGGCTCTTTCCTGATATGGAATTTTTCTTATTCTTAGACCATGATATGCTCACTGATGACAGGAAGGAATTCATCGAAACTCATCCTGAAGTTCATGCTGCGCTTATATCGGATTTTGTTCAGGACAACAAGATAAAAATTACTAATCTTATGATAGTAAAAAAGCCTTTGTCCTCTATGAATCTGTCGATGATTTTTAATAATGAAAAGATTGCATTTGCCCATATGTCTAAGCATGAGGACGATTCGGACTTTATCGCACCAGAAGCGAAGGTATTAATTGTCGATGATAATATCGTCAATCTTACGGTTGCAGAGGGATTATTGGAGCCGCTTAAGCTTAACACGGCATCTGCAACAAGCGGTATGGAAGCCATAAAGCGTATCCACGAATCCAAGTTCGACCTTATATTTATGGATCATATGATGCCTGAGATGGACGGAATAACCACCACACAGGAAATCAGAAAAATATTTCCTGATTATAAGGATATTCCTATTATTGCCCTTACTGCAAACGCTGTCGGCAATGCCAAGGATATGTTCCTTGAGGCAGGTATGAATGACTTTATCGCAAAGCCTATCGAGGTACGTACACTTATTAAAACAGTCAAAAAATGGCTTCCTCCCGAAAAAATTCATAAGCTGTCTGAGGATGAAGCAGCCGATAATAAATCAAACAAGGATACTTCCAACGAAATCGTCATCGGAGATTTGGAAGTAGCCGAGTCAATCCGCATGCTTGGAAATGAGAAGATATACCGGAATGTATTAAAGGAATATCACCGTATGATTCCGGCAAAATCAAAATCCATACAAGACCACTATAATGCCTCTGACTGGAACTTATACACCATAGAAGTACACGCATTGAAAAGCTCTTCCAGACAGATAGGCGCTATAGAACTATCCAATATGGCGGCACGGTTAGAAAAAGCGGGAAAAGAAAACGATATAGAGTACATACGCGCTAACACTGAGGAAACACTGAAAAAATATCTGGAATATGATTCAATTATAGCTCCGTATTTTGCAGAGACAAAAACCACTGATAAGAATAAAAAAACACCTGTTGATTATGATAAATTAAAGATACTCTTTGAACAACTCAGAGAAGCTATAGACAATCTTGATTCTGATGAAATGGAGAACATATGTGATACTATAGCGGAATATCAGCTTACGGATGAGCAGGCAGAATATGCTGCCAATCTTAAGACGGCATGTGAAGATTTAGATTTTGACACATGTAATGAAATACTTGATGAGTGGGAGAATTTATTTTAACAATTATCATAAATTACTCATATATCTTTGTTAAACATTTAAAGATGCACCGAATAGTGTGCATCTTTTTTTAATTAATCGGTAATATTATCTCTATATTTAATTATAATTTTGTAATTCTGTGATGAATTATGAATAATTCATGGGTAAATAAAATGGGGAAAAATAAGGTACCTTTATAATATATCTTAGGTCTAATAGCAGGGTACCTAAAGGTATATTATAAAGGCACTTTATATTATGTCAAGGTGTCCTAAGCGCAAAGAAAAGGTACCCGAGGTATATTAATAAGGTACCTTGAGTATGCAAAAAAAAGGAAGCATTTCTAGCTTCCTTTATTTCAGAGCATTCTCTATTAACTTGATAAGCTCCTCTTTAGTTAAAGACTTAACAGCATCATCATTTATCTCTGTAATATATGCAAATAATCTTACAAATAACAGCAACTTATCCTTATACTCAAGACAGCTTACTGAATCTAATATGGCATCAATGCTCTTTGTCTCTCCGAACAGTGCATAATCAGCAGACATACCGTATTCTTCATGCATTTTCATAAGATATGGCACGGTTACATTAGTCTGACCGGTCTCAATCTTCTTTAGTCCTGATACGGACATATCTAAACTTGATGCAACTTCTTTCTGCAACAGGGAATTATTAATCCTGTAATTCTGTATTCTATATGCAATTTGTTTTTTCTTGGATGGATCAACCTTATTAGCCATTTTCACTCCACACACATACTTAAAATATATAAAAATTATACAAATTAAAAATATGTAAGTAAAGAAAACACAAGGCCTGATAGGTACCTTATTGTTGCACCTTTTATGTCCATAATTACCTATTATGTATTTCTTCAAGATTTTTATACACATTTTCCTTTCTTCAAAATTTTTCCTCTTCCATTACTCTCCACGCCCTAAATATATCAAATATCTATGGTCCAAGTTGGAAATATATCTCCTCGTCAGAAGAAGCTCCGTTATTTTCTATAGTATATACGCTCTTGTTCCGGTCGGAGGTTATAATCATATTATTATTTTCATCAAAGTCGATGTTAATGTCAACTATAAATTCGCTATGTACATGATTATTTGTCTTAAAATATCCATATGTCAGAACGATATCCTTATCATCTATTTTCATATCTATAGTATATTTGTGAAGGCCGTAATTAGCTGCACCGAAGTTGGATATTCTAAGGATATTATCCTCTGTCTTGGTTTTTACCGAATGGCTATTACCTGCTTCCGATGTAAAGCTTACATCCTTAATCTCTACACTATGCCCGTTAGCATTTATTGTAATCTCGCCTGTTATATAATCCCAATATGCCAATACACCTGCAAACACGATTATTAAAGCTATTACAATTGTAAATATGATAACACTTATTTTTATCGTTTGTCTCTTTTTTTCGGCATCTTCCATTTATCCGCCTCCACGACTAATAATCCGGTTTCTCCATAATATGTGAATACCAATTTTCTTCTATATAATTATATCCGCTTACCTCATATTCATCAATACTATCGTCATATATAATTTCGTTAGGAAGATTGTTATTCTCCGAAAAAGCAACTATTTCCGGCAGTATATAAAAATGCACCTCCAGTTTATCGCCCTCCTTAATAAAACCAACATAGCAAAATATACCTTTATCAGCCATTTTACGAGATGCATCTGTGAATTCCTCATCATACAGCTTGTCAAGCATTACGCCCTGCCTGCTTTTTATACCATCATCCTTGTGAGGCTCTGTAGGCATAGGAGTCTCAAAATATATGGTACAATATCCATCCTCATTATCCATCACAGTTGCATATGCCGATACAAGAGCCTTCATATCATCACTGTTCTCATAATATATCTGATTTAAGAGTTCCACATCCTCCTGAGTATACCAATCACCCTCACTCTCCGACGAGCGATAGCCATATACATATATTCCCGGATAATCATCATATCCATAAT
Source organism: Lachnospiraceae bacterium (assembly GCA_017480195.1). Classification (GTDB taxonomy): domain Bacteria; phylum Bacillota; class Clostridia; order Lachnospirales; family Lachnospiraceae; genus Coprococcus_C. Next base: position 43,317 of record JAFVBE010000012.1, read on the forward strand.
GATATATATGATAGCTGCGCGAAATATCTCTTCGTATTATTCCGATATTATATAATCCAACTCTTGACGGATTATCGGTGTCATCAGCACACCATTCACTATATAGAAAATACTCCGTATCATCATCTGTTGTAAAATAACACTTTATATATATTTCAAGCAAGTGACTTCCGTCTCTGTGGGTACTCTCACTTAAATTAGTTATCACGTCTATGTCCTTGATATTATAGCTGCAAAAATCAAAAAGCTTATCCAATTCCTGATTAATAGCATCCTCACTATTATCATCATAGTTTAATGCATATTCCGAAAAAAGTGACATTATACGCTCCTTGTCATTATCCCCTGCAGCCTCTAATATCTCATTTGCAATCTGCTCGGCTGATGTGCTAACCTGATAATCCGCCTTGTCATACTGAAGCCTGATTTTGTCTTTATCATTTACCTCTGTAGTTGTATCGTCTTTCCTTGTACAGCCGAATAATGATATGGCAAGCATAAGAATTATTCCTGCTGCCATTTTCTTAGCTTTCCTCATTCTTCTTCGCCTTTCTCTTCCTGTAAATATCAATCGGTATAAATATAACCAGCAAAGCTACAGGTATAGCAACCTTTAATGCCGACCGTCTTTTGGCATACATCTTAGCAAGGCTGTCATCATATATTTCACTTTCTATCTCAAGTATCTGTGCTATGGTGTTAAGAGTTGTATGGCTGTAGTTGACCTTGGACATCTTATCAGCCGCATTATCCATATATATGTACCACATATATATGGTTTTATCATTAAGCTGTATCGGTATGTCCACGACATTGACAGGTTTTCCGCATACGGAAAGTGATTTTGTCTCGTCCTCATTCGTCCAAAAGCCGAAAAATATATCATTTCCGTCATCGGATTTTAAATAAGAATTTATATTGTACTCATCAAATATATACCATGCCGCTGCCGAATTAAGTCTGAAATAATGACTGTCCGCATATATGGAATTATTGATGTCCGCATATTCATAACGACTCTGATATGGTGCCGAATAGCGGTCATTTTCCTTGTGGAATTTAATTACTGCCACCCTGCCATCAATATCATTGGTTAAATAAAATGCAGCCGCCTCAGTATCAGTCTCCAGACATATCATTAAGTCCGCAAGCTTTGAAAAGTCAGAGGATTTATTATCATCCATAGCAGAATCTATGGAATCATACCATTTATCAGAGGTATCCTCCGAAGTATTATCCTCGTTTTTATCTTCCTTTGAAACCGGACCTATTTCTATATAATTTTCAATATAGATATTCGTACTATAAGACATAGATATATCGCCCGTATCCGTCTTGAAATAGCTCGGAACATTAAGAACAACTGCCACGACCATTAGTATGAATATTACTGCTATTACTATAAATAATGTAATTAATGCCTTAACAAGCTTCTTTAGTCCGTTCCTCATGAATACCTCCTAAGATTTATCCTCTTCATTTCAAGCCTCCGCTACGAGAACAAATTTATAACCGCCATAACCCATACAATTAAGGATATACCAATAGTTGCAAAGCCGATATACGACATATATTTTCTATCGGAGTGCAGTCCATTAATGCAAAATGTCATACCAAAGATAATGATTGCCAGTCCTAATACCCAGCCAAAAGCAATTAATATAAGTCCGACTATACCGATAAGCATTCCATATAACGCATGATTACCCATCTTTTTATCTACTTCTGCCTGCCAGTTCGCATCATAATACATACCTGCTAATCTGTGATAATCAGTCTGTACAGATGGCTGTTGCTCATATTGTGCTGACATATTATAGATTGCCCCTAATAAACCTATGACGCTCATCAAGTAGTCATAACCTGCCCTTATACTAATAAGCTGTTTATTTTCTATCGGCCATGGACCATTTCCATTACTACAATATGTAGTTATAGTTACAACATTGTTACCATTATTATTCAAATAAGAATATTCAAAGAAAAACCTCCTCATCAATATATTTCCTTTGACAAAATATTTCTTATTCTTCTTCTCAACAAGTGAAAATTTGTTAGCATTAAGCCAATTGATAATTATATTATCAACCTGCTGCCATGGGCATGAAAACCTCATAGTGTACACACTCTTACCTCTTCCTCTTTTATCCATCTTTGTCTCCTTTCTTCCTATCACTGAACAACATTAAGTATGTAATCATTCCCCTGCGTATCTGAAATATCAAAAATATAAACCTTTTCCGTATCAGGGTTTATATCGACCATATCAATCGTAAGCTCACCATCAAGATGGAAAGTATCAAACCAGCCTGAATTGTGCTCCCAATCGTTTAACGGAGCCATTGAACCATCATCATTATACTTTATCACTCTTCCAAAGCAGAATGTACTTATAATTGCATCCTGCTCCAATACAATATTTTTCTTCTGAGGCAGCGAATTAACATTAACATCATAATCCTCGTATATGCCTATTATTTTTCCTGTTGGATTCTCATCATCAACCATAACATAAATATAATAGGATTCAGATGTCAGCCATCCATCAGAATTCTTATATGTAGCCATAATCGGTATTATGTATATGGCATAGCCATCACCTATTTCAATATTAGCCGCACAGCAGTCAACCTGATTACCTGATGTGTCACCTAACACAAAATGCTTATTGGCAAGTGACGCAGTTAATGTTCCATCATCTGAGAGCGTAACATTTTTAGAACTTATCCATAATAAATAGCTGCCTTCAGCTAAATATTCTTCGTCTCTGTCATTCAGTTCCCATATGCTTATACTTGCACCTGAGTAATTCGCAGCCTGCTCATCACTAAGATGGACAGAAAAACTTCCCATACTTCCCAAATCACCTATATCATTTCCGGAACCACCTGTATCTGAAGCAATCATTACTGATGCATCCTCATTTGTAATATCATCCCATGCAGTAAGCGGCTCACCATTGAAGGTCTCGGTAAAGTTGACTACAAACTGCATATATTCATCGCTGAAATCATTCAGTCTGTATTCGTCCACCCAATCTCCTGCATAAAGCTTATTGTTATACGGGAAGTATATGGCTATGCCATTTGCATTATTAATATTTGTCCTTTCATATACAATCATCTCAGACAGAGAACTCTGTAACGCATCTGCCTCGTCAGCATATGATGAATGCATATTTTCAGTAAGATTGTATAAATCTACGGTATCATAGCATAAGCTGCCGTTTACTATTCCAAAAGCCTTTGTTCTGCCTCTTTGTCTTGCTATGGTTGAATACTTTCCCTCCAACAAATCACCTTCGACTACAGATATAAATGTTTCAAAATCATTCATTACTTCATCTGTCTTCGAAAGGTCAAGGCACGACAGAGAATACTCCGGTTTGTACCATACATATGAATCGTAATAATCAGCATAGGCATCAATTATAACCTTGCCCGCGCTGTCACCGGTGAAATTCTCTCCGTTACTTAATACATCAAAGCATTTATAATCCCAGCCGTCTCCTGCCTCTACCTCCTCGGACGCTATCAGGTAATTCGAATAAGGGGCGAATAAATCTGCCACCTCAAGCATTCCCATAAGGCAGGCATCAAAGCCTATCCATTCAAATTTGTGTCCATCGGATATAAGCTTAGAATTAACGAATGCTTCGTCAAGCTCGTTCATGGTAAGTACATCATAATTATGCCTTTCGTCCTCTCCATAGCCAAGAACAGCTCCTCCGCCATGATTCCATAGAACCATACTGTAATAATCAGCACTATAATTCTCATATACATAGTCCATAAATGAGGTTAAGGTTTCAGGGTCTGCCATATTATCATTATCAAGGACAGTCAGCTTATCAAGCTTATCCGTACCTGGAAAAAGCTCATACACTGCCGCCTCATCACTATCTATATCATCGTTCCACCACTCGTCTGCTCCTCCTGTACATATAACAACCTTAAGCCTGTCATTGTCAAAATTACTCTGCTGAAGCTCCTCTATATCCGAGCTTGCAAGCCCTGCCTCCGATTCCAGATTAGAGCCTACGATATAGAACATCATTACTCCGGTTCCATTCCCACCATGAGCATAATAACTAATTAAGTTTTCCTCGTAATCAACATAAAGACTTTCTTTCGTTGATATGACATTTTCAAATTTCTTTCTTGTAGTATCGCTTTCACCATAGCTTTTATTACAGCCGGAAATAACAACACAGATTAAGAAACTCAGTACAAAAAATATTATCTTCTTCATCTTTTCTCCAAATTGTTATGATATATTTTTAATAAATTAATTATTATTCAAGCTCAATAACATAAAAATACCCTTCTGAAGGATTCTCTTCATCAGGCATCACATCCTTTATAAACAGTAACGAACTAATTTCCTCCGGATTTATAATAGTTTCCAGATTAAAGTCTATAAAATAATCGTAGTCATTTTCGTAAGCCCATCCAAACACTCCCGATGCCAATGCATTATATATACAACTTCCATCCAATAGTCTGATACCATATAAATAATGTTCAATGAAAAAATCCTCACTGTAATCTATTGAATCAGAACCGGATATGAATTCGATATATAGTCCAATTGGCGTAGCTCTTACATATGTCATAATCATTCCGGTATCGCCTATTTCTTTAGATATCGTCCATTCTTTTTTTGTGTCTCCACCGCTTAATGTCCACTCAAAATGCCATACACCCTTCGCCGCAATTTCTAAATCGTCTAATTGCAAGAACATCTCATCAGCACTGTCAAAAATACGAATTGATTTAATATCTAAAATAATTTTCTTATCTATAACACTATCTAAAATCTCATCATAGTATGAATCTATCTCGATATAGGTTTCTGCGCAGTTTGTTTCTTCATCATAGATAAATGAATAGACTTCTTTGCCGGGCGGCTCTTTCCCATCAATCAGGACATCAAAATCAAGTATAAGCTCCCTGCCGGCATATTCTTCAAGTCCGGTTATATACAAGCCTACAAATACATTGTCACTATCTGCAACAGTTTGTGTCACAGAAATGGCAACACCATCGCTTTCTGCATATAATATATCAGATTCGCCGCCTATAATCCTCTGATTCATGGTAAATCCACCATTTTTCAAGATGACCTTGTCAAAAAAATCCAAAGAAAATCTATCCTCTATAACTCCGGGCCAATATATATATGATTGTGCAGATACGGAAACAGCAGCTACACAGATGAAAACCAAAACAAATGCAACAGCATAGCGTTTAAATGGGGTTCTGAGAAAACTATTTCGTTTGGTCTTTTTTTTTGATAAACTTCCCAAAGCCTCTTCAATCTTCAAATCAACCACTTCCGGTACTTCATTATCAGATTTTATCTCTTCAATAAATGTCTCAAAATTCATTTTCTCTTCCTCCCCTCTCTCCTAAAATTTTTATTCTATACTGGTCCCTTGCCTTCTTTAATCTGTCCTTTACGGTAGTTTCCTTTATGTCCAGAATCTCTGCAATCTCTCTGATTTTATAACCTTGAACATAATAGAGAATTATCATAATTCTATATCTTTCCTCGAGATACTCAAGACTGTTTTTCCACTCGACAGTATCAATGCCTGAATCATTAACCACTAATTCTTCTGTGAAAGACTGTGGCAATTCTTTATTGTTCTTATTAATAATCTTGTAGCAGCAATTTATGAGAATCCTTGTCATCCATGTTTTGAAATATTCGTTTTTATTAAGTGTATCCAGCTTTTCCCAGCATATCAGGATAGTATCCTGTATGGCATCACTGACATCCTCGTCATTGTCTAAGATTGCCCTCGCCACCTTATACATATTGACCTTATTTATCTGTATAAGCTCTGAAAATGCCTCTTTATTTCCACGCTTTGCCTGTTTTACCAGGTTTTTCATCTGCCTGTTCCTCTTTTCGTAAGATGTATTTTCTCATTATAGCGGCATTAAACATTAAATGTAAATAACCACAAAGTTTATTATATAATTTTTTATAAATAAACATTAAAAAATACCCACCTATATATTAGATACGAGAAAAAATGATTTGGTCGATTTTTTATTTATCAATATCATAAATTTTTAAAAATTCTATTACATCATCCAGAGTAATTCCATCCAAATAATATCTTACAGGATATCCCTCTCCATCATCGCCATAGAAGAATACATCCGAATCTCCAAAGGCAAGTGCCAAAATATCATTTCCTGTCTCATCCTTAAATATTAGCTCGTATGAGCCTTCCGACCAGCCTCTGCCACTCCATCCATTTATACCTTTTACACTACTTATAAATGTACATATGGAATTTATATCTTCGCTGTCTGTAATATTTGTCTCCTTCCCATTATGACAATTTTTCAAATTAATTTCCGTCACATCGGAAAAGTCGATATTTTCAAAATCAGTTGATTTAGGATATAAATAATACGAACCATCATACACCTCAAACCAGAGTATTCTTACCGTAGTTCCTCTTAAACCATCTAAGGTCCGGTAATTAGTAACCTGATATGTATTCAATGCAGGTATATATGCGACCGATCCACCATCCTTATATTCTATCTTTATCGGAAAAAGCAATAATGCCAATAAAATAATTGTCAAAATTATTATAATCTTCTTTTTCATATGCGCTGCCTCCATCTTATATAATATACCAAACCTCAGGTATAAATCTAAGCTTTACACCTGAGGCTTTTTTATTCAATATAATTAATCCATACTGTCAAAATACTCATTCACAAGGTCTATATACTCCTGCTTGTATTCATCCTTCTTAGAATCCTTAACCGACTCAGCAAGTGAGAGTATAAGTCTTTTGTTTGTATCTCCCATATATTCGCTGTCTTTAAGATACATTCCGAATGCTGCAACAGATGCTGCCCACCTTAAGTTATCACTTCCATCCTCTGAATAGCTGTCAGTCTTGCATACGAAATCCACAAGCTTGCTGTCGTCCTCATCAGGCTCCTTGTATCTTACTCTTAAGGTAAATAATTCATCATTGTATGAGCCCTCTCCATATATCTCATTGTCTGCTCCGTCACTGTATTTTAAATCCGCTGAAGGAACATCCATATCGGAATCTACAGGAATTATCTCATAGATTGCCGTTACACTGTGGCCTGCTCCCATCTCACCGCCATCCTTAGTATCATCATTGAAGTCCTCTGCTGCCATTGTTCTGTTCTCATAACCGATAAGTCTGTAGCCCTTAACAAGTGCAGGATTAAATTCAACCTGAAGCTTCACATCCTTAGCAACAGTTACCATATTTGCGCCTAAATCATCAACCAATGCCTTCTTAGCCTCGAATATTGAATCAATATATGCATAGTTACCATTACCCTTGTCAGCCAATGTCTCAAGCTTGTTATCCTTGTAATTGCCATACCCTACTCCAATTACACTTAAGAATACACCTGATTTCTTCTTCTCAGTTATAAGCTGCTCGAGTGCACTCTCGCTTGTTACGCCTACATTTAAATCTCCATCAGTAGCAAGTATTACTCTGTTATTACCACCCTTGATAAAATACTTCTCGGCTATCTGATATGCGGTCTCTATACCTGCCGCACCATTGGTTGAGCCCCAAGCCTCAAGACCTTCTATTGCAGAGCTTATGGCATAATAATCGGAGCCCTTTGCACCCTCAAGTACAACCTCATCACCACCTGCATAGGTTACAATAGAAACCCTGTCCTTATCTGTCAGATTTTCTGCCAGCATACACATTGACTGCTGCACCAGCGGGAGCTTGTTATCATCGAACATCGAGCCTGAGGTATCTATAAGAAACACTATATTAGACTCAGGTGCTTCAGAAAAATCAATCTTCTCAGTATTAAGCGAAACCAGTGCAAGCTGCGTATTCTCATTCCAAGGGCAGTCTGCATATTCCATATGAACTGCGAACTTATCATCACCTGTCGGAGTCTCATAATCATAATGGAAGTAATTAATCATCTCCTCTATTCTGACCATACCGGTGTCTATTCCATATCCATTTGTTATATTTGTTCTTATCTGTGAATATGAGGCAGTATCCACATCTGCCGCGAAGGTTGAAAGCGGCGAAAGCTTAACCGACATCCAAGGATTCTCAGCGAGGTCGTTATATTCGTTGGTATTAAAATCCTCTTCACCATAATAGTAATCATCAACATCATCATAGTAGACATCAGCAGTCATACTGTTAATTGCCATATCATATGTTGCACCACTTTCCTCTGCCATCTCATAATACATATCTTCGTCATCATCAATATAGTCCCCCTGTACCTCATAATCCTTTGTTGCCTCGGTGGTAGACCATTCTGTAATTGTTGTCGTTACATTCTTATCACTACCGCATGCACAAAGACCAAGCATCATCATTACTGCAAGTAAAATTGAAATTATCTTTTTTCCTAAATACCCTTTTCTCATAATTTTTCCCTCCATATTTTTAAATTACTGATTCTTAGTTTCTTCTAAGTTTTTCACTTTTAAACGGATATTCGATACCCCTTTTTCATGTATCTGATATATATACGCTGGGAAAATTATTTTTTATGGGAAATTTTTTAAAATTTTTTATTTTTAATT
>JAFVBE010000038.1 GCA_017480195.1 Lachnospiraceae bacterium
GTATTGACGAATCTACCGTAAACAGTATAAAAAATCTAATGGAAAACATGAGTTGGAACATTAATCAAAGCATGGATGCGTTGAGCGTTCCTGATGAAAAAAAGGAAAAATACAAAGCCATCATATTAAACGAATCTGTTACAGTTTAAGTTATATGATAAAGCAAACAAAAAACAATCGGTGCCAACCGCATTGGATTGACACCGATTTTGATATCTTATTATCTGTATTCTTTGCTTCAGGCTTTGGAGTGTCTTCTTTCTTTACACCCGTATAAGCTAATGCATAGGTTGAAATTTAGCTGTTTCATTCATTTTCAGGTATATACTCAAACAGCATCACTTCATCAATATTCTCTGTGCTGTCCTCCCACTTCACGGTATTTTCACTGAAAGTGAGTGTGCCGGTGCCGTTTGTGTACTCGGTTTCCTCCGATACGATATTGCCTTCGTCATCGTATTCTACGCTCTTGCAGGTGCAGTCCCGGTAGTCGATTACGATGCTGTCACCCTGCTTGCTGCATTCTCCCGACATAGTCCATTTACCTTCCGTCCAAGCACTGCCTCCCCACGAGATCGATACTTTGGCGCTATTATCTCCCAATGTTTCCACACTCATGTTCGCTCTGCCGCTTTGGTATGTGCCGACAAATCCCATGATTGGATTTACATCGCTCTGCGGCATTTCTCCACCCTTTGTAAATGACCGTTCTATGCCGTCCAAATCCACCGTAATCGTATCGCCGCTAACCGTATAGGAATAGACGAAATCTTCACCAATCAGCTCTTTCTCGTTCCACTGGATCGACACGGTATCCTGAAACGAGAGCATACCTGTACCGTCGGCGTATAATGTGATGACACCGGACTTAGATGAATACACACCCGCCTGTGCGCCTGCTGTGTCTGTAGCAGTAGTTTCCGTCTTGCTTTCTGCTTCTGTCTCGGTGGATTCGCTTGTTTTTACTTCTGCCTCCGTCGCTTCACTCAATTCTTCGTCTGTAGAATCCGCTGTGGTTACATCTGCCATATCCGCAGCCGGCTCCGTATTCTGTCCACAGCCGCAAAGCAGAAGGCTACAAAGAAGTATCGCAAAAAACATTCGCTTCAATTTTATACATCCTCCCCTAAAAACAAAATTTTCTAAAATAAAACACACAAAACATCGGTATCAATGCAGAAATTTATAATTTACACCGACTATTGTTAATTCCATCAAAACTATTATGGTCAAAAGAGCCATAACAGTCGGGTAGTAATTACTCAAATATTCTACGACTATATTCATTTCTTATTCTTCTTCCAATTCCCCAAGGAGCTTGTACAAAAGCTTATATAGTGTCTCCGCCTCCTCAGGCTCAAGCCTTATGCATGAACCTATCTGGAACGGAACATTAACTGCCTTCTTCTTAAGTGCTTCTCCAGCTTCGGTAAGTGTTACATTTAAAACTCTTTCATCCTCTGTATCACGCTCTCTTTTGACATAACCCATATGCTCAAGCTTCTTTAGCACCGGTGTAAGAGTTCCCGAATCCAGATACAGATATCCGCCTAAATCCTTGACATTTATCTGCTTTTGTTCCCACATAACCATCATAGTTATATACTGCGTATAGGTTAATCCCAATTCATCTAAGAACGGTTTATATCTTTTAACTATCCCCTTGCCACACGCATACAGTGGAAAACACAATTGATTTTTTAATTTTAGAGCCTCATACTTATCTGCCATCCTTATCCCCTCACTTTTACTTGCTGCTGTTAATTATCTCAATCAGCTTATCCTTTGGTGCGAAGCCAATCTGTGAATTAACAATCTCGCCTTTCTTAAGAACGAGTATTGCAGGAATATTGGTTATCTTGTACTCCTGTGCTATATCCATATTCTTGTCTACATCAATGTTGAAGAATTCGACATCAGTTAATTCCTCTGAAACCTCCTCTAATACAGGTGCAACCATCTTACACGGACCACACCATACAGCCGAGAAATCAACTACAGCTAAGTCACTGTTCTTTACTGCATCGAATTCATCCTGATTAATAACCTTTACCATAAATCAAATCCTCCTTAAGTTTATAATCATTCTTATCTAATCATATTTTCTGATAAAAATTGTAACATTTCTTTGTCCATTTTACAACTTTCGTTTCAATTCATCAAGATATGCAACTGCAGAAAGTGCTGCTACATTTCCCTCACCGGCAGCCTTGATATACTGATATGGAGTTCCCGTAATGTCGCCACAGGCGAAGCATCCCGGTATACTCGTCTCAAGCTTCCTGTTGACCTTGACATGATTATTCTCAGTTTCAAGTCCCGGTACAAGCTGGCTTGGTGCGACGCTTTCGCGAAGGATAAATACTCCGTCAACCGATATATCTTCCTTAGCTGTAGCAAGAGTATTAACTATATCTTCACCCTTTATCTCTGTAGGCTTATCGAGGCATATCTTAATATTATCCTTCTTGTCCTGTACAGGCTCCTTGTACTGTGGGAAATAATATACCTTCTCACATACCTCACTTAAGAATACTGCCTCAGCTTCTTCCTTTGGACTATAACCAATTACGGCAACAGTCTTGCCTCGATATAAAGGCGCATCACAGGTTGCACAATAGCTTACGCCCTTGCCGAGATATTTTTCCTCACCCGGATACGGCTTTCCAAGCACTACACCTGTAGCAAGTATGACAGCAGTTGCCTCGTACATCACTTCAGCACCCTGCAATGCGAAATATTTACCCATTGCATACACTGAGCTTATCTTATCCTCAGTTATACTTATCGCCATATCCTCAAGGTGCTTCTTAAAAGCTTCCCCAAGAACACTTCCGGGCGCATTCGGTATACCCAGATAATTCTGTATGGTATGTGCCTTTTCAACCTTAAGACTTAAATCCTTATTACCGATAAGAAGTATATTTTTATTACGAATTTTGGCTGTTATGGCAGCCTCAAGTCCTCCGGGACCTGTTCCTATGATAGCTATATCATATCTATCCATTTTCATCCCTGCTTTCTTAAAATATCTTACAAGTATTTTTTGATATCTTCAACTAACTTTTCAGGTGTTTTTGTAGAGCCGAATCTGTCAACAACATTTCCCTCACGGTCGATAAGAAACTTCTCAAAATTCCACTTTATATTCTTCACGAGTCCATGCTTCTCATCCTTAAGGAATTTATATAAAGGATGTGCATTGTCTCCATTTACATCAATCTTCTCAAACATTGTAAATGTTACACCATAATTAAGTGAGCAGAACTCGTTGATTTGCTTGTTATCGCCCGGATCCTGACTTGCAAACTGATTACAAGGGAAGCCAAGTATCTCAAGTCCCTGATCCTTGTACTCCTCATAAATCTTTTCAAGTCCTTCAAACTGTGGTGTAAATCCACACTTGCTTGCTGTATTGACGACCAATACAACCTTACCTTTATATTCTTCCATTGACACTTCCTGTCCATTCATCTTAACTGCCTTAAAATCATAAAATCCCATAGTTTTATCCTCCAAATTCTTTAATACATCAAAATATTTATAAATTATTCCCACAAAACTCAAATCACATTAACTTGTATGTTCTATAAGAGTTCTTCGATTGCTTCTTCAACCTCATCTATCGGTGCTGTCGGCTCAAATCTTCTCACTACATTGCCGTCTCTGTCAACTAAGAACTTGGTAAAGTTCCACTTGATAGATGGGTTATTCTTATAATCAGGGTCAGCCTTTGACAACATATTATCAAGCATCTCAGATGCAGGATTATCAGCATCAAAGCCTTTAAAGCCCTGTGCCTCAGTAAGTATTTTAAAGAGAGGTAACGCATTCTCTCCATTTACATCTACCTTTGAATATCTTGAGAATGTAAGTCCGAATCTTGCATCACAGAAGGTTGCTATCTCCTCATCAGTTCCCGGAGCCTGATGTCCGAACTGGTCACAAGGGAATTCCAATACAGCTAATCCCTGCTCTGCATACTTCTCATACAAATCCTGAATCTCATCATACTGTGGTGTAAAGCCACACTGTGTAGCTGAGTTGAAAATCATCATAACCTTTCCTTCAAACTCAGTCAAATCAACCTCGTCTCCATATAAGTTTACCACTTTCTGTTCATAAATACTCATAATTAAGCCTCCTTATCCTTGTTTAGTCACAAAATTAAATTGTGTGCAACCTTTAAGTTGATTTGATTGTACACAATCTTTTTTAATTTGTCAACATATTTTTACTTTTTTATTGCAAATATATTTATCATCCAAAAAAGGGTTTGGAAACTATGTAATTTCCAAACCCTTTATTCTTATTAAATACCTAATGACAAAACCCAATCCTTAAGATTATCAACACTCTCATTAGCGGCAAATCTTTTGCCCTCTCTTAGGTCAGCACCTTTGGCTGATGGTGCAAGCTCTGCATTTGTTCCGCCCATTCCTGAGCTTCCCGAGGTTGCAAACGGTACAACCACCTTACCTGACAGGTCATAACTTTCAAGGAAAGTATTTATAATTGTAGGTGCTATGTACCACCAGATAGGAAATCCTACGAATATTACATCATAATCAGCTATATTCTCTACCTTCTCTGCTATAGCCGGACGAATCGTCTTGTCCTTCTTCATCTCTAACGTGCTTCTGCTGTTCTCATCATGCCAGTTAAGGTCTGCTGCCGTATATGGCTCGACAGGCTTAATCTCAAATAAATCTGCATCTGCCGCCTCCGCCAGACTCTTAGCCAGCTTGGCTGTTACTCCACTCGCACTAAAGTATGCTACTAATTTTTTGCTCATATTATACCTCCTGTTATATTAAAAATTCTTATTTAATTAATGTACTTAAAAAATATCATTAATAATTATCCCTATTATATATAAAATTATATAATCCTATCAATTATAAAATAACTATAACCATTAATAACTAAATCATATAACATTGACAGATATGGCTTAATTAGATAATGAATTTAGTCTATAAATTTCCTGAAGAAAACACACTCGTCATCATTACAGCTTTGACCTTCTTCAAGTCTGATATTGCAATGAAATACATGGCCTAACGGATTATCCTTGCTGCCATAAAAATGATATTCAAACGGAACTCCCACATCCTCAAGTCTCTTCGTAAGCCTGCCTGCCTCATTTTTTAAGAAATCGCCATAGCAGGTCATAATATATGTAGATGGGAATTTATCGGTTATATGTTCAAGTACATTAACGAGTTTTAACTCTTCCTCATCTCCGCCATTAACCAGAAAATCATTTAATATATCTTCCGTGTCAGGATTACCTTCATCTGCTTTGACCAAGCCGTATTTTCCACAGTTAAGAGCTACAGCCTTTAATTTTATTTTATCCTGAGGAGTAAATATTGTTTTGATATCACTTAAATCTATATTCCTGATGTCCCTATCAGATTCAGTTTGTATACCGGAATATTGCTTTGTAAAATATTCTTTCAGTGACTCTGAATATCTTTCATTCGTTATTAAATCCGCATATAACCCAAGCAGGTGTGCCCCCGCCGAGTCTCCTACTGCGAATACATTCTCCATATCAAGTCCGTATGTATCTGCATTCTCATATATCCATCTGAATACATTATCCGTGTCCTCAACTGATGCAGGGAATTTGTATTCAGGTGCAAGCCTGTAGGTAAAGTTCACAACAGCGAATCCTCTTTCGGCAAGGCTCATGCAATAATACTGATACACATCCTTATCACCATATACCCATCCACCTCCATGTACACTCACTATGACAGGAAGCTTCTTGCCGTCACACACTTTAGGTCGATATACATCGAGCAGATTCCATGCTTCATCTGCACCATATACTATGTCATCAAATCTTACTACATCAGATGGTGTAGTTAGTCCTGCATCTCTTTTTTTATCCGATGCCGAAAAGCTTTTGCGTGTTAAATCACTAAATGCCGACATACTATTTCCTCCGTATAAATTCAATATAAAAACATCAATCAGTCTTAAGCGCCACAGTAAATGTACTGCCCCTGCCGACCTCACTGTCAACCGATATCTCGCCGCCTGATATATCTATAACCTTCTTAACCAAAGCAAGTCCAAGACCATTGCCCTTCGTAGCATGCGAGGTATCTCCCTGATAAAATTTCTCAAATATATGCTTGCCTGTCTCAGCATCCATACCACAGCCTGTATCTTTCACCGATACATATGCCTTATCATTTTCTCTCCGTATGCTTACGCCGACACTTCCTCCCTGCTCGGTAAACTTAAATGCATTTGAAAAAAGGTTGTTCCATACGAGCGACAAAATCTCGGCATCTGCCTTAACATAAATATCATCTTCTATATCAGTTTCAATTTCAATATTTTTATCTTCCCATACACTCTCAAAACCAATCAGACACTCGCACACCTGCTCACTTAAATTATATCTCTTATTATCAGGATATATCTGCTGCTTTTCAAGTTTATTTAATTTTAATATATTCGTAATTAATCCGGCAAGGTTTTTCGAGGAATCCTGTATGATTTTCAGATATTCCTTTCTCTCATCATCTGACAGACTGTCATCCTGCAGAATCGTCGCATAATTCTGTATAACCGCAAGAGGTGTCTTAAGCTCATGCGATACATTTGATATAAAATCTGTCCTCAAGGTCTCGACACTCGAAAGCTCCGCTGCCATTTTATTGATATTATCTATTATATCCCTGAAGCCAAGCTCCACATCTACTGCTTTAAGATTAGTAATCCTGACTGAGAAGTCTCCCTCTATGATTTTATCAGTTGCTTCAAGTATCTTCTTTACCGGTCGTCCAACAGTAATTCTTCGTCTTATCCAGTCAATCAATGTACATAATGCAGCTATGAAAACCACATTTCCAAATGTCATAATGGCTGCCATTGTTATATTGTCAGCACTCAACTTTATATCTGTTGCTTTCATAAAATAGTGAAAGAAAAGTATCATGCTACAGGTTATAACAAAGCTCATCAAAAGAAAGAAAGTAAGATACCTTCTGACAAAGACCTTCCGTTTCCGCTTATGTGTTTTCTTTCTTGCTTCTTTCCTGAGCTGCTTTTCATTATATTTGTTGTCATCATAATCTGATTTATTACATTTTATCTTTTCTGAGTTATCCTCATATCTTGAGTTATTAAGTTTTTCATCTTTATTCTTTTTGTTCATTTTCCACCCTGACAAAATCCTTATTCAAATACTTCATTTATTCCTAATGCCTTAATCTAACCATTAATAACCGCCTTATATCCCAGACCATGTACGGTTACAATCTCAAAGCCGTCACACTCAGATAGCTTATCCCTTAATCTTGTCATATACACATCGACAGTTCTCGTACTCGAATTACTCTCGACATCCCAGAACTCATCCATAAGCTGCGAACGCGTAAAGGTCTTCTTTGGATATGACAGAAGCTTATATATAAGATTAAATTCCCTGACCGTAAGTGTAACCTCGTTGCCATCCACATAGGCAGTGTGCTCCTCGGAATCAAGTGTAAGGTTACCAACGGAAAGCTTCCTGTTAGCTGCAATCTTTGCACGCCTTAACAGTGCACCTATACGAAGCAAAAGCTCCTCAAAATCTATCGGCTTCACCATATAATCATCTATGCCTGCATCAAAGCCCTTCCTCTTCGCATCAAAATCATCTCTTGCCGTGACGAATAAGATCGGTATGTCGTTATCAAGCTCTCGTACAGTCCTTGCAAATTCAAATCCGTCTATATCAGGCATCATAATATCAGAGATAATAAGGTCAAATTTATTTTTATACATCTCATCATAGGCTTCTTCTGCCGAAAGACAGCCTGTAGTTTCATAGTCTTTGCCGTTTAGATAAGAGCATACCGCCCTGTTAAGTCTGCTGTCATCCTCTACCACAAGAACCTTGAACATAAAAACACCTCCATGTTATAGTAATCAAAAGTTATCAAACAACCGCCACATAACGGCTTTATTGTCAGCTTGTGACTAACATTATAACATAGAGATGTTGCTAAAATGTTAAAAATAATATTTAATTATTGATTTAATTTTTTACATTATATGATAACTTTCCCATAAAGCAAAAACTCCGTATCATCTTTTGATGATACGAAGTTTTTTTTAATCTGTGATTTTTGCACCGCATACTCCACAGTAATTCATGCCTGTAGCGGTCTTGGAACCACATTTCGGGCAAATCATCTTCTTCACCTTTTTGGCAGATGAGGTGGTCTCAATCACCTGTCTAGCCTCCTTGATTGCCTCATAGCGTTCCATTACGGCAGGATTAAATTTCTCTCCTGCATCAAGCTGTATAAGTACAAGATTTCCTAATTCATTTGTGAGGTTCTTAATCATCTTCTCCTGTTCAGCAATCTGCCCATTCAGCTTGAAGTTATCCTTTCCATTTTTCATGGCCTGTGCAGTTCCCGCAAGCCCTGCACTCATCTTTCCTGTAAAATTAGACATATGTTATCACCATTCCTTTCACATAATATACATCTTTCCTGATGTTGAAATGATGATAACATTCATTTGTTTCAAACTTGCTAAAATAATATTGCTGAAATGTTAATCCTCAGATTATTTCTTCATCTTCAAGCTTCACAGCCTTCGATATATTGGGAAACAGTCAACCGACTGTTTCCCACTTATTAATGCTTGTTTTAGTTTTGCTTTTGTAAATTCTCTGTTTCAAGTTTTTCAATAACCTTTGAAACCTCTTCCTCTGAAATATCAAGCTTTCCTGCAATCTCTGAGACAGAAAGTCCAAACTCAAGACACATTTCAATTCTGCCTTTCATTTTAGCTTCAGCAACTCGATCACTAAAATAATGATCCATATATGGTTTTCCCTTCCTTTCCATTTCAATACTGTCGCCCCACTCTGTATCTTTCGTAAGCGCCTGCATTAGCTTTAAAACCTCATCCACGTGCTTTACAACCTCTCTCGGCGCTATGTAATTTTTATTCTTTCTCATTTGTACAAAATAATCAGCCACGAACTTAAAATCACTCTTGAACTTATTAACCTGTTCATCAGTAAGATATGCAATCTCAAATACATTGATTTTGTAATCACTGACATAAGGCTTAAGGTATTCAGGTATGGTGCCAAGACAGTCATATAATGAAAATCTCTTCCATCTTTTCTCACCGAAATACAACACAAGAGTTACTACTGGATAACGCTCTTTTAACTCTTCATCTAAGGTCTCACTTTTGTATGCCGCACCATCATAGCCTATAACCCTAAACGGCATATCGTTATCCACATCTGTCTGATTCTCAAGACCATATAAAGCAATTCTGATTTTACCTTCAGACCAGAATTTTGATACATCTCTCTCCTGTTCGTGTAGTATGCTGTCATCTGCTTTATATTGGCTTTTATCTTTAGTATTTGTAAGAGATTCAGGATTTACTCTTTCTTGTCCGTCGAATAGAAGTACATTTACGATGTCAGCAAAAACATCGTTGTAATCCTCAAGTAGTTTCTCGGCAATGTCTTTCTCTGCCATTCCCACTCCTCCTTTACATTATTCAGTTTTCTCTTGCAAATACTTTATAAGCAAATATGATGTTTAAGGTCATACCAGCTTATAGTCTTATTTTAATGGATTGGTTAGGGGAAATCAATAAAATAATCTATAAAAACATGTAATATATCAATTTATAATATTTTACTTTTTTGTTATTTCTATGTTATCAATATTCAAATTATCAGCAACAACATTAACATAATACTCATCTCCTAGTATTCCATTAATTTTAATACTATAATAATCTTCTTTCCCCATTGTATTTTGGGGAATATTATCTACCGGAACCCAAACACTTGGTATATCTCTAAAATTTGCTTTATAAACACTATTATCAGAATTATTTATAAAAAATCATTAATTATATTACTAACAGATTCTTCTATATTAATGTTTTTATATTCATCTTTTAAAATAAAATACAATTTAGGCATTTATAATAATTTTTAATACTGTATTCTTATCGTATCTTTTCAATCTATGACCTTCTTTCAAATAAAAAAGAGTTGCCCATATGGACAACTCTTAAGATTCGTTTTTGCTGATTTTTCTGTTGTCTGCCAACTTGCCGTCCTACAAAAGCGGCTTAACTGTGGAGTTTTTTTGTTGCTCCCCAACTTGCTATCCTATAATAATAGCATAAATGTCAGATTTTTAAGGTGTCAGCACACCTGAATGAAATTTTTCATTCTATAATTATTAGATAAATCTAAAGATATAATGTCAATGGGAAATAAAAAATATTATATTTCGTTTGAATATTATTTTATAAAAAAGAATATTTCAATTGAGATTATATAACATCATTTTTATCCTGTCAACCATCGACAAATTTAATAATTTATTTCCCATTACAACACAATCCTTATCCTCGTTCCAAGCTCTGTCCTTGAGAGTATCTCGAAATGTCCCTTGTGTTTATCGACTATCCACTTGGATATGGATAATCCAAGTCCTGTACCCTGTATCTTCCTTGCCTCGTCTGAACGGTAGAAACGTTCAAACATATGCTGTACATCTGCCTCAGCCATGCCTATACCGCTGTCCTGTACCTGCAGATATGGTCTGCTCTCTTCATTATGTCCGACCGAGAGCTTTATCTCGTCGCCCTTTTTCGTATATTTGGCTGCATTGTCTACAAGTATTCGCACAGCCTGTTTTAACATTGAAGCATCTGCATTTACTTTTATATTTTCATCTGAATCAGAGAATCTGTATGGATGTTCCTCATCTATCATTAGCGACTCCTCGTATATCTCCTTCATCATTTCATTTAAGGATATATCTTCGAAGTTCATCACATTTCTGCCACTGTCTCCCCTTGCTAAGAATAAAAGCTGCTCAACCAGATGATTCATATGCTCGGATTCATTTTTGATTGCGGCGATTGACTCATCCAAAACCGACTCGTCTTCCTTGCCCCAACGGTCAAGCATATTTGCATAGCCCTGAATGACTGCTATGGGCGTGCGAAGCTCATGAGAGGCATCATTTACGAATCTTGCCTGCTGATTGTAGGTATCGTGCATCCTCTTAAGCAGGTTGTTCATAGCAGTCTCAATCCCCTGCAAATCCTCATTCCCAAGTGATAGGGTTTTCTCGTCCTCCGGATTGATATGTGTTATGGCATCCTCGATAAGATGAAACTTGTCCTCATCAAATGACATACGGCTTATCTCATCTGCCTTTAATGCAAGCTCGTCAAGAGGCTTAAGCGTATTCTTAATCTTTACATATTCCGCATAGTGTGAGAATATAAGATTAAACATCTGAAATATAAATGCTATGCACACTATACCTATGATAAACCTGAATGCATTGTAAGCATTTACATTAATAAGCTCCTCGCCTGCATATGACACCTTATAGGAAAGTGACTTTATTCCATCTCTCATCTGAAATATCCTTGTCCTATCCCACTTCAAATCGCCAAGTGCATTTATCTCCTGTTCCACTATCCAGCCAAGTGATAGGGCAATGAATAAGAATAAATCTGCACCAATAAAAAGTCCCCATTTTGTGCCGGTAAGCTGTCTGTTCAGCTTCTTGGCTATTGAGGACGTTTTTTTGCTTTCTTTTTTGTGTTTTTTATTGCTATCTTCCGACATATACTCTCTTCCATTTTATTATCCGAAATCTATACATACTATAAAGTTATAATACAAATTGCAATCCTACAAAGATAATTCATACCTTATATCTATATGTTTTATCCTCTAATTCGCCTTTATCACATATCCCACACCGCGTACCGTCTGTATCATCTTCACACCATACGCCTCGTCTATCTTAGTTCTTAAATACCTTATATACACATCTATTACATTGGTTTCGCCCACATATTCATATCCGCATACTCTCTCAAGCAGGGTATCACGGGATAGGACTATGTCCATATTCTCAAGCAGGGTTTTAAGCATTAAAAATTCTCGATTGGTCAACTCTATCTCCTTGCCGTTATATGTAACCTTATGTCTTGGTACATCAAGTACGAGGGCTTTCCATGTATATGTTTCACCCGGAACTGACCTTTTTACATGATTTGAATTAATTCCTGTACTGCCAACACCTGCTGTAGCGCCTGCGCCATCTATTGCCGTACCCGCACTCATTCCACCTGAATATGTATTATTACTATTTATGTCAGAGTTAGCATTATCTGCATTAACCACATTATTCGAATCATTTTCGCTGGCATCCTTACAATGCAATTTAAGCGCAACTCTTATCCTCGCAAGCAGCTCCTCTATCGCAAATGGCTTAGTGATATAGTCTACTGCTCCTGCATCAAGTCCCGACACCTTATCCATTACAGCATCTCTCGCAGTAAGGAGTATAACAGGTGTCGGCTTGTCCATCTGCAATCGTCTTAATACCTCAAGTCCGTTTAAACCAGGAAGCATAATATCAAGCAGTATCAGAGTATAGTCATTAGCCATAGCCATATCGAGAGCCGCCCTGCCATCAAAAGCTTTCTCAACCTCATAGCCCTCATGTCGAAGCTCAAGCTCAATGAACCTCGCCAATTTTTCTTCGTCCTCTACTACCAGTATCTTTACTCCCATTTCTTACCTCTTAATCCAAATATGAATACTATCACGCTTAAAACGCTTTCACGAATAATTCTTTTCAATATTACACAAATTATTAGTTATTTTTAAACTCGTCCTTTACCTGTTCTGTAAATTCTGACGCCTTTTCCATAACCCTGTTTACTTCTTCGTTATTGCCTGTTCCTTCTATAGTGTACTTGTAATCACAGAACAGTGAAATGATTATTAATATTACAAGTATCCACCATGCTGCAAGAAGTGCTATAACTGCAACCCACAATGGAACATTTATAATTGTCTTGTCATTATGCTCAACCTTAAGATGATTGTCATTTAAGTACTTTGCTGCTTTCTTGAACATACGACCGATCTTCTTGCCAACGCTTTCCTCACTGCTTCGCTGCTCGTTCTCTCTTACTACCGCAGGAACATCTGCGTATTTTGGCTGCTGCTCAGCATCCGTCGTATAAGCTGTCTGCTCCGGTGATTTAACCTTACCCTGTTTCTCAAGATAAACCATTGCATCAAGCAGATCTCCATTACATTCGTTAAGTGCCTCTCTTGCTTCCTCATATGATACATCTGCACGCTGTCTTAATTTTTCAACCTTTTCTAATTCATCCATTTCTCTCTACCTCTTTTCCTAAATTACGGTTTTTAAAACCGTCATGTCCTGTTGACAATACTTAATATAAACTATTAAGATTAGAACATCTTTTAGGAAAGATTAAAATTAGATTAAAAATTAAATTATAATATCAATGATGCTTTAGTCTCAAGCCGCTTTTACTGCCTGTGCTATCGTTCTCCCTATTCTGTCTCAGAGCCTCTCGCCTTTCATGCTGGGCATCAAGCTCGTCTAACTCATCATTCAGGCTCATCCTGTTGCTCCGTATATTACTGAACACATCATTACTTATTATAATTTCGTGCTCAACCTCACCCATAATCGACATCTCTTCAAGGAAATCACGGATGGCATTCACGATAAGAAATACACCTAAGAGCGTAGCCACAATTCCAATAGCAGTCTTAAGTGCCTTATTCATATTAACTATAATTTCCAAAGAATTTTTCAGAGTTCTTGTGATAGATTGTTTTGCTGAGTTCTCATATGCTTCAAAAATAATATTATCAACATCCATCCTGACATATCCGCGCGAAACCATCATCTGCTTAGAACCTTCATCAAGCGAGTCACTGAAATCAACGCCCTCATAGTCAGGTTCATTTGTTATCTTACCCTCCAGATATAATGTATCCGGTTTCTTACCGTTGTGCCAGGAATAATAATTATTACAGCTTTCAGCATATCCGCTGACTTTTCTATCTAAAGCACTATTCTTTGTTGTTTTAAGTACAATAAATCTTCCATTATTCATCTGGGCTATATAATAGCAGTTCAAATCATAGTTGACGCTGAATATATCATCAGTTTCAAGGAATAACAC
This sequence comes from Lachnospiraceae bacterium, assembly GCA_017480195.1. GTDB lineage: Bacteria > Bacillota > Clostridia > Lachnospirales > Lachnospiraceae > Coprococcus_C. Next base: position 14,047 of record JAFVBE010000038.1, read on the forward strand.
CCCGACATCCACGAGTCCGACATCTACTTCTGTTCCAAAAGTCGGAATTTCTTCTATACTATAATTACTTAAATCCTTTGAATTCTCCTTTGAAATAATTCTATCGCCTAAAAGCAGAAAAAAACCGATTTCTATCAACACTATTGCAATTATAAAATTTAGTATAACTCTTATGTTTTCAAAAATTCTCATTTTATATTATCCTCTCATCAAGTATCCAATTAATTATACATTATTCAATCAAATTTAACAACCACCAAAGGTATGCATTACTCAAATTTGCCTCCTCAGATGTTTTATAGTATAATAACGCAGAAATAATTTCCAAATCAGATGTAACTATCTGCAAATTATCGAAAAGAGGAATACGCAATGACAACTTTTTTATTAAAATTAATTGCCATTATAACAATGACTATAGACCATATAGGTGCTGCAATAGGTCTGACCTATGCCAACGGAAACTTATACCTAAGTGGACTAATCCCACAAAATGTATATTTTCTATGCAGAGCTATCGGCAGAATTGCATTCCCTATATTCTGTTATATGATAGTTGAGGGATATTATCACACAAGAGATGTTAAAAAATATGCCTTAAGACTTTTCATATTTGCACTAATCTCACAGGTGCCTTTTTCCCTTGCGTTTTTCAAGACGCCTTTTGACTTTGATACAAATGTATATTTCACACTTTTCTTCGGCCTTATATGTGTATATCTGGCTGATTACGAAAAGAAACAATATGCAGAATACAAAGAAAGCGGTGACAAGGCAATTCTTCGTTCCTGCATATGTGCTTACTTTGCCATACTTATTATAATGATTATATCAATAATACTTCGCACGGATTATTCAGCATATGGAATAATGCTCATACTGTTATTTTATTATTTCAGAGTTGACTATCCATTATCAAGCAAAGAAGACTTAAATACATTTTTAAAGCTGTTTGTATCCATTACAATTTTTACACTTATATTCAGCAATACCTTCGAACTGTTTGGCTTACTTTCACTTATTCCGATAGCCTTTCATAACCATAAGAAAGGACCGTCTATGAAATATGTTTTCTATGCATACTATCCGGTCCACCTGCTTGTACTTTATGGTATTTTTATAATGCTGAATGGATAACCAATGCATATAAAAGTTTACAAAATATTAGCAAAAATTGCCGCTCCAAATACAGTTATGACTCCTGCAACAACTATGGAAAGGCTGCTCATGGCACCCTCTACATCACCAAGCTCCATAGCCTTCGCTGTACCTATGGCATGGCTCGCAGTACCACAGGCTATACCTCTTGCTATCGGTTCTTCTATATGGAATATCTTAAATACAAGCTCAGCTATGATATTGCCTGCCACTCCTGTCAAAATGATAACTATAACTGTTATGGACACATAGCCTCCAAGCTCCTCTGAAACTCCCATACCTATAGCAGTTGTAATTGATTTAGGCAGAAGTGATACATATTCCTCATGTGTCATATCAAAGGCAAGACCGAGAGCCAACACTCCAAGCATACTTGCAATTACACCGGAGCTTATACCGAGTATAATAGCCTTCCAATTATTCTTAAGTGCAGCAAGCTGTTCATAAAGCGGCACTGCAAGACATACGGTAACAGGCGTAAGCAGATAGCTTAAGTATTCTGCTCCTGCACTGTACTTCTCATAGCTTATATGTCCGAATTTAAGTACGGCTATAACAATGATAATCGATATAAGAAGCGGATTAAAGATTCCCGATTTAAACTTCTTTTTTAATAACGCGCCTATCTCATAAGCTGTAAGACTTAAAAGCAGTCCGAAGAATGCGGAGCCTTCAAAAGTTTTTGCTATCTCATTCATCCTTCGTAACCTCCGTATTCATATTACTATCCGACTTAGGCACTGAAATCTCTGTATTATCTTGTGATGTACCATGTCTTAATTCGTATCTGATTGCAAACTGTGTCATAAGTCCCGAAACCGCCATAACAAGAATTGTTGTAGCGAAAATTACAACCACATACATATACCATTTCTCACTGATGAGCCCCCATGAATTAATAAGTCCAACAGCCGCCGGAATAAATACAAGAGGCATAATCTCAATTAAAAACTTAGAGGTTTCCTTGACCTGTTCAACCTTAATAATACCTGTCAGAAGACACACGAACATAATCACAATACCATATATGCTTGCCGGAACCGGAAGCGGTATATAATGATTAAGCATCTCACCTATGAATGATATGAATAATATTATCATAAATTGTTTTATGTATTTCATACTTCTTCTTCCCAACCCTTACATACATCGCACCAGCCTTCTGCATCTGATGCAAATTCTAACTCATCAGGTGTAAGCCTTACGGAAGTAAACTCATCACCTCCGGCAGGATGGACGTATTCAAATCTTTTCATCGATACATCCAACCATACAGGAATATCATCCTTTATCGCAAACGGGCACACTCCTCCGGGAGCATGTCCCACCATATCTTCGACAACATCTCTCGGTATCATATGAGGCTTGGTATGAAACTGTCCCTTGAACTTAGAGCTGTTTACTCTTGCATCACCTGCCATAACCACAATAACAGGTTTTTCATCTACCAAAAATGAAAGTGTCTTGGCAATCTCAGCCTCACTGCAGCCAATCCTTATTGCCGCATGCTCCACAGTATCAATGGTTTCCTTGTGAACTGTGATTCTGTCAGCCAGATTCTTTTTCTCTAATTGTTCTTTAACTTTAATTACCGACATAAAGTCCTCCTGCTGTTATGAAACATTCTCCGTATATCTGCATTCAGGATATCCGACGCAGCCATAAAACTCACCGTATATACCATTTCTAAGCTTCAGTACACTATTGCACTTAGGACATATCCTGACCTGCTTATTTCCTAACTTGGCAGATTCCATATCATTATGCAGACCTTCAAAAACCTTCTGTGTCATATGGCAGTCAGCAAGTGCTCTATGTGCCCCTGCTGTAGATACACCATAATGTGCCGCAAGATCGGTCATCCTGTGATGTGCCATATCAGGCAGTACAGACCTTGATATATGTAGCGTATCAATATAATCATTATCCGGTATCTCTCCGAGCATATCCCGACTGTCACGATATATAAAATTCATATCAAAGGAATGAATATTATGTCCAACTAAGGGAAGCTCCTCGATAAATTCTATAAATTGCGGCAGTACCTCTTCAAAGACAGGTGCATCCTCAACCATATCATCCGTTATATTATTTACCTGACTTGCCCCATAAGGTATACTGCATAGCGGATTCACAAGTGATGAAAACTCATCAACTACCTTCCCCTCTTTAACCTTAACTGCCGATATCTCTATAACCTTATCCCTCTTAGGTGAGATTCCTGTCGTCTCTAAGTCGAATACAACATAATCAGGCACATAGTATGTAAGTCTTTTTCCTCTTTTGTTCCCTAACATTATCAGCCTTTCCAAATAAATCTTAAAATAATTATAACTAAATCAACAATCCATATTAATTACCTATTATAAAAAAAATTGAGGAGATAATCAAGATTATCCCCTCATTTATTCTTAATAAACTATAAGTATATCAAAATAGCACTTAATAATTACCCTTCTATCCTGCCACAAAATCCATCTTCAAAAATTCCTCTGACGGAACAGGCTTTGAATAATAATATCCCTGTAGTGAGCTTACCTTATATTGCTTTAAGAAGTCCTTCATCTCTTCAGTCTCTACTCCCTCGACACAAACCTCTGCAGAAAATGCATCTGCCAGATCCGAGATAAATCTAACTGTACTCTGGTCTGCCTTGCTCTTCTCTACATCCTTTACATATTCGCGGTCTATCTTGACTGTATCAACAGGAAGCTCCCTTAAGATTCCAAGCGACGCATAGCCTGTACCAAAATCATCTAAAGCAATACGGATTCCATTGTCTCTGAATATCTTAACCATATCCTTAAGAAGTTCCATATCCAGCAGACGACATCTCTCCGTAATCTCAAGACAAAGATTATTTGCAGGGAAACCGGTCTCCTCAAGCAAATCTAAAACCTCTTTTATGAAGCCGTCCTTCTCCATCTGCGCATAAGACAGATTGACATTCATAACCATATCAGGATATTTCTCGATAAACTTAAGACCATCTGTCATAGCCTGCCTGAGTATCCATTTACCAAGCTTAGGGAATAGTGTGTCCTGCTCCAATACAGGTATAAACTGATTAGGTGGCACGCTGCCATAAGTATCATTCTTCCATCTTACCAATGCCTCCATACCCTTAAGCTTCTCAGAGGTAGCATACATAATAGGCTGATAGCACAGATAAAATCCGTTGCAATTCTCTGATACATTATTACGGATTATGTTTATCTTCTCAAGCACCTCACGATTATCATGTGACAGCATATCGTGGAAGATAACCAAATCTCCTAACTTGCGATTCTTTGACTCACTATATGCAAACTTGAGACAGGAATAAACTGTCTTATCACTTATATCAAAATTATCAGCAACCACAAGCCCGGCATTAAGTGAGAGACTTATCAGCTCATCATCGACATAGAAATCATGACTCACCGCATCCTGTAACTCGCTGTATCTTTCGGCAACCTCATCCAAACAAAGTGTTCGTGAGATAACGACCATCTTAGTTCCATCCATACGATAGACCGCACCCACATTTGCGAATTTCTTCTGCACGAGTCTGCCAAGCTGCTGCAATATACGATTACCAAAGCTATATCCATACACATCATTTAAGTTGGAAAATCCGCTTATACCAAGCTGCAGTATAATGCTTTTGTCCTTCTTCCAGAATATAGCCCTTAAATCCTCGAAAAATCCGTATAAGGAGCGAAGTCCCGTAACCGTATCCACATAGCTTTTAATACCATGATTTTTAATTGCTCCGCCAAAATAAGCCGGATTCCCCTCCGCGTCACGAAGTACTACTCCTCGGCAGGTACATACAACATAATTGCCGTCTCGTGTCTTCGCACGATACTGCATATCATGACCGCTGTCCTTTCCTGAAAATATCATATCTATGCTATGGTGATAATCGTCTCTGTCGTCAGTATGAATATGCTCCTCCCATATTCCCCCTGCATTCTCAATGTATTCTCCGGGAAGTCCAAAGTAATTAACTGCACTCTTCGACCACCTTGATATATCCTCTGACATATCGCACAGGTACACATACGCACCTTCCGCAACTACGGAAAACGCTTCGAAGAGCTCATCTAATTTTCTCTGCTTTTCCTTGTCCATACGCTTCCCCCTTACTACTTTTTTATCCTCTCTTTCGATTCAAATAAACATATACACATTATAAACGATAATGGATATTTTTTAAACCTCTATTTATAATAATTCATATATTATTTTGAGACCAAACACCTCCCTAATTTATCTAATAGGTGTAAGAGCATTACAAAAGAGATACGTATTTCTTGTAAAATGTAACGGAAAGGGGACATAAGCGTGACAAAGGAAGAATTAGGACAGCTTATTATGACGGAACAGGAATGCTTCTATCGTATAGCCAAGACAATGCTTTATGAGGATGCCGACTGCTCCGATGCAATTTCAGAAGCCATAGTCAAGGCATTTGACAGCATCAACACCTTACGCAAACCCAAGTATGCAAAGACATGGTTTGTAAGGATACTCATAAATGAATGTTATGCCATACTTAACCGGCAGAAGCGTATGGTCGCATACGAGCCGGACAGCTTACCCGATAATATAGTGAGCTTTAACAACGAAGATTATTCAGAGCTCTATGAGGCATTAGAAGCACTTCCGCCTAAGACAAGGCTTGTAATCTCACTATACTATATGGAGGGCTACAGCGTAAAAGAAATTGCCAAGCTTACCGATACCACAGAAAGCGCAGTCAAAAACCGTCTTCTTAGAGGAAGACATGAGCTAAAGAATGATTTAGAAGAAATGGAGGGTGCGTAAATGAACCTAAATAATATGAAAGACGAATTCCCTCAGATGCCTGAGGAATTGCGTATAAGAATTAATTCCGAAGTACACAACCAGTTAAATAAGGAGGATTCTACTATGAAGAAATCAAATATAAAGCAACAGAGTAAACATAAGTTTATGTTTGGCAAGGTTGCTGCAGGTCTTACAGCCGCCGCTGCCGCTCTTGCCATATGTATATCCATAACACAGATGAATAATAAGGATGACAATGACAGAACAAAAGACATAGATGATACTGTTATTGCTAACGAGACAACCTATCTTACCGAACAGCAGCCACTTGCTCCTAACAGCTTCAAAATGGTTGCATATGAAATGAACGATAACGACGGTTCACTCACTCCTGCATATAATGAAGACGAAGATAGTGAATTGATATCATTTGAGCAGAGTGCAGGGGGAGGCGAAGCCGGTTTTACAGGACTTATCTTCAAGATAAACGGAGATAACATATCACATGTAAAATTAAACATTGACAAAAACGGTTTTTATACTATGACAAAACAGGCAAATCTGTCAGGAAGTCAGGCTGACGAGCTATCCGGTCAGACCACAGATATATATACTGAAAGCTATAATCAATATGGTGACCTTGAAAATGACAACTGGAATTTGGAGCATATGCTTGCAGTAGGTAACAGCATAGATGAGGATTACAATCCTGATACCTATTATGGCTTCTACATTTCTGAGGATACCATTAATCAGGTTGCCGCCTCTGATGAAAACGACGATATAAGAGCAGAATGGCACAAAGGTATAGATACCTTTGACGGTGCATCCCTTGATGTAATCGTAACCTTTACTGACGGTACAACAAGCTCACGCACATATAAGCTCTCTTCGGGAAAGTTAGCTCTTGCAATAGACGAGAACGACCATATCTTAGGTACCTTACCAAAATTTATAACTTCTGATGGCGAGCCTTATTTATATGGATTACTCGGCGAGCCTATTAACTAATAGACACTATTAATTTATGTGTTCATAAATGAGAGCTGTCGCATTAAAAATTTAGTGTGACAGCTCTATTAATTTCCTCTCCCAATCAGTATTTACTTTATCGTATAGTCAAATCTATAATTTACGGAACACGGTTGTAACTTCCATCCTGTCATCCTTAATATCCGCAAATATATCTCCATTCATACCAAGCATAAGCTGGCGACAGATAAAAAGACCAAGACCGCTTCCGCTTCTGTTATCAGCATTTGAGCCACGCCAGAAGCTGTCAAATATATGCACAAGCTCTGCTTGGGGAAGAGTACAGCCTGTATTCGTAATCGTGACAAGACGACAGTCCTCTTCGTCTGAAAAAATAATATCTATACCTTTTCCGTCTCCGTATTTTATCGCATTCTCCATTATATTCTGTAAGACCTCTATGCTTCTGTCAATGTCTCCGTTTAATATACAATCAGTAAACTTATCTATCGTAAACTCCGTCTTATTAAGAAGAAGCTTGTCTGTATAGTAGCTTCTGATATTATCAATCAATTCGGATAGATAGAATTCTCCATCCTTTACATCGAAATCCATGAAGCTTCCTCTTGCAGAATTGGTAAGCTCGGCGACATAGCTTTCTATCTCGTCCGCCTTGTCATTTATGTTCTCAGCAACCTCTATCTGCTTCTCCTTATCCTTATAAAGCCCCTTTGACAGAGACTTGGCATATAGCTTAATTGCAGATAAGGGTGTCTTTATATCGTGTGATATTGAAAGCAGAAAGGTCTGCTTATCCTTCTGCATTTCAAGCTCTTTTTTCTTCTGCTCTTCCAAAGTTTCACGAAGCATATCAACTCCCCAGGTAAATCTTCCGAAGAATCGGCTTTTATTTTCCTCAATCGGTACGGTTAGATTCCCCTTCGCAAGCTCATACGGAATATCAGATAGCCTGTAAAATGGTTTTAAAATCTGATTTCTGATGTATATTAAAACAAAAATAAGTATCACAATCATCGCAGTCATACAAACATTAACAATTATTTTTATCCTTTTGATATTAGCTGATGAAGCTTTATAATCAAATCTGTACAGTTCTCCGTCTATCTCTTTAATCACATAGTCGCTGTCACTGTTAAAAAAATCATTTTGGTCCGAATCAAATTTCTCTATATCCGTTACATATTTACACTCACTGATATCGGGTATTTTCTCCGTCTTTATCTGCCTGCTCAATCTCTCTATCTCAACATTATATTCTCTGCCTGATGTAGTATTTTCCGAAACATAAAAAGCTATATTGATACCCACAAGTATCAATATAACTGCTGTAAATATTCCAATACATATTCTGTCATATCGCTTCATAATATTTTTGCTCCGCTTTCCGTATCCCTACTCAATATATTTATACCCTGTTCCCCAGACCGTCAGAATATGCTCAGGCTGCTTGGGATTATCCTCAATCTTCTCCCTAAGCCACTTGATATGAACGGTAAGAGTCTGGAGTTCGGATTCGCTGTCGCTTCCCCATATCTGATTGAATATATATTCCTTAGTAAGTGTCTTACCCTTGTTCTCAATAAGAAGCAATAAAAGTTCAAACTCCTTAGCTCTCGTATCAAGAAGCTTGCCATCTTTATAAACTGTCATTTCGATTTTATTTAGCGTAAGCTTGCCACAGGTAATTTCATCCATAGAATATCTTCTCTTGAATATCCCCTGAATCTTAGCAAGCAGTATATCTATATCATACGGTTTCTCCATATAGTCATCGGCACCGAGTATAAGTCCGTTCAGCTTATCGTCCTTCTCAACTCTTGCAGATAAGATAATAATAGGTGTATCACTTGTCTTTCTGATTTTTTCGCAAACTGCAAAACCATCTATCCCCGGCAGCATAATATCAAGCAGGACAAGCCTTGCTCCGTATCTTTCAAATACGGACAAGGCCTTCTCTCCACTATCTACTGTAGTTACTATGTAATTTTCTGCCCAAAGAAAATCGGTTAATAAATCCACAATTTCTTTATTATCCTCTACTACAAGAATATCAACCATATCTCAATACCTCTAACCATAACTATTATCTTAACAGCGTAATAGTGAAATTATCTCCATTAATTCTATACACTTTACCAGCCCATCTCCATCAGCCAGTTATTAAGCGAGCGCTCTCTGTCGCGCAAATCCTGCTTGGCTTCTAACTTGCCAAGAGAAAACTCTCCCTTGATATTTCCGTCTACTATGAACAAAACTCTTGAACACTTGGCTGCCACTCTCGCATCATGTGTAACAAGCATGATGGTTGTACCTTCATCATTTAACTTGTTTAACTCCTCCATAACCTCATCTGATGAGGTACGGTTAAGGGCACCTGTAGGCTCATCTGCAAATATCATCTTAGGATTATTAATCATGCTTCTACATATACATGCTCTCTGTAGCTGTCCGCCTGATACCTCATTTATATCGTTGTCTGCCACATCAATAATGCCAAGACGGCGCATCAAATCCTGTCCGCGCTCAAGCTTCTCCTTCTTGCTTAATGTATTATTCTTCGACTCAACAGCCGGTAATATGATATTATCAAGTACCGTAAGATTTTTCAACATATACATCTGCTGAAATATAAATCCCATCTTATCAAGTCTAAGACAGTCAAGCTCATTTGCTTCCATCTTCGCAATATTATCCCCTTCAAACCTTACTTCTCCGGCAGTTGCATTGTCCATACCCGACACAGTATATAAAAGGGTTGACTTTCCTGAGCCTGACGGTCCCATAACCGCTACCATCTCGCCCTCGTTTATATCAAAATTAACATTTCTAAGTACATTATTCTGCCTTTTATTAACTATATAAGTCTTGCATAAATCCTTTACTTCCAATATTTTTCCCATAATGATTTCTCCTTTTTATAAAAACACTTTTTGTTATTCAAAGCTTTTATTATCAGCAATTATATCTTCTTAATGTCTTACTCAATATCCACCGTATGTGATGCCTTAATTGTATTTGTATAAAGTGCGGTTAAGAATGCACTCACAACCGTTACAATAAGGATTGCAGCCGGACATATTACAAATACCTCCAGAGGCTTTATCTCATAATCAAGGCTGTACGCCACACCCATTATCTTAAATATCGGGTCGATACAAAGCTTAGTAAGCGGAAGTGCAAGAATTGCTGCTATAATCGTTGCAATCACAGTTACTATTACAAACCTCAATGTATGCTGGATAATTATATTCCTGTTGCTTATTCCCAGAGCCTTCATAAGTGCTATCTCGCTTTTCTCCCTGCTTATAAATGAACGCTCCATAAGCACCGATACAAGTCCAACTATGATAAGTGTTATGACAAGTGCAAGATATTCGACAGCCCTCATTGTATCTGCGGAACCTGTACAATCCTTCGTAAAATCAGCCGCATTAAATACATTATCTGTATCAAATATTTCTTTGAGCCTTTCAATACGACTGTCTATCTCTTCATCACTTGGGTTATCATCAAAATTTATCTGAAATGAAAATCCGGAACTAAGTTCACTTCTGTCTGTCTTCGCAGCCTCGTGCAGTCTTCCGACCTGTCCAAGCTGATTAAAGCTTGAGAAAAGTGCGGTAACCATATATTCACTCTCAACACCATTTATCTTAATCCTTACCGTATCGCCTATCTTACAACCGATTAGCTCAGCCGCCTGCGGTGTAAGTGCTATCTCATACTCATTCTCCGGAGCAGTACCCTCCTGATATACATATTCATCTGTGTGAGTTGATTTATTCTGCTGGAATGTAAGCTTCTGAGTCTTGCCGTCAAAAGTGACAGGATATTTGAACTGAAGCTCTACCATACATTCTCCCGGCATATCATTCTCTGCAAGTATATCCTCTATCTCTGCAAAGACTTCATAGATTTTCTCATCACCTGTTCCACCATCCATAAGCTGCATAAACCTGTCTGCATCCGTCAGATACACATCACTGTATGTCGTTCCGAAGAGCGGAATCAGCTTATCACTACACAGCGTATTCGCCGTATTAGCAAGAATCATAACCAGTATAAGACATATAGTAAAAACTGCTGTTATGATACCGAATTGTTTTTTACTGCTAAGTACATCGTTTACAGACAGGAAGCCTGTCGTGCCAAGTCTGCTCTTGCCAAGGCTCAATACACTCTTCTTTCCAAATCGTTCGCCTGTCTGTCCGCTCCTTACCGCATCTACAGGTGAGAGCTTTTTAATCTTCTTTGTGCTCGAATATGAGAACCACACTATAATAAGCACGACAGCTATGGCACAGAGAATTCCGATTATTACGCTGTTCTCATTACCAAGCATCATATTCTCCGATACACTCTTAAGAAGCATGTTTCCAAATGGAATGGATGCCACATATCCTATAATTGCACCTATAACTGCTATTGCAAAATACTTAGCTATATATAATCTTCTGATTGACGAGTTCTTAATTCCGACTGCCTTCATAACTCCTATTTCCCGGAATTCCTCAGTGATTGTAAAACCAATTGTGAATCTAAGTACCGTAAACGAAACAAGCATAAGACCTATGCTTATCACAAGCAGAACTCCTGCCACAATCATATTCAAAATATAGGTTGTTCTGATCATACCCATATCAATATCAAGCATTATATTACTTTGCTCGGAGATAACTTCTTTCAGTAAATCCGTATCTTCGGAATCTATATAATAAATGAGCGCCAAATAGCTGTTTTTTATAGTCTCGTTATTCATAAGCCTGTCATAGTCCTTTTGATTGATTATAAATCTCGGATTACCCATGAAGTCCGAGCCAAGAAAAGCATCCTTCGCCCTGCCCGCTATGGTAAGTGAAAGCGTTGTATCTACAAGCTCAAAATCTATAGTGTCGCCTACATCTAATGAAGACTTCTTCAGGGCACTTCCTGTAATATATACCTCTCCCTCTTTTACTTCACTTATTACATTATCATCCTCATCAAAGTAATTAATGCCGGCATTATCAACCGATAAGATAAGGGCTGAGTTAGAAAAGTCAAATGCCTTTTTACCATCCTTTTCAAAATTCGAGCTTGAGCCGATTATCTGCTCCTCGGTAATATAATCTTTTACATTATCATCACCATCAAGCACATTCGTAAGTGACTCACTGTCCTCTCTTACCATAGCCAGCACGAAATAATCCTGTGTAAGTCCTGCCTTATCGAAGTAGTAATTAAGTCCATTAAGCACCGCAAATATATTATTCACACTGCTTGCCACGAACATGGCGGACAGAATTACAAAAAGCAAAAGAATAATATTCATTGTCTTTTTTCTCTTTAAATCCTTTTTTAGAATTCTGAAAAACATAGCTTTTCTCCTTTTTATTATTTCTGTTACATTTACCTTACAAAAAGACTATACCATGCAAATTATTAAAAAATAATTAAATGAGAAAAAATAATTATTATGACATGTAGACAGGCACCTTGTAACATTTTATTGCTACACTAAAGGGCATAATAAGAAGATAGGTAGAGAACAAACCATCAATTTGCTAAATCAAAGCGCTCAGGTTTTTGTTGTTTGCACGAAACCGAAAACTCGCTTCGCTCAAACAGTTCGGTTTCTGAGCAAACACCTACAAACCATTCGCTTTTGATTTTACGCAAATCGGGTTAATCATTCTCTACCTATCTTCTTATTATTCCCTTTCACATTGTTTGTTATGTGGTGTTACAAGGTGCCTGTTCGCGTGGCACATATGATTTTAATCATTTTCCAGACTTTTCCAGTAGTTATGGAACATTATAAATATTATAAAAACATATATGACACTTACCGCAATGTTTATATACATCTGATTACGGAATAATAACATGAATGCTACAAAAGTTGTTATCAGAATTGCTGTATTTATCCAAAATCTCTTATCCGGCTTTAATCGTTCCTTCGCATATCTGCCGGTTGCAAAAAGGAAGATATAATAAAGTAAAAATGAGCCTGTTAAAAATAAGGTTTTGGGCATCAGGTCAACCTCTTCCTCACGCATAAACTCAAGTGCGGTTGTTATATTATTTAATGCAAATATGATAAATACATGAAGCATCATATAGCCTGTTCCATTGGTAGTCATCTCACGGTCAATCAGATGGTCGTATATCGTCCCATAGCAAAGGAAAAGTCCGACTACAACTAAGAATCCCATCACTGAAAAATATACGGTGTTAAAGCCCATCTTCCCTTCAAAATATCCTGATACCGCAATTATCATTTCACCAAAGGTAAATACCACATAGAGCATCGCTCTTTCCGTGAGGTGCGCAAAGTCAACTGTCACAAGACTGTTAATCCTGCCTGAAAGTGAAGTTGCAACTATACCAAACAATATCGGAAGTGCCGCAATCGCAACTCCTGTGATATGATAAACAGGGATGGATATAAATACCATAATTGATTCCACCAAAATGATAATCATACTTCTTTTTATCTGCACGGACTCCCAAGGTGCCTTTTTTCTGCATTTATTAAATTCAATAAAATACTGCAAGCCTATATTTAAAAGTATCAATCCCCATGCGACATTGTATCTGTTGAAATGAGTCTGCCAGTGAATCCTTATTCCATCCGCCATATAATACAAAAGGTACATATTTATAAACAGAAAAATATGATCTCTTAATCCGTTTGTTCCGTACCTGTTTATGTAAAATGTCGTAAAATTCCATATCTGTATAATAGCAAGCGTACATAGAACATATGTAAAAAAGAGTCCTCCCGAGACAAAACCATCCTCTACATGATGAAGCAGCGAATTATTGCGACCTATCAGATATACAAATATCAGGTCATATATAAGCTCAAGGTACTCGACCTTCTTTTCTTCCTTTTCCATATTAAATATTTCTCCCCTTATAATCTCGAATGGCTATGTTATTAAACACAGCCATCACAAATTATATATTATTCTCTTATTAAGTCCTATCCTGCAACCTTAGAAAAGAATTTATTCAATTCATAAATCGGTATCGGTCGGGAATACTTATATCCTTGCAGATATGATGCAGACATATTTATACATCTTTTCTCGTCAACATCATTTTCCACGCCCTCGTAAAGCACTGAGAAATTAAGTTCTGTGAACATACTTGCCAGACTGCCGACCATCTTCTCTGAGCGCTCGTCGGAATCACTTGCAAGTACAAGCGAGCGGTCGAACTTTATAATATCAAACGGAAGTTCCATAATACGCTCCATATTAGAATATCCCGTTCCAAAATCATCAAGATAAAGCTTGATACCTCTATCCTTCAATTCATCTATCTTATTCTTCATAAGCATAAAGTCGCTGTCATTCTGTGACTCTGTAATTTCTATCGCAACCTTACCGTTTGGTATTTGACTGTCTCCAATAATCTTATCTACATCCTTAATAAATTCCTCATCTCTTAACTCAAGCACAGATACATTTACAGATATTCGGTTCACATCATAGCCATCTCTTATCAATCTGCTTATCTCGTCGCAGGTCTTCTTAAGGATAATCTCGGTCAGTACATGTATATATCCATGCTCCTCGGCAATCGGAATAAACTGGTCGGGAAATACCATCCCAATCTCAGACAGCTTAAGCCTCATAAGCGCTTCTGCAGTATCGTATTTCTTCGTCTTGATATTAAATACCGGCTGACAATACGCCAAAACTCTCGGATCATCCAAGTCACGCTTCTTGAATATATCATCAAGCTCCTCAAGTATAAGCTCATATCTGTTAAATGACTCAACATCATCGAAGCTTACGATATATACTGAATTAAGCTCCATATTTCTGTGTATATTCTTGATAAAGCTTATATACTCATTCTTTCTGCTTATCTCCTCGATGGATTCGCCGATAATAACCTTATAATCAAACTTAAATTTATTATATTCTATCTCAAAGGAATTTAATATCTTATTAAGGCGGTTCTCATGGTCGGGATTTAAGCTCTTCGGTGCCATAAGCAGCACATGCCCGTTATTAATCTGAAATAAGACGGATTTCTTGAAATATTCACTTGCAAATCTTCTGATTGTTCCTTGCAAATTCTGAGGAATACTCTTACCCTCCATATCAAAATCCGGCATATAAAGACTCATAAAAAGAAAATCCTTTTTCTTATTATAGTAATATTTTACCAAATCCTTCATCGCCATCACATTTATGGCTCCAAGTTCCACATCATAAGGGGTTGAATGTACCAGATACAGCATGGCAATTACAGGGAAAAGGAATGTCGCCACGGTAAATGATGACTGTCCATGCTTACCCTGATTATAAAGGATAAAAAATGATACCATCATTGTGCCATAGAAACCAAACATAGCCTTCTTATATATCCTGTCTCTATAGGCTATCATAAGATAAATTATCTCCACCATAAATGCAAGATATCCAAGCATAAATATATTAAGTCCCGTAGCCATGCTTCCGTCTTTATTAAGCCTAAAGCCGGTTTTGGTTACCGTCATAACAATGTCCGTAATTATAACCGTAAAATAAATTATTGATGCAATAATCATAATAGGAATTTTTCTGTAAGACTCCAGATGCTGTAACTCAACTATATAGACAATATACAAAAGCAGTATCGAAAAAAGGAATGTGTGATACAACACTCTGACAACATATACACCTGTGTAATTTCCATTTACAGCATGTGCATATAAATGATGATGTACAACATCACATATGGCAGCCAGAATAAGATAGAATATCATATTAAGGAACAGGCTGTAATTCTTAGTTTTATTCACATAAGAATTAGAAACTAAGATTAGCATAACGAAACATATAGCTAATACTATTATATCTCCTACAGGAGAATAATTATCAAAATATAACTGCTGTCCCATCCTATTTCCTCCACATAAAACTAACTGCAACGCATATATAGTATATTATAGCTGAAAACCCGCAAATACGCAATCAGTTTCTTGTAGAAAAGCACAAAAAAACACATAAAATAGCAGGATTTTCTTCTTGCGATTTTATGTGTTTTTTTCTACAAATCCAGACTCTTATTCATGCTTCCCATCTTATATCCGCCAAGGTCAAGGGTTACATATAAGAAGCCTAAATCCTGAAAATATTGATTAATCATATCCGATATATCCGGCTGAATAAGCTTCTCGAATTCTGAACGGTCAATTTCTATTCTGGCGATATTGCCATGTATGCGTACACGCACCTGATGAAAGCCCAAGTCAAGCAGCTTCTGCTCGGCACGGTCTACCATAAAGAGTTTTTCCTCCGTAATGGTTTCACCATATACGAATCTTGAAGACAGACATGCAAAAGACTGCTTATCCCATGTTGAAAGCCCCATCTCCTTAGACAGTCTTCGGATATCATCCTTCGTAAGCTTAGCCTCACGCAGAGGACTTTTGACCTCTAATTCGGCAACCGCTATAAGCCCCGGTCTGTAATCACCATTATCGTCCATATTAGAGCCTTCTGCTACATAGGCTATGCCCTTTTCTTTGGCTATGTCTTTTATCTTGGTGAAAAGCTCGTGCTTACAGAGATAACATCTATTCTTCGGATTCTGAGCAAAGCCCTCTATCGAAAGCTCCTCCGATTCTACTATAATGTGCTTGATTCCTTCTGCCTCGCAAAACGCCTTCGCCTCATTTAACTCTCTTACAGGAAATGAGCAAGACCTTGCAGTAACGGCTATAGCCTTATCACCTAATACCTCATGTGCGGTTTTTAACAAAAATGTCGAGTCAACCCCTGACGAGAACGCAACCGCCACGCTTCCAAGCTCACGCAGATAATTTTCCAGTTTTTCTTTTTTTTCATGCAATATATCCATTTATAAATTCCTCTTGATAAATTTCTGATATTAAAACTATATATAGGAGAGTATTCAATCAGTCTTCTTCTATCAGCCTTCTTACTTCCTCAATACTTAGATTTCGCTCTCTTGCAATACGAGCCAAATCATCATACTCGTATTTCACTCTCTTTACACCATAACCTGATGATGTCTTTTTTCGCACCTCTCCGTATGGCGTCTCTATGGTTTCAATACTTCGGTCTAAGATATATCTCCTTGTTACAGCCTCACGAACTCCTATAGTAGTTGTATATCTAAATATTAGCTCAATTATTTTTTCCTTATCAGTCTCCCTACACATAACACATATTAGCGTACCCGGTCTGGATTTCTTCATACCTATCGGAACAGTATAGACCTCGAGTGCCCCTGCTTCGAACAACCGCTCCATAGCGAAGCTTATTTCCTCCGCCGTCATATCGTCCACATTACAGGAAAGTTCAAGTATATCATCCGTCTTATCAACAGTCTCACCAAGCATTACCCTGACACAATTAGCCGCCTCGAAATCCTTCCTGCCCATACCGTATCCGATAGCCTTAGTCTTCATAACAGGCATATCGCCAAAGCTTGTGGCAAAATGCTTCAGAAGTGCCGCTCCCGTCGGGGTACAAAGCTCACCATTTATATTTCCGCCATATATCGGAACATCTTTTAATATATATGCCGTCGCAGGCGCGGGCACAGGCAGTATACCGTGTGCACATCTTACCTGTCCGCTTCCAACATGAATTGGTGATACTACAACCTCATCAGAAGAAAGCTCATTCATCAGCATACAGACTGCCGTAATATCAGCTATGGCATCCATTGTTCCGACCTCGTGAAAATGTATCTCGGTTACCGGCTTGTTGTGTGCATGACTCTCTGCTTCCGCAATGAGATTATATACCGCAAGTATGTCATCCTTTATCTTCTGTGAAATATTTAATCCTGAAACTATATGTTCAATGTCGTGCATGCTGCTGTGATGATGGTGCTCATGACTGTGCTCATGTTCATGATGATGATGTTCGTGACTGTGTACTTCATCGCTATGGCTATGCTTGTGCTCCTCATGTCCGTGATGATGTTCATGGTGTTCGTACATATCCTCGTTTTCTTCCACTCCATGCACCTTAACAGATATATGCGTCCCTGTAATTCCGCACTTGACAGAGGCTTCCTTCTCAAAAGTAACACCCGGAATTGATAAAGCATTCAACCTGTCCATGAACTCATCAGCATCAGGTATAAGTTCCAAAAGTGCCGCCGTAAGCATATCGCCTGCAGCTCCCATACCGCAATCTATATATAGTGTTTTCATTTTCTAACCTCCATATGATTAATCATACTCGCAAGATATCCCGCACCGAAGCCATTGTCTATATTGACAACCGACACGCCACTCGCACAGGAATTAAGCATGGAAAGAAGCGCAGACAGACCATTAAACGAAGCTCCGTATCCCACACTCGTCGGAACAGCTATCACAGGACAGTCAACCAGTCCTCCTATCACACTGGCAAGTGCTCCCTCCATACCTGCTATGGCAATTATTACACTTGCACTCATAAGCTCCTCCTTATGAGATAAAAGTCTGTGAAGCCCTGCTACGCCTACATCATATATTCGCGTCACGGCATTTCCGAGTGCTTCTGCTGTGAGTGCTGCTTCCTCGGCAACAGGTATGTCACTTGTTCCGGCTGTTGCCACAACAATATTTCCTATTCCATCAGGATTAGGTATTTCTCCGACAAGCCCGATTCCTGCATCCTCATAATATGTAAGTGAATGTATCTTATTTATACTTTCAGCAGTATCAAAAGAAATTCTGGTTATCAAAATCTGTGTCTGTCCGTTCTTCTTCATAACATCGACTATACCGGTTATCTGCTCAGCGGTCTTGCCTGCACCATATATAACCTCAGGTATTCCCTGTCTTATCTTGCGGTGATTATCAACCTTCGCAAAGCCTATATCTGTATAGGGTTCAATCTTTAATTTTAAGAGTGCATCATCCACAGACATTGTTCCACTCTGTACTGCCTCAAGTATCTGTCTCGTTTCATTATTCATACAGCTTTTACCCCTACATTCTCTATCTTAAGAAATGAAATAATTATTTCTTCTTTAAAAGCGCTGCCCTTACAACACCCTTTGGGTCCTTGACAATAAGAATTATCAGCCAGATTACAAGTCCAAGTGCCACAACTGAAAGTCCAAGAAACAAATCATTGAGCATATCCGCAGGTGCAGGTGTAAAATATTCACTCTTAAGCTCTGCAAATTCAAATACAGCATCAACCATCCACATAAGTGAAGCACCCCAGTACATAAGGCTTAAAGTACCAAGCATCATCTCATTTTTCGGAGCATTCTTATACCATACAATCGTAGTTATTATCGCGGCAAAAACCGTAGTAAGTAAAGTCATTCTAAGCCTCCTCTAAGGTATCGTCTGTCTGTTCATCAGAAGTTCTCTTCTCAATCACAGATGAAACAGCAACCATACCAAGCCATGCCACCGTAACAAGGCAAGCCATACCAACCCCAACTGTCGACATCTCATGAAGCATTTCTGCAGCATTAGACGGATTACCTGCTGCCGTAAGGAACGGGAACCACGGCACTACCTCTCCATGCCATACATGCTCAAATGCAAGAAGTCCCGAGCCTCCCCAAAGAAGATTATTTAGCCATCCGAGTTTTTGAGAAAACGGAATCTTCTCTATAGCATTGATATCAGAATTATCTATACTTACCTCTAATATCTCTGCTTCTTTCTCTTTAGATTTAACAGCTTTTGTTGCCATCGTTGTAATTACTGCTTCTACAGCAGGAACTATAAAACATGCCATAATTTAACCCTCCTGATAATTAAAATAGACTTTTACATATACGCCATTTTGTCATAATTTTAATATGCTTCTAAAATATAAAAAGGCATACGTTATCTCTTTTCTAAGAAAACGCATACCTTCATAGCATACATATAAAAACATAATGTGATATCCAACACTTCTGTGTCTCATAGTCAGCTTCCTGCCAACATCTTGAATTATTATACATTATCACTTGCTATCTATCAAGCTAATTGAATTATTTCTTTATAGATTTTATCTATAAATTAAAGTTTTTTATCTCCTCTATCGCCTGCTTTATAAGATTGCCTGTCGAAAAATCAGATATGCCAACGATAATGTTATCACAATGGTTAAACGGTATCAGCACACGCTTTGCATCGCTTTGCGAGACAGCAAGTGCTATCTTAGGTGTTACCTCTCCCAGCAGAGAATCAGCGATTATTATTCCAATCGGACCGACTATGACATCAGCCTTGCGACAACCTACTATAACTGAGTTTTCTCCGGTTGCCGCCTCATCTGCACCGGCCTTAAGCATAGCTGTAGTAGCTGCACTATTGGTTCCTACTGCAATTATATGTGCCCCTTCGATATTTTGTTTTATAGCCGTAACAAGCTGTTTTCCTATACCGCCGCCCTGTGCATCAATAACCAATATAGTCATAATCATATCTCCCATATATTACTTTAAAATTATCTTCTCTGATACTGCTTCTTATATTGACATGTTTTATCTCTGCAATTCTCACATTTTAAAGTTTTGTTAGAGCCCTCCCAGAAGCGCTCCGGATGCTTGATATAAGCTATCTCCCATCTTATTAATACAACAATTGAAGTGAAAAATAAGCTCCAGCAAAAAAAATTCTGAATAAATAACATAGGCGTAAACATCATAAAATGTCCCCAGTCATATATTCTGCAATTTACACAGCATTTATTTTTCATAATATTAGACTGAAACGGACAATAAAATAAAATACATATATAATCGCTCAAAAAATAAAATGCCGATATAAGCAAAAGCTCTGATTCCCTGATTATCCCCAACAGAAAAAGCAGTCCCCATACTGCATTAAAGCAAAGCCATATAAGCATTACGGTCCATGCTTTTTTGTTCTGCTCCTGTACATATCTTAAAAGCTTAAGCTCATCATAGCTTTCTACCGGCTCATAGTTTTCTTCCTTCATCTTGAGCCACGCCATAGTTCTAAGCTGTGACTTATCCGGCAGAAGATGGAATATCATTATGCACATAAAGATAGCCCATAAGATATGTAACGGCGTCACACCATATCCAAATGGTTTCTTTAAAAACTCAGTTATCCACTGTCTGTCTATAATATATAGAATAAACACACTGCCAAACACAATTATTCTGCATATAAATTTTAATGTATATCTTACAAGCTTTGGTGTAATCTCAATCTTATTAATATTCATCAACTAAGCTTCCATATCTATATTTTAATATAAAATCTTCTCTATTGCTTCAAGCACTTTGTCCTTCTCAAGTGGTTTTAAGAAATATCCATTTGGGTTAAGCTTAAGCACTGCCGTTATGTGCTGTGTATCGGCAACCGCAGTAAGAAAGAATACAGGAATATTCTTAAGCTCATCATCCTTTTTCATTTGCTCAAGAGTTTCTCTTCCGTCGAATTTAGGCATATCATAATCAAGCAAAACCAAATCCGGTTTTCTCTTACGCATAAACTCAAGCGCCTTAAGTCCTGATGTAGCAATCATTACATTATATTGATTCTCCAGCATAGCCTTGGTACTTCTTACCGACAGAGAGCTGTCATCAACAATCATAATTGTCTTTCTCGGCTTATCTTCTTTATCCATTGATGCCTTAATCCGTGCGCCGACTCCTGCCTCCTTAGGTATCTCGTCAACATCCATATGCATCATCTCACAACACTTAAGCACAAGATCCTTCTGAGTTACAGGTCTGATAAGATTCTCGAACTGGTCGCTCTCATAATATCCTGTGTAATTATCACTTTCCTCCTTAGTTCCTACAACTAATACCGGAATCCTCTTATATGCCCCAAAGAAATAATCAAATATCTCCAAATCCTCGGGATTAAGCTCGGATATACTGATTATAACCATATCAGGCTTGAATATTCTGGTCATACCCCTAACCTGTTCAAGCTCGTATGTACATAGCTGCATGGAAAATGTTCCAATCAATACCTCATTGAAGTTCCTGATAATCTTATTAAGTTTTCCAATTAAAAGAATTTTTCTCATAGTTCTTTCCCCTCTTGCTTAAGTTTATCATTACTTAGGCAGTTTATCAAGCAGGCTTTCAATTATTTCTCCTGCCATATCATAATCTATATTCTCCACCGCAACACTTAATTCCTGTATATCATCTGCAACATCATCAGGATAGTCATATTCCCTTAACTTAGCCATAGTTTCATCTGAAGAATCAAGTTCCATATTCTCCATAAAGTTTAAAAGCATCTTAAGATAAATATTTACATCCTCATAATTATAAGTCAATTTGTCTAATGGCTCTTCTTTAATCATACATTTTAGCTTATCCTTATATTCGCGCCACTCCTTAAGGAAATCCGATGTAACTGCCAATACTCTGAATACCCGCTTATCCCTTGCAGCATATTCCAGAAGCTTGGCTTTATCTGAAAGCTCTACTGCACCAATCATGGCAGCCGAGCTTTTCATAGCGTGTACCTTGGTACGATACAGGCTGAGCACCTCATTTCTTTCCTCCGCTGTATCATCTGTTGGCTCATCAACAATTTTTTCTAAATCCATATTGCTGACTTCATTATCTGTATCATAATTATCATACATTTCAAACAATTGATTATAACAGTTCTCAAGGTAGTCTGCCTCAGAATCCATTGATATATAGAATGAATTAACCGTATCAAGCAGTATATCCATATCCGGCATATGTGCCAATGCGTACTGCCAGTCAATACCTTCTATATCAGGTAAGCTATCCGAAGACATAATCGTATCACTTTTATTCTGTTTTTCACCATCCGATTTTTTATTTTCATCATTTGTATTTTTAACAGGTGCTTCCAGAACCTTCTCCTTAGGCAGATATGCGCTCACAAGCTTTTCTAACTTATCAGGCACTATCGGCTTAGATAAGAATTCATCAAAACCTTCTGCAAGGTACATCTCTCTTGCACCGGATATTGCATTTGCCGTAAGTGCTATAACAGGAGTATCTTTACACATATTATCAGGCATTTCCTTCATATGTGCAAGAGTTTCAACACCATCCATCTCAGGCATCATATGGTCTAAGAAGATTATGTCGTAATGCTTCTTTGTGACCATCTCAAGACATTCCATACCGCTTTCCGCCTCATCCACATTAACCTTAGTCTCTTTGAGTAATCCTCTGAATACCCTCCGGTTAATCATATTATCATCGACAACAAGAACATGAGCATCAGGCGCAACGAACGATACATCATATTTATATTCCTGACTCTGCTTCCTTATTCTCTCCTCAATATCTCCGATAGGCTCTGCATTTATAACTCCCTGCTCTAAATCAAATGAAAATGTAGTACCCTCGCCGTATATACTCTCTACATTAAGCTTACTTCCCATCATCTCAAGCAGGGTAAGTGTGATATTCATACCAAGACCTGTACCCTCGATATTCCTGTTTCTCCTCTCCTCAATTCTCTCGAACTCGGAGAAAAGCTTCGATATATCCTCTTCCTTAATTCCTATACCTGTGTCAGATACAGTAAATGTAAGGCTTGCTTTATCAACCTTTACCTCGCCGTCAATCTTTAGAGTGACACTTCCCTTCTCCGTATATTTTACAGCGTTATTAAGAAGATTTAATAATATCTGTCTTATACGGATTTCATCACCATATAGCCTTGATGGAAGTTCTCTATCTACAAGCACCTGTATATCAAGTCCCTTGTCAGCAGCCTTTATAGATATCATACTTACGATATCGTGTATTACGCTGCTAAAGTCATAATCGACCGGAATAATCTCCATCTTGCCGGCCTCAATCTTGGACATATCAAGTACATCATTTATAAGTGAAAGCAGGTTCTCGCCGGCATGCTGTATATCAAGTGCATATTCCTTAGTTGAAGTTTCCTCACTCTCTCTCAAAATCATGGCATCCATACCAAGTATAGCATTAATAGGCGTTCTAATCTCATGAGACATATTTGCCAGAAATCTCGCCTTCGCCTCACTCTCCATAATTGCTTTTTGTTTTTCTTTCTCTATGTGGAGTACATTATGTATAGTATTAATTGTAGCAGTTGTAAGCAGGAAGATAAGTCCAAGTGCCATAGTCGTGCCGCTGAACTGACTGGACTTAATAAAATATTTTACTATCTGTATGCTTGCAGCGAAAAATGCTCCGAGTATACCTATAACAACCAATCGGTAATCCTTAGCCCGTTTTTTAATAAAATCAATAATTACGGTAACTGCAATCATAAAAATCGCAAGGAAGCACGAGCCTGCCATTGCTATAAATGTATCTGTAAAATCTACAATATGTGCTATATGAAGTGTCGAACATACGATAAAATCAATCACAATCACAAATCCGGCAAAAATATATGGTTTGCGGTATCTGTATTCCTGAATTTCATTCATATAGATAAGAAACGGAAACGGAATAAGCATAATCATAAAGAATGCCATATCACTTACCGTTGATAGACTTGGGAATAAAAGCTGTCTGAATTCTGAATTGAATATACTCCAGCAGGCTCCTAAGAATACGCTCCAGCCAAGATAGGCAAGTTCAACTCTTCTGTTGTATTTTATACGGAGAATATTGCTGACAATTATAGTAATAACACTTAATACCAACTCTAAGAATGCTATCATAAGCTCCGGCAGATAGCGCGGCACAAATCTGTACCATATACTCATTCTGTCGCCGTAATAAGCCGAATAAAACACACCTGAAAAAGAAGAATCGGAAATTGTCTCCATAGTAAGAGCCTTGCCTGCATCCGTAGGAAGCAATTCAATAAATATATATGCAACTGCGCTATTGGTTCCGAAAGCTCTCGTATCCTCTGTAGAGTAGCTTCTCCTTAGCTCACCGTCTATCCATATCTTCATATCCTGCTTGGTACTTCTAAAGCACAGATAGCTGTTATTTTCTATCACATCAGGCAGGATGGTTTCGATGGTTACAATCTCTCCCCTCTCGGCATCACACTGATATGGGAATTTGAAGGTTTCAGTCGTACCATCAGATTTTGTCCAAGTCCACTCTCCATCATATTCCTTATATTCATAATCCCCGTTTGAAGGCGAATCTGCGGGCAGTACAGTCTCTCCATATATAAAATAAGCAAAAACCGCCACGACAAATACTCCGAACATAACCTTAATAAAGGTCATAAGCGGAGTATTTTTATATGAATTGTTATCCTTGAATTTATCCATTTCTTCCTCCCCAATAAATGAACAGCGTACCTTTTACATCTAATATAATATCTTAATATTGGGATAAATGCAATTAAAACAATATTCCGTATTATCTAATTGTCTCAATCAATTTAATAATTTTCTCCCTGTTTTTTCTTCATCCTCTCCCAGTTGATAAATCCATACAAGTCATTTACAAGGAACATTACGAAGCACAAAACCATAGGCAGATATGATATATCGGTCATGGTTGCAAGAACCCATAGAACAATCAAAGCCACATCATTTCCCGCATAAAACAAAGCATAATATGAACTCCTTAACATAGTAAGAGATGCAGCCATAAAGCTTGTGGTAATTGATATGGTGGACACAATC
Organism: Lachnospiraceae bacterium; assembly: GCA_017480195.1. Taxonomy (GTDB): domain Bacteria; phylum Bacillota; class Clostridia; order Lachnospirales; family Lachnospiraceae; genus Coprococcus_C. Next base: position 39,507 of record JAFVBE010000038.1, read on the forward strand.
AGATTAGGAGTATTAAAAAATTTAAGTATAAAGTAAAAACAAGCTGTCACGACAGTGGTGACAAGTATGAGTAAGGTCCACAGCTTAGGGTTTGTATGCCTTACCTTAACCTCTCCCTTCTGATATGGATTTTTAACCCAAGTGACAACCGCTCCCACAGCTATCGGCGCAGTCATACCAAGATAGGTAATCATCTCACCCCAATATCTGAATTTAAAAGAAACTATAGCATAGAATATTGCAAAAACAACCGTAAGCACCTGTCCCAAGACATCACCCTTAGCAACGAATATAAGAGCAGTCACTCCTATAAGAGAGGCTATAAGTGTTATGCACTCTCTGTTCTTAAATACAAAAAATGAAACCACAATTACCAACACTGATATAAGCCATATTAATCCTTCGTACCATTTTAATCTTTTGATTGATTCAAGTATGTTCATATTGCTCCTTTCTTTGACTAATGCCATTTCCGCCGTACAGATATAATCACCGGCAGGCACGCTCTCGCTAAGATTCGCACGCAGCGGTACTAAGTTCTTTGTCCGCAATCCACAATTACATTTTTACTTCGTAAATGTAATTGAGTCTTGCATCCAAATCACTAAGTACCGGCGGCTCATATTACCTGCCTATAGATTTATCTGTATGTTGGAAATGACAGCATATAACCATAATCAAATTAATAAAGCACTCGCATATTGTATCTTCTAAGACCTAACGATACAATAGACGAATGCTTTTATTATATGCACCCTGCTACCCGGTGGCAGCTTACAATATTTAACCTTTATTTACAAATAATCGCACGAATTTATACAAAAGTCAAGTCTATCCTACAGTTATATCCTCTAAAGTATACTGGAAAGCTTTATCCAAGTCATTAGGATTTACCTCCACCTGATATCCGACCTTACCGGCACTGAAGAATATTGTATCAAAATCCATAGCAGTCTTATGTATTACAGTCTTAAACTGCTTCTTCATACCTATAGGTGAGCAGCCGCCATGCACATATCCGGTAAGCGGAAGAAGCTCCTTCTGCTTAATCATTTCTATCGACTTTTCACTTACTGCCTTGGCAGCCTTCTTCAAATCAAGCTCAGCTTCCACAGGAACTACAAAGACATAATACTGTCCTGTCTTTCCCCTCGTAACAAGTGTCTTGAACACCTGACTTGGATTTTCACCAAGTATACGCGCAATCTCGTCTCCGCTTGTTGACGCATCCTGTGTATAGGTGTGACTTATATAATTAATCTTCTTCTGCTCAAGTACACGCATAACATTTGTCTTTTCTGATTTGTTCATAAATCTAAATCTCCAATTCTTTATGAAAATATTTTAATGTAGAAAAAGTATATCTTCTTTCAAACTCTCTCATATGCATATTATTTTCTTTTTTGATATATCCAATATAATCTTCTACATATTTTAATGCTTCCTGCTTTATTCTTTCAAAATTTATAACAGTTTCTTTAAACTCATCTTTATCAATTATAGCAGTTTTATTATCCAAATATTTTGTATCTTTTATTATAATAATTTTGGTATAATCCAATCCTGATTTATGTATTTTGGCTCTTTGTGAAGATTTGAAATGATATGCATATTCATGATTTATTTCACTTCTATAGGGAATACATATAAAATAATCATAATGTGTTTGAAACAATAAACAGTTATATGCTCTTCGCCTTTTTTCTAATATTTCTTTATATGGTGGATTGGGATAATCATTATAGAAATCATTTGTCAATTTCAATATTTGGTAATCATTCTCAGGTATAAACATAAAACACCTCTTAACATAAAAGAGAGGCATAAGAGCCTCTCTGTAATGTCTTCATCAATCGGTCAATTTTTATTTTACCGTCCTGTCAGAACCGTCACAGGACTCATCGCTCGGTCAATTTTATTTTACCGTCCTGTCAGAACCGTCACAGGACTCATCAGATGAAGAAGAACATTTCTGTTCTTAGTTTTATTATATACTGTTTTAGGAAAAAAACAACTACTTTTTTATTTATTTAGGAAATTTGTTAATTCCATAATATTGTCATATTAATTCTCAAAAAATGCTGGTAATAACTATTATAAATGTTATAATATACTTACTCAATATTAATAATATTAAATAGGGGAGAAAAATATGGCAAAGGAAAAAAAGGAAAAAAACTTTCGTAAGATAAAAAGAAACAATTCATGGATTTCTATATTATTTTTTACTTTAGCAATAGGACTATTAACTGTTCTTGTTCTTGCATTTGTAGAATTTTTATTTTCATATGCTGTTGATTCAAAGGCTTCCGGACAATATGAATCCATAAAATATATGGCGAGACTATATGATTCAAATGCTAATATAGAAGAAACCGAAAAATATAAGCTTCTTAATGAAGAAGGCAGAGAGTATTTTATAATTGATAACAATGGTGAGGTAATTTATTCTTATGGAAAAAACACATGCAGTGATATAGGTAAGACAGTTTATCTGGGAATATCAGATGAAAATGTTGTTGCATATAAAGATACTGAGATAGGATATGTTTATCCTACAAATAACCATGCCCTTTATCTTGATTACAAAAGTTTTATAAAAAACGAATTTAAAATAGATGAAGACGGTGTATTCATCGGTACAAGGGATGAAGGTGACAGGACCATAGACTATGACAGAATTAATAATTTAGACAATTTAGATGATATGGAATATGCTAGTGAAATAAACGATATTGTATCTAACAAACTTCCTGTATGGTTATCTGTTGACATGGGGGATAAGACACTTATCGCTAAAGCCTACATAACACTAAGCGCCAACGATCTGGGATTATTTATGATTATGGGAATTGTTATGTCTTTCATAGTAATAATCTTATTTATAATTGTCGTAAGCAATGTCATAAGCGGATTTGTAAGACAAAGAAGAATAACCAACTTCTTCTTTACTGACCATGTCACAAAAAGTCATAACTGGATGTGGTTTAAAACCAAAGGTGAGCAGTTTCTTCGCAGAGGCTCAACTGCAAAAAATAAATATGCCATTATCAACCTCGTGTTTGTAAAATACAGAACCTTCTGTCTGTGCCATTCCATTGAAGAAGGTGAAGATGTGCTTCGCAAGGTAAATGACCTTATATTAAGCAAGCTTGAGAAAAAGGAAATGTGTGCACATGTCACTAATTCTAACTTTGCACTTCTTCTTCATTATACAGATGCAGATGATTTGGATGCAAGCATTAAGGCTCTGATAACGGAGCTTGAGCAGATTGACACAGAGCATAAATTCGCATTCCAGGCAGGTATCAATAAGCTGGATGTCAAGAAGGATGAAAACGGCAAGATATTAAAAAGAAAAGACTTAGATATCGACAAGGAATATAACAATGCCTGTGCCGCAAGAGCTACATTCGAGGGCAGTGAGGATTCAGGTGTTGCTTACTTTGACAACAAGCTCGTTGAGGAACAGAAATGGATTGATATGGTTCAGGAGAAACAGCAGCAGGCGCTTGATAACGAAGAATTCCAAGTATACTATCAACCTAAGTACGACCCAAGAACGAATGAGCTGCGAGGCGCAGAGGCACTTATCAGATGGCAGTCGCCTGAGTATGGCTTTGTAAGCCCGGGCCGCATAATTCCTATATTTGAGAAGAATGGATTTATCACTGAGATTGACCACTATATGATACAGCATGTAGCCAAAGACCAGAAGGCATGGCTTGATAAGGGGCTTAAATGTGTTCCGGTATCAGTAAATGTATCAAGAGCACATTTTATCGAGAGTGACCTTGCTGAGCAAATACGAGATATGATTGACAAGGAGGGTACACCTCATAATCTTATAGAGATAGAGCTTACAGAGAGTGCATTCTTCGACGATAAGAATGCTATGATTAATACGATAGAAAAATTAAAGAGCTATGGCTTTGCAGTTTCAATGGACGACTTCGGCTCAGGCTATTCATCTCTCAACTCGCTTAAAGATATGCCTCTTGATGTGCTTAAATTAGATGCAGAATTCTTCAGAGGTGATAACGATAATAACAGAGGTGAGATAGTTGTCACAGAGGCAATCAAACTCGCTAAAAGTCTCAATATGCGTACTGTGGCAGAGGGTGTCGAGATTAAGGAACAGGTTGACTTCCTCGCCGAGCAGGGCTGTGATATGATACAGGGCTACTACTTCGCCAAGCCTATGCCTAAGGACGAATACGAGCAGAGAATGAGTAATTAGATTATCCATTTACGATTAATAACAGGTGCGTACCAATGTGGTATGCACCTGTTTTAGTTATATATGATAGCTACATTTTTATAGATGTGACTATCCAATCCATATCTTCAAGCTGATATGGTGATCCACAATATGGACAGATGCGGTTCTTCGTCGCATCAAAGCTTCCACCGCAATTAATACATTGCAGCTTCTTTATTGAAAAATGATAGTCCAATTTACCGCCAGTTCTTCTTTTCATTGTAAGCCGTACTGTCTCGTCTTTTTCAATAATTTTGCCACCTGACTCATAGGTATTTGTCATAAAAGCTTCAACTGATAGGGTTATAATTCCATCTTGTTCTTTCATATTTTTGCAGGCTACAGCTCCATTAAAGGATGTATCAATCAGATTATCAAAGCGATTGCCAAGCATCTCACCCTCATATACAGGCAGCTCATCAGGATTATCTGAGAATATAATTATCTTTACTAAGGATACAACCTTACCTGTAAAATATGTATATGAAAACTCAGGACTGTACCTCTTCATATAGTTCTCAAATCGTTTATTCGAACCGGATGTCTTGGATAATATTGATACTGCTTTACCTGCATCAATAAATAATCTGGCAATCAAACTAATCGCCCACAACACATATCCAAACAATCCTCCTGCTATAATTCCCGATAAAATACCAATTATTATTGCCGAGCCCCAGCTCTTAGACATTTCGGGCGAATAATGCATATCTAATGTATAACCTATAATTGCAACTATTATAGCCGGAATAACAAACTTTAAAATCTCCCTCTTTAATTCATTTGAAGTTCTTCCGTAATCCTTAAGAATATAATAGTTAGAAATCTTTGGATAGAGCTCGTCCATTTTAAAAAATGTATTACAATAAGGGCACCCCTTTGTGAGTTCCTTTATCTTCACATTTGCTCCACAGTTAGAACAGCTATAGAATTCTTCATCCATATGCTCACCCGATATTACATCCGTAACAGTCTGATACAAGACGACTTTTTCCTGCTTGGCTGATATCTGCTTATCTCCTGCGCTTATAAGACGCTTCCACTGACATGTTCTCCAGTATGTACGGCTCTTGTAATGCTCATCCTTCCACTCTGCCGAGCCACTTGAACTCTGGGAAAATTGTCCACGAGGGACAAAATCACAGTACATAGTAAGTCCCTTATCATTAAGTCGTTTTTGCTGAAGCTCAATGCCATACCTGACATCCTGGTCGCCTGATGTCACATCCGCTCCATCATGTAATCCCTCTCCCAATTCTACCGCAAATCTCTCATATATATCACTGCTTAATTTTGACCACTTAATCTCCTGTTCTTTTGGCATAAATCTTTCTCCCATCAATTATATCTTCTCATCAAAAAGCTCTATCTCCTCACCAAGCGGACCTTTGCAAAATGCAATCCTTGCCCTGACCTCAGGTTCGGAAGTAAGAACTATATCCTTTGGCTCTATGAATACATCATATCCGGCTTCTTTTATTCTGTCAGCGAACATATCAACATTATCTGTGGCAAGTGCAAAATGTCTTACTGCACCTTTTTCTTCCGTACCCTTTCCATTACAAAATATCTCAATATAAGAATTACCTGTAGATAAAAGAATGCCCTCGTTCCATTTTCTATATACAATAAGTCCAAGACACTCTGTATAAAATCTTATTGCCTCAGCGTATTTATTCGTATCATCGCATTTTAAAGATATATGATGGATACCTTTTATATAATTTAACATATCTTATAATCTCCGATTTTGATTTTCTATTTTATTTGTTGAATATTATAACAAAGAAAAAACATTTTTACTACATAACATTTCAAATCCTGACAATCACAAACCCATATAATAATTAATTTGACTTTTCTTCCACACATTTTTATAATTTATAGTAAAAATATAATTATTTTAGCATAGGATAATTAGGTACTCATTTTTAAAGCACATATAGCAGGTGATTTTATGAAAACAAGAAAACTGCGTCAATCAGCAAAATATACGATTATCATAAGTATTTTTCTGCTTGCCATGAATTTTATTCTTGGTTACGTATTAATTCAACAGTCGAAGGCTGCAATGACTATTCTTATGAATGAACGTATGCTGGATGTTGCCAATACAGCAGCTGCTTCTCTTGATGGCGACTTACTTGCAACTATTGATGAGAATTCCATAGATAGCGACGCTTATAATGAAATAGTAGAAGATCTTAGATTATTCCTTAATAACATAGACCTTGAATATATTTATACTGTTAAGGATATGGGCGACAGACACTTTGGTTTTATTATTGATCCTGATCCTGATGACCCGGGATTATACGGCGAAGAAGTAGCATATACAGATGCACTTTACAAGGCAAGTCTTGGCACACCGGGAGTTGATTCGGAAGCCTTTGTTGACCGTTGGGGAACCTTTTACAGCGCATACAGTCCCGTATTTGATTCCAATGGAAATGTAGCAGGCATCGTAGGAGTTGATTTCAATGCAAAGTGGTATGAAAGACAGATTAAGCAATATACTATTTCAATAATAATTGTCAGCGTGCTTTCACTTTTTATCGGTGCAATTATAGTTATTCTGATTACAACTCAGGTAAGAAAGCGATTAAACATTGTCTATGATGAGCTCTCTTCTCTCGCAGAAGATGTAGAACATCTCAGCAAAGAAGTGTCTTCAAACTCCGGCTACGGGTCAACTACTGATAATCTTACCAATGATGAACTTGAATTATACAATCAGTCATCAAAAAAGAAAAAACATTTGACAAAAGATGCCATAGGGGATTTGGGAGATAAGATAAATCTTATGCACAAGGAAATGACGCATTATATTTCTTATGTTCAGGAACAGGCTTATACTGATTCTATGACCGGAGTCGGAAATAAGACAGCATATCTTGATATGGTAAAAAGATTGAACCATAAGATAAGCAAAGGCTCCGCCTCATTTGCAATAGTAGTCTTTGATGTAAATGGTCTTAAATCCGTAAACGACAATTTTGGACACGAATATGGCGATATGATTATTTCCGATACGGCACTTATTATAAAAAGAACATTCGGTAATGCCAATGTGTTCAGAATCGGCGGTGACGAGTTCATAACCGTTATGGAAGGACATTATACTGATAAATATATAATCGAGCTGTTTAAAGAGCTTGATAATGATCTTGCTTCTTTCAATGCCAACGAAAAAACCTATGAGATGACTCTTTCTTTCTCGAAAGGTGCATCTGTATTTCGTCCTGAATCAGACAGTGATTATCAATCAGTCTTTAAGCGTGCAGATGACGCTATGTACGCAAACAAAGGGCAATACTACCGGCAGTTTGGGGACAGAAGAAGACGGTCGGATGATAACAGATAAAATTCAAATCTTGACATTTATAATCCCATATAATATATTTATACCATCAAACAAAGAGGTAATTATTATGTTTTGGAAAATGACAAATCTACAGCTAAAAAAAGGTTACACTTTTCTCCTTTAGGGGGATAGTGCGCTCTTTTTTAGGAATATTTGTCTGATTCTGCACTATCTCCTTAACAGTTTATTAAACAGTTAAAGGAGATATTTTTATGTTCAATATTAAAAAACAGATTAATAAATTATATATAACATCAATTCTTGCCAACCTCTCCATAACAGGTGCCTGGGTGGCAATACTTGCCGCACGCGGATTCAGTTTGATTAAAATTGGTTTTGCGGAGACAGTATTTCATATTACAAGCCTTATCTTCGAGATACCTTCGGGTGTTTTTGCCGATGTATTCGGCAGAAAAAGAATGCTTGTTATAAGCCATATTATGACGATAATCGGAAATGTAATAATGGTTCTTAATGAAAGCTTTGTTACAGTATGCTTTTCATTTGTATTTTTTGCACTCGGATATAATTTCTCGTCAGGCTCAGACGATGCGCTTGCATATGACTCACTTAAATCTGTAAATCAGGAAAGCCGCTACGATAAATATTCATCCAATCAGCTAATAATCTACAGAATAGGCAATGCTTTTTCAACACTTTGTGCCGGTGTGGCACTTATGCTTGGATATAAAACAGCTTATACAATAAGTGCACTAACGGACATTGCAGCGCTGATGTTCATCTTTACATTGAAAGAAATACGAGTTAATGATGATGAAGCAAAGCTTATGTCAAGGATAATAAGATGTTTTGCCGACAGCTTCATATTCCTTAGAAATGAGAAAAAAGCTGTCGCATTAATGATGTGTAACTCCGCTGTCGGAGCTATCGATATCTTGCTTTTATTCTTCCTGCAGGCTAAGCTTTTGGAAGCAGGATTAAAAGACTTTGCATTAGGTGTGGCATTATTTGCTATGGAATTAGGTGGTATGCTTGGAGCAAAACTGATACTTAAATTCCATCACATAAGATATAGAAATATACTTTTCATATGTCTAATCGGTGTAAGCTCAGGAATATTGTTAGAGCACACCGGACTATATACTATAATGACACTTGGCGGCTTCCTGTCTGCTATGGCAGACGATGCCCTACAGGTAAGGACAAATACCAAACTACAGGATATGTTCCCCTCTGACAAAAGGGCAACGCTCATATCCATTGAATCATTTACATTTTCAATCATTATGATAGTGCTTTCACCACTGGCAGGCTTCTTCTTCTCGAAGTGGTAAAAATGCGGGCGGTCATATTATATATGTCCGCCCGTATTCACTCTTATAATATTTGAAATATTTTCAAGAAGCATTTTCTCGTAATCTCGTTCTCCCTGTGCGATAGAGAATTTATCCAGCACATTATACGCCTCATTGATAAATTTAATTGTCATATCAATATCATTAAGCACAAAATAATGGTAGTATGCAAGCACTCGTCTTCCGTTCGTGTCCATATCATTGTTTAAATCTATGTTTATTATATCATAGAAAAGCTTTGCACGCTGAGGATTAAAGCTGATATAGGAATAATAAAATATCTCGTTATATATAGCATTTGTGTATACCTTTATGTAATTTACCCGCTCACCTGATATATCATCCTTAACAATAAGTATCCTGTCAAAATTATTTATAATTTCCGGCAGCGCAGAAAAATCACCAAGCCAAACCTTCTGCATAAATCTAAAGGATTCATAAACTATTCTTTCATAGTCTGTGGCCTTAAGTCCTAATTCCTCATATCTTGGCAGATATAATTTGTCTAACGGCACACCGAGACTGAATTCTTCTCCTATATGTCTGGTATATGTGCTAAGTCTGTTTTTTCGATTAGCTATAAGATAAATAGTAATAGAAATAGTAAAAATCTCAGATATGATATACCACATTCCAAATCCGCACCAAAACATAAAGGCCTTACTATCAGAATGTCCCCAATCAAAACAGGCGCCAATAATAATTATTATAATTGCGGCAACCGAAAGTCTTAATAACAAATCTATTATTGAAATCTTTATATCCTTTTTTTCGTCATAGCTGCCTAATTCTTTGGGAATTGTCATCGTCTGGCATACAGGCGAAAATTTACCTATTTTCCATCTTTTATCACCTGCTGTCTCTGTCATATCAAACCACAGATATTTTACAGATAAAATTCTATTTCCGAAACACACTCTGACCAAAAGACTGATAAGCTGATCAATAAGGGAAACAATACTTATGCCTACAATCACCCCTAATAATGCCAAAATAAAAGACAGATATGATGCAGATATGTGATTCATAATTAACTCCCTTCGTATTTTCTTTATTTAATATATACTAATTATACGACTTTTCTATATGCGCTATCTCATATATATTAACCGGTCTTTCTCATTTAATTTATTGATTACACCTTTATTATACATATAATCCCCACCATAAGCAAAATAAGAGCAACCTCACAAATAAATGCCGTCATATAAAGCAAATGATTTGCTCTCCTTATATCTTCATATGATACCTCTTTTGTGGCATCTCCGATATATGGCTTTTCTACAAGTTTACCAAAATAACTTGCATCTCCGGCAAGCCTTATGCCAAGTGCTCCGGCACACACACTCTCTGTCTGCGCGGAATTCGGGCTTGCGTGTTTGTGACAGTCTCTTTTATAAATTTTATATGCGTTCTTTCCATCATAGCTTTTGCCGGATAAAAAGCTTGCTGCTATCATAAGATATGCACTGATTCGTGACGGAATATAGTTGACTACATCATCAAACCTCGCTGCACATCTTCCGAAATTTATGTATCTGTAATTCTTGTAGCCCACCATAGAATCCATAGTGTTTACTGCCTTGTATAAAAAACCTAATATCGGTCCGCCCAATGCTGTATATATCATAGGGGCAATACAACCATCAGAGGTATTCTCAGCAACCGTCTCTATGGCAGCTTTGGCAATTCCCTCCACATCAAGAGAATCCACATCTCTTCCGACTATCATAGACACAGCCTGCCTTGCCCCCAACAAGTCATCGGCTTTTAGTGCCTTATAAACCCTCATACTTTCCACACGCAAATCCTTTATGCTAAGTATCTGATATGTCATTATCGACTCTATAGCAAGTCCGAGATAACTATTCAGTTTATAACAGGTAATAAGAATAACCGCCGTAACTACCCCTGTTATCACAAACACAGTAATGACAAGCAGTCTTCCGCGTCTTAATGACTTTGTTTTCTCTTCCGTATTCCATCTTTTTTCAAGTGCACCAATCAAAGCCCCTATAAGCCTAATCGGATGTGGCATAAAATGTGGGTCTCCGAAAATCAAATCCAATATAAAGCCTGTAAAAAATGCTATAATGTGATATATCATTTTTCTAAAATTTTTCTCCTGTATATCGGTTTATCTAAATAACAATTAAACAATGTGTATTATATCACTTTATAAATAAAAACCATATGTTCAAATTCAATTCATCAACTATATCACACAAAATAAAGTGGTTTAAAGTCTATCAACTTATCAGAATTAAATTCTAATATATAACCCTCTCCGTTTTTTACCTGAAAATCAAAATAATCTGAATTCGTCAGACTACTTAATATGGACATAATCGTACCACCATGCACTATGGCAGTTGCACTAATAAGTTCTTTTGTGGAATTATCAGCCATTTTCAAAGAGTAATTTAGGGGAACTTGTTTGGTCATTTCTCTCAGATTAAGCAAATGCTTTTCACATATTTCTAAGCTTTTCTTCAATCCCAACATAGAGCGATTTATAAATACTTCAAGGGTTTCTCCGTCCGGTATCTGACCTTTGCATCCTGAATCCACCCACTCCTGATACAATGGATTACCGGATAATTCCTGATAGCTTTTTCCCTCGAACTGTCCGAAATCTATCTCCTTCCATTCTTCTATGACATAAGCTTCCTGAGCCGGAAATAAAATCTCAGCAGTCTGTCTGCATCTTAGCATGGGACTTATGAACAGTAAATCACTCTTATTATAAAAGCTTTTTTTATCAGTTATCTCCCTGATACCTTTATCAGATAAGGCCTCATCTGTCTGTCCTAAGTATCTTTTTTCTTCGTTGGACTTTGTACTTCCATGCCGTATCAGAGTCAATTCTATCTTGAAATGTGTTTTATCTCTCATACTAAATTAATTACCTCATCAGTGCATAGCTTATTTTATCTTTTGTCCTATTCCACAGACTACCCTTTTAACTTCATCAGCTTTCTCTGCTAAAAAGCACTGTATTCTGCCTATCTTTTCCCTAAGCAACCTCTCATTCTTATCAACAGGAACTATGCCGTTACCCACCTCATTAGTTATTATGATTGCGTTAGGATAATTACTTATGATTTTTTCAATTAAAACCTCAGGAGAATTTCCGGTATAATATTCTCTTTCAATTAATTTATTTATATTATTAAACACTATACATCTGTCAGATTTACTTTCAAGCAATTCAATAAAACGGCAATCATTTTCATTATAATTGTCATTTCTACTTGTATTTTCTATACCCCTTAGAGCATTCAGCTTTTCAAAATCATATACATCTTCATCACTGACACCATATTTACTTTTCGCATACCTAAGCTTTCCCTGAGCGTATCCGCCTATAACTAAAATCATTTTATCACCCGTAAATCTATAAACTTATTTATACATATTAACAAATTCTTTGTCCAATTATAATACCATCTCATAAACAGCTATGACTACCGCCAGAATAACCTCAAGACATACTACAAAGTATCCGGCCGTATCTCCTGTGATGCCGCCAAATTCTTTTCGGATTTTCCACCAATAATACAAAAGATATAAAAGTGATACCACAACGATTATAACACCCAATTTAACATTCTGCCACATCATAACAGCAGCGCACAATATAAGCTCTATGCTGAGTATGACCTTTAAAACCGCCTGTCTTGAAGTCGCACTATCCGAAAATGTATGAAGCATTCCATCTTCCTTAGCCCCTTTAAAGGATATAACCACTATGGCACTGAGTGCTCTTGACAAAATAAATATACAAGCAAATATACCTATAGCATCTTCACTGATTTCTGCAAATGCGCCCATGAATACAAGTCCCCGGACAACCAGCATAATAACCGAAAATGCTCCAATATGTGCATCCTTCATTATCTCAAGTTTTTCTTCTTTACTTTTATAGGATTTCAGCGCATCCATCGTATCCATAAAACCATCTATGTGAAATCCACCTGTTATAATGAGTGGTATCGCAACACCTATGCATGTATATGTAATTATTCCAATATCAAATCTGTAGCATATATAATTCCAAAGAAAAACCAGTCCACCTATCAAAGCACCCACAAACGGAAAGAATATCAAGTGATATCTCATATCTTTTTCCTCCCACTTAAATTGCGGTACGGGAACTTTTGAATATATTGAAAACGCTATACATAATGCTTTTATTAATTCCATTCTTTTATCCTTTTATTAAACACCTTTAATTTCATAAAATTGCATTAAATAATTACTAAATTATCTTTCGTAATTCTAATCCTATTTATAAAAACTACTTAATCCTTATCGGAATACCTGCCACAACCTCCCACACCTCATCGGAAAGTTTGGCTAAATATCTGTTTATATCTCCCAAAGCTTTTATGTATTTCATAGTATCCGGCTCATATATAACACCATCTTCAAATACATTATTTGAAACAACCACTAAGTTATCACAGCTTTTTTTTAAAGCTACAATATCATTTTTTATCTTTGTAACAACACCTTTATAAAAAATTGATTTATCATCCATATAATGTCCATCATTAGCATTATCAGCATGCTCTTCGCCTAATCCTTCAACTGCTTCCTCAGTTTGAAACATCTCATTAGCAACCAGATTAGACATACATTCAAGTAATACATCACCTTTTTCATCATCCAACCTTTCAGCTACATTGCATATATTTCTTGGCTGTTCAATGGTTATAAAACCCTTGTCCTTACGAAGCATCCTATGACTCCTCACACGCTCTCTATCCTCATCACCGTATACCCGCATTGTTGCAAGATAATAAAGTGATACTCGGTTTTCTTTTAATTCAGTTATCCTCTTCTCAGCAAATGCAGACTTCCCACTTCCGCTTCCGCCATAAACCAAAATCATCATACAAATCTCTTATATGCCTCTATCTTAATATCATCAAAGGTTGTCTGCTCATTATATAGTGACAGTACCATATCAAGCAGGGAGAACATCATTACTGCTCCCGTACCCTCGCCAAGTGCAAGCTCACCATATATAACAGGTTTTAATCCAAGTTCGTCCAATATATTTTTTACAGCCGGTTCCTTTCCCATATGTGATGCAAATATATAATCCTGTACATTCGGAAAAAGTCTAACCGCAACAAGAGCCGCCACAGCACTTATTACTCCATCCAAAACAATCGGAATATGATAAACTGCTCCGCCAATTATAACACCGACCAAGCCGGCAATATCCAAACCTCCTACAGTTTGAAGTATGGTAAGTATATCTGTATCTGATTTATAAAGCTCGTATTTTTTTAATGCCTTACATATTACACTTTTCTTTTTTTCCAAGCCCTCATCGCTAAGCCCTGCTCCACGACCTACTAATTTGTTCACATATGATTCCATATAAAAATCTATTTTTGAATTAATATCACGATTATCAGAATTACCGATATTCTTTGTCTTGTCTAATTTATCCATCGAATTATCACTCAACAAAATTGCAATCGCAACAGCACTGCTGGTAGTCGTATTTCCGATACCCATCTCGCCTGTTCCGATTATAGAATATCCTTCGTTTTTACAATGCAACACCATATCCATACCCACTTGTATACCATGACACAATTCCTCTTCTGTCATGGCAGGCTCTTTGGCAAAATTCCGTGTACCATTGGCAACCTTCCTGTCAAGCACACAGGATATCTTTTCATCCGACTTTATACCTATATCAACCGGGATAATCTTAGTATTATTAACTGCTGCCATCCTGCATACAGAGGACTTATTTTCTCCCATAGCCGAAGCCACCGCCAGAGTCACCTCAGAGCCACACTGGCTTACACCTTCATCAACTATACCGTTGTCCGCACACATAACAATAACAGCCTTCTTATCAAGCTTTAAATCAGCCGTTCCGAATATACTTCCCATCCTTGCAGTAATATCTTCAAATACACCAAGACTGTCGAGCGGCTTTGCTGCATTATCCCAATGTTTTTTTACAGAAGCATAATATGTACTGTCAGGTTGAGTAATATTAATTTTACCTGATAGAATATCTTCAAACAGGATTCTGTCATTTGAGTTTTTCTTTTCATATTTTTCATTCATTTTTATACCTGTATCAACTCAATATCCGAAAAGCAAAAATACATTAATCGTCTCTCAGATATTTTATCACAAACCATTACTAATTAAAATAAATATAATCAAAACATTTCTTTTTAAATCAATTTATTATATTTTTATAGACTTTTTTTATATTTTTTTATATACTGTTTATATAGAAAATCAAAGGGGAGAATAATTATGATTTGCAAAATGTGTAACACTGAGATACCGGACAATTCGACCAGTTGCTTCGTATGTGGAAATATAATAAAAAATGATAATTTTAATTCATCAAACCAAGTAAATCTTAAAAGTTCGTGGAATAATTCATCATATCCATCATATTCTTTACAGCCAAAAGCAAATCAGATTTCAAAAAATGAATTTTTCAAAAATGTATGCTCAGATGATGTAAAAAAACATATGACTGTCACTTGCTTTTTTTTATATTTTATTTCATTTACAAACCTTATAATCCTAATACTCAGTATAGCAGCAGGTGGAGAAATTAATTTGGATGATGATGTACTTATTATCAATCCTATAATGCAGTTTTTTTCCACATCAATTATAATTGCTTGTGCCATATCCATACATATATTTAAAAGCAAAAAAGCGGCAATTGCGTTCGGTGCTCTGTTTGGTTTAAGAGCAATACTTAATTTTCTGAACTTTGGTGCATATTCAGGATTGATATCTCTTGTTTGGGCACTATATGTTTTATATTCAGTTTTCGCCTTTGAGAAAGAATATAATGAATACATAGCATGATAAATACACAAAAAAACGATGCACCTTTCGGTGCATCGCTCGTAAAATCTAATTAATGTTCTTCAATCTTAAGCTCTGTCAGATGATGAATAACCTGCGATATACTGTTTACACTGGACGATATCTCTTTGTTAAGCTCAGTACAGCTTTTTGCAAGCTTGCCGACCTCATTTGCTACGACAGTAAAGCCTCGTCCTGCCTCTCCGGCTCTTGCGGCTTCTATGCTTGCGTTAAGAGCAAGTATATTCTGCTTCTTCTGAATGGCATCCAGATTCTTAGTATCACTCTTTATATTGCTTACATACTCATCACACTGCTTGATTCCGTCCTTGAGACTCTCTATCAGTGTTCCGTTGTACTTTGAGTTGTACTCAGAGTTTATAAAATTATTCATAACCTGGCCAAGAAGAGTTGCAGATGCATTTATTTCTTCTTCAGTTTTGATATTTACCTTACCTAATGCTTCTATATACTCATCCTCGTTTATGCCAAGTTCTCTTGCGGTTGCCCTGAACTGATCCTCATCAGGATTCATAGGAAGCACCTGTCCTCCGATAACTGAACCAAGTACAGTTCCGTCAGCCAGCTCAAGTGGTATTCCAAAGTCCACAAGACCTGCATGACAATGATATACGCCCTTACCCTCAGCATCGCATTTCTCGCATCTTCTGCATCCCTCTGCACTGCCTCGTGTAAGTTTAATACAAAAATCAGTAAAGTTATAGCAGTCTGAGATATATTTTCCATCAGCATCTACGGCTACTGTGGCAAGTCCTGTGGCCTTCGCCCAATTGCTCATAATCGCTTCGAACTGTGTCATATCTGCAAAATCTTCTATCTTCATATGTATACCTCACATCTTACATAAGCTTCTTAAACATCTCTCTGAACTGATCTAAGCTTGCAGGCTTTGGATTGCCCGGTGCACAAGCATCTGCTGCTGCAGACTCGCAGAGGAAATCCAAATCCTCTTCCTTAAGCTTGTCTAACTTAGTAGGAATACCAACATCTACGGAAAGCTTTCTTACTTCATCAATCGCAGCCTGTCTATATTCATCCTGACTCATATTTGAAGTATCTACTCCAAATGCTTCTGCAATATATTTGAACTTATCACCTGTTGCCTCCGCATTAAATTCCATAACTATAGGAAGCATCATAGCGCAGGCTACTCCATGTGGAGTATCATATACAGCACCGAGTGTATGTGCCATAGAATGTGCTATACCAAGACCTACATTTGAATATGCCATAGCTGTTACATACTGTGCAAGAGCCATACCCTCACGACCATCAGGGTCATTATCTACAGCCTTTCTTAAATTCTTAGCAATGAGCTTGATTGCCTCAAGATTAAGGCAGTCGGAAAGCTCCCAAGCAGCAGCCGTTGTATATCCCTCAATAGCATGTGTAAGCGCATCCATACCTGTCGAAGCAGAAAGTCCCTTAGGCATACTTGCCATCATATCAGGATCAACTACAGCAATATCAGGAATATCATTAGGGTCTACACATACGAATTTACGCTTCTTCTCAACATCGGTAATTACATAATTGATTGTTGATTCTGCTCCGGTACCGCCGGTAGTCGGAACTGCGATTGTGAATACAGTACGATTCTTAGTAGGAGCAACGCCTTCCAATGAACGAACATCCGCATACTCAGGATTATTGACAATAATTCCGATACCCTTACCGGTATCCATTGAAGAACCACCTCCTATAGTTATCATAAAGTCGGCACCTGAAGCCTTGTAAGCTTCTACACCGCTTTTTACATTCTCTATAGTTGGATTCGGCTTAATGTCAGAATAAATCTCATAAGCAATTCCATTCTTATCCAATAAATCTGTAACCTTTGCGGTAACCCCGAACTTTATCAAATCAGGATCAGACGCAACAAATGCCTTCTTAAAGCCTTTTGATTTAATAATCCCCGGAATTTCATTTATAGCACCATGTCCATGATAAGAAATTCCATTCAACACAAAACGATTAACACCCATTCTTTTAACCTCCCATAATAAAATTTTTACGCAAGCGATATATCGCTTTCTATATCATTTTACCATATAAATAAATGCTGTGCAAGAAGCATAATAATTACAATTATTGTACTTTTACTCTTTTTAGCACATCTGATTTTTAATCGCTAATAATATCATTAAAAACATGTTGTATAAATGTCGTATATAACATTGAATACTCATTTAATATCTATAAATATCAATTACTTTGTCTTTATTTATTCATAATAACTTCTCGTACAACATACTGAGGTGAGTTATTTATACATATATATATACGCCCAATATATTCACCTATCATTCCCAAAACAAGTAAAATCATTCCACCAATAATCAGTATAATTGATATCGTTGAACTCCATCCTAATGGTACATCAGGATTAATAAATTTATTAAAGATAGTCCATATAGCATATATAAATCCAGAAATTGCTACGATCAATCCACAACATGTCGAAAATCTCAGAGGTTTAACCGAAAATGATGTAAAACCATTTATCCATAATGATGTTAATTTCTTTAATGAATATCCAGATGCTCCACTCTTTCTCTCTCTATGCATTACATCAACATTACATATCTTATTAGTAGTCCTTAATACAAGTCCAATAACATATGGATATGCATTACGATACTTTAACATCTCATCTACAACAAATCGTCTTGCTGCAAAATAACTCGATACATATAAATTTTTTGGTTTCCCTAACAATTGCTCTGTCATTGTTTTATTAACTTTACTTCCAAAATTTCTGAATTTTGAATGTTTCTTTTCACTATATCTAGCGTATACAACATCATACCCTTCTTCAATTTTATTAAGTAGCTTACCAACTTCATCAGCAGGAGTTTGTCCATCATCATCTAAACATACAACTATTTCACCATTTGAAAGACTGAACCCAGCCATCAAAGCAGAATGTTGTCCAAAATTCTTAGCCATATCAATGCCAATAACATTAACATTATTTTCACATATTTGTTTTATAGTATCAAAGGTTCCATCAGGTGAAGAATCATTTACAAGAATAATTTCATAAACATATAAATCCTGTTTAATCATTGTATTATCAATTTCATCCACTACCTCTTTTATTGTGTTTTCAGAACAATAACATGGAATCACAAACGATATCTTCTTTTTCATTTTCATCTTTCTCCTTAATTATTTATTGTTACCATAATCTAAATTATATTTGACATAAATATGACTTCTACAGGTTCATCATCAATAATTACAACATCATTTTTTTTATCCTCTATAAATCCTGATTTCTTGTAAGTTTTAATTGCTCTTTCATTATCCGCCAAAACACGCAAAAAAATTCTATTAATGCCCAACTTAGAAAAAGTATATTCACACAGCAAATCCGTAGCTTCATGGCCGTAGCCTTTTCCTATATACTCTTCTTCTCCAATAAAAATTCCAAATTCACATTCTTTATTTCTTTTATCAATATCTCTAATATATACTGAGCCAATTTTTCTATTATCAAGCATAGTATATATTATAAATTGCATAACTTTTCCTGTCTCTACCATTGTTCTCATCCAGTTATTATGGATTTCTTTTGTAAAGATTTCTCTATATATAAAACAATCTCGTACAAAGTCTTTATTTCTCCAATTTATTATATCATCCGTATCATTATATGTTATGCTGCTTAAATAAATATTTTTTCCATCAATTTTCATAATATCACCTTAAAAAATTTTTTATTATGTTAAATACTTTATTATAAATCATCGTATATAAACAGGTATTACTATATTGTATATAGCATATGCAATTATAACACAATACACAATCACTATCAAAAAAGCTATAAAATTTCTAACAAAATATTTACATCTGTATGTCAAGGAATCCCAACCATAATTCAACAATATATTTAATGTTATAAGCATAGGCAAGCAATATCTTCCTTGTGGTTGAAAATCACTGAAATACGAATAATATAAACTTAAAAAGATAGTTATTCCGCACATTAAATAACAACATAATATAAGTACAACGCTTACCATCTTATTATTGTTTCCAGTTACTTTCTTAGGTATTAAGCTTCCTATAATTCCAATTACCGTCACAATATAAATCAAATTATAACTCCATTGCTCCAACGGAACAGTCAACGCGTCAAACATTCCAATAAAGCTTTTAACCGAAGATTCTATCCACTTTCTTCCAATCAGCATTTCCTTTAAAGGCAAACCTATATTATGTGGGGTTGCACGATTAGATGGTTTAAATGGCTCTAAAGCATACTTTTCTGCATATTCATTGCTTGTTCTCATTCCTAAAAAATCACCATCATAAATAATTGCATTTCTTATAAACCACCATCCCGCTATAACAAAAGCCCCCCCTCCTACCCATAGTATTCTTATAAAAATAAACATTATTTTTTTATCAATATCTTTATTATTTATAACAGAAAATACAGCGTATATTATAGCAATTAAAATAATACCGTAGCAATTATAGTATGATAAAGCACAAAAGCCAATACCTACCCCCAAAAATGCACAAGAATTAAAATTCCATTTTTTTTCATTGGCCAATATCATAGCATATACAACCCAAGCCACAGTAAAAATTCCAAAAGCATCATTATTAACATATGATGATATAAACACAAACTGTGGCAATAAAGCGACGCTTACCACAAAAGTATATTTAAATGCACCATTAAAAAGCTTTTTTCCTATATTAATACTAAAATATACTGTTCCTGTTGAGAAAAAAACACTCATCAATCTAGCCGATAATATTAATGCTTTTGAAGATGTTGTAAAAAAACTTGTAACTTTCATAAAGAAAGCACTTACAATATAACTAAGTATGGGAGTAAATCCATATGAAATCCCCCATATATCATCCCTTATTCTTTCATCACCACCATGAGGTAAATATCCATATTTATATATAAACTCAGGGATTTGATATCTCATGTGCTCATCAGGTCCAGCATCAAATGGGATTACATTAGCCCAAAGAAAATACATAAAAAAACATCCCATTAAAAGACATACATAAAAAATTTTTTCTTGGTTATTTTTTTTTACATTATTCATTTGCCTATTCCTCTACTAAAAAATCTTAAGCATTTTCATAATATTTATCCTTTAAAAACATACAAGTCAAGACTACTATAATATTTATCAGCCAAATTATTATTTTCATACTAAACGAGACAATTAATAATGATTTAACAGACATACTTAAAAAAATAGAAATAATTATAATTTTAATTGATGCAATTTTGATATCTGATTTATTAATAAAAATATCATAAAAAATTTCAAAACTACACAATAAAAGCATAAAAAATAAGGAAACAAAAAAAATAATTTTTTTACTTTTTAAATATTCATCTCCACTATGCAGAACAATTGCTATATCAGAAATTACATCATCATCAGAAATATCTTCAAAATCCAGCCTCAAAGATAATATATGTTCTTTCAGATAAACATAATAAGCCCCTTCGCTACCTCCTTCTACATATATCATTTCCTCCTGTTTGAATCCTCCGCCTGTATCATAATAAAGCATCATGCCTACATAGTTACCATTATTTTTAATATTTATATCAATTCTACATATATACTTATTGACATTATCAAAAACAATATATGGATCCTCTCCCTTAATATTCCATATATTATCTTGGTATTCCATACTATTAGCATTATAATTATAAGCATCATTAATCACAAAATCTTCAAAGAATTCTTTTTTAATTCCAGAAATAACTATAAAAAAACAAGAAATAACAATTAATATAAAAAATAAATATATAACCTTTAATTTCTTTTTCATTATACAATCACCTATTATATAATATAATATGACTAATTAAATTTATATTTCTAAAAATATTTATTATTATAACATTAAATAATATATTTTCCAATTTTTTCTTTAACATTGCTTTTTTATTATTTTTCTTCCATAATCTCATATATCCTATCCATATCCATAAACTCTCTTAAAGTATCCGCAAGCTTGTCAAATTCTGATTCCTTTATATCACCGTAACTTCTTATATCAATATCGTCAAGTTTTATATTCTTCCTATCAGCCAAAGCTTTTATGATTGAAGAGGTGATTTCTCCCTTATCAAATATGCCATGTACATAAGTTCCGTATATATTTCCATTCTGAATCACAGGATTATCAATCGTATTAATATAATCCGTCTTTTCTTTATCTTTCATTTCATCATCGTAAATCATATCTTCTTCGCATATTGATACACCCATATGTATCTCGTAACCCTCATAATCTTTTCCTGATAATGCTTCAAATACACCAGTCAGATTGCCAAACTTTCCTCTTATCTGCTTACAAGTTTTTTCCTTACTGATATATGTATCAACAGGAAGAAGTCCCATACCTTTTATCTGACCGCCTTCCTCCTGTCCGCTCTCATCATTAATCATATTTCCAAGGATCTGATATCCGCCACAGATTCCAAATATTGTTACTCCCGAAGTTATTACATCCTTTGCATTACTAATTCCGTTTAAATCTTTTTTATCTATTTCGCTATTTTCTATACACGCCAGCTTCTTTATTGCAGTCTCAAGTCCGGTCTTCCTTAGCCACTTCATATCGTCTATAGTATTCTTGCTTCCGGGAAGTATAATCATATCAGGCCTACCAAGCTCACATAAATTTGTGACATAGTGGATATTAACTACATCTGTCTGCTCGAGCACATTAAAATCCGTAAAGTTAGATATATGCGGAAGCTTTATAACAGCTATATCTATTATTCCAATGTCCTTGTTTTTATCATGATTTTCACTTATACTCTTCGCATTTTTATCTACATAATTCTCTATTCTCTCTACAATGTTTTTTTGTTCTTTGTCACTTTTTTCTAATCTGTTATTTTTTTCAAATCTCTCTGTCAGACTGTCTTCGTCCTCAAGGTTAAGCCTCATATATGGCACTACTCCGACTACATCTACATTACTCCTTTTCTCAAGCATAGTAATGCCGGAATCAAGTATACTCTTATCCCCTCTGAATTTATTGATAACCAGTCCCTTCACCCTGCCTCTCTCATCATCCTCAAGCAGCATAAGCGTTCCAAGAAGCTGAGCAAATACCCCTCCCCTATCTATATCTCCAACCAGGATAACCGGAGCATCAACAAGCTTAGCCATACCCATATTTACTATATCATTATCTTTAAGATTTATTTCTGCCGGGCTTCCTGCTCCTTCGATAACTATAATGTCATACTCCTTATTAAGCTTCTCATATGCCTTCATAATCTCAGGAACTAATTTCTTCTTATACTCAAAATACTCTCTGGCTTTCATATTACCGATAACTTTACCATTTACAATTACCTGTGAGCCAACATCACTTGTCGGCTTAAGAAGTATAGGATTCATAGCAACATCAGGCTCTATGCCTGCTGCCTCTGCCTGCATTACCTGTGCACGCCCCATCTCAAGACCGTCAGCAGTAATATATGAATTAAGAGCCATATTCTGCGACTTAAACGGACATACCTTGTATCCATCCTGTTTAAATATCCTGCAAAGTCCTGCCACTATTAAGCTTTTTCCAACACTTGACATAGTGCCCTGAACCATAATTACCTTCGACATACCCTATCCTTCCTTAAAAACATCAAAAAACCTCGTACCCGAAAAATACACCTCAAACTCCTCATCATCTATATCAAAAATCTCCTTAATTATAGCTTTCTTGAAAACCTCCTCAGGTTTTCCAAAATAAGATATAACATTGCCCTTTACACAGAGTATTTTATCAGATATCTTCTTAGCAAGATCAATCTCATGCAGCGACATAATGACAGTTATATTCTCCTCTTTAGCCATTGTACGAAGTATGTTAAGCAGCTGAACCTTATACTTTATATCAAGAAATGAAGTCGGCTCATCCAATACAATAATCTCCGTTTTTTGACATATAGCTCTGGCAAGAAGAACACGCTGCTTCTGTCCATCACTTATTTTTTCAAAGTCTTTGTCAATAAGAGAATCCACATCAACCTTCTTCATTGACTCAATTACTATCTGCCTATCTTCATCACTTAAGATTCCCATTCTTCCCGTATATGGATATCTGCCAAGTGCCACAACATCATAACAGGTCATATATTCAGTCTGTATCCTCTCCGTAAGGACAACTGACAGCTTTTCCGCCAGATTTTTATACGATATATTCTTAAGCTCCTCTTCATCTATATAGACTGCTCCGGCAATCGTAGCGAGCTGCTTAGTTATGCTTTTTAATATGGTTGACTTGCCTGAACCATTGGGTCCTATTAATGTAAGTATCTCACCCTTACCTACAGAAAATCCTATATCTTTTATTAAAGATACATCTCCATACCCGACTGTTAATCCCTCAGTATGAATATGATACATAACATCAACCACCTCCGAATCATAAAACAAACTCACTATATACAAAAATAAATATTATACCTACTGCTTATTTCTCTTTCTGCTAAGAAGCATAGCTATAACTATCGGTGCTCCAAATATCGCTGTCACCGTACTTATATTAAGCTCCGTCGGTGCAAACATCGTCCTTGCAATAAGGTCACAGAACATACAAAAAATTCCTCCGCCTATAAAACATGCAGGAATCACAATAATCGGCTTCGTCGTTCCAAGACCTCGTTTTACCAGATGCGGAACTGCTATTCCGACGAAGGATATCGGTCCTGCAAATGCAGTAACACATGCTGACAGTATACTCGACAGAAGTATAAGCACAACACGAAATGTTCGTATATTTACGCCCATGCTCTTCGCATAGGCTTCTCCAAGCTGATAAGCGCTTATAGGTTTTGACAGCAGAAATATAATTACAGATGTAACTATAACTAAGACAAATGCTATATGAAAATTTCTCCAGTTAGAAGCAGAAAAGCTTCCGAGTGACCAGCCCCTTAAGTTGACTATATCTGCATCACTTGCAAAAGTAACTATAAAATCAGTAATTGCCGAGCATATGTAATTAATCATAATTCCGCCTATGAGCAATACTGACATAGATTTGATATATTTTGAAAGTAAAAGAATAAATCCTATGGAAATCATAGCTCCGATAAATGAAGCAAGTATAAGAATAATAGACGACACACTTCCGAACCTGTCAAGAAATACAATAAGCGTAAGTGCGACAACCATCTTTGCACCTGAGGATATACCAAGTATATAAGGTCCGGCAATAGGATTATTAAAAAATATTTGTAGAAGAAGTCCCGACAGAGACAAAGCTCCGCCCAAAAGCGCAGCCATACAAATCCTCGGAAGACGGATATGCCATATAATATTATAATATCCCTTATCTCCCTGCTTCAAAAAAATAATCTTAAAAATCTCAGGCACCGAAATATTCACCGAACCAATATTAATATTTAAAACCGTAATAACCGCAAACAAAACAAACATGAAAAAAAAGAACAAGGTATACCTTATCTTACATTTTGAATTATAACTATTATTCAAATAACTCTTTTCTTTCATAAACAAATATTTCCTTTTTATGTGATTATATACCTTATCAATACTTATAGCAAATTGAGTGTGCTCAATTTCTCAAAGAACTAATGTATCCTATACATAAAATCAAGCTTTTCTGCATTTTCATCGGTAAAAACCGTATGAAAATCATTGATAATACTTCCGATTACATCCGTTGCCTGAAACATATTCTTCTCAGTACACCATACATTATCATTTTGAACAGCTTTAAAATCCGTAAACAAGGCATTTTTCTCTATAAGCTCGTCCACACTGTGGAGCGGATTATCAATAGTAGAATTATAAATCAGATAATCTACATCTTTGGCAGTATTATAGAACTCCTCCATAGTTACATTTGTACTTGAGGAGGCTGATGCCTCATCACTTCCCAAATCATCAAATATATAATCGCCACCTGCTATCTCTATCATCTTAGGTATATAGTCTTCTGACTTTCTTACTATCACAGAACCCGACTCGCTGACATAAAAATATGCGACAGTCTTACCCGTGCTTTCATAGTCAGAAAGCTCAGTGACATATTTTTTCTGCTCCTCGAAAAAGCTTAAAGCCTCATCCTGTCTGTCTGTAAGCTCCGCATATACCTTAATCCATTCAGTCCTTGCAAGCGGATGATCCTCGTAGCTTGAGCAGTCGATAAATACAGTAATACCAAGCTCCTCAAGCTTCTCCTGAATCTCCGGCGTATGAAGTATCATGGTATTCTCTATCGCAAGCAAACATTCCTCATCAAGCAAAAGCTCATAGTCAGGCTCAGAATATTTACCGGCAAATAAAATCTCTTCGTCCTCCATAGCCTGTCTTACATTATCAACATACCATGCATCAGCTTCAAGGGAGGTCATTCCTATGGTATCAAGTGCATTCATTGAATCAAATAATGCCATTGATGCCGATGACGCAAGATAGATATTATTCAGGGGTTTTCTGATTATAAAATAATCATCTGTATTTTCAGGTATATCTGCATTTTCAGGTATAACCAGATAACTCCTTCCATCACCTACACAGATTAAAGAATAACCGCCCTCATATCTGTAAATATCAAAATATACTGCATAGTCCAAAGGAAGCTTCTCAATACAGGTCAAACCGTCTATCACAGGGGCACCTGAAATAATTTCATTTCCTAATGTATCTTCTATGACTTCAGCATCACCTGATGAATTATCATTCCGTTCCTCATTTATCTCCTTACCGCAGGCAGATAAAACTGTCAGCAACAAAACAAACATATATGTATATATTAATTTTAACAATCTCTTATTATTTTGAATACTCATTTTCTTCATTTTGCTATTATTCTTCAATATTCTTAATTGACGAGGAATCAAAATTAAGGGTATATTCTATCTCATGCGGCTCACTCATAGCTGTTGTATCTGCTATAACCTTTATATTTCTATCAAACACTGTTACAGGAATTTCGAATACAGAATTACCCTCGGTATTAATCGGAAGATACTTCTCATCATTTACAAGCATATAGTCATAGTTAGAGCTGCTCCATACAATAGTTGCTGTCACATCTCCATTTTCTATGAGTAAATTTGTCGGCGAATCAACACTCGCCTTGCCTGAACCACCTGCAAGACTTACCTCTACCGAATATGTTCCATCTTCTAATTCAAGTGATGATACAGTTGTAAATACCCCTTCCTTAAATGCTTCTACCGGAAGTGAATCAACTCTAAAAAGAATTGTTCTGTCATACCATTTTTCCTTATTCTTGCTGTATGCCGCACAAGGAATTCCCTCGTCTAAAGCATCAACAGGGAACTCAAAGCTATGATTGCCTTCTTCATTCTCTATAAATTCTATATAGTCAGCCTCATCTGCGCCTGCAGCCTCAATGCCTGTTCCCGGATACAGATAGAGATAACTTGTCCCACTCATATTCATCAAGGCAGTCATCTCGCCATCCTCTACAGTAAGCTCACAGCTTACAATCTTGAACATAGATGAGCTTGAAGATACAGTAACCTCGTACACACCATCATTAATCTGGTCTGCATATATAGGCACCATACCCTCCTCAACAACCTCATCTATAGTAGTCATCTCAGAAGCATCTGCAACCTTATCTGACACATCATCCGACTCATCCTCAGAAGAATCTCCTAATACATCCACACTTGCTGCATCACCTATCGTCGCTTCCTCCGTTACCTCAGTTTCACTAACAGTTGTTGCATCATTCTCCTTATTCGAAGAACATCCTGTCAATCCAAAAATCAAAACAGATGAAACAATTATAATATTACTAAATATCTTTTTCATAATGACATTCCTCTTAGTTAATCTTATCTATTGCTTCTTGAGCATGTTTAATATAAAGATTCTGGATATCCTCAAACTCGCCAAGTCCCTTTAATATACACACAACCTCATAGCCTTCTGCTTCAAATGTTGACTTCCATGAATCCTCATCATCACCGGCCATATCGTTATTAGCATGGTCACCAGCAACAACCATAAGAGGCTCAAGAACAACTCTCTTATACTCGCCCTCTCCTACAGCAGCAATCAAATCATCAAGACTTGGAGTCGCCTCTACAGTACCAATAAAATAATTCTCATAGCCAAGCTCATCCATCACTTCCTGCATATGCGCATATACACCATTTGAATCTGCCTCAGTGCCATGTCCCATGAAGCATATAGCAGTCTCACCATCATCATATTCACTTGTTGCAGAAACTATAGCCTCCGCTACAGCCTTGAAATCTTCATCAGAAGTAAGAAGTGGCTCACCTATACTGATTGTATCAAAAGCATCTGAATACTCAGCGATTTCATTTACAAGGTCGTTATACTCATAACCACTCATAAGATGAGTAGGCTGAACAACGAGAGTCTTAACACCATTATCTACAGCTCTGTCAAGTGCTTCTCCTACATTATCAATATCCACATCATCACGGCTCTTAACATGATCTATGATAATCTGGCTTGTAAAGCCTCTACGTACACTATAATCAGGAAATGCTCCTGCAAGCGCTCCCTCTATAGCACCTATGGTAAGTCTGCGGCTATCATTAAAGCTTGTACCGAAGCTTACAACAAGAAGCTCTGACTCTCCTATATCATCCTGATTTAAAGGATTATCAAGACTTGCATCACCTGTAGTGTAATCCTCCTCATCTTCCTCTTCTGCATCATCAGCAGAAGCTTCTTCTGTTATTTCTTCCGTAGTATCTTCCACTGTATCTTCCTCCACTGTAGTTTCAGTCTCTGATGCGGTAGTATCATTATCCGAAGCATCATTACCGCAGCCTCCTGCAAATACCATACAGCCTGCGAGTGCAAGCGCCAAAAGTTTCTTTCTCATAATTAATTGTCCTCCTGTATAATATAATATTAATTGGGATATGTACAGTCTTAAAACTCTGAACCAACAAAGCAAAAAAAGCATTAGAACACACAAAGAAAAAACCTTTTACAAAAGTAAAAGGCATAACAAAAAAGAATACGTTAAATTATGTATTCATACGGTACGATTAATGCCTCGTAATCCGGAAATTTAATTCCTGTACCAAGTAATCGGCAGGTTTCCTGGCTTATGTATCATCATACAAGATATACCTTCCCAACAAAAGATTGTCAGTGGTTGTAATGAATATGCTATTTTAACATAATCTCACCTATATCCTATACTCCTCAAATACAGTGACGAGATCGTGCAGGATTCACACCTGCTTCCCTTTTAACGTCAAGACCGGAATATGCAGCAATTTTATAAAAGTAATTACAGTCTATCGGCACCGACTACCTATATATATAATTTTCATTCGCATAGTTTAGCACAATTTACATTATAAATCAATCT
Organism: Lachnospiraceae bacterium; assembly: GCA_017480195.1. Lineage (GTDB taxonomy): Bacteria > Bacillota > Clostridia > Lachnospirales > Lachnospiraceae > Coprococcus_C. The sequence continues at coordinate 68,725 of JAFVBE010000038.1, forward strand.
TTTTTTGCCCTCAGGAACTGGGGGAAGGGCAAAGATACTTTGTTATGTATTTTCGCCTAAATATTTTTACTCAACCTTCCTTCCTGAAGCCACCTCAAAATGATACTTAACAATACCCAAGTCCACCTTATTGCAAGGTCCTCTGCCTGCTACGACAGCTACAGGATTTCCATCCTTAATTCCGAATTTGAACTTCTGCTGATTAACTGCAGTCGGTGCAAGAAGCGCTGCCTCCACTCCTTTTCTGAACCAGTCCGGCATATCTCCCTTTGAGGCTACAACCTCCTCGATACTTTTACTCTTTCTCTCTACTCCATCTGTCTCGCCATATCCAAAGGCTATTACCACACATAGTTTCTCTCCATCATCAAGCATCTTTCTTACCTTGCCTCTGCTGTAGGTAAGAGCAGCCCAGCATGAATTAAGTCCGAGTGTCTGCACATATAAAACTATCTTCTCACCATAATATCCACACTTCTCATCTACATCCTCATCCTTATCACCGGATAAAATTATAACATTGTTAGCATTCTTGAAACTGCCATAGTGAGCGATTCCCGAACCAAAGATTTCCGGTGTATCATAAGCCACTCTTATACCAATTCCGCTATCCTTTCTGCACTCCTCCACAAATGCATCAAGTTTTTGTCTTACATCCTCTGAAATCGGTTTATCCTTATAAACTCTTACTGAATGTCGTTTTTCAATCGCTTCCAAAATATCCATGTCTGATTCTCCTTTTTTTATTTTGTTTTCCCAAGGGGACGGGGGTTAGTGGCGGGATGTTCGCCCCTAACCCCCGTCCCCAAGGGCGAATTATTCTGTACGCAGAGCTGCAACAGGGTCACTCTTTGCTGCCTTTCGTGACGGTATTATACCACCAATTAAAGTCAAAATTACGGAAAGAATTATCAAAGCTATGCCACCCGAAATAGGAAGTGCCGCCCTGATAGGCTGTTCCGTAAATGATGCAATAATATGGTTGATTGGTACAATTAAAATAATCGTTACAACAATACCCATAATGCCGGCAAGCAGACCAATTATAAATGTCTCCGCATTGAAAACCTGTGAGATATTATGCTTCGATGCACCAATAGCTCGCAGTATACCAATTTCCTTACGGCGTTCCAACACGCTGATATAAGTTATGACACCAATCATAATAGAGGACACCACAAGTGAAATAGATACAAAAGCAATAAGCACATAGGTAATGGCATTCGTAATATCCGTCACAGAACTCATTAATGTGCCTACAATATCAGTATAAGTAATGACCTTATCCTCATCCTCTACTTTCATGCGTTCGTTATATGCATCTAATATTTCCTTAATTTTTTCCTTACTCTCAAAGTCAATCGGATAGATAGTAATAGAGCTTGGGCTTTCCTGCTCTACATATGAGAGTTTTCTCAAGTTGCCCTCATAAGTAGCAGAATCTTCGTTAAGTAAAGCTGTGAAAAGCTCACTCATCTCCTGCTCTGACATATTTAATGTAATTGCTTCTGCAAATGCTTCCTCGTCAAACGAAAAAGCATTCTGCATATTTTCACCCATGTTGCCCATAGCACTCTCCATGCCGGTCTTTATACGACTGCCAAGCACCTCCATAACACTCTGCATCATTGATTCCATAGCCTTAGCAAGACTTGAAGAAACCTCCTGTGAGTAACTTCCCATAATCTGTGCCATACGACTTTCAAGCTCAGAGGTATCCAGACTTTCTGCCACTCCTGCTGCTATTATTGCAGAAGCCTCAGGAGTTGACAAATAATCGGAAAAAGATGACAAAAGCTTTGTAGGATCCGGTGTCTTATTCTGCTCGGCATATGACAAATATCCGGTATAAAGCTGTACCATCAAGTTATTTAACTGTTCATCAGTTATAGGAACAGTCATCAGATTATTAAGTATATTAGTTTCCGCCTGATTAATAATATTCTGCGCTCCCTCTGTAGCAAGATAATCTCCAATATGTGCCTGCATATCCTCAGGTGTAATATATCCGTTAGCTATAGCCCATTCGGAATATCCGGTCATAAGACTTGTTCCAAGTGAAGTTAATTCTCCGGCACTGATAACCTGCTGTCCTGAAGCCTGTATGATTACTCTGACATTATCCGCAATTATTAGTCTTGCACTTTCAGTTTGCAGATAATCACCTATGGCCGTCTGTAAATTAACATAGTTTGTTGATGGGTCACTTGCTGTATAAGCTAAATAGCCTGTTAAAATCTGCTGAAACATCTGCTGCTGTGCTTCCTCTGACATATTGAATTTAACACCGCTCAATAAATCGGCTATATCTGATGAGGAAAGCTGTGGAAAATCCAGATTAAAATCACTCGGATTGACCACTGCAGATATATCTGTATCTGACATATCAAGACCGGATAAATCAATGGCAAGTGCACTTTCATCTATCTTAAATGCTTCCTGCATCTTATCCTCATCTATTGCAAACATATCCTCTAAGCCCATCTCATCTCTCTCTTCATCCTCACCGAATTTCATTCCGGTAAATACATTAGTCTCTTTATCCGCAAGCTGTGCCTGTACAATCTCACTCTTTCCAGCTTCCTGCTGTACATATTCTGACAAAGTATAAGGATAATTAATACCAAGCTGCAGCATGGTGGTGACAGCATCTTCTTTAGGCTTTACGACTCCGACTATAGTTACATTCTCACAGTTTTTTACAAGCTTTTCCATATATTCACTGTCTCCGGTTTTATCAGTCCATAGATTGTATTTTTCATCGTAAGAATATAAATCTCCCGGATTAACCAGCTTGAAGGAAATACCTATAAGGTCTTCATATTTATAAGTATTTTCCTCTGTATCTATCTCTATCTCTTCTCCCCTCATAAATGCATCCACAATCTCATCAAGTTCGGCAGGGTCACGAAGTCCCATAGCATAAGTAGCAACATCTGCCAATGCACCATGTGAAGTAAGTACAACTATACACTCATTATAATTTTGCGGCCATCGTCCTGCCATTACATCATACTGCCCTTCATAAAGTTCAGTATCCTTAGGCATTTCAAAAAAAACATTAGTACTGCTGACAGTAGATAAAATACTGCTCATAGAACCCGTATTACCAAAACCTAATGCAGAAAAAGTCTTGTCGGGATTAACCTGACGCACCATATCGCCATTTACCTGATAGAGAAGCGGAGACACACCATAAGAATACTCTATCGCACGAGTTACTTCAGCCATGCCACTCTCAGGACTGTCAATATACTTTTTCAAAGATGCCAGGTCATTTGAGGTAATGGTAGCAAAAGCCTTGGATGCCATCTTGATCTCCTGAACCTCTACATCTTCTCGTTCCTCAGTATCATCTGCAGATGCATATTCAGGCATGAGAGATGATAAATCAAAGCCCTGACTGGTAATCTGTAGTGGGTATTCCTTAAGTGTTTCCTCTTCAACTGTTTTAATATATATATCTACACCATTTGAGAGTGATAGAATAAGTGCAATACCAATTATACCAATAGAACCTGCAAAAGCAACAAGCAAGGTTCTCGCAAGCTTAGTACGCAGGTTATTAAAGCTTAAAGATAAAGCAGTGAGAAATGACATAGAACTTTTACCCATATTTTTATGCACCGCTTCGTCATCATTTAATTCTTCATCAGATACCGGATTAGTGTCAGAAGTAATTACACCATCCTTAAGCCTGACTATACGATTCGCATACTGCTCTGCAAGCTCAGGGTTATGAGTTACCATTACTACCAGACGATCTTTTGCAACTTCTTTTAATAAATCCATAATCTGCACACTTGTTTCAGAATCAAGCGCACCGGTCGGCTCATCAGCAAGCAAAATTTCCGGATCATTTACCAACGCTCTGGCAATGGCAACACGCTGCATCTGACCTCCTGACATCTGACTTGGCAGCTTATGCATATGATCTTTTAAACCAACTTTAATAAGAGCCTCCTCAGCCTTCTTTCTTCGTTCCTTTTTCGAGACGCCGGATATGGTCAGTGCAAGCTCTACATTAGATAACACATTCTGGTGAGGAATCAGATTATAGCTTTGAAAGATAAAGCCTACCGCATGATTTCGATAAGAATCCCAATCTCTGTCAGAATATTTTTTTGTAGATATTCCGTTAATGATAAGATCACCCTCATTATAGCGATCCAAACCACCAATTATATTCAGAAGTGTAGTCTTGCCTGAACCACTGGGACCAAGTATCGCTACAAATTCATTATCACGAAGCGCAAGGCTTACATTATTCAGTGCAAGCTGTATTCGTCCACCGGTTTTATATTCCTTTTTAATCCCCTTAATCTGAAGCATAATACTATTTCCTTTCTTCCAAATATATCTGTAATTTTTATTAATTAATTGCTGTCACTCTCTCCGAAAAACCGCGTATATATTAATTGTGCTCAATTTATTTTTACAAAGCCAATTTTAGCATTTAGTTAAAAAAAAGTAAAGTATTTTAATTTAACAGCAGCTCAAGCTGTTCATTAAGCACATCTTCATCGATTGTTCCTATCTGATACACTTGTGGCACTCCGTCCTTATCTATAAAAAATGTCATTGGTATCGAAGACACACCATAGGTGTATGCACCATCGTATTCTGTATCAAAGCCTATCGGAAAACTGAAACCTTTATCCTCTACAAATGCTCTTGCGCTCTCAACTGTATCTCTGCTCCCATCTGTAATATCTATAATAAGGAAATTAATATCCTCACCATATTTTTGATAAGCAGTATCAAAGTATGGCATCTCCATCTGACATGGACCGCACCATGTCGCCCAGAAATTAAGTACTACAGGCTTTCCAAAATAATCCGACAAATGTGCCTCCTCCCCATCGTTATTTAAAAACTTAAAATCCGGTGCAGTCATTACCTGCTCATCATCTGTACCATTCACAGATAAATCCTCTGTATCCTCTGCCTCACTCACAGTCGAATCACCTTCCTGCTTCGTTTCCTGTACAGCATCTGACTCCCCTGCAACAGCTTCTTCTGTATCATTTACTAAATCTGTGTTTTCAGCAGTTTTTTCATTATCTGTTTTTTTATACTTATATCTGCCTGACAGATAGTGGTATCCGAATGTTGCACCTGCAAGCAGTATAACCAATACCAATACAGATATTATTATCTTTACATATTTATTCATTGCTTACCTCATCAAACCTTCAAACAACCGAAAGTACCGCAAGCAGCTTATTCAGCCAGCCCACAGCCATCATTATCCCGACTACAATTAAAAAGCTTCCACATATTATGTTTATTATTCTATAATGTTTTTTAATAAAGTCAAATAAATTTTTCAACTCACTAATTAATACAGCGGATATAATATAAGGCAGTCCCATACCAAGTGAATATACAAGCAACAGACCAAAGCCTTTCCATGCCCCCTGCGCAGTAGATGCCATCATAAGCGCTGCGCCTAAGAAGCTTCCTACACAAGGTGTGATACTTATTGAAAAAATCATACCGAATAAAAAAGCTGAAAATACACTTTTTACTTCAACCGGTTTATAAGACTTTCCAAAAAAAGGAAGATGAATTATCTCCATAAACGAAAGTCCGAGTATAATGACTATACCCCCACATATTATATTTACAATTCTCTGATAATGTATAAGAAGCATACCGATAGAACCTGCAAAGACACCCAGCAGGCAGAAAATCAATGTAAAGCCGGCAACAAAGGAACAGGCTCCGGGTAATGCCGAAAGCCTGTGGCTGTTGTTGTCTTCTCTTTCATTCCCTGATGCACCTGCAAAATAACCAATATATATCGGCAGCATCGGGAGCATACAGGGTGATATAAATGATATTATTCCTTCGAGAAAGGTAATAAGATATTCCATATTAATTCGCTGCCTTTATCTTAGTCCAAAGCTCTGCAAAATACGCCTTAGTCTCTGAATCCTGATATCTGAACACCTCATCATTCGCTCGTGTCATATCAGGTATATATGCATCTATTCCCTTGTAATCATCTGCTGCCGCCTTCTCTCTGGCCTTTACCACAGGAGAGGTATATCCTACCTCGGCAGTGTTGGCATAAGCATTATCCTCATCCAGCATAAAGTTAATAAACTGATGAGCAAGTTCTGTCTCAGTACAATCCTTAGTGATAATCATTGCATCATTCCAGATATTAGTTCCCTCCTCCGGAGCGTAGAAGGCAAGATCTTCATTTTCAGACATAATATAAGTTGCATCTCCCGAATATACTATAGCAAGAGCCTTGTTGCCCGATATCATATTATCTATGACATCATCACCAGCATATACAGGTTCCATAGTATCCCTTTGCTCTGCAAGCCATTCGTATGCCTTGTCTATCTCAGTCCTATCAGTTGTATTCATGGAATATCCGAGAGCCTTAAGCGCAATCATAAAGGAATCTCGCTCCGAGTCATACATATAAATCATTCCCTTGTACTTCTCATTCTTGAGTATATCCCAGCCGGCCTTCAAATCAGCCTCATCAACCACCGTTGTATCATATAAGATACCTACATTTCCGTAGAAATAAGGTACCGAATACTCGTTATTCGGGTCGCAGGCAAGACCTAATACATTTTCATCCAGACCGGAGGCATTAGGTATAAGATTCCAGTCAATCTTCTGAAGCGCATCCTCCTTGATAAGTCTTTCTATCATATAATCAGAAGGAATTATGACATCATACTTCTCTCCACTTTGTACCTTCGTGTACATTGATTCATTTGAATCAAAGGTTTCGTATACAACCTTACAGTTATACTCTTTTTCAAAGTCATGCAAAAGCTCTGTATCAATATACTCTCCTGCATTGTATACCTTTAAGGTCTTTTTGCTGTCGCCTCCACAGCCCGCAAGAAGACTCATACTAAGAGCCATAACCATAGCTGCACCTGTTATCTTCTTAATGAAACTACTTTTCTTCAATTCTTAATTCCTCCTTATCCCTTCTTCTCTTTTTGGCTATCGCCGGTATGGCGTTTACCAGAACTATAGTTATAACTAAAACCAAGATAACTATAGTAGATAAAGCATTTATCGTAGGGTTAGTTCTCTTCGTCATATTGTATACCACTATGGATATATTCGATACGCCATTTCCTGTTACAAAATATGAGATTACAAAGTCATCAAAGGACATCGTAAACGCAAGTAAAACTCCAGCAAATATTCCCTCTTTAAGCATTGGAAGTATAACCTTGGTAAGTGCCTGGACAGGCGTTGCCCCTAAGTCCATAGCTGCATTCGCCAGATTCGGATCCATAGTCCTCACCTTTGGATATACGCTTGTTATAACATAAGGTGTACAGAATGCTATATGTGCGAGCAGCATGGTAAGATATCCCTTTTCCAGATGAAAGGCGGAAAAAAGTATCATAAGTCCTATCGCCGTAACTATATCGGGATTCATAATAGGTATGTTATTTACATTTAGAATAAGTTCTTTTAATATCTTACGATTCTTCGATAAGCCTATAGATGTAAGTGTTCCAAGCACTGTAGAAATAATAGTAGCAAGTACAGCTATGGAAACCGACACCCATACAGCCTGCATTATCTCGCTGCTCTCAAAAAGGTTCTGATACCATCTTAATGAAAAGCTGTTAAATTTTGTAAGCGACTTAGACGAATTAAATGAGTAAATCATCGTCACCACTATAGGCAGATATAAAAATATAAAACAAAGTGCTATGTAAAGGACGGCACCTATTTTTTTCTTCTTCATAGGCTACTCCTCCTCTATATCATCCTTATCAATCTTCTTCATAAAGGTAATGGATATAAGTATAATAAATGCAAGTATAACCGATATTGCACTTCCGAAATTCCAGTCACCTATGGAGATAAATTGATTTTCTATAAGGTTACCAATCAGTGTATACTGTCCACCACCTAAAAGCTTCGGTATGACGAAGGTGGATATCGACAGAAGAAATGTCATAATCACACCATTTAAAACTCCCGGTATCGACAGTTTAAATGTAACATTCCAAAAGGTCTTGAATTTATTTGCTCCCAAATCATGCGCCGCCTCAATAAGAGAATGGTCCATCTTACTAAGCGAAGTATAGATAGGTATTACCATAAATGGAAGTAAATCACTTACCAAGCCAAGCACGACAGCGAAATCTGTATACATCATATTGACCGGTTCAAATCCAAGCTTCATAAGCACGGTATTGATAAGTCCGTTATCTGATAAAAGCGAAATCCATGCATAAGTCCTAAGCAGAGTATTAATCCACATAGGAATTGTTACAAAAAGTATGAGTACGCTCTGAACCTTCTCACTAAAACCGCTTATCAAATAAGCCAGTGTATATCCAAGTAAAAGACATATAACCACGGACAGTATTCCAAGTTTAAATGACTTCACAAATACCGCAACATATATCGGCTCTGTCATCCTCTTAAAGTTCTCAAATGTAAACTGTATGTTAAGCAGTTCATTTCCTCCCTTGGTAACCGAATAAAGCAGTATCAGTAAAAGCGGAAGAAGAACAATAATCACCGCCCATATTATGTAAGGAATAATCATTTTCTTAAAATGCTTCATCTACTTGCCTCCGGTTTCCCAATCCATCCTGTACATTACATGTATATCATCCGGTCCGAATTTAAGACCGACCTCAAGTCCTACATCAAAATAATCTGTCGTATGAATCAGATAATTTCTATTCTTTGTCTCAACCACTATCTCATGATGAACGCCCTTAAATATTATGGAGGTTACCTTGCCCGTAATCTTCGCATCCTTAGGCTTCACTATATCTATATCTTCAGGTCGGATAACAACCTCGACGGCCTCGTTATTCTTGAAACCCTTATCCACACATTCGAATTTATTGCCATCAAATTCTACCAGACAATCCTTAATCATAGTTGCCTCTATAATATTGGACTCTCCGATAAAGCTTGCTACGAACCTGTTCTCCGGCTCGTTATAAATATCCTCAGGAGTACCTACCTGTTGTATTATACCCTCATGCATAACTACTACGGTGTCCGACATGGATAGTGCTTCCTCCTGGTCGTGTGTTACAAATATAAATGTAATCCCGACCTCCTTCTGAATCTTCTTAAGCTCTGCCTGCATCTCCTTACGAAGCTTCGCGTCAAGCGCTCCAAGCGGCTCATCCAAAAGTAAAACCTTAGGTTCATTAACAAGCGCTCGCGCTATGGCAACTCTCTGCTGCTGTCCTCCGGACAGTTTTGTAACATCACGATTATCAAAGCCTTCCAGACCAACTAATTTAAGCATTCTTTTTACCTTATGCTCGATAAGCTTTTTGTCCATCTTTTTAATCTTAAGACCAAAAGCAACATTATCATATACATCTAAAAACGGGAATAACGAATATTTCTGAAATACTGTATTAACCTCTCTCTTGTATGACGGGATTTTAGACACATCAACACCATCGAAGATAACCTCGCCACTGCTCGGTTCTTCAAATCCTGCTATAATTCTAAGTGTTGTCGTCTTACCACAGCCCGAAGGACCAAGAAGTGTAAGAAACTCATTCTTATGAATATTTAAGTCTATTCCTTTTAAAACCTGCTGCTCACCAAAGTTTTTACTAAGACCTTTTAGTTCAATTAAAACTTCGCTCATTTACTTCCTCCCTGCATACAATTTCCTCGAAAAACCTAACACAATGAGGATATTATACAATGCTTATTCATCAAAGTAAATAACAAAGTTTTACAAAATTTTACTTGAAAAACATCCTATTCTGTCTCCTCAACATAATCCGGATTATTTTCACATTTTTTGTTATTACAGTTCTCACATATGCCCTCACATATCTGCTCAGGATTTTCCGTAAGAATAGCATAAAACACTACACTTTTGGTAGGTGTCATAACACCATAGCTATTAGCGGATACACAATCAGGTTTCTTCTGCACATTCGGAGCATCTATAACCCCTGTTTCTTCTGTAAATACTTTTTCCGGGAAAACATTGCTGTCACTATAGTTTTCATCTGTATTTTCTTCATTATTTTTTGCCGTGACTTCATTACTGTCAGATATGTTCTTTTTTAAACTCTTCTTATCATTTTTTTTATCTTCAGCCTTTGTTTTATCAAATATTTTCCTTTCAATGCCTGTCTTATCGGCACTATATATCTCCGTAAGAAGCTCAGGTATCTTCTCTGTAGATATTTCATCACCGATAAATACATATCTTTTTACATACCTTCTGTGATATTTGGCATAGGTCAGATTGAATTCCACATACATATTCATAAGCATTTCATTTGTTATGCAGTCTAACATATAGGATTTATCGAGCTTTCCATCCTTAGTATACTTATCCTTAATCTCATCCGGTCCGCTTCCTAATGTAAGTACTACAATTGCAGCAGGGTTATCATCTATCACCTTATGTCCGGTTACACGCTGGTTAATCCTGTATGCTGCCATTGGAGCAATTACATCATTCAGCCTTTCATATATATTTATAAGCGTCCCCTTATCCTTTTTTTCAAAATGATATCTGTCAATCACACCGTCTATAAATTTCTCAACATTTGGCTGCTTAGCTGATAGTCTGATTCTCATAAAGGCCTCCATAAACAACTTGATAAATTATTATATACCCATATATATCCAATTTAAAACAATTTTTGTGAATAATTTAATATTTATATGGATTATTTACAATAATTTTGTTATAATATACTATATGATTGAACGAAATATTATTTTTTTGGAGGTTATATATGCACGAGAAAAGAAAAAATAAAAGACTTCCCATCAAGCTTAAATTAGAGGTATCAAACCTTTTTAAACAGGATGGAATCCACATTGACGCACTCGACACAGAGATAGAAGTATTTGATATTTCAAAGGCAGGCATCGGATTTATGTCAGTAAGCAAGCTTCCAACCGATTACTACTTCAATGCCACACTTGAATTTGACAACAGCGAATACATAATACTATCTGTAGTAAAAATCTTATACAGAACCCAGATCGGTGACTATGGTTACAGATATGGTTGTGAGTTTATCGGTTTACCATCCATGTATGACCATGTATTTGATGAATACGCTGAAAGCCTCGGAGATGACGCGGAACCTGAGATAGAAGTCGAGCAGAAGTAAAATATATAGTATATTAACAATTAAAAGAAGCGGTTATATACCGCTTCTTTTATATCTGTATCTCTAACAAATATATATTTAATTTGCCCTTTTACATTACAGACTTTCCAGCTTTCCTTCAGCATAAGCATTGACCGCTGCCTTCGCTCCACCGTCAAAGGTATATATTTTAAAGCCTGCTTTTTTCAGCTCAAGCATAGCCTTCGTGGCGTAATTTCTACATATCAGAACATCCACAGCACATTGGGTAAGCTGGTCGATTGCATCAGATAAATTCTTAGGATATAAGGATAAAATCTGTGTGCGGACAACCTTTTTACCATCTACTGCATACACCCAAAAAGCCTCGCCCTGCTCAAAATTCTGTATCTCACTGCCTGTATATGGCACAGCAACTATTTCACTTGCATATATTCTCTTAATCTTACTCAAATTAAAAGCCCTCCGTTATCTGCCTAATCCAAATAAGCCTTTCTTCTTATATTCTTCACTTTTGGCATCAGTGCAATGATACCCCATTTCCGAAAGTCCTGCTTCTAACTCATCCTTAGCGATAGGTTTTTCACTTATGATAATCGTTTCATTTTTCTTATGTGATGAAGTTACCTTTTTAACATTAAACTTTTTTCTGACCATATCATTGATATGAGCCTCACACATATCACACATCATACCATCAACTGTCGCAACCGTCTTATACATATTATAATCTCCTGAAAATTACTTTATCATTCACAGAAATTTAAATTATTGTCTTTAGTCTTGATATATTACTGATTTATTCCTCAGTTTTTTCTTTCCTGCGCTTAACGGTAACGAGTATCTCACCATCTCCGCAGCCGCTGCATCCGCTGCACGAGCCGCCTTCACAGCCTCCACAGGAAGCCTCCTTCTTATGAGAACGCACTATATCCCATACACACAAGCCTACAATTATTAAAATAACGAATATAACTATCGCCTGGCCCATAATATCAACTCCAAATCATCATAATACTTCTAAACAATTATTATACTTTTATTAGTATAATATGCAAATTTTTTATATAGAAAACTACCGGACCCATCAAATGATAAGTCCGGAGTCCTCGTGAGTTAGGCTAAAAATTTATGAGTAAATTATTTTGCTGCATCTACGCTTGTCACTGCGTGTACTGAATCATCCGGCTTATATCCCTTACGGAATAAGAGATATAAGATAGCTATTACTAATGCAAATGCTACTACAGTACCGAATCCAAATACACCATCGGCAATAAGTCTGCCAATCTGATATACGATAAGTGCAAGTACATAAGCCCATAAGCACATATAGCCTATAGCAGCCCATGTCCACTTAGCATTGTTCATCTCTCTCTTTATTGCACCCATAGCGGCAAAGCATGGTGCACATAATAAGTTAAATATCATAAATGCAAAAGCGGAAAGCGGAGTATAATCCTCTGCTACTCTATCCCATATCTGGTCACCGTTTTCTTCAAGTTCTTCTTCGCCGTCCTGATCATCATAATTATAAAGTACACCGAATGTACCTACAACCTCTTCCTTAGCTACAAGTCCTGTAACAGTTGCAACTGTAGGCTTCCATGAACCGAATCCAAGAGGCTTGAAAATTACAGACACACCATTACCAACCTTAGCAAGAAGTGAGGCATCCATAGGTGTTACTTCATCTGCATCAATCTCTCCGGCATCGTTTGTTATATCCATCTTATCAGCAATTTTCTCAAGCTCAGCATCTGTTACTATACTCTCGTCCTCGAAGAGATTGTCAACCATGCCGAAATGTCCGTTTATACTTCCGAAGCTTGAGAAGAACCATATAATTATTGATGAAATCACAATAACTGATGAAGCTCTCTTAATGAAGGACCAACCACGCTCCCATGTTGCACGAAGTACATTTCCAACTGATGGTACATGATATGCAGGAAGCTCCATAACGAATGGTGCAGGCTCGCCTGCAAATGCCTTAAACTTCTTAAGCATAATTCCTGATATAATAATTGAACCTATACCTATAAAATATGATGAAGCTGCTATAGCAGGTGATTCATTGAATATCGCACCTGCGATAAGTCCGATAATCGGAAGCTTAGCACCACAAGGTATGAAGGTTGTAGTCATAATTGTCATCTTACGATCACGATCATTCTCGATAGTACGTGAAGCCATAATACCAGGCACACCACATCCTGTAGCTACAAGTACAGGTATGAAACTCTTACCTGAAAGCCCAAACTGACGGAAGATACGGTCCATAACGAAAGCCACACGTGACATATAACCGATATCCTCAAGGATTGATAAGAGCAGGAACAATACGAGCATCTGTGGTACGAAACCGATTACCGCACCAAATCCGGCAACTATACCATCCTGAATAAGACCATACAGCCATGAGTCATCTGCAACATTAAGTGCACTTAAAAGCTTGTCAAACAGGTTCGGAACCCACTCGCCAAAGATTACATCATTAGTAAAATCTGTTGCTGCAGTACCGATTGAAACCTTCCAACCGCCCATAGCAATCGCATATATAAGGAACATTACAAGTGCGAATATCGGAAGACCTAAGATTCTGTTGGTGACAATCTTATCAATCTTATCTGATACGGTCATCTTGTCAGAGCCCTTTTTCTTCTTAACTGAACCTGTAATTATCTTGCTGATATAATTATATCTCTCATTAGTAATGATACTCTCGGAATCATCATCAAGTTCCTTCTCAACTGCTACGATAGTATCCTCAATACTCTTCTTCTGAGCATCTGAAAGCTTAAGTGACTCTAAAATCTTCTCATCTCTCTCAAATACCTTGATTGCATACCAACGAGCGAGCTTATCATCTATGCTTCCCTGTATGCTCTCTTTGATTGAACTTACAGCAGTCTCAACCTTTTCTTCAAAGGTTGCAGGTATAGCTACAGTCTTCTTTGATTCTACTGCCTTTATAGCTTTCTCTATTGCCGCATCAGTTCCGTCGTTCTTTAACGCACTGATTTCAACAACCTCACAACCTAATTCCTTACTGAGCTTGGCAGTATCAATCTTATCACCGTTCTTACGAACCAAATCCATCATATTTACAGCCATTACAACAGGAATACCAAGTTCTATAAGCTGTGTTGAAAGATATAAGTTACGCTCAATATTTGTACCATCAACGATATTAAGTATAGCGTCAGGCTTCTCATTTACGAGATATGTACGTGATACAACCTCCTCCAAGGTGTATGGTGATAAAGAATAAATACCAGGTAAATCTTGAAGTATTACATCCTTATGCCCCTTTATCTTTCCTTCCTTTTTCTCGACCGTAACACCCGGCCAGTTACCGACATACTGATTTGCACCGGTAAGAGCATTAAATAATGTTGTCTTACCACAGTTAGGATTGCCGGCAAGTGCAATCTTAATTGACATTTTTTATATTTCTCCTTTCAAAATCACTAAAAGCCGTAGGATAATCCATAGATTATTCAACAACTATCATTTCTGCATCAGCTTTACGAACTGAAAGCTCGTAGCCACGCACAGTAAGCTCCATAGGATCACCTAAAGGTGCAACTTTACGAACGTAAATTTCAACGCCCTTTGTAATGCCCATATCCATGATACGGCGTCTAACCGGTCCTTCACCTGTCACCTTAACAACCTTAACAGATTCGCCGACCTTAACATCCTTGAGTACCATCTTTGTTCCTCCTTGTAATATTTAAAGATAATTTTAAACCATAATCTCACTATACCATTATCTTATTAGCCAATTCCTTACTAAGCGCGATACTTGCGCCCTTGACCTTAACTATCATATTCTGTCCAACTTTAGAAACAACAGTTATCTTACTTCCCACACTAAAACCTAAATCGGCGAGATGCTGTCTAACTTCTTTTGTTCCCGCAAGTCTTACTATCTCTTTTTCTTCTCTTTCGTCTGCAAATGTAAGCGGCATCATTATCCCCTCCATTTCTACTATATGAATATAAATTGTTAGTTATGATGAACTAACTATATCTTCAAAAAAATTAGAATTGCATAAAAGCTATTCTATAAAAAGATAAAAGCCAAAATTAGTTACAATAAACTAACTTCGGCTAATATTATATGCCCGTATTCAACAAAAGTCAACATTTATTTTCATCAAAGTATTCTTTTAATGCCTTCTCCCACTCTGCGAACTTAAAATCCGTAGTAAGTCTTAACATATAATTATCAAGAACTGAGTATGCAGGTCTTTTGGCAGGAGTAGGATAATCTTCTGTACGAAGCCTGTTCACCTTTACATCCATACCGGCATATTCAAATATCTTCTCTGCAAAATCCGCCCATGAACAGTATCCTTCACATGTTCCATGGAATACCCCGTAATTATCTGTCGGCTCAAGTACATGGATTGCTTTTGCAAGTTCCTTTGCACTTGTAGGCGATCCTATCTGGTCAGCCACAACTCCGACCTCGCCCTTTTCTTTACCAAGATTAATCATGGTTTTCACAAAATTCTTACCATCTCCATACAACCACGCAGTTCTAACTATGAAGAATTTCTTGGCAAACTGCTTTACAAAATTCTCCCCCTCGAGCTTCGTCTTACCATACGCTCCAAGCGGTGCCACAGGTGCAAATTCATCATAAGGTAAACTTGCTGTTCCATCGAATACATAATCAGTCGAGACATGTATAAGCTTCGCATCTATTGCCGTTGCGGCAATGCTCAGGTTTCTCGGACCTATGGCATTTATCTTGTAAGCAAGGTCCCACTGGGACTCGCATAAATTTACATTTGTATGAGCAGCACAGTTAATAATCACATCAGGCTTCCTATCATTGACAAAATCCGTAACAGCCTTAATATCTGTTATATCAAGCTCTGCCACATCTGTATTGATAAGCTCTGCCGCTTCATTTTCATACTCCTTATTTATTGCTCTTCCAAGCTGACCATTGCAGCCTGTTACCAGAATTTTCTTCATTTTAATCTTCCACCTTTTTATTTAATTCTTCTTCTATTATCTCTGCGCTTATTGCAGTATCCTCGCTGTATTCCTTAAATACCATTTCCTCGTCCTTAAACGCCTCCGTGCTGTCTCTCTTAAGTAATACAATAAAGGTCTGAAATAAAAGTTTTATATCAAGCCACATACTGTATTCTTCAATATACATAAGGTCAAGTATCAGCTTGTCTCTTGGCGAAGTATTATACTTCCCCGCAATCTGAGCATGTCCTGTAATTCCCGCCTTGACTCTTAATCTGTATTCAAAGGCAGGAAGCATAGATGTGTAATTAAATATATTTGCAAGCATTTCAGGTCTTGGTCCAACCACACTCATATCTCCCTTTAATACATTAAAGAACTGGGGCAGTTCATCTATACGGTATTTGCGTAAAACGCGACCAACCTTTGTAACTCTTTCATCATCTTCTATCGCCGAGTAATTCTCTACATCTTCGCGCATAGTTCGCAATTTATATACAGAGAATATCTTTCCATTCCTTGTAGCCCTATTCTGCTTGAATATAATACTTCCTTTATCCTCTATCTTAATTAATATTGCAGATATAAGAAGCAGCGGTGAGGTTATAACAAGCGCAATAACCGATATTATTATATCCTCTATCCTCTTTACCGCCCTTTGCTCCAAAGTAAGTCCCTTAGAATAATTTCCATACATGGAAAGATCATCTAATAATATATGATGTGAATTCTTCTCAACCACATCATGCATATCAGGATTGAAATAAACATTTTTCATATTCTGATAACAGAATTCTATGATATCAGTACGCTCCTTAATCGGTACATCGTATATGAATATAGTGTCGTGAGTCGTTATATATTTTTTCAATTCCTTGTCATGATAGTCTGCTATAAGATTAATCTTATATTGGAGTTTGTATTTCCTGATACCTCTTATAACCTCATTCAGACTTCTCTGCGACGATGTAATAATCAGACACTTCTCGGGCTCATAAATCATAAAATATAATTTATTACCACCATATGCAAATATCCATATTATGATATACTGTATAGCCAATATTGGTATCAGTAAAAAAGGCTGTTCAACCACAAAAGATTTGTTATTTGAAGCATTCGTATTCATTATTGACAGCATAAGCAATGTAAGCAAATCAGTGAATATTGATGCCAGAAATAACGAATGTACTATAGGTCTGCTCTTTCTCTTGCCTATATCATATCGTCCGTATATATTTGCAAACATATATGATACAACTATATATGTAGCAATCGTTACAGCAGATGTTCTTGAAATATTGAACAACTGCCAGTTAGACCTTGCATACATACCATAAAATACAAAAAATAGCAGAAAATTAAGTGCAAACCTTATTATAAATAATATACTTGTTTCTAATTTCCTAAGTTTTCTCTTCATAATTATCCTTTGGATATTTATTAAATCTCATATCCCTTTTCTTTTATAACATTAACAATCTTACCTACACATTCCTTACATATTTCATCTGTCTTCGCCTCTACCATAACTCTAATAAGAGGTTCTGTACCACTTTCACGAAGAAGAACTCTACCATCATCACCAAGTGTTTCTTCAACTTCACTTGCTACCGCCAGAACATCAACATCGCCCATAACCTCAGGCTTACTCTTCACCTTCACATTTACAAGAAGCTGTGGGTATATCGTAAGGCCTCTTGAAAGCTCTGACATAGCACATTTGCCCTCAACCATGACCTCCATAAGCTTAAGCGAGGTAAGCACTCCATCACCGGTTCTTGCATTCTTGGCAAATATTATATGGCCACTCTGTTCTCCCCCCAGCATATAGCCCTTATCCATCATGCATTCGTATACATATTTATCTCCGACAGCAGTTTTCTCGTATTTTATTCCTTCTGCATCAAACGCCTTATAAAGACCAAGATTGGACATAACCGTCGTCACTACTGTGTCATTAGCAAGATGTCCTCTGGCTCGAAGATACTTGCCACATATGTATAGTATATGGTCTCCGTCAACGATGTCACCTTTCTCATCAACCGCCAAACATCTGTCTGCATCGCCATCATATGCAAAGCCCACATCAAGACCGTTATCTACTACATATTTCTGCAGAATTTCTATATGTGTAGAACCACAATTGTCATTTATATTGGTTCCGTCAGGCTGATTATTTATAACATATGTCTTAGCACCTAACGCATCGAATACAGCCTTGGCAATAGTTGATGCCGCGCCATTAGAACAGTCAAGTCCCACCTTAAGATTCTTGAATGCCCTTGTAGGAAGAGTCATAAGATATCCTATGTATCTGTTTCTTCCCATTGAATAATCCGTAGTTCTTCCGATTTTATCCTTAGTCGCAAATGGTATCTCCGGAAGCTCACCGTCGATGTATTTCTCTATCTCGTCTTCCACAGCAGCATCCATCTTCGCACCGTGTGAATTAATTATCTTTATTCCATTATCATAATACGGATTGTGGCTTGCAGAAATCATTATGCCACAATCAAACTCATCTGAGCGCACTATATAAGATACACTCGGAGTAGGTGTTACATGCATAAGGTACACATCTGCACCGCTTGAAGTCAGTCCTGCAACAAGCGAATATTCAAACATATAGCTTGAGCGTCTTGTATCTTTGCCGATTACAATCCTTGCTCTGTCATCATCTTTTTTGTCTTTTCCAAAATAATATCCAAGATATCTTCCAACCTTGTATGCGTGTTCAACCGTTAAATCGACATTAGCCTCTCCCCTGAAGCCGTCTGTTCCAAAATATTTACCCATTACAGTAAATAACTCCTTTCGACACAATATAACATTATAATTATACGGCAAATTATGGAAATTGTAAAGAAAAAGCCCTATTAACGACATTATATGCGTATAATAGGGTTTTAATTCATGTTCTAATCCCATCCATCCTCAAAGTCATCGCCATATTCTGCAAATGTACTCTCGTCACTTTCATCCGCTTCATCAAGTGTATATTCACCGTCAAGGCAAAGCTTGAGGATTTTTTGATGGTTTATTATTTCTACCTCTGTATGAGCTCCGCCGAACTCACCATCCAGAGTCCACTTTATCTCTTCATCTGATTTTATCACTACTCTCGAAGCCTTGGTTATAAAAAAGATTTCATCCCTATCTTCGATATTATTTGTAAGCACCTGCATAAGTATTCTCTGAACATCTGTTGCATTTTCGGGCTTTCTCACCAACAGGCAGTCAAACTTTCCATCATCAAGTACAACATGCTTACTACCCCTTAATCTGAAACCTCCGACAGACAGAGAATTGGTAACCATTCCAAATATAAATTCTCCCGATACAGTCTTACCGTCGAAATCCGCTTCAATATTATATGCTTTGATATTAGCTAAATCCTTGATACCCTCGACTACATAAGCGGCATGCCCCATCACTTTCTTAAGTGACTGGTCTGTGCTGTAGGATACCTCGGTAAACACTCCAAACGAAGCAATATAAATGAAATACTTATCAGCAAACTGTCCGACATCAAGGCACTTTGGACTTCCATTTACTATATCTTGTGCAGCCTGTATCTTATTAGTCGGTATTTTTACGGTCCTTGCAAAATCATTTGTTGAGCCACAGGGTATATATCCAAGCGGCACCTTGTTATCTCCCATCTGCATATAACCGCTTACTGTGTTTTCAAGCGTTCCATCACCACCTGCGCAGACTATCAAATCGTATTTCGAGCCGTCAGCTATAACCTTTCGTTCTGCATCTCCAGCGTCCTTAGTAGGATAGACATCTACCTCATAGCCTGCCTTCGAAAATATCATTATAATCTCAAATAATGAATCCTTTATTGCAGTCCTGCCCGCATTCGGATTAATTATGAACAGTAGTCTTTTTTCCAAGATATGCCTCCAGTCCCCTCTTACGAAGCTTACAAGCAGGGCAATCTCCACAGCCATCCCCCATCACTCCGTTGTAACAGGTAAGAGTCTTATTCCTTACTAAATTAAATCCCCCCAGCTTATCCGCCAGCTCCCATGTAGCTTCCTTGTCAATCCACATAAGAGGCGTGATTATGTCAAACTCATAATCCATCGCAAGATTAAGCGTTACATTCATCGACTTTATAAATATATCTCTGCAATCAGGATAGCCCGAGAAATCACTCTGTGATACTCCCGTTATTATATCACTTATTCCCTTTTGCTTCGCAAATATTGCTCCGAATAATATGAACACCATATTCCTGCCATCTACAAATGAATTAGGCGGAGTGCCGTCCTCAGGTGCAGAGGTATCAACCTCTATATCACTTCTCGTAAGTGAATTCGGAGCGAGCTGATTAAGCAGGTTCATATCAAGTATATGATGCTCGACACCAAGCTCATCACATATTTTTTTCGCACAGTCAAGTTCCTTTTTGTGCTTCTGATTATAGTCAAAGGATATTGCATAAACCTTTTTATATTCTTTCTTCGCCCACAGCAGACAGGTTGTGCTGTCCTGACCTCCGCTGAATATTACGACGGCTTCATCTTTGTTTTTCATTTTATTTACTCCTTCTAATATTACGCAGTTTGGATATTTGTGCATCTATCGCAGGCACGCTCTCGCTAAGATTCGCACGCAGCGGTACTAAGTGTCTTAATCCTGAATAACATATTAACTCACTTCGCTCGTTATATGTTTTCAGTCTTAATCCACTAAGTACCGGCGGCTCATATTACCTGCTTATAGATGCACAATTATCGAAACCGCTTACTTTGTTGGTAAAACTGACACAACTATTTCAGTAGTAACATCAATCTGTTCTGTAAGGCAGCATCGGTTAAAAATTGTCCACTGAATGTTGTGGTTATTGTCTTGGAGCTGCGGTTTTTGATGCCTCTTGCGGTCATGCAGCTATGGCAGCCCTCAATTATTACTGCGACATCATCTGAACCTGTTACCTTCTTCATTATATAGGATATGTCCGTTCCGATTCTTTCCTGAAGCTGTAATCTCTTCGCAACCATATCTGCAATTCTCGCTATCTTGCTTAAACCCAGCACCTTATCCTTAGGAATATATGCAACGGATACCTTCATATCATACATAAGCGCAAGATGATGCTCACAATAACTAAATACCTCTATGTCCTTTACAAAGACCATATCCTGTGTATCGCTCGCCGGCTTTTCAAATGACTTAGAAAACATCTCCGCTATCTCGTCACTGGTATAATTCATACCGTCGAATACTTCCGCATACATTCTTGCAACTCTATCCGGAGTATCCTTAAGACCCTCACGCTCAGGATCATCTCCAAGTGCAACTATTATCCCCCTTACATGTTCTCTTATTGCATCTTTATCTATAGCCATTATTATACTCCCTTCTTATCCGGATTCCAGATATACTTATGTAACTGTAACTGAATTCTGACTGAATTCATATTATGTTCAAGCATGTATTTTACTATATCCTCATTACTTATCTTTCCAAATGAAGCACTGATATATACCTGCAACCTCTTGTCCAGATTATATTTATTTATAATTTTATATGTCTTATCCAAATCATTTTTATCTGATACTACGAATTTTACTGTATCTATATCTCTCAGCAGTTCATAATTACTAAGGCACATCTTTTCTTCCATTCCACTCGCAGGAAGCTTGTAATCAACTGTAAATGTAACATTTTCTCCTATGTCTATGAAATCTGATATATCAACCGCACCATTTGTCTCTATCTCAATATTTAACTCCTTATCCTTTGAAAGCAGTGTTATAAGCCTCTTGATATTCTCCTGAAGCAGAGGTTCACCACCTGTAAGTGTTACATTTTTTACATTCGATGATTTTATGAATTCATATATCTCTTCTTCACTTAATATCTCGTAAGGAGCGTTCTTCTCATTCGCCCATCTAGTATCACAGTAAGAGCAGTTAAGGTTACAGCCCGCAAATCTTATAAAGCAGGCAAGTTCACCCGCTCGTCTTGCCTCGCCGTTGATACTTACGAATTTTTCTACCACCTTGTATCTTCCCATTTTCTATCCTCAATAACTTAGTCGTTTAAATTAATCTGATATACTCTAAGCCATATTACATAAATCACTTTACAGTTTTTATTATTTAAAATCTTCTCTGTAGCTTGCGCAGTTGTTCTTTGTCTCATAGACTGTTGCTTCTACAACCTGATATCCTTTTTCCTTCATTTTTTCAAAAAAGTATCTTGCAAAGTTCTCTGCTGTCGGTCTCATATCAAGCTCGATTATCCTAAACTCTTCCTCTCTTAAAGCCTCTAAGGTCTTATCTTTAAGACTTCCCTTTTCAATAATAAGACTATGGTCAAGGCTATCCGTAAGCTCACGTAAATCTCTCTTTAATTCTGCAAAATCAACGACCATACCTCTCGTCTGTTCTTCATTACTTAGCTCACTGTTGCCGACAATCACCTCGACACTCCAGTGATGTCCATGTATATTTGAACACTTGCCATCATAGCCTTTTAAAAAATGTGCGCTGTCAAAGCCTGCACCTGTTTTTAAAGTGTACATATTGTCCTCCTTTTAGATAGCTACGATAAAATAAAACCATAGATATAACAGGACATCTATGGTTTATTAAATCATATTTTAGTCCTGGTTTTGTTTATAGACAGGATGGTACAAACGAACTGTCTTATTCTTTTATTATTAATTATATTCCAAGAAATCTCTTGACCTCATCAAGCATTTCCGACTTCTCACATACTGTATTATGACGGACAGGTGCCGTTCTTATATCCTCAATAGCCTGTGGAACCTTTACTCCTGACAGACGGTTAAGCTCATCAACCAATTCAAAATCGGTCTTTTTGTCATACTCACTGTCAATCGCATTCATTACACTTCTTGTGAACTTATAAGGGCTTGCCGTAGAAGCTATTACTGTAGGAGTTTTATCCCCTGTCTCAGCCACATATTTGTCATATACCGCAGAAGCAACTGCCGTATGAGTATCCATTATATAATTATCACTCTCATATACTTTCTTTATAGTCGCTGCTGTCTCTTCCTCTGAAGCATAGTTACCATAGAAGTCTAAAAGCTCATTCTTCATATCATCGGTTATAGTGTACTCTCCCTTACCTGTGAGTGCAAGCATAAGTTCCTTATTCTTCGCTGCATCATCGCCTGCAATCCTATATATAAGTCTCTCAAGGTTGCTTGAGATAAGTATATCCATTGAAGGTGATGATGTAAGTATAAATTCTCTGTTACGATTATAAGTACCTGTCTTAAAGAAATCATATAACACCTTGTTCTCATTTGAAGCACAGATAAATTTATTTATCGGAAGTCCCATCTGCTTCGCATAATAAGCCGCAAGTATATTTCCGAAGTTGCCTGTAGGCACTACTACATTAATCTTTTCACCGGACTTGATTTTTCCCTCTGCCACAAGTCTCGTATAAGCATATACATAGTATACCATCTGTGGAACAAGTCTTCCTATATTGATTGAATTTGCCGATGAGAACTGATATCCCTTATCACTCAGATATTTGTTAAGCGGTACATCGGAAAACATATTCTTGACACCGGTCTGTGCATCATCAAAATTACCCTTGATTCCGACTACAAATGTATTATCACCCTTCTGTGTAACCATCTGCTTCTCCTGAATAGGACTGACACCATTCTTTGGATAAAATACTATAATCTTTGTACCCGGAACATCCGCAAAACCGGCAAGCGCAGCCTTGCCTGTATCACCGGATGTTGCAGTAAGTATAACTATCTCATTGTGTACATTATTCTTCTTAGCAGATGTAGTAAGAAGATAAGGCAGTATGGAAAGCGCCATATCCTTAAACGCTATCGTAGAACCATGAAAAAGCTCAAGATAATAAGCACCTGCCTTATTTACAAGCGGTGCAATCTCCTTAGTATCAAATTTGTCATCATAAGCGCTGTCGATACAATGTCTTAATTCTTCCTCGGTGAAGTCCGTAAGCATCAGCTTCATTACATTGTAAGCCACTTCGCGATAATCCATCCTCGCAAGCTCATCAAGCGTTACATTAAAGGCAGGTATCCTATCAGGCACAAATAAACCGCCTTCATTAGCAAGTCCCTTTAATATAGCCATAGACGCTGTTGCTGTCTCAGCCGCATTTCTTGTACTTCTATATATAACTTCCATAACAAATCTCCTTGTATAAAAATAATATTCTAAGCATCATTTCATAATATCGCCCGACCGCCATCATTATAAAACTCATTGTGTTATCAATTTGCGCTATATGAAATAATAACACACTGAACTCTTAAAGACAAGAAAAACATCTCACAACATCCATTATCTGCTGTCACATCGACTATCCAATGCGCTCATGCAATCACAACGCCCGCTTAACATCCTCATCATACAAAAAAGAAAGATGAAACATGTTCATCTTTCTTTAAATTAAATAAATTAATTATTATTGTACAAAATATACTGAACTGTACTGCTTTCCAAATGCAAGCGCCTCTTCATGTGTATTGAAGAAAATATCTATGTGGTTTCCCTTTATGGCTCCACCTACATCCTCTACTGTATATATCTGTCCATTAATCATAAGCTTTGTACCAAATGGATATCTTGAGGTATCTGCTGCTATCGTTCTTCCTGCAACAGCTGTCACTCCGCTTGATGTTATAGGATTGCTTGGATTGCTCCACTTACCACAGCATATTGCACAAGGACAATAACCGGTCAAAGTAAACTCTCCAATGTATGAGTAGCTTCCATCTGCATCTGCGTAAGTAATCTCCGTAATCGGTGTGTAGGTTGAAGCTGCAGTAACAGTCTGTGCTTGCTGTGTCTCACCAACATAATTCGGATCATATACATTAGACACTATAGTTTCAGATTGAGTTGCAGTAAATGCAGCCAACGCCGCCTGATCCTTCTTATCCTGGCTTCTTGCTGCAAGTATATCATCAACCTGCTTCTCAGTTTTTTCAAGCTGGGCTAATTCTTCTGTCTCATAGGTCACATTCTGCATTTCAACATATGTGATTCCCTTCTCTGAAAAAGTATTACCGGCAAATGCTTCCTTACCACTTGACACATCGGATAAGGATAATACTATTCCCACTGACTGATGTGATTTGTTAATTCTCGATTCTAAAGTAACAGCAGATATAATACAAAGCAGTGCCACAACTATTACCGCACCTACAGCTCTGTAATACTTACCGGCATATTCTTTGGTAGCGCTCATTATTTTTTCTTTAGTTTCACCAAAGTTATTTTTCATAGTCTCACCTCTGTGTGAATTTTCTTTCTCAAAAATGTTACAAAAAAGTTACATCTCACACATAAACAGATTATAAAACAACAAACCCTTACGGTCAAGCATTTTTAACTCAATTTAGTAACATTCAACAAAACCACAATATTATTTTGTTGATTAATTACAATTTATATATTACAATTACATAAAAGCATTACAAAATCATAAGCTAAGTAAACATCTATAATTATTTATCCAAACAATGCAACGACATATATTTATGTTAGCAATATAAACTAAGGAGAAAAATCATGTCAACAAAAACCGGTGTCTATGCAACGAAGAAGAAAAATGGCGAAGTATACTACAGAGCCTCCCTTACATATAAGAAAAAACACATAAGTCTGGGAAGCTTCGACCTTGAGACCGACGCCAATCAGGCATATAACGAAGCAAAGTCATTAATTGAAAATAGCGATATCATTATCGACAGCTATAGTGACACCATGAAGCTTCCATTTGATAAATTCGTCATCATATTAAACTTTCGTGATAACAATATATATTTTTCCACTCCTATATATATATATCGGAATTTTTTTGAATATTATCTAACTAAAGATACAATATTAAAGTTTGACCGCGATGATTTGTTCTTCTATGCCTCTCACAAGATTCAGCAAAAGGGCGGCTATTTGTTCGTAAGCGACTATGGAAGCCAGTACAAAATCCTTGCCCGCTATGGTATCAAGCCATTTGCGGTATACGGTCGCGACTATGATATGATAAATGGTGATAAGTATGATTTCAGATATTCCAACATAAGATTAATCAATAACTACACCGGAGTCTTGGTCGAAGAAAAGAACGGCAAGCCCGTATACACTGCCGTCATTCATAAAATCGGCAATCACATAATCGGAAGATACGATACCGAAGAAGATGCCGCAATAGCATATAACAAAGCAGTCGATATTCTACATAATAATGGAATACAGAAGAATTATACCAAGAATTATATTATATCTCTTAAAAGTGAAGAGTATCAGAAGAAATATGAAAATGTTGTTATATCAAATAAGATATATGAAATAAAGGCTTAGCAAGCAGATATCACACGCTATTATGCATCCCTCGTAAAATATTCTGACGAGGCTGATTATAGCGTGTGATTTTTACTAATTCAACAGGAAAAATCCAAGATTAAGATATCCTGCAAATGTCGTCCATATAAGATAAGGTATCATAAGATATGAAGCAGTCTTGTCTATAGGATTAAATTGCATAATGGTTTTAATAATCAATGCCCACATTGCCATAAGCCATGCAAATGCGAATAACCGCCAGCCAAAATTAAAAAATATGATTGACCAGCCAAAGTTAAAGAAAAGCTGCAGCAAATATGTACTTATTGCTTTTTGTACACTCTCCGTTTCTGTGCCCTGTCTTACTATCAGATATGACGCAACTCCCATTAATATATAAAGTATTGTCCATACTACAGGGAAAAGCCATGCAGATGGGGCAAGCGGAGGTTTATTAAGCGTCTGAAATTCTTCCATTGCATTTCCCGAAAGAAATCCCGATACAATACCAACAGCAAGAGGTATCGCAAGACAGATAATTAATTCCTTGATATTTTTCTTCATAATCAACTTCCATATTTTATATTATTATAAATTATGAAGGAAATATATTATTTATAACTTAATTAAAATAAAAACAGATTTTTATTAAAGCTAAAAAACATGCATATAATTAACATCTGTATGTTCTTCATAATAATATATTAACCTGTAATATTAATTATCATGTTCTTTTCTTAGTACTGTTATCATACCCTCAAGCTCCTCGTAGGTTTCAACCGTATTAATCCTTGCGCGAAGCTTGGCTGAGTCCTTCATCCCCTGCGTGTACCAAGCGACATGCTTTCTCATCTCGTGAATACCGGTGAATTCCCCCTTATACTCTATCATAAGTCTCGCATGCCTTAGCATCATATCGCAGATTTCATCTACGGACGGTCTTATCGGTACTTCTCCTGTAGCAAGATATTCTTTTATCTCTTTAAACAACCATGGATTTCCCTTGGCTGCCCGTCCTATCATAACGCTATCACAGCCCGTTTGTTCTTTTATCCTTACTACATCCTCGCCCGAAGCTATATCTCCATTGCCGATAACAGGTACACTTACTGCATCCTTTACTTCTTTTATTATGCTCCAGTCTGCTTTACCTCTGTAATACTGCTCCCTCGTTCTTCCGTGAACAGCTATCGCCGAGACTCCTGCTGCCTCTGCAATCTTCGCAACCTCAGGCGCATTGATAGTGTCTTCACTAAAGCCGGCTCTTATTTTAATGGTTATCGGAAGTGTGCAAAGGTTCACAAGCTCATTTACAATCTCGCCGATAAGCTCAGGATTTTTCATAAGTGCTGAGCCCTCGCCGTTATTTACAATCTTCGGTACGGGGCAGCCCATATTCACATCAATAAACGCAAAGCCTCTATCCTCGATTCTTTTTGCCTGCTCTGCCATAAGCTTTGGCTCACTGCCGAATATCTGAACTCCGACAGGCTTCTCCCTGTCATCCGTCATAAGAAGCGGCTCAGTATTCTTATTATTATAATACATACCTTTAGCACTTATCATTTCCGTGTACACAATATCACATCCTTGCTCTTTGCAGAGCAAACGAAATGGCAGGTCACATACACCTGCCATTGGTGCCAATATTATCTTGTCAGTAAAGTCAATCATAATATTCTCTCATTCTTTAATCTATCCTAACACATTAATATTGATAGATTATACTGTCATCTTAAATATCACTGTAATTTATTGTTTATCATAAATAAGCTTCAAGCCCTTCAAAGTAAGATTCGCATCATAAATATCTATCGACTTGGTGTTATCAGATATAAGCTTACCAAGTCCGCCGGTTGCAACAACCTTGATGTCCTTTACTCCTGACTCTTCTTTCATCCTCTTTATTATATATTCCGTACTTCCAAGATATCCGAAGAATACACCCGCCTGCATACTGGTTACGGTATCTCTTGCTAAGATGGTGTCAGGCTTTGTGATCTCTATCTCAGGAAGCTTCGCAGTCCCCTGCCAGAGTGCACTTGCTCCAAGTCTGATACCGGGCGAGGTTACACCTGAATTAAAATTGCCTCCCTCAAGCACCAAATCATATGTTGTCGCCGTACCGAAGTCTACAACTATGACAGGTCCTCCATACAAATCATATGCAGCCACCGCATCTACAAGTCTGTCTGAGCCAAGTGCTCTCGGATTAGGAATTGTGATATTGATTCCTGTCTTTATACCCGGCGCAACTATGATTGGATTTACATGTAAATACTTTATAATTCCGCTTGTTAATGAGTGCATAACATTAGGAACAACCGATGATATGATAACCGCATCTATATCATCATCCTTCATATTTCTTACACTTAACCAATCGCAGAAGAACATTCCGTACTCATCAGAAGTTCTTGCTATCCCTGTCGTCATACGAAATGTGTACTTCAAATCCTTATCATCAAATAAACCAACCGTTATATTTGTATTTCCTACATCAATTGCAAATAACATATAGTCTCCTTTTGTAATTATTAAAAGAACGCATCGAAATACTGCTCAAGCTGTTCAAATAATTCCTTCTTTTCCTCCTGAATCTGCTTAACCTTAAGTACGCTTCCTATATCGTCATATAGTAAATCTTCTTCCGCAGCATCAGTTATAATATTCAGATTGCCGTCCTTATCAAACATAAGCGTGATAATCCCACCTATATCCTCTGTAAATAAGACGCACATTATCTTAAGTTCGTCTTTTACAGCCTGTGGCAGTCCGTTGAAATCTTCATTTAGATAATATTTCTGTGCATACTTCGATGAGCTGCACAGCACAATCTCGTCCTGATACATATTATCCTCTTTCTTATCCGATTACATCAGCCATATCATACATGCCGCTCGGCTTGCCTGCAAGGAACTTAGCTGCTTCGATTGCACCCTTGGCAAATACGGACTTTGAATATGCTGTATGCTTAATCTCTATAACCTCGTCCACGCCTGCAAATATTACCTCATGCTCACCGACTATACTTCCGCCTCGTACTGCTGATATACCAATTTCCTTTGTATCTCTCTTCTTCCTTACCTGTGAACGGTCATATATATATTCGTATTCGTTATTTCTTGCCTCATTTATGGAATCGGCGAGTGCAAGTGCTGTACCTGATGGGGCATCAACCTTCTGATTATGATGTTTTTCTACAATCTCTATATCAAATCCCGCCGGTGCAAACACATTCGCAGCCTCCTTAAGAAGCTTCATTATAGTATTTATTCCAAGACTCATATTTGCCGATTTTAATATTGCAACATCCTTCGATGTCTCAGCAACTTTATTTATCTGATTAGGACTAAGACCTGTCGTACAAAGTACAACCGGAATATTCTTATTCTTTGCATAATCAAGCAGCTTATCAACTGCCGCTGCCGCCGCAAAGTCTATTATAACATCTGCTGCCACATCGCAAGTCTCTATATCAGTGAATACAGGATAACCATTATCCCTGTTATCAACCACATCAATACCTGCCACTATCTCTACATTTTCATCTTCCTTGCAAAGTCCGGTTATAACCTGCCCCATCTTACCGTTGCAGCCATGCATGATTATCTTTGTCATTGCAAATCCTCCTGTAAATCTATTATGTGTTTCACACTTTTCATCAGTTGAAAATCAAAATATTAAGACTTTAATACCTTATGTCATAACATTTAAGTATAAATTAAAACTCTATACCATAATCCGTCATAGCCTTCTTAAGTCTCTCTACATTCTGTGGCTCCATCTCTGATAGAGGCATTCTTAAATATCCTTCGCAAAGTCCCATAAGTTCAACCGCTTTCTTAACAGGTATAGGATTAACCTCACAGAAGAGAGCGTTACATAGCTCTATAGCCTTAAGCTGCATATCTGCTGCCTTCTTAACATCACCATCAAGATATGACTGAACCATATCATGCATCTGTTGTGGCGCAATATTTGATACAACTGAGATAACACCCTTTCCACCAAGTGAAAGTATAGGTACTACCTGATCATCATTTCCCGAATACAAATCTATACAACCATCTGCAAGGCTCATAAGCTTTGCTACCTGAGATATATTACCCGTTGCTTCCTTGATAGCCACAATATTCTCAACATTCTTTGCAAGATATACAGCAGTCTCCGGTAATATGTTACAGCCTGTTCTGCTTGGTACATTGTACATAATTATCGGAAGCTTAACACTGTTGGCTACCGCAGTATAGTGCTTGATAAGTCCGTTCTGAGTAGCCTTATTATAATAAGGTGTAACTATAAGAAGTCCGTCCACTCCGAACTTCTCTGCCTCCTGTGAGAGATAGATTGCAGTGTCGGTCGCATTTGAGCCCGTACCTGCCACAACAGGTATTCTGTGATTTACAACCTCTGCACAGAATCTGATACACTCAAGATGCTCCTCATGTGTAAGCGTTGATGACTCACCTGTCGTACCACATACTATGATGCAGTCCGTTCCGTTTGCAATCTGATATTCTATAAGTTCTCTGAACTTGTCATAATCCACACTGAAATCACTCTTAAATGGTGTTACTATTGCGACACCTGCTCCTGTAAAAATTGCCATAATTATTTCCTCCTAAAAATTTTATATGTATAATGTCTCGCTGTGCACATTCGCATTTCACTACGCTCAATGCTCATGTCACGCTATAGTCTGACATCGTCAATTACGCTCTGGTGACCAAGCTCTCCTCGCGAATTGCCACTGCCATCCTGCACCTCCCGTAGATACGCGCAAAATACAAAATGCTGGCACTGATAAAGTGCCAGCCTGAAATAAATCGAAACAAATTCCTTTTTTATCTCACAGTAGCGCTCCATCATACGATGACAGTCGCATAGCTATTAACTATACAACCAGGAAAACTGACGCTTAGACATAAGTCCCCTTCGGCGACATTCCCTTTCGTCCATCTTCATCTGATCTAAGTCATCACATGGCTTACTCTTAAATATCGCACCTCTACCATTAATTCTTGGATATTATAGCATTACAATATATGGATGTCAACAATGTACAAAAGATTATTTCATACATTTTATTAGGAACATTAAAGTTTTTGCCCCTGACCCCCGTCCCTTGGGGCGAGTGACTTACTCAAGACATTCCATCTTGCTGACAGACACCTCATATGCTACCTTATTTATGATTTCATCATTTCCGACTTTTTTCTGATATTCTCTGCTTTGGATTCTGCCCCAGACAGCCACATGCTCTCCCACCTCAAGCTTACCGGCGAATCTCGCATTTCTTCCCCAACAGATGCATGGAATATAATCAGACTTTCCATATGCTCTGTTCACCGCAAGGAGTATGTCTGCAATTTCTCTGCCAAGTGGTGTCATTCGATAAATAGGTTCCTTACATATGTATCCATCTAAATATATCTGATTAGGTTTATTTTCCCTGTCATCAGTTTCATTTATTACCTCTATCTCTCTGACGAACACCGAGAGAATTAATCTGTTCTTGTTCTCTTCATGCTTATTATATGACCTGAACTGTCCTTTTGCTAAGATTTTTTCTCCAATGTGTGAATTCTCGACATCAAACAATCTGTCCGACACCATAAGAGGTATGACATCGTGTGCATCGCTAAGCCTGCTTACCACAAGGTCAACCATATAAAACCCCTCTCCAAATATCTCGTGACTAAACCTAAAGTCTGATACGATTTCTCCAGCTACTACTACTTGATTGTTGTTTAAGATTTTCTCTGTCATTAATAATTTTCCTCCCTTATATATCTCAAATCATGTGTACATTAAGATATATGTTTGGAAAATTAAAATTATGATAAAATATCCAAAAAATCATAGCCCATAATCTTGCAAATTACGGGCTGTTTCGACAGGGTTATAAAACACCGGATATTGATTTGCGTTTTTCATATGAAGTTTGCGAATATTTTTGCATTATTCATATGAATTTTGTTCTTTATTTATCCTATTTTAAATCACTTAACCCTTTCATATATGCCATTAGCCTTTGTCTTTGTTCATTCTTTAGCTGTCTTATATCTTTTATAATTTCGTATTCATACGAGCCTTTTTCAATTATCAGCTTGTCAGGGAAATTATATTTACCATCATCAATCGTTTCTGATAACAATTCATTCGGTGTCAATTCAAGCGCATCACAGATTATCATTATCTTATCAACCGCAGGATTTAGGTCTTTGCCCTTCCAATCGCTTATCGTGCTTTGTGGTATTCCCGTTTTTTGTGAAAATTCTTTCTGCGTCATACCGAGTTCTTTTATTCTGTTAAATATTTTGTCGTGTATTTTCATAGTTCTTTTACTCTTTCTAACAGACTTAATTTTATCATTAACATCATCTTCTTTATATCCCACTTTTCCAGCCCATTCCTTTGTACTATCAAGCTGTTTTCTGAAGTCTTCTTCCGTTGTAATATCGTTCATTTTTAACATTATTACATCACCTGCCACATACGCTGCTAATTTTGAATTTTTTTCTTTTTTTTCCAATATTCCTTCTAATCTATCAAAATCAACGCATCTTTTTCTAAGATTATAATTTGCTTTTCCGGATTTAATCATATTATATAACTTATTAGCCTTTTTTGTAATATTATCCTGATTCTTCTGTATAAAATCCAATTCCTTTGCACAAAGATTTTTATATGCTTTATCTGAAAATGAATCATCTTTTTTAATTTTAATGTCTAATTTTTTGATTAAATCATCATTAACCGGAATCATATTATTAAAATTTAATATTCCTAAAAGCTTATCTTCTACAATAATCTTAGTAAAATCAATATCATTATTCATATTATAATGCTTACTTTTCGGATGGTCTAACGGGATACAATATTTTTTATTTCTGCAAATAAGCACAACTCCAACAAATGGGCGATTGCTCTTATGAATTTGTGGAGACACAGATTGGACTTTATCATCCACTCTATGTAAATCACATATATATTTCATATCAATTGTATATAAGTATAATTAATTTTTCTTCATAATTCTCCTAAAAATAAGGCTGCACATAATTGTGCAGCCTTGAATGGTTTCCACTTATACGGTAGGACTCACCGCTTTTATAGTTCCCACTCACAGTAGGGTTCACTGCTTTTATGGTTCCCACTCACAGTAGGGTTCACTGCTATGATTAAAGTATATTCAACGGAACTGCTAAAGTCAATATTTTATTTAAAATAATTTCAACTTATTCGATTATTCGTATTTTATCATAATAAAAATAGCAAGTCAATCAAGACTTGCTATTTAGTATTTTCAATCCACATAACTCCACGCATTAAAGCTCTCATTACCAGCTACTTCACCATCTGTAATACCCGGCACAAACTCTGTAGTATAAACATCACCTGTATATATATTAACATGATAATATACATGTGCAGCCGTGTACGACCTATAATCCACTGTATAATATTCACCTTTTAATTCGCCGATCGTCCAATAATAAGTATAATCCTGTACTCCACTTGTATCATTCAATAATTCAGGATTCTGCACACAACAATAATTAACTACAGCATTATATGCCTGATCCTGCGTAAGCACTGATGAGGGGGCATCATTTTGATTTCCGTTACTATTAGAATCATCATCAATGTTTATATCTTCTAATTTCCCGTCCAATATATAATGACAATTGTTGCTTAAATCATCAAAATCCGGAAAGGAATCATATGGAACCAAACACCTATCATAATAATTAGCATCATATTCATAATTAAAATATGTTAAATCCATAATAAAAGCATCATAAGAGCCATCGTAATAATATTTCAACCCATCCATACCAAAATCAATAGACACGCTTTTATCAGATGAATCATAGGTATATGTATAGTTATAACGGTATTTTTCTGTCCATTTTCCATCTTCATATTCGTAATCAATACAAATAGCATCTCCATTCTCATAAAAAATGTATTCCATTATACTTTGAGAAATACCACTCTGTATAGTATACCATTTGCTTGATAAAAGCTTTGATTCAGTATCATCCAATGTAGTTTCACTATATATATCATAGTCATAGAGTTTTTCGGCTGTCAACAATACATTTTCGCCTTCATTATATGTATACAAATATTCATTATCTGCAGTCTTTACCACAAGTTTGTCCTGCATCTTTATATCACTTATATCTTCATTTATATCAATGATTTCTACATTTATAACTGTTCCATATAAACTTTCATCAAGTATAATAATTACATTATCATTTGGTATAAAACCTTGATTAAATGGAACTCCCTCAAAAGGATATTCTTCAATATTGTTATCTATCCATATTTGTGCATAATTATTAACAACATATACAGTTTCTGTTTTTCCATCACTGTCAATATCAATCTCTCTATTGAAATAATTACATTTAATTTCACTTAAGTGATTTTCTATACCTGATTTTACAAATTCAAGTTTATCCTCTGTATTAACGGTCGCAATTCTGTAAAATCATCCTCCAATTTTCTTAGTTTTAATGACTTTTGAATTTCCTCCCATCTGCCAGGCTCAAGAGCTTCTCCTTTGTACTCTAACTCCTTACCAGCCTCAATATATTCCCCTCTTTCATCCTCCTCATATGCATAAGAATAGTATATATCAGCAACCATATTTGAATCATTCCAATAATTATATTCTTCAGATATGCCAATACTAAAAGTTCCATATGTTTTATAATAATATATTTTTCTTTCCGTATCGGATACAAAAATATCGGTGCTTCCATTATTACTTGTATCGGTTAAAGACATTATCTGTGGTTTTTTATAATGATTTATCCTGAATATACTCTCTATACCATAGAATATAGTATCTTCACTTAAAGGCTCTGTAATATAAAGCTCAGGAATCCCATCATTATCTGAATCATACAACTCGCAACCTGATACATCATCATTAGATTTATAACTATTTTCTGCAATTAATTTCGCCATAACGGCGTAATCCAATAAGTAATACTCATTAAATTGAGGTTCTTCTATTATCTCAGCCTCTGTTGTGGTTTTCTCTTTTTCTGTAGTTATTATTTCCGTAGTTGATATTATATCATCACTTAATTCAATATTGTCTTTCCCACATCCGAATAAGAATATTAATAATAATGTTTCGAGCAAATATATGTATTTATTCATAATCTGTATCCTTTCTTATGACGGCTTAGAATTTCCACATTTGCAGGTGGTAAGGTATTTTGGATTTACTTTTCCGCATTCATTACATACCCAGCCACCTTTATCCAAAATATCTTTTGCATAATCTGTTACAGGTTCAAATTCTTTTTTGGGTGCTTTTAAATCCTCTGCACAACTTGCAAAACCTGCAATAATGCCTGCTAAAATCAATAATACACTAAATCCAGGTCTTGCATCCTCCCCCATTACAACTAACGCAAAGAAAAAACATATTGAAGTTATTACTAAAACAATTTGTCTTAAATGACCAACATTTATAATTGAACTAATTAACAATATTACTATTGAAGCAATAATTAAATTCATCAGATTAGAGGCAAACCACAATTTTATTCCATCAAAACCTTTACTAAATGGCATATATTGTTTCATCATTTTGCAAGTTTCTTTTATACTATATGGTGAACTCCATAAAATCATCATGTTTCCAAAGAAAAAACTACAGAAAAAATCAAAGCTGCTATTGGAGACATTTTATTGCGTATATATAGTTTTGATAAATCAAAATTACCAATGGCAAAAGATTTTTGTGTTCCGTATTGTTGTACGGGTATTTGCTGATTTACCTTTTGATTAGCCTGCATATACTGCTGTTGCTGCATCAACTGTTGTATCTGCTGTTGCTGCTGGGCAATAATCTGCTGATTTACCTGCATTTGATGCTCCGTATAATAATTCTGCATATTATAATCCTGATTTGGTTGATTATAATACATATTTTGCGGGTTATATTGTTGATATGAGGTATCATACATATTATTTGGAACATATCCTTGTTGATTATTTTCTTGATTTAGATTTTGATTGTTATTGTACATTCTTATTTCTCCTTTGTAAAACCACTAATACATAACTTATTGTATATAAACAAAATCATTGTTTTATCTATTAATAAATCCAGAAGTTTGCTTTGACATACCACAGCTACATGATGTTTCATATTTAGAATGTGCCTTACCACATGAAGCACATCTCCACCCTCCACTCGACATAAGCTCTTTTTCTCTCTTTTCTTCTTCAATATCCATCTGATATATTTTGCCATTGTGATTCACATCATACTCAATTTTTTTATCCTTATTAATACTTATAAACCCAACTATTATTCCTAAAACAATTAAAATTAGACCAGTACCCATATGTGACTCGTCAGCAATTTTATTCCCTACCAATATACTACAGACCACAGATACACAACATATAATCAATGTAATTATTCGTAATGGTTCAAACGGAATTTTATAAAATGCATAAATTATAAATACTCCTGTCATCAAAATGACAATTAAGCCAAGATTACCTGCAAACCATACAGCGCATTCCCAACCTACATCTCGTCCATCTCCCTGCATTGATTTTATAATATCTGAAAACTCGAATAATTTTAGAGACTTCGAGTAATCACCATAATCAATTACACGATACACAGCTCCCGCAAACATGGAAAGTAAGAAAAGAATCCCAGCAACAAGAGAATACATATTATTTGTTTTTAATTTTGATATATCAAAATTACTTACATTTATTTTATTTTGTGTTCCGTATTGTTGTGCAGGTATTTGCTGATTTAACTGTTGATTATCCTGCATATACTGTTGTTGCATCAATTGTTGTATCTGCTGTTGCTGCTGTGCTATAATCTGTTGATTTACCTGCATTTGCTGCTCCACATAATAATTCTGCATATTATAATCCTGATTCGGTTGATTATAATACATATTTTGTGGGTTATATTGCTGATATGAAGTGTCAGACATATCATTTTGAGCATATCCCTGTTGATTATAGCCTTTGTAATTTAATTGTTGATTTAATTGCGGATTGTATTCTTGATTTTGATTATTATTATCCATTTCTGCTTCTCCTTTGTATAATTATTAATCTATGATTTATTGTAAATAATCTTCATCAGTCTCAGGGACAAGTTCATATTTGGCTTCATTTTCACTATCATATACATAGACATTCACAACACCATCTGTGCTTACAGAAAATGAAAATCCTAAAATTCCACCCTCAATATATTCCGGTTTTAACTCAATATCCCCAATTTCCCTTCTTATTTCGCTTGTAATTTCTATTGGCAATTCATTTTCCATACTATCTATCTTTATTATTTTATTACCAAACATCGTTGTCATTGTTTCATAAGCATTTTCGTCTATCAATGTATATTCTATTGCAGTCTTTATTGTTTTAGCATTACATATATCTACTTCTTTTTGGAAATCAGATTCACCTTTCAGGCTGTTTTCACTTTGAGAAGATGCATGCTCCTGTCCACTTTCATATACATATTGCTCTATTTGATTACTATATATATTTTGGTTATGTTCATCTCCATATTTATAATAATCTACAACATCAATATATACTCCGTTTCGTTCAAGTTCTAAAACTCCTTTCAAATCCTTTATAAATCCAAAATCAATTTGCATATCATTTAAAAAATAACCTGTTCCGAAATATGATAAATTATTGAGACTTGTAAATGGTTCTAAATCCATTTCCCACGAATACTGATATCTTTCATAAAAAGTTGTTCCATAGTATTCATAACGCCAAATATTAATATTTATATTTTTTAGATTGCCTGACCTTGCAATATTTTCCATACTTTCGTCAAATTTACTATCTATCTTAAAATAACTTAAGTTATTTAATCCTGAGAATTCGTTTGCATAGCAATAATTATCTATTCCTTTTACCATCAACATTCTTAACTCATTAAAATCATTAAATTTTCCTATATCAAAATCATCAATGCATGTTAATATCAGTTTTTTTAAATTATCAAAATCCTCAATATTATCAATTGTGTACGAATCGCATACATATTGAAGTTCTCTTAACTGTTTTAGCGGTTTTATATTTATATTTTTAGATAGCGAATTTACTGATAAGCTTTCTAAATTCGTCATTTTACTAAAATCTATAGAATCAAAATTATCAGTATATAATGCAATTCGTTTAAGATTTGGCATATCACATATAGTATTGACATCTCCGTCTATTATCATTTTATTTTCAGAATTAAATCCCGAAGCAGGCAAAAAATAAAGATTACATAATTGGTTCATATCTTTTAAAGATTCAAAATTTCTAATTACCGGTTGAATAGATGTTCTGCCGCTTTTTGGAAAATCAAATGTTAAACTTTTTAGACCTTTTTTATCTTTTAGTTTGTTAATATCAATATCAGAACAACATAAAATTATATGTTCAACATTATCATTATTAATTGCCTTATCAAGTGTTTCATCATCAAACACCTTTACAACCTTTACATTATCCGAAGCTTCAAACTCAGTTGCATATTGGGAAAAACTATTTAAAACAATTTTTTTATTTCTATCCTCATATACATATTCATCTCCTGCAGGAGCATAAGTAACAATATTACTATTTAAGCTATAAATCTGTTCATAAAGGTCATCAGATAAATTCTTTTGTGTATTAAGATATGTCAAATTCGTACACGAGCTTACAATATCAAGCAGTTCTTTTTGCCCAAACCCCATATTGCTCTCATAATCAAATTCAAAATAAAACATTGTAAGAGACTTTAAATTTTTACATTCTTTAATCGCAGATAAATTACTAATATAATCTCTATTCGTATTTTCGATTATTAAAGTTTCTAAATTATTTAGATTAGCTAAATCAGATAAATCAAGCACCAATAAAAATTCATTTGGATTCATATTTGCCAACTCAACAATCCAAGTTCTGTATCTATTATCAATTCTCAGCTCTGTAACTTTGTCCAAATCACTTTGTGTAATTGTATAATCACTGTCGACACTTAATTCATCTCTTATTGCTTGCTCTATCATAGGGTCTATGAAATCGTATTCCTTTATTATTGATTCCACTATAGATTGTTCTGTATTTGAAATTTCGTTTTCATAAGTTGAGTCGGCTTTGCAACCACAAATTAAAATAAAAATCATTATAATACACAAATAACAAATTGATTTTTTCTGTAAATATCTCATACATTTTCTCCTGATTTTAATTTTTTTAATAGAATTGCTTTAATTATCGATATACAGCAAGTTTGTTTGGTATTAAACAATAATGGTAATCATAAGATTCCTTTTATCATTCTTGTAAACATTAATCCATTCTCCTCTTGTATAAGAGATATTATTTATATAGGGCGGGTAATCCCGCCCTATGAATAAAATTATTTTGTAAAAACAACGGCACCTAATGTATTTCCATATAAACCTTTATATGAATTTTTAAATGTTGAATAATTCATAACAATAGGATTTCCAGCTTTTACATTATTGTAGTTGTAACATTCAGAGAAATATACTTTACCATTATATATTGCGTGAATATATACAACATGTCCATAAGCATATCCACTACCATATCCATGTGTATAACTTACAACAATATTATAAACATTCTTTTTGCCATTATTTGATAATGTATCTAATGCATTTGCTCCGGCATATCTTAATGTTTTATAGCCACCTGTTGACTTGGTATATTTGCTGTTTCCAATTAAGCCATACCACTTATTTCCATTTGCCGCACTTTCATAAGACGATTTAGCTCCAGTATATATACCTCTGGCACATAATTCCCAATAAACATATGCCCCACAATATCCATTAAAGTTATTTTTTCCAGATAAGCTTTTTGCTCTTTTATCTGTGTTTGTGATCTGTGTTGTCAGCGTCTGGTTTTCATTTGCCTTCACCGTAAACTTCTCATTCACAAGCGTCAAAGCTTTTCCACTTGTATCCTGTGCGGTAACCTTATAATAATATGTTCCGGCTGACAATTTATTAAAGGATAAAGCTTTGTCAACTGCAGAATTAGCAAGAGAATATGACTTAGTATTCTTTAATTGATGTGAATATCCACCATATACAATTGTCTTTCCATCTGATTTTAAAATATAAGCATTTACATAATTCAGATTATAATTTGAGCTGACAGTTCCTTTAATAGTTACATAGCTTCCGCTATTGATAGTTCCAATTGAATTACGCCCTGTAATTTTAAGTGTGCTTGCTGCCGGCTTTGCTACAGTCGTAGTATTTGCCTTAACATTTAACGCACTACTTGTCCACAACTGGTATCTGTTTCCCTTTTTATATGTCTGAACATTTACATTACTTGAATTGTTTGAACCTACAGATGTAAGAACAAGAGATTTGTTATTTGCTGACCTTAATATATATGCCTTGTATGTCGCGTCATACTCCGGTATCCAAATCTGTGTTGAATCACCAGTCTTAGACCATAAGCATACATTATTTCCACTCTTTGCAGTATTGGCATATATATTTACTACCCTTGATGTTGCACACCTTGGTACTAATACATATCCTGCACCACATTTTACAAACTTGAAATCCTGTCCACTGGTATTATCCTTAGCATATACAGTTATGTTTGTGTTGTTGGCATTTTTATTTCCATATACATTAAGGTATTTACCACTTCCAACATTCTTCAAGGTAACATATGTATTTTGTGTTACCGTCATGGTATACGATGCTGCCTTTGGTGTTAATACATTTTGTGATAACATACACAAAATTATTGCTAAGGTTAATAATAATGTTATAACTTTTTTTGTAACTTTTCTTTCATTTCTCATGATAATTCATCCTCCTTTTGTAGCTGGCTGGCTTATCTTATAAGATGAGGCCCCTATAGCTTTGTGTCTTCATTTTTCAATGAATTTACCCATTGCGGAAACAATGAATATTTGATTATGCATTGAATGTAAATATTCAGATAACTAATATCATCCTCCTTTCACAAAAACATTTTAGTCCATTTTGTTCTAATTGTCAATAGAACAAAATGGACTACATATAATACATATAAATGGAGGTATTTTATATGTATATTAAACGTATTAGGGATTTAAGGGAAGATAATGATTTAACTCAGACCGAGCTTGGAAATATTCTTCATATATCACAAAGAACATACTCACATTATGAAATGGGAACAAGAGATATACCTATAGAACTCCTTGTACAATTAGCTCATTTTTATAATACAAGTGTAGATTATATACTTGGAGAAACAGATGAAAAAAGACCTTATAAATAACTCCTCTGCCTCATCACCTCATAAGCTATAACCGCCGTAGAGGTTGCGGCATTAAGTGACTCGACCTTTCCCTTCATCGGAATTTTAATTAATTCATCTGCCATAGAACTTACTTCATCTGACAGACCGTTTCCTTCGTTACCGATAAGGAATGCGCATGAAGTTGTAAAATCCTTGTTGTATATGTTCTTTCCTTTAAGATGTGCACCATATACTGTTATGCCTTTTTCTTTTACAGTTTTTATGTCTTTTACAAGATTATCGGATATATAAATCGGCATACGGAATAACGAACCCATAGTCGAGCGAACCACTTTCGGATTGTATATATCAACCGAATCACGGCTTATAATTATTCCTGTTACTCCTGCACCCTCTGATGTCCTTATTATCGTGCCGAGGTTGCCGGGATCCTGAAGCTTTTCTATTATCAAAATAAAATCAATAGTCTTATCATCCGGCTTAGCAAAATCTACCTTGCCAACATTTTTATCATTACAGTTAATATCTCCTGCACATAAAACATCATCAATACAAAGCTTTTTCATCCTAACTAATGCAAGTATCCCCTGTGGTGTTCCTGTATCGGATATGCTTTCAAATAATCTGTCTGACACTACGAAGAAATTATCTGCCTCTGCATAAGCCTCTCCCAATGCATCAATCAGTTCAGTGTCAAATCTTTCAACTGCTGATTCAGATACATATACCGAATGTATATCTTCGTTAGGAATTTCCCTGAACATTCTTATGCCTTCAACTATATAAAGTTCTTGCTCATTTCTTTCCTTTGAAGACTTAGAAAGCTTTTTTATATTTTTAAGTTTTTCGTTTGATGATGATGTTATTACCATATATAATCCCACTTTTGCTTAACAATTTTTCAGACTGGCCAAGTATAGCAAGTGTCTTTTTCTCAGACTTACTTTTTCTCTCTCACCAGCACATTTTCACTACCGAATTTTTCTGACAATTCAT
The DNA here is from genome assembly GCA_017480195.1 of Lachnospiraceae bacterium. Lineage (GTDB taxonomy): Bacteria > Bacillota > Clostridia > Lachnospirales > Lachnospiraceae > Coprococcus_C. The sequence continues at coordinate 111,491 of JAFVBE010000038.1, forward strand.
TAATCAAAGCCTCGTCAGCCAACACTCTGAACCTGTTACCCATACGCTTCATAGAGCGTGGATTCTTAAGCTGTACGAATACATTGCTTCTACCGCTATGGTTGCCAAGTATACCAAGCAGCTTTTGTTCAGCCTCGTTATAATGAGTTTCATCCTCAAAGCAGAGCCATACTTCCTTTTTCTCAGCGTTTAAATCCTTCTTTAAATCGTCGAAGGTATATAATTCAGACAATATAAGCTTTGCCTCTGTCTCGGATACTGTCGCATTACCCTTTATTAGAACCTTGCTGTCTTTGATAAGCTTATCACGATATTTTACATAATCCTTTGGAAATACGATTACTTCCATATTTCCATATAAATCTTCGAGCGTGACAAACGCCATCGTATCACCACGCTTAGTTGTCTTGACCGTTACCTTCTCGATAAGTCCGCCTACGGTGTAAGGTATCTTATCAACTGCATTAAAACCACCATCCCCTTCTTCATCAGTCATAAAATCAAGAGACTTGGCGGTTGCCTTTTCTTCTATAATCTCCATAACATCATCGAGAGGATGCCCGCTGATATATACTCCAAGCATCTCCTTCTCTGCTGCCAACAAATCCTCAGTAGAATATTCCTCAGCATCAGGATATGCGACCTGAAAATCCTCCTTCACATCATCCGTAAGGAAGTCCATCAGCGACATCTGTCCTGTCATCGCATTCTTCTTATCTTCTCCGACCTTCTCCAGAATCTTCGGATAGACAAGCATCATCTGTCTTCTGTTATATCCGAATCCGTCAAATGCTCCCGCTAATATAAAGCTCTCTATAGTCCTCTTATTAGCTTCTTTATTAGATAGTCTCGATACAAAATCCTCGAGATTTTTAAATGGACCATTTGCATCTATTTCATCTCTTATAATATCCGTTACACCATCACCTACGCTTTTTACCGCTGACAGTCCGTATCTTATGGCATCACCTGATGTAGAGAAATCTCCTCTGCCAAGATTAATATCCGGCGGAAGTATCTTTATGCCCATAGCACGACAACTCTGTATATAAGCCGCAACCTTACCATTATTTCCCTTGACTGAAGATATAAGTGCCGCCATAAATTCTACAGGGTAATGGCACTTAAGATATGCCGTCTGATATGCAACCACAGCATAAGCAGCCGCATGGGATTTGTTAAATGCGTATTTTGCAAAATCAGTCATCTCGTCAAATATCTTATTCGCTATATCTTCACTTATACCTCTGTTGATACATCCCGGTACATTTTCAGCTTCATTTCCATATACGAAGTTCTGACGCTCCTTGAGCATAACATCAGCCTTCTTCTTGGACATAGCTCGTCTTACAAGGTCACTTCGTCCAAGTGTATATCCCGCAAGCTCCATAACTATCTGCATAACCTGCTCCTGATATACTATACAGCCATAGGTCGGCGCAAGTATCTTCTCTAATGCAGGGTGGTCATAGACTACACCATCAGGATTTTCCTTGCCCTTGATATAAAGAGGTATGAAATCCATAGGTCCCGGTCTGTAAAGTGATATACCTGCTATTATGTCTTCTATATTGGCAGGCTTAAGCTCCTTCATAAAGTTCTTCATTCCCGAGCTTTCAAGCTGGAAGACACCTTCGGTCTTTCCAGAAGAAATAAGGTCATATACCGCCTTATCATCAAAATCAAGATGGTCAATATCTATATCAACTCCGTGATTTTCCTTTATCAGCTTAACAGCATCCTGTATTACAGTAAGATTTCTGAGTCCTAAGAAATCCATCTTAAGAAGTCCAAGCTCCTCTATCGTAGTCATATTGTACTGTGTGGTTATGGCATCTTCTTTTCCTCTTGAGAGCGGAACATACTCATCTATAGGCTCCCTGCCGATTACGACACCGGCTGCGTGCATAGATGCATGTCTCGGAAGTCCTTCCAGCTTAATAGCCATATCAATAAGTTTATGAACATCAGGCTCATTATCATACATTTCCTTAAAATCACGACTTACTTCAAGTGCCTTCGGTATAGTCATACCAAGGTCATTAGGTATGGTTTTCGCAACTCTGTCGCACAGACTGTACGGAAGGTCAAGCGCACGACCGACATCACGCACACACATCTTAGCTGCCATAGTTCCGAATGTAACTATCTGCACAACCTTCTCCTTGCCATATTTTCTTACGACATAGTCAATGACCTCCTGTCTTCGTTCCACACAGAAATCAATATCTATATCAGGCATGGTAACTCTCTCAGGATTTAAGAATCTCTCGAAGAGAAGACTGAATTTAATCGGGTCGATATTCGTTATCTCAAGGCAATATGATACTATACTTCCCGCCGCCGAGCCACGCCCCGGACCGACTGCTATGCCGTTATCCTTGGCATATTTTATGAAATCCCATACAATCAGGAAATAATCGACATATCCCATATTCTTTATTGTATTAAGTTCAAATGACAATCTATCTTTTAACTCATCCGTAACCGGAGAATATCTTTTAGAAAGCCCCGTCTCACACAATTCCTTCAGATATGAAAATGCGTCATAGCCCTCCGGCACATCATACCTTGGCACCTTCTGCTCACCGAATACTATCTCAACATTGCATCTTTGGGCTATCTTATTAGTATTCTCAAGTGCTTCCTTGGCATATGGGAATAACGCCTCCATCTCCTCAGGAGATTTAAGATAGAACTGTCCACCCTCGTATCTCATTCTGTCCTCGTCGGTTACAATCTTGCCTGTCTGAATACAAAGAAGTATATCGTGTGCCTCTGCATCTTCTGCATTTATGTAATGCGAGTCATTGGTAACTACCATAGGTATGCCAAGCTCTTTTGAAAGTCTCATAACACCTGCATTTACAATCCTCTGTTCAGGTATACCATGATCCTGCATCTCAAGGAAATAATTATTCTCGCCAAATATATCCCTGTGTCTTATAGCAGCTTCCTTGGCCTTCTCATAATCATTCTTCCTAAGATGTACAGCTACCTCTCCTGCGATACAGGCACTAAGACATATAATACCCTCGTGGTATTCGCGTAAAACCTCCATATCAACACGAGGCTTGTAATAATATCCCTCCGTAAATCCTCTTGTAACAATCTTGGAAAGATTTTTATATCCCTCGTTATTCTCCGCAAGCAAAATAAGGTGATAATACCTCTCATCACCTCTTGATGTCTCCCTGTCAAATCTTGAGCCCGGAGCTACATATACTTCACAGCCGATAATCGGCTTTATTCCATTTGCTTTACAAGCTTTATAAAAATCAATTGCTCCATACATAACACCATGGTCGGTAATCGCAAGTGCATCCATCCCAAGCTCTTTGGCTCTTGGTACAAGCTCTTTAATCTTCGCAGAGCCGTCTAACAGACTGTATTCAGTATGGACATGTAAATGCGTAAAATTCATATTTTCTCCTTACATCTGATAAAGAATGCCACAACCCTGCTAAGTGCATCACGTCTCATAGGGATAACCTCTTTATTCCTTATATATCTGAATGTAAAATCCTCACCCTTCTCGGCACACATATAAAGATACTTCTCGAGAGTCTTCCTCGTATCATCATGAAGAAGCTTACCTGCTCTACCCTTCATATAATACTCCAAAGGATTCTTCTTATCGTAATTTTCCTTCTGATATATCTTACATGCAGCCACCCTGTCGCAGAACATTTCTATAACATATCTCTTCGGCATCGGCATACCGACTATACCTTTGGACTTATCTACACTGTAATCAATCCAGTATTCAAGGTGATGCTTATTTCTTCCCTTATGATGCAGCCATGCTTCCGTATATCCCTTGTCCTCTCTCTCAGCATCATTAGGGCTTCTGTCCCCCTGATAATACTTTGCACCCATTGAAAACTCCGTCCACGAATACTTAGACAAGTCATGCAAAAGCCCCTGCTTATAAAGTCCGCAGGCAAAGCAGTTCTTCATAACCTCATATTTATGCTTCGTAATAGTTTTAAAATGTTCCCAAGCTTTAATCATTCAATCAATTCTCCTCATACACCTTTTATATGCCCTGAATAATCCGACATAAAAAGCAAATATTTATAATTTTATATAATCTCAATCTGACAGGATTTCATAGCTTCAAGCGCATTACTATGGCTATCAGGTGTTACACCTGCCGAGCAGCTTTCCACAACACATATTCTTGCCTCAGGAAGTGCCGCCTTAACCAGCATAGCATTTGATATAACACAGATATCCGTACAAAGTCCGAGTAAATGTATCTCGTCATAATCATGTTCAATCACATAGTTCATCAGCTCGACACTTCCGAAGGTCGGCTTATCAAATATCCTTTTATCTTCAGCATATTTCCTTAACTTTTTGTCTATCTGCCAGCCCTCAGTATCCTTTATACAGTGAACCACCGGAAGCTTCCTGCCCTCCTGAGTCTCCATATAATCCTCGCCATGTGTATCTCTGGTAAATACAATCTTAAAATCCTCTCTCTCGCATTTTTCGATATAGGAAGCAACATTATCCACAATAGCAACCGCCTCAGCAGTTCCAAGTGAACCATCTATAAAATCCTTCTGCATGTCTACGACTATTAATAATTTTTTCATTTTAAAAATCCTTTCACATAATTTTTTAACCGATTTCTTTAAATCCATTTCTACTCCAAAGCCATAGTGGTGTATGAATATCAATCGGATTATACTTTGTACCTTCAAATAGTTCTTTCCATTTTTGTGCAACTATCAGTTGAACATCTGCTTTATTTAAAATATCTTCACTTCTATTCATAACCTAATATCCCACACTTTTGCTCGTAATTATACCACAATAAAGCGAGTCAAGCAAACGCAAAGCGTTTATTTGATGAGCTAATGCGATAACTACCGCTTTGCGGTTGTTATACCACAACTTGCCATTTCTTAACAGAACGAATATAAAAGAATATTTTTATTGACATCAATATAATAAACTGTTATTATACACAACAAAGGAAGCGGTTTTATACCACTTGACTATCTAATTGTCTTGAGTGGGTTACATGCTTCTTTTTTATGTCTACTATGAAACACTCTACAAAACACAACAAAAATGATGAAAAAAGAGATGTATTTTTAACATCTCCGATTCACTAATAACAAAGTATGTTTTAATTATATAAATTACAAAAGTAATCTTTTTATCAATTACTATGATATATCCCCTCAAGTCCATCTGTAACAGTCACATTATTTTCTTCATCAACAAATACAGCCTCAGCATTATATGCCCTAAGCAAGTCCAACGATCTCTCATACCCAAGCACATAGCACGCTGTCGACAGTCCATCACTTATCAGACCATTTTCGCAGACAACCGTTACGCCTGCCAGACCTGAGCTCGCAGGATAACCTGTACTGCTGTCCAAAATATGATGATATATTGTACCATCTTTTTGGACGAATTTCTCGTAATTTCCGGAAGTTGATATATATTTCTGAAAGTCCTTGGCACAAGGAAATTCCAGATAACCAATCATATCCTCCTGAGAGCCCTTTGGATTCCTTATACCGACTCTCCATGCGTCATTGTTCTTGCCACTATCCTTTGTACCATAGACTAAAATGCTTCCTCCGACACTTACCATGGCACCATCTACATTATGTTCTGTTAGGCTTTTGTAAGCTATATCAAGAGCATATCCCTTACCTGTAGCACCTAAATCAAGTAAGAAATTCTCCTTATCAAGTATGATATATTTATCCAATGAGTAACCCGAAGCTTCACTATCATAAACCTCATCCTCATTACCATCCAGCTCAACTTCTTCCGAATCATATATATGTATTGCATTATAACCCACATTTTTCAACGCATTTTTTATCTCTTTTTCAGCCGGTACTACGAAGCTTTCGTCATCTGCTTCTTCTATATTCCAAAGCAGAGCAAGCGGTCTGATAGTTATATCAAGTGCTCCCTTGCTTTTGTCACATATATCATATGAGCTTATCAATGCCTCATATAATATATCACTTATACGATAAGGTTCTCCGATTACATACTCATGATTTAGCTTGTAAAGCTCGCTTCCTTCTTCCCTCCATGAGATGACCTCTTCATCAAGCTTCTTAATCTCATCAACTACATCATTTGCCTTGAAGTCCTTATCCTCATTTCCATAGATTGTTACCTGTACCGAGGTTCCCATAGCGAAGTCATATACATTATCTACAGAATTATCTTCTCCGCCCGTATTATCCTTTTTATTAAATAAAACTATAACGCCTATCAATGCAAGCGACAGAGCGAGTATCTTAACTAAATCCGCAACCTTTCTTTTCATAACAATACATATATCCCTATCATCAATATAAATTATGTACTAATGTCAATAAAATAAATCAAGTCTGCTATCAAAGCTTCATCTTAATGATGATACCCCTCCATACGCTTCGTATAATCATCAAGTCTGCTCTTTAACTTGGCATAATCCTTATCACTAAGCGAACCGTCCTCCTTTAGTTCACTCAGCTTATTCTCTGCATTCTTCCTTGCACCGATTGCAAGATCCTTATAATTATTCTCAAGGTTAATCTGTATCTCATTAAATATTGCTTCTACTTCTTTTCTTGCATTTTTTGATTTGGAATTAAACATATATATCTCCTTATAATCAGCTTCAACTAAACTCATTTCCTTCGGGAATAATCTATTGTAATGCCTGTTCCAAATCAGCTATTAAATCCTTTTTATCCTCAAGTCCGCACGAAATTCTAATCAGTCCTGCAGGAACTCCGGCTGCTTTAAGCTGTTCATCGTTCATCTGTCTGTGAGTTGAGGTTGCAGGGTTAAGGCAACATGTTCTTGCATCTGCTACATGTGTTTCAATTGCCGCAAGCTTAAGCTTCTTCATAAAGCTTTCTGCCGCAGGTCTTCCTCCCTTAATCTCAAAGGATACCACTCCGCATCCGCCATTTGGCATATACTTCTTGGCAATATCATAATATTTATTGCTCTTTAAGCCCGGATAATTCACATATTCTACCTTTGGATGCTGCTTAAGGAATTCTGCTACCGCCTGTCCGTTCTCCACATGTCTTGGCATACGCACATGAAGCGACTCAAGACCAAGGTTAAGTATGAATGCATTCTGAGGCGACTGAATAGAGCCAAGGTCACGCATAAGCTGAGAGGTACATTTCGTAATAAATGCTCCTTCCTTGCCGAATTTCTCCGCATAGGTTATACCATGATAGGAATCATCCGGTGTGGTAAGTCCCGGGAACTTATCCTTATATGCCATCCAATCAAAGCTTCCGCCATCAACTATAGCACCGCCTACTGCAGCACCATGTCCGTCCATATATTTTGTGGTCGAATGTGTTACGATATCCGCACCCCATTCTATAGGTCGGCAGTTGACCGGTGTTGGAAAAGTATTATCAACTACAAGTGGTACACCGTGGGCGTGAGCTGCCCTCGCAAATTTCTCTATATCAAGAACCGTAAGTGCCGGATTGGCTATGGTCTCGCCAAATACAAGCTTGGTATTATCTCTGAATGCTGCATTAAGCTCATCCTCCGTACAATCAGGCGATATGAAGGTTGTCTCAATCCCCATCTTCCTCATGGTTACATCAAGCAAATTATAGGTGCCGCCATATATAGATGACGAAGCTACAATGTGTGAGCCTGCCTCACATATATTGAAAAATGCGAAGAATGAAGCCGCCTGTCCCGACGAAGTAAGCATGGCCGCCGTACCGCCCTCAAGCTCCGCTATCTTGGCAGCTACATAATCATTCGTAGGATTCTGAAGTCTGGTATAGAAATATCCCGAAGCTTCAAGGTCAAAGAGTTTTCCCATATCCTCGCTCGTATCGTATTTGAAGGTTGTTGACTGCACAATAGGTATCTGTCTTGGCTCTCCATTTCCCGGATGATATCCGCCCTGCACACATTTTGTATTAATACTTAATTCACTCATTATATCCCTCTCCTTATATAATTAATCGACTATCGGCTCGTTGGGGTTTCTCGTCAAAGTGCCGCTTGCGCCAGCGCAGCGACACCTTTCCTCGTATTGTACCATCTCGCCTTTCGGCTCATTGGGTTTCTCGTCAAAGTGCCGCCTGCGCCAGCGCAGCGACACCTTTCCTCGTATTGTACCATATTTCATATTATTTTGCTATGGGATTTTCGCAGGATTTCGGCATGTGAGGATTTGGACTTTACTTTCTTACTATGTCAGCAAAATAATAAAAGACATCAAGAAAAATGTTGAAATTAATAATAGTTATTATTATAATAATAAAGCTATTTAAAAACCATTATATATCCCGGAGGCACATATGATACTTGCAGTTCAAAATATAAGCAAAGCATACGGAATTAATCAGATACTGTCTGATGTTTCATTTCATATAGAGGACAAAGAAAAAATCGCCATCGTCGGTATAAACGGCTCCGGTAAAACCACTCTTCTTAAAATCATTATGGGTGAAGAAACCGCTGATGACGGGCAGGTTGTTATAGCCAAGGATACAACCATTGGTTATCTATCTCAGCATCAGGATATATCATTTGACAATACAATATATGCCGAGATGCTTGCGACCAAGAAATACCTTATTGATATGGAGGAAAAAATCCGAAGTCTTGAAAAGGATATGAAGCACGCCGAAGGCGATGAGCTTGAGAAGATAATGAATACCTATAATAACCTTTCAAGTCAGTACGACAGACAAAATGGCTACGCATACAAAAGCGAGGTAACAGGCGTATTGAAAGGACTTGGATTTACCGAGGATGATTATGACAGACACATAAACTCATTATCCGGCGGGCAGAGAATGCGTGTCGCACTTGGCAAGCTTCTTCTTACGAAGCCTGATGTCATAATCCTTGATGAGCCGACCAATCATCTCGACATGGTATCAATAGCGTGGCTTGAGGGCTTCCTTTCCTCATATCAGGGCAGTGTAATAATTGTAAGCCACGACAGATATTTTATAGATAAAATCGCAACCAAGATTATCGAGATAGATAATACCAAAGCAATTATCTATCATGGTAACTATACATATTATTCTGTTAAGCGTGCCGAAATAAGAGCTTCGCAGATGAAGGCATATCTCAATCAGCAGCAGGAAATCAAGCATCAGGAAGCAGTCATAGAAAAGCTAAAGCAGTTCAACAGAGAAAAATCCATAAAGCGTGCTGAAAGCCGTGAAAAAATGTTAGATAAAATAGAGCGTCTGGATAAACCGACTGAGGTAAATGCCGATATGAGGCTCTCTCTTTCTCCATCTGTCGAAAGTGGAAATGATGTATTAACCATAAAGGAGCTTACCAAATCCTTCGGTGACAACAATTTATTTACAGCCCTGAATATGGAGATTAAACGCGGCGAGCATGTATGCCTTATCGGTGCAAATGGTACAGGTAAAACTACCATACTTAAAATCATCAACCGCCTCATATCTAAGGACGATGGACAGATAATACTTGGTTCAAGGGTAAAGATCGGCTACTACGATCAGGAGCATCAGGTGCTCTCCTTACACAAAACCATATTTCAAGAAATATCCGACTCATACCCTGATTTGAATAATACAAGGATAAGAAATGTTCTTGCTGCATTTTTATTTACCGGTGATGATGTATTCAAGAAAATCGGCGACCTCTCGGGAGGCGAGCGTGGTCGTGTATCGCTTGCCAAGCTTATGCTCTCTCCGGCGAATTTTCTTATACTTGATGAGCCGACCAACCACCTTGACATACACTCGAAGGAAATACTCGAGGAGGCTATAAGAAGCTACACCGGAACTGTACTCTGCGTAAGCCACGACAGATATTTCATAAACCATATTTCAACAAGGATTGTGGAATTAAAGGATAAAAAGCTATATTCCTTTATAGGAAATTATGATTATTACGAAAGTCATAAAGACATTGTATATGCCGCTGACGGAAACAATTCAACTGCAAAAGGTAGTATTTTTGCCGTTTCAAATGCAAACAGCGAGACTTCTTCCGATAATTCCACCCTTTCTAACAAGGAAGCATATTTAAGAAACAAAGAAGAACAGGCAAAGGCAAGAAAACGCGAAAACGATATGAAAAAGCTTGAAAAAGTAATCGCCGACTTGGAAGAAAAAATCTCACAAATCGACGAAGAAATAAACGCACCCGAAAATGCAACCAATTCTCATAAGCTTGGAGAACTAACGAAGGAGCGTGAAGAACTTGACACAAAACTTGTTGAAGCTTATGAAAAGTATTATGCATTGGAAGAAGAAAATGTCTCAGGGGATATTCAATCTATCCCTTGAATATCTTTAATTGTAGCCACCATATTATTAACCTTCCTCTTAACGAAGATAAATATTATAACAACAGTTGCCATCATTGCAAGTCCTGTAATAAATAAAGTGTGCCATCCTGCATACATATAATTCTCACTCGGATTATCAGGGTTATATTTTACTGTTGCTTTTTTCTTAAACGAAGATTTATTACCACTTTTATTTGGAGATGCCTGATAGGTTACTCCATCAACCGTGAATTCGTAAAGTGCATTATAACTGCCATTTTTATCTTCAAAATTACTGTCTGAACCCTTAGACCCCACCAATACAGCCTCGGTCTTCGCATAATTCTTAGTTATTTTCCAATCATGAATTTGTGCAGTTAAGCTCATTATAACAAATATAAAACCGAACAAAAACCATATTCCCAATACAAAAATCAGAACAGTATTTGTAAAACATCCAACCTTCTTATCATTAATCTTAACATCACTTTCTCTCAATCCCTGAATTTCTTCATCACTAAAATATTTTCCACTCAAATCAGAATTATTCTCTATATGATACAATACCTCGCCACAATACTCACACTTTATTTTCGTACCATCATTTTCCATACCGCAAAAAGGACATTTCATACTGCTTCACCCCCCATTCTAATAACAATGTACAAAATTATAACAACTCAGATTTATTATTTCAATAATATATAATTCACATATATAAATCAAGAGTCAAATAATCTGACATCATATTTTAAACATTTTTATCAAAATACCATTTGACAACTACTTAATATTATGATAACTTTTATCTAAACCGTTGAAGAAGAGTAAGTAGGTTTTACCGCTTTTCTCCCAGAGAGCTGTGGTGTGGTGGAAGCACAGCAGAAAATGTAAGATTGAATGGACTTCTGAGGGCGAGCTGAAATGGGGCGAAAGCTTCACAGTATGCAAGACGGGGACGGCACCTCGTAAACAAATGTCAGCATATATAGGTATGCACAAAGTGGTCGTATTACACGGCAAGCCGGGTGGCACCGCAGGACATAAATATTATCCTGTCCCAGCAAAGTAATTTGCTTGGACATTTTTTATTTTATGAAGAAAAACATAGATAAAAAATGATGTTTATCTCGTGCAAAAAACAATTCAAGCATACCATACAAGGTAACTGTTAATATCATAAAAAGAAAGGAAGTAAAACAATGAGTAAAATCCCGTACAAAATCTATCTTGAAGAATCGGAGATGCCAAAGGCTTGGTATAACCTTCGTGCCGATATGGTTAATAAGCCTGCACCGCTTCTTAATCCGGGCACACACCAGCCTATGACGGCTGAGGAGCTTGCACCGGTCTTCTGCGAAGACCTTATCAAGCAGGAATTAGACGATACAACACCTTATTTTGACATACCTGAGGAGATACTTAATTTTTACAAGATGTTCCGTCCATCACCTCTTGTACGTGCATATTGTCTCGAGGAGAAGCTTCAGACTCCGGCTAAGATTTATTACAAGTTCGAGGGAAATAATACAAGCGGAAGCCACAAGCTTAATTCTGCCATAGCACAGGCTTATTATGCTAAGAAGCAGGGCTTAAAGGGTGTAACTACCGAAACCGGCGCCGGTCAGTGGGGTACAGCTCTTTCTATGGCTTGTTCATACTTTGACTTAGATTGTAAGGTATATATGGTTAAGGTTTCTTACGAGCAGAAGCCGTTCCGTCGTGAGGTTATGAGAACCTACGGTGCAAATGTAACTCCATCACCATCTACTACAACAGAAATCGGTAAGAAGATTCTTGCTGAGCATCCCGGTACAACCGGAAGTCTTGGCTGTGCAATCTCAGAGGCTGTTGAGGTAGCAACCTCGACAGAGGGCTATCGCTATGTACTCGGCAGCGTGCTTAATCAGGTATTATTACATCAGTCAGTTATCGGACTTGAGACCAAGGCTGCCCTTGACAAATACGGCATTAAGCCGGATATAATCATAGGATGTGCCGGCGGCGGCTCCAACCTTGGTGGACTTATCGCTCCATTTATGGGCGAGAAGATTAAAAATGGTGCTGACTACCGCATTATAGCTGTTGAACCTGCATCATGTCCAAGCTTCACAAGAGGTAAATATGCTTATGACTTCTGCGATACAGGTATGGTTTGTCCTCTCGCCAAGATGTACACACTTGGAAGCGGATTTATACCTGCTCCAAACCACGCAGGCGGTCTTCGTTATCATGGTATGAGCTCTACACTCTCTCAGCTTTATGATGACGGTCTTATGGAGGCTGTTTCAGTTCCTCAGACAGAAGTATTTGAGGCTGCTGAGAAGTTCGCAAGAGTGGAAGGAATTCTTCCGGCACCGGAGAGCTCACATGCAATAAAGGTTGCTATCGATGAAGCATTAAAGTGCAAGGAGACAGGCGAAGAAAAGACTATCGTATTCGGTCTTACCGGAACAGGCTACTTCGACCTTGTAGCTTATCAGAAGTTCCACGACGGCGAAATGGAGGATTATATCCCAACTGATGAAGAGTTACAGGCTTCATTTGCAACACTTCCAACGGTTGAGTAAGATAATAAAATAAAACAGTACAGTCATTTGCCTCGCGCAATGATATGCCCCCTGTCTACTTGACAGGGGGCATATCACAATATTGACTGTACTGTTTTTCTTATATTATAAATTTCAATCTTAATAGAACACTACATTTGCTATATCTCTCTCAATATTAAGTTCTAAATCAAAGGACATATAGTTCTCTTTAAGCAGATAGCTTAGGACATCATCACTGCCATAACCAAGACATTCTGCGAATGTGATTATATATTCCATATCTGAGGTCTCAAGTATATCTCCGCTTATATAATAATCACTGTTCCATGTCCTTGCGTCATTATATGCACCTTCCTCTTCCAAAGCTGCCTCTGCCGCATCTTCAAGTTTGAACTTCAAGGAATTTACATATTCTACATCTATATCCTTATCAAAGCCTGCCTTTTTATCATCTGACTTAAAAGTATATCCATATTCCACAGTATTTTTTCTCTTGTTAAATGTACCGTAATCCTTACTGCCGTTTAAATCAGTAAAAATAATTTTCTCACCGTCTAATTCGTAGGTACCGAATTCCAATCCTCCATAATCACCATATACTGCATATACTCCGTCATCGAACATTATGTATGCGTCAAAGTCCTTGCTATAATATCTGCCCGACAGCTTACTATTTATAAGAAGTGGCAGAAAGAACAGAAGTGCACCTGCGATAAGTAGCAAAATCAGTATTACAACTATAACACCTGCTGCTCTGCCCTTCTTCTTTGGCTTCTTTTGCAGTGTATCCGGTATCACTTGAGGCTTACTTATGTTTTGCTGTGGTTGATTTATATGTACCATCGATGATTGTACATTCGTATGCTGCATCATTCTCTGATACTGTGGCTGCTGCACCTGCCCTTGACTCAAATCACTCTGTAACCTCTGTCGCAGTTGTTCCTGATATGAATTTGAATTTACAACATGTTGTTTCGGTTGCTGATTAAGCTCACCCTGTATTGTAGAATTTGTTGATTGCTGAAGATGCTCTGCCTGAACCTCCTGCTGCTCTGATTGATGAGAGTTTGTTACCTCTGCAACAGGTGGGGCAATAAGCTTTGCCCCACAATCAATACAATATAAAGTTTCATTCGGATTATCCGCTCCACATATACTGCAAATCATAGTTACCTCACATTTTTACAATCATATTTATTAATAAATATCAACTGTTACCACTCCTGATGAAGAGATATCTATATCAAATGCCAGATCCATCTCTTCCAAAAGGAATTGTAACTCTTTTGAACTACTGTAATTAAGCTGCTTTGCTAATTCTTTCTCAAAATCCCAATATGGATCTTTCAAGTCGTCATCATATATAAAATAATAGCCATATGATGTTGCTTCATCATATACATCCTTATCCTTAAGTGCTGCATTTGATGCAGATACTACAGTATCATTAAGATTTTCTATATATTCCTTGCTTATATCCACTTCAAGTTCTGCTTTTTTATCACTTGATTTATATACTGAACCATAATACAAAATTGTATTTTTCTTGGCATCAAATTTTAATGTTTCCTCATCGCCATCAACAGCTTTCAAAGAAACGACATCATCTTTAACAGTATATGTTCCTATATCGTAATAGTATTTATCACCTGAACTCTCAACTTCATAGTATATATATACGCCATCATCAAACAAATAATAGTAATCACCATATGATGATTCATACGCATATGAACCACTAAGTTTAGCTCTGGTTAATATAGGGAAAATAAATATGAAGAATATTCCTATTAATAATACAGCGGCAAGACCGGAAATAATACCAATCTTAGCCCCCTTGGACAAAGGCTTCCTCTCCTTATGCGGCATATTATACTGACCCATACCCTGTGGCTGTTGAAATCCGTTAGGCTGATATTGATTTTGAAATCCCTGCTGTCCAAACTGTGGCTGCTGATACTGGTTTTGCATTCCCTGTGGCTGTGAAAACTGTGGTTGCTGATACTGGTTCTGCATTCCCTGTGGCTGTGAAAACTGTGGTTGTTGACTTGGTGAAGGCTGTGGCTGCTGTGGTTGCTCAGGCTTCGTTTCCTGTGCAACAGACTGAACCTGCTCAGAAAATCCCTGATTCTGTACTGGCGCTATAAGCGGTGCACCACATGCATAACATACACTTAAGCCATCTGCATTTTCTGTCCCGCATACATTACATTTCATTTTAATTCCTCCTTTAAGTACATATCAACAAATATTATAATCGACATTATACCTTTATTTTTTGATTTTATCATAATTAGTAATAAAAGACAAGGAACAAAGTATCTTATACAATGCTTTACATAAATATGTGCTTTATACTTATTTTTATATCAAAAAAGAGCCACATACAAGTGACTCTTTTTATAGATTCTGACAATCTTTCAGAACTTCACACAGAAATCGTATCAGCGCATTTCCCTTAACTTCTTCCTTCTTTCTTCCCGTCTTGCAACTTTGCCTCTAAGGATAAGCCCTCGACCTATTAGTACATTTCAGCTGAATGCATTGCTGCACTTACACCTAATGCCTATCTACCTCGTAGTCTTCAAGGGGTCTTACTCTTATGATGGGATATCTTATCTTGAGGGGGGCTTCACGCTTAGATGCCTTCAGCGTTTATCCCTTCCGGACTTGGCTACTCAGCTATGCAGTTGGTCTACAACTGATACACCAGCGGTCCGTCCATCCCGGTCCTCTCGTACTAAGGAC
>JAFVBE010000020.1 GCA_017480195.1 Lachnospiraceae bacterium
AATGGTTATAACGGATGATATTAAGTATGTAGGTGTGAATGATCATCAGATAGATTTGTTTGAAGGTCAGTATATCGTACCAAACGGTATGGCATATAATTCTTATGTTATACTTGATGAAAAGATTACAGTTATGGATACTGTGGATGTTCATTTTACGGATGAGTGGCTTGGTAATATTAAAAATGTACTTGGAGATAAGAAACCGGACTATCTTGTTGTACAGCATGTTGAACCGGATCATTCGGCAAGTATAGCAGCCTTTATCAAGGAGTATCCGGAGGTAACGGTTGTAGCAAATGCCAAGGCATTTGAGATGATTAATAACTTTTACAGAATCGACTTTGGCGATAAGAAGCTGGTAGTAAAGGACGGTGAAGAACTTTCAACAGGAGCACATACACTTAAATTTGTATTTGCAATTATGGTACACTGGCCGGAGGTTATGTTTACATATGACAGTAAGGATAAGGTACTTTTCTCCGCCGATGCATTTGGTAAGTTCGGAGCCCTTGATGTGGACGAAGAGTGGGACTGCGAGGCAAGACGTTACTATATAGGTATAGTCGGAAAGTTTGGTATGCAGGTTCAAAATGTGCTTAAGAAGGCAGCAGAGCTTGATATAGAAACTATATGTCCTCTGCATGGACCGGTTCTTAAGGCGCCGCTTGAGCATTATCTTGCGCAGTATAATACATGGTCATCCTATGGTGTTGAATCAGAAGGAGTTATGATTGCATATACCTCTGTTTACGGCAATACCAAGAAGGCAGTTGAGCTTCTTGCAAAGGAACTTGAGGAACTTGGATGCCCTAAGGTTGCTGTAAATGACCTTGCCAGAGAGGATATGGCAGAATGCGTTGAGGATGCATTCAGATATGGTAAGATTGTTCTTGCAACAACTACCTATAACGGAAGTATCTTCCCATTTATGAGAGAGTTTATCGAGCATCTTACAGAGAGGAACTTCCAGAAGAAGACCATCGGTCTTATCGAAAACGGTTCATGGGGACCTATGGCTGCCAAGATTATGAAGGACAAGCTTGCAAACAGCAAGGACATAACATGGACTGAAAACAATGTAAGAATATTATCATCAGTAAGTGATGAGAATATAGAACAAATTAAGGCACTTGCTAAGGAATTGATGTAGTATTTTAATGCTATTGGGAGACGGCATTGATACGAAACGCATTATAAATATGATGCAAAAAAATACTATAATAAGGAGTAGGAAAATGGCAAAGAATTTATTTGATTTAACAGACAGAGTAGCAATCGTTACAGGATGCTCAACAGGACTTGGTGTACAGATGGCAAAGGCACTTGCCAATCAGGGATGCAACATTGTAGCAGTTGCAAGACGTCAGAATCTTCTTGAAGAGGTATGTGCTGAAATCGAGAAGGACTATGGCGTAAAGACTTTTGCATGTAAATGTGACATCACAGACACTGAAGCTGTAAACGCAGCAGTAGATGCAGTTCTTGAGAAGTTCGGACGTATCGATATTCTTATCAACAACGCAGGTACAGGTGCAGTTGCTCCTGCAGAGGATATCACAGATGACCAGTTGTTTAATGAGTTAAATATCGACCTTGGCGGTACATTTAAGTTCGCACGTGCATGCGCTAAGAAGGCAATGATACCTGCAAAGTTCGGCCGTGTGATAAACATAGCTTCAATGTATGGACTTGTAGGTAACAAGGTAGCACCTGCATCACCATATCATGCAGCAAAGGGTGGAGTTGTAAACCTTACAAGAGCACTTGCAGCTGAATGGGGCAAGTACGGAATTACTGTTAATGCAATCTGCCCTGGATACTTCTATTCACCACTTACCAAGGAAACTCTTGACAGTGATTTCTTCCAGGCAAATGCAAAGACTATGATACCTATGGAAAGATATGGTAACGATGGCGAGCTTGATACTACAGCAGTATTTTTAGCATCACCTACAACTACCTACGTAACAGGTGTAGCTTTACCTGTTGATGGTGGATATACAGCCATGTAAAGAAAATAAGCGCCTGTTCTGCAGGCGCTTATTTTTCTTTACATGGCTATATTAATGATGTAATAAAGGAGATTTAAATGTACAATTATACTTTTGGAGAGTGGCTTGCATTTTTTGCGATATACTGTTTTTTCGGTTGGATATTTGAAAGTATATATGTTTCGATAGAATATAGAAAGCCGGTCAACAGGGGCTTTTTATACGGACCGGTTATACCTATATATGGTTTTGGTGCTGTAACAATTGTATTTTTTACGGCACCGTTTAAGGCAAATGTTTTCCTTACATTTCTTTCAGGTATGCTTGCAGCAACTGCCCTTGAATACTTTACCGGTTATGTGATGGAAAAAATGTTTGGTGTAAGATATTGGGATTATACCTATGAGCCGCTTAATTTAAACGGATACATATGCCTTGGATGTTCCCTTATGTGGGGGATGTTTTCAGTTGTTGTAACAAATTATATTCATGGTCCTGTGGACAGGTTTGTAAAGAATTTGAATGCTACAGAGCTTTGGCTCTTTGATGTTATATTTTTGGTGTTCTTTTGTATGGATGTATATGCATCGGCGCGTGCGGCCTTTGATCTTAAGAAGATGTTTAAGGAATATGTTGAAACAAACGAAAATGTTATCCGTATGCAAAAGCGTCTGGATGTGCTCCTTGCATTTGCGGAGGATGATTATAATCATTTCCAAAGCATGATGGAAGAAAAGAAGAAGGAGCATGAAGAAGAGAAAAACAGACTTAAGGCTAAGATTGAAGAGTTTAGAAATAAATATTATGACAATAAGGAAAAAGCTAACAAGCGTGTTATGTATGCGATGAGACGTAACCCGGGTATGAGCTCAAGGGATAACAGATTTGAGCTTGACAGCTTGAAGAATATTTTTATGAAAAATTAAAATCAAAAATATTTTTTGAAACAAAATTAATTTAGATAATTGATTGACATAAAGTATATAGAAGTATATAAGAGTATATAGAAGTATATAAGCTTTTTGAAAGTATATAAGAGTATATAAAAATGTAATATAGGAGAGGTAAATCATGGATAACAAAAATATGATAAGTCAGCAGGAAATTGAAAAAAGTAAGGGGATTATAAATAATATTAATCAGTATTATTACAGTAAGATGGTAGGTCAGTACAGACTTGGCACATCGCTCTTAATAGCTATTATGTGTAATGGACATATCTTACTTGAGTCAGTACCCGGACTTGCCAAAACTACTGCGGCAAAGACACTTACCGAATCTATGAATGGTACATTTTCCAGAATCCAGTGTACACCGGATTTACTTCCGAGTGATATAATCGGAACTCAGATTTTTAATTACCAGACCAACAATTTTGAGACTAAATTGGGACCGGTATATGCTAACTTTGTACTCCTTGATGAGATTAACCGTTCCAGTGCCAAGACGCAGAGTGCGATGCTTGAGGTTATGCAGGAGCATCAGACTACTATCGGCGGCGAGGTATTTAAGATGCCGGAGATATTTACGGTTATCGCTACTCAAAATCCTATAGAGCAGGAGGGTACTTATCTTTTATCCGAGGCGCAGCTTGACAGATTTATCATAAAGGAAAAGATAGAGTATCCAAATCAGGATGAAGAGCTTGAGATACTTAACAGAATTGAAAATAATGTCTTCGCCGAGTCACATCCTGTGGTTTCACTTGAGGATGTAAAGTATCTGCAGCAGCTTGTGGAGAGGGTATATGTTGATCCTGCGATTAAGAGATATATTATAGCAATAATTGATGCTACCAGACATCCGGACAAGTTTATAAGTAAGGAACTTTCGCAGTATATCACTCTCGGTGCAAGTACCAGAGGAGGTATCGCTCTTATGGAGGTTGCCAAGGCGGTTGCCCTTATGAACGGAAGAAATTATGTTACACCGGATGATGTAAAGGTACTTATCTATAGTGTTTTGAGACATAGAATTACACTTAATTTTGCAGCAGTTGCTGACAATATAACTGAAGAAAGAATTATAAATGAAATCATAGGAGCAATTCAAACACCATGATGGATTATATTACAAGAATTAAATCAAATGTAAGCATATATTCAACCAAGAAGACGGACAATGTTTTCGATGGCTCCTATAAGTCTGTTTATAAGGGTAACAGTCTTAACTTTGAGGATTTGAGGGAGTATGTTCTCGGCGACAATATAAGAGACATCGACTGGAAGGCTTCCTCCCGAAGCAGAACTCTTCTTGTGAAAAGATATATAGCTGAGAAAAAACATAATATTATGCTTGTCTTTGATACGGGTAAAAAGATGCTTGCAGATACTAAAGGGTTTGAAACCAAAAAAGAGGTCGGACTCATAGCAGGAGGAACCGCCGGCTATATCGCATGCAAAAACGGAGATTATGTGGGCTCGGTTTTTAACAAGAACGGAATGATAGAATACGGTCAGCTTAGAACCGGACTTGTTAATCTCGAACGACTTATTACCTTATATGACAGGGCTGTTTTTAATGAGAAAAGCGGTGATTTAAATAAGTCGCTTAGCTTTATTCTTAAAAATATCAAGCGTAAGATGATAATATTTGTGGTTACTGATGCGGCAGGTGTGAGGAGTGTGAGCGATAACACACTTAAGAAGCTTAGAGTTATGCATGATGTATTATTTATTAATATAAGTGATGCGGATTTTACCGCAGGCGCTTCATATGATTTTGACAAATCGGAGCATATGCCGGATTATTTTGCGGGCAATAAAAAGTTTAATGAGCTTGAGCTTAAGATAAAAAAAGAGATATATGATGAAAATGAAAAGAAGCTTTTAAGACATGGAATTGTGTTTACTGAGATAGATAAAAAAGAAGATGTAACTGAAAAAATAGTTGAGTTGTTGGAGAGGCATAAGTATGCAAATACCAGGAGGTAGTACCACAGGTACTACCGGTGGAATAGGTGATAAGATTACTGTAGGACTTCAGGATATGTATTCATATTCTGTATGGCTTTTCATTGTCTTGATTTTAATTGCACTTATCCCGCCGGTTATATGGCTTATTAATTTCATAAAGAAAAAGCATGAGAATATTGAAGTTGATTATTCTGAACCTGTAAAAGTAGTAGATCTTTCTGCTGCAAAGCTAAAATATACCCAGATGCTTGCAGAGATAATTGATAAATATAAGGCGGGCAAGCTAAATGACAGACAGGCTTATCAGCAGCTTAGTAAGGTTATCAGGCATTTCGTGTATGATGTGACAAAGATTAAGGTTCAAAACTATACCTTAAATGAAATAAGGCTTTTAAATATTCCTATGCTTTACTATCTGATCGACGAGTGTTACGAACCGGAGTTTTCTAAAGAAAGCGGCGGAAATATTATAGAAACATGTGAAAAGGCAAGGCAGGTAATATTCGGATGGAATTGATGTACAGATGGGTCTTATACATTGCGATACCGGTTGTTGTTATCTTACCGTTTATAGTTATTAAGAGAAGAAATAATTATAAAAACAGTATTAAAGCAGCAAATGTATCCCTTGTAAATGATGATCCGAGATTTAAGAAAAGAGTAATTGTATATAAGCTTTTAAGCATATTTGCATTGATATGCCTTTGGGCAGCGATAGCGGTAAGCTTTATTATGATTTCAAGACCGGTTGAGGTTAAGACTGTTTCAAAGACACTAAGAAACAGAGATATTTTTTTGTGCCTTGATATATCCGATTCGATGGATGAGCTTAATCAGTATATATGTGATGACTTAAAGGATCTGGTAAATGGCCTTGACGGCGAACGATTTGGCATAACAATCTTTTGTGGTAAAACTGTTGTTTTGGTTCCGCTTACAACAGACTACGATTATGTGCTCGGAGAGATAGACAAGTTGCAGGAGGCATTTGAACAGAGTACTTCATATTGGAACTGGTATAGTGACTTTGATTATGAAACCTATGAATATAAATATGCAGGAACATTAAGCGATTACGGCAGCTCTCTTATAGGTGACGGAATTGCCGGATGTTTATTTGCATTCCCTGATTTACGTGAAAATACAGACAGGGCGAGGATTATGATTTTATCAACTGATAATGAGGTGTTTGGTGAACAGATAGTAACAGTTACCGAAGCAACCGACCTATGCGCAAAGTATGGTGTAAAGATATTTGCACTAGGACCGGATTACGTGGTTGATGAAGAACAATACAAAAAAGATATCGAAAAAACCGGTGGAGCTTATTATAGGATTAAAAGCAAATCAGCTGTTCAGGAAGTAATTGATGCAATAAGTGTAACGGATGTTTCCGATACGGTGGAGATGCAGACATTTATCACTGACAGGCCGAAGCTTTTGTTTTATATACTACTTATATGTGTCAGCTTATATTTTGCAGCCGGCAGGAAGGTTAGATTATGAAGATAAATCCGATGTTACCCATATGGGCTATGGTGCTGATATGTGCATTTATGCTCCTTATGGTAAGAAAGGGAAAATTTAATTATATAAGACAGATATTGATTGTTGCGCTTTTATTTGTAATTAATCTAAGACCGATGGTTGAAGATGACAATGTACCGACAGTAACTCAAAATGTGGATGTACTGTTTGTCATTGATGACACTATCAGTATGCTCGCAGAAGATTACAATGGAAGTGGAATAAGACTTGACGGCGTAAAAGCAGATTGTAAATATATTGCAGAAAGTCTGCCTACGGCTAATTTTTCTGTTATCACTATAGGTAATTATACCGATAAGGTTATCCCATACACAAGTGATGTCAACCTTTTTTATCAGGTTATAAATTCTCTCAAGGGACAGACCAGAATTTATGCAAATGGTACTTCATTTAATGATGCTATCGAGGTTATGAAAAAGGACCTTGATAATGATAGAGATAATTATCAGATAGTATTTTTTATAAGTGATGGTGAGATTACAAACGATGAAAAATTAAAGAGCTATTCTGATTTAAAGGATTATATAGATGATGGTGCTGTGCTTGGATATGGTACAACCGAAGGCGGCCCTATGAAAACCATTTCCTATTCGGGAGATGAAAGCGAGCCGGAGTATCTTTATTATTATGACAGCCATTACAATAAGGTTCAGGCTATATCTAAAATTGATGAAAGCAATTTACAGAAGATTGCAGGTGATATGGGGGTTCCGTATATCCATATGACAAGGCAGTCTCAAATAGATGATAAGCTTGATGAGATAAAAAAAGAGGTTGAAGACTTAGAGTATGGAAAGGAAGGCAAGAAGGGATATCGCGATATATATTATTTCTTTGTGATACCGCTTTGTGCCTTGATGATATTTGATTTTATCTATTATAGGAGAAAGGTCAGGATAAAATGAAAAAGAAGATTTTGCTAATTTTATATATATTTTTTCTTGTTATAATCGGCAAGCTTATCTTTACCTATGCCTATAATGAGAGAATTATAAAAAAGGTAAAAAATAATACTTACACGGGCAGTGCTGAAGCTCTAACCTTTGCCAATTTTTATCAGCCGTATATTGCTCATTATAACAGAGGGAATATTTTCTATAATCAGCATAATTATGAAGAGGCGATAAAGGAATATAATAATGCGTTAAAATGTCATGTTCCGGATAAAAAAGAATGCTCTATCAGAATTAATCTTGCATTGTCTATAATTGGCAAGATACCAAGTGATTATGATACTCCCGATAATATAGATGCAACAATTGCCACACTCAAGGAGGCAAGGGAGGTGCTTTTGCCGGATGGTTGTGCCAATGACGAGGGTACAGGGCATAGCAAGGAAGCAGAAAAACTAAAAGAAGAAATTGATAATTTGATTAAGGAACTTGAAGAAAAAAAGAATGAACAAAATGATGATGGTGATGAGGGTGATGATGAAAACCAGGATGACCAGAATCAGGATGATCAAAATCAGGATAATCAGGACAATTCCAATGCAACGGAGACTGATGCCGAAGAGCAGCATATAGATGATCTGGAGCAACAGTTCCTGGAGCAGCAGAACGAAGCATATGATGAACGCCAGGAGGAGATGGATTCAATACAAGAGTTATACAACTATGATTACAACTTCGATAATGAAGGAATTTGGTAAGTCATTTTTAGATAGACAGTGTGTCGTGGGGCGTGAGCC
>JAFVBE010000013.1 GCA_017480195.1 Lachnospiraceae bacterium
GCCAGCGTTCATCCTGAGCCAGGATCAAACTCTCATAAAAAGTTTATAAATCCCGGAACTTCAAAACGTTGGTCTTTTAGTTCCTGTCTTTACTGTATTTGTGTTTCTGTTCTGAAACTTAATAAAGGATTTTTTTAAATCCTCCGAAAAAATCTTTTAAAAGAAATCTTCGGGGTTAACATGTTATTAATTTTTCAAAGGTTCATTTGCTGTCTTTTTCAGCGACAGCTTACTTAATATATCACAGTAGATTTTTAATGTCAATACCTAATTTGAAAATTTTTGTATCATTTTTTATCACATAAATTCATTTAAAAATCTATCTAATTTTTTAATTCCTCAAGAAGATGAACTAATATATTCTTTTCATATATATATGTCAACGCCCCACTCTCCTTTATCTGGTTAGTAATGCTTACGCATACCGGATAATCAGGGAGATTATCAACGATTGCGAATAATATCCATACTATAATTACAGCTTCCATAAGTCCAAACGCTGCTCCGCCTATTCGATTAAGCCCGTTTACGACAGGAAGTCTGACTACAAACTTTAATACATATATTAATACAGCAAATATCAATCCTACAATTGCAAAAGTCACAATGTACGCTATAAGGTTGATTATCCGTTTCGTTATATATTTAGTTAGGTAATCATAAAATCCACTTACGCCCATTTCATTTTTAATTTCTGTATTATTATTTTCTATTAGGGCATTTTTTAATGTATCAGATATACTAAGATTGTTAATTATATCAATCTGTTGATTTTTGTCAGGCTCTATATTAAGCACCTCATTCGTTAATTCGCCTATTATACTTTCATTAGAAGATATTACTCCACCACCTATTTCTTCTACTTCTTTTTTTACCCTGTCCTCTATCTCTGTTTCTATCCTTGCTTTAATTTTATTTTCGATTTTATCGTCAATATCTGTATGATTAATCATCACATCAGCAGTAACCGGCACGAGGAGATATGCCGCCACTATAGCAACAATGGATAATATTATTCCCAGTGCAGAGCGCACAAAACCTCTAATAGCTCCTATTATCATAAAAATAACAATAAAAGCCATCACGCCTATGGTAAGTGAATTCATAAATTTACCTCATTTATCTTTGTGTATTTATTCGTTGTTTTTCTCTGATTTCAACCTTATCATCTCGGTTCGACTGTCATAAGTGACTACATATTCAAGCCTGTTGCCTGTAGGTACAATACTTATTATCCGTGAGGACAATGTTCCATTGTATTTGATACTTCCATTTTTTCTTAATATCATGCAGGAGGTTTCTCCTGATATTATGAATTCATTCTTATCTGCATAGATGTAATCGTAATTAAAATCTATATCTACATCGAATTTGAGTTTTCCTTTTAAATCATATACCTTCGCCTTGTATAAGCAATCATCAGAATCTGACCTCATAACTACACCTATGTATTTCTCACTGTAAAATACACTTTGTATCTCCTCCTCAAAATCTATGCTTGCTCTCTCACTTGGTTTTTCCCTCATTGAGTAAATGTTCAACGCCTTTGTGCCAAAGGCAACAACCGTGTCATTATCCACGAACTCCACCTTAGGTATCACCTGTGAGTCAAACATATATCCGCCAACCATTCTGTCTGCATTTGCATTCTGTCCTACATCACCGAAGTTATAGGCAGCCAGCTTGTTAGTCACGGAGGTTCCTGTCATATTAATATAGCTTGTAAATAATTTTTTGCCATCATTTGATATAGCTATATCAAGAGGATAACCGCTCTTATCTATGGTAGTCTGCATCTCATATATATCTTGTCCGTTTTTATCATACAATTTAATATAATTTGTCTCATCACTCTCCAGCACTACAGCAAATGCACCCTGCTTGGCAATGTCGATATCACATATTGTATACGGCATGGTAAGACTACTTATCTGTCCATCCTCTCCAAATACACAGACTGTATTGCCATTTAAGTCAGCAACCGCAGCATAGCTTCCACAGGATACAGCTATTGGCATCTTCATATTAATTCCTGCCGACCATACTGTATCTCCGTTCTTATTTATATAAGACACTCCGTCAGGCGTATATTTAAGCAGATTATTACAAAAATGGATATATGATGCCGTATTCTCATAATTTGTCTCAGTCTCAGTTATAACTCTGTAGCCACCATATTCCTTATTAAGTGAAACGACCGCAAGACCTATAGCTGCAACGACAAGCAGAAATATGAATACTGTAACTATATTTTTTCTCCTTCTGCCCTGTTCTTTGATTTCTCTGTTATTCTCCTCTGCTTCCTTACTTGCATTTACATATATTACATTTTCACTATCTTGATTTTTATCCTTAAGCTTCTTGTCCATATTTTTCTCCTTAAAAGCACTGCTTAAGAATTGTATCACATTTTTAAATTTTATTCCACTATCATTGTATATTAGGTAATAAAATTCTCTGTCCCTCATATATTTTTGCTTCGTAATCGATGCCGTTCGCCTCCGCTATATTTATGGCATATTCTATCGATCCGTATCTTTCATATGCTATTGAGCTTAATGTATCTCCGTACTCAACAGTGTAATATTCCGGGGAATTATCATTCATAGCAGGCAATGTCTGCTCAGTAGATATATCCTCCTCAACTGTTTCAGTTGCCTCGGTTAAAGCCTCAGTAGCAGTCTCAGTTATATCATCGTATACCTGTTCCTCAGTCAGAACATCCTCTGATGTGTCTACGACAGTGCTTGTAGAAATTCCGTCACCAGCATCAATTAATGTTGCAACTCCATCTGACATAACCTCGGCTGCATCAGTGGCATCCATCCTTTCCTCTGTAGCAGTAATCTCAAGTCTGTTTATAGAAACCTCCATATCTTTCATTTTATCATAGCTGCTTATGACAGTTATTCCCATAGCCAGCATGGCAAGCACAACAAATGAACTCGCAACATACAAAAGACTTATACCACCTGTTTCCTTTGATTCCTTATTTTTGGAATTATCAGCATTTTTCTGACGATAATTTCTTATAAGCTCTGCGTCCTTTCTATGTATCTCAGTATCCTTCTCATTAGAACTGCCGCCTCTCTGCTTAATGATATAATTTTGCATAGGCTCATTTTTAGTATAATACACAAAATATCCCTTTTGCTTCACAAGCTGTCCATTTTCATACATATAAAAGGCATCATCACTCTCAAGTGAATCTGTGATATATAACACCTTATTGCTCCCTGCAAAATTCTCAACATGTATCTTCTCTATCTTATCATTTATGGCAGTAGAAAATCCCATACGGGACAGAAACCATCCTACGACAGAAAGTTCCGGAAAATTCTCCTTTATCTGCTCATAAATCTCCGCCCATATCTCCTGTGAAAATTCCGTCTCATCCATATCAAGCTCAATATTCTGCGCATCCACCGCTCCGCTTATGAATATTATATCTCCTACATCAGACCTTTTTACATCGCCAAGCAGTATTGCACCACGCGCTTGTGTACTGCTCGGTCTTGCTATGAAATTCAGATATGTAATAACATAATCTTCTATATATATTCTTTTGTTTCCTGACGGGTTTCCTATCTGTCTTATATTCTTAGGCAGCTTAAGTCCTATGTTTTCTATCTTCTTATTATCTGTGTCTTCCTGATGTGTATTATTCTGACCTTCTTTTTCCTTGCCGCTGTCATAAATAATCTCAATCATTTTAATCCACCTTTCATATAAATTTACGCATAATGAAAAGATAACATTTATTTTATAAGGCTTAGGTCTAAATATGTCGGCAATTTTTTAGTTTTCATCGCATTTTTCTTCTATGTATTAAATTACCTATAACGTGTTAATAATTATTGCATAAATTAATATTATATACGGGTAAAAGAGGTAATTATGAATAATTTATTAGCTTCTAAGTGTGTCACTGAATACTTTGATGTGGCAAACAATCATTCTCACATAGAACTTGGAAAATGCATAACAAGAAATCTACTTGAACAGAACATATTTGATTATTCACCTATAATATTATGTATAGGTACTGACCGCGCAACAGGAGACTGTCTTGGTCCACTGGTTGGAGAACAGCTACAAAGCTATAACCACAGATATAATGTACTGGGAACCCTTAGTTATCCGGTGCATGCATTAAATCTTCAACAGGCTATAAACCTTATATATAATGAAGTAAGAAATCCATTTATAATAGCTATAGATGCAGCATTAGGCGTACGCTCTCATGTCGGCTACATCTCTGTAAGCAACTGCCCTATATCTCCGGGAAAGGGAGTAAATAAAAAATTACCGGCGATAGGAGATATATCCATCACCGGTATTGTAAATATGCTCAGTCGTAATCCGGGACACCTTCAAAGTACCCGGCTTCACACTGTAATGACACTTGCTGATTGTATAGCAGATGCCCTAAAATTCTCAATTGATTATCTGGAAGATTTCTGACCCTTGTACAGGTTGATAGCCTCTGAGACGGTATCAGCCTGTCCTTCTTCCATAAGGCTTATCAAATCCGAGAGCTTGTCCTCCTTACACAAATCCTCGCCTATGTATCGCGCATATTTGTTCGTAATCTGCAGGACCTTCTCGGAATATTTTTTCTCACCTAATGTAATTTTTTCACCAATTTCCTTTTTCTCGGATTTCATCCGTTCTAATTCAGGAAGCCGTCTGCCGTTAATCTCATCCGTAATAACTTTTTTCGTATCCTGTTCGAAAAGCTTAAGAGCATCCTGCTTCTCATCACTTATTTTATCCGCTTCCTTATCTAATTCCTCTATCTTTTTATCATAAGAAGCGAGGTTATACTGACTTTCATCATTGTCCTTGCTTATGGAATTTTTGATTGCCTCTGCGTGCTTATCATTTGCCTTAATTCTGTCTCTTATCGCACGCGCTTCCTTAAGAGTTTCACTGTGTCGCAATTTTGTCGAGCTGTGTACAGCGAAATAAATAATTAGAAGAATTATAAAAACTATCGCCGCAATTAGCACACACCAGAAAGCCATATTTATATTTTCTTTCTTGGACAGTACAGTTTTCTTAAATATCAGCATGACAACCGACGGAACACCTATGAACAAGATTATAAAGCTTATAATCATACCAAGAATTTCATCCGCACCCTTAGGCATAAACATATAATAGTAAAGCTTTGATGCGCAAAACGACGAAACCTTATTCTTTTTAAGAAGAGTCTTCATCTCAACCTCTAAATTGCGATTTTCCTCGCGGATGTCCTTGGTCTCTTCATCTATCCTCTCGTTCATCTGCTGATTTTTCTTCTTGCCGCGTTTATTTTCAACCTTTTTTCTTCTTAATCTGTTATCATCTAAACGCTCATCATAGGTATCAGAGAGTTCCTGCTTCCTCCTCCTGATAGTAGAAGCAATCTCGTCAGATATGGATTTTTCTTCTGATGCAATATTCTTATTAAGCTTCTTCTGATATGTACGCATCTTCTCAAGCTCCGCCGCCATAGCATCTCTTTTCCTTACTTCCTCGCGTACGCCTATCAGATAATCTTGTTTTTCTGCAAAGACATTATCTGTATTTGCCATTTTGCTTTATCCTTTCCGGTGACAATTACTGTCTGTTCATATATTCATCAAGGAATTCTTTATCAATCTTAATACGATTATCCATAGTCTTCATAATATCAACTATCTGATATTTTCTATATACACCATTATTACTCAAATCATATATAGTATTGGTAGTAAAACCTAACACTGTAGGACGAAGAATATTTTTCTTGTTCTCGGATATTACCAAACCCTTCTCACCATTTGAAAGCTCAATACATACTCCCGGAGTAAGAATATTGATACTCTTGATAAGTGCACCGACTATCTCCTCGTCGTATTCATCTTTATTAAGCAGAAGATGCTTTATCGCAGCAATCTCCGAGATAGGCTCATGCGACAGCTTCATGCTGGTAGTAGTATCAAAATAATTCGCCACCTTAAGTATCTTGGCACTCTTAAGTATCTTGGTGCCGTCATCGACGCCATCGTCATACTCCATCTTATGAATCTGACCTATAATTCTCTTTACACCACTGTCAATACTAAGCTCCGGTCGAAGCAACGCCAATCCGTCACTCTGGAATTTCTTGACAATCGGCAAATCATTCGTATCGTAATCATCGAATTTTTCTCTGATTTTCTCAGGAAGAAGCAGCTTACCTATATCATGCAGAAGGGCAGCCATTACGACCTCCTCCTGTTCGTTTGGAGTATAATATGTCTGTGCGGATATAAGCGCGCAGAGTATGGCTGTATTAATCACATGCTTATATACATAGTCCGTCGTGCTTCTTAAGCTCTGCGTAAAATTAATCTTATGGTTAAGTCTGCCATAATTTACAATTATGGCATTCATAAGGCGTTTTAAATTAACCGGCTCTTTACCTGCTATTATATTATCCAGTTCTTCACGAATACTGAATACCGCCATGGTCTGAAATCTTTCAAAATCAAGATCCTCCTCTGTCATAGGCGGTACAGGTTCGGCAGGTTCAAGTATATAAAGGCCTAAAAGTCCGAAATTCTTTACACTTTCTATACCCTGTATAGTAAGTCTTGTATTACGCTCATAAAGCAAAACTCCGGATTTGTTATAAATAGGCTTCGCCAATCTCATTCCATACTTTAAGTCATCTGTTTTAACAAAAATCATACTGCAACCTCCTCACATAAAGAGCCATCCCATAGTTAGTATTATTTTATCACAGTAAAATAAAGAATACAAGTACAGTAGCACTTTTCTACCTTACTCTTATATCACAATTCTGCATCTTTGATGCCTAATTATCTGCTTCGCAGATTGCTTGCCCGATGTTACTTGACAACCTTATGTGTTCTGTTTAAAGCACTGAATAATGCAACAACAGATGCATCAATGATATCATCATCAATTCCCGTACCCCATACGGTCTTATCCATGCCCTCGACATCTATACCCACATAAGCACATGCCTGTGAATTAGAACCCTGTTGCAATGCATGTTCTTCATAACATACAATATCAAAATTGATATTAAAATGCTTCATTATCGCATTGCTTACAGCGTCAAGTCTTCCGTTGCCATGTCCATGATATGTCTTTTTCTCTCCCGAAGCAACCACTACTATCGTTACCTCTGCATCTATTCCGTCAACCTGCTTAAAATGAGATTCTACAAGCTTCACATCATCAGCCCTGTTCACATACTCCTTCTGGAATATATCAAGTATCTCCTTCGGAGAAAGCTCCTTGTGCTGCTGATCTGATACATCCTTAACTGCATATCCTACATCCTCACGCATCTTAGCAGGCAAATCAATACCGTATTTTTGCTCAAGTATAAATCCTATGCCACCCTTACCTGACTGGCTGTTAATTCTTATTACATCACCGTCATAACGTCTTCCAACATCCTCCGGATTAAGCGGAAGATAAGGTACTGTCCACATACCGTTTCCATCGGTCTCTCTGTATTTCATACCCTTGGCAATCGCATCCTGATGTGAGCCCGAGAATGCAGCGAATACAAGCTTACCTGTATATGGTGAACGCTCGTATACCTTCATTCCTGTCACCCTCTCATATATCTCAGTGGTATATGGAAGATTTGAAAAATCAAGATTAGGATTAACGCCATGTGTATACATATTCATAGCCAATGTGATTATATCAACATTTCCTGTTCTCTCACCATTTCCGAAAAGTGTTCCCTCTATCCTGTCTGCTCCTGCAAGGATTCCAAGCTCCGTATCAGCGACGCCTGTACCTCTGTCATTGTGAGGATGAAGTGAAAGGATAACATTTTCCCTATTGTGCATATTCTCGCTCATATACTCAATCTGACTTGCATATACATGAGGAAGTGACATCTCAACAGTTGCTGGAAGGTTGATTATAACCTTTCTGTCAGGTGTCGGCTGCCATATATCTATAACGGCATTACATACCTCTAATGCGTATTCCGGTTCTGTACCGGTAAAGCTCTCCGGTGAATACTCAAACTGATATTTTACTCCGTATTCATCCGCAAGGTCATTAAGAAGCTTCGCACCATCCGTTGCAATCTTAAGTATCTCTTCCTTAGATTTCTTGAAAACCTGCACTCTCTGTGCATATGAAGTAGAATTATAAAGATGTACGATAGCATTCTTTGCACCATTTACCGCCTCAAAGGTCTTCTTTATAATATGGTCTCTCGCCTGAGTTAAAACCTGTATTGTAACATCATCAGGGATAAGATTTTCTTCTATAAGTGTACGACAGAACTTATACTCTGTCTCAGACGCAGCAGGGAATCCAACCTCAATCTCCTTAAATCCTATCCTTACAAGCTCCTTAAAAAACTCTATCTTCTCCTCAAGACTCATGGGAACAATAAGTGCCTGATTACCATCTCTAAGGTCAACGCTGCACCATGCAGGTGCCTTGTCTATATACTCCTTTTCAACCCATTTGGTACACTTCACAGGCGGCATATAATAGCCTCTTTGATAATTCTTGACATTCTCCATCATAATTTTTTCCTCCATTTCACATTTTACATTTGCCAGCTTATGCTGTCCATCTGTGATTTATATAAATGTGATACTTTATTATATACAAAAAAATAAACTCACATCTCTAAATCCCTTAGAGACGCAAGTTACTGCGCGGTACCACTCTAATTCATACATATCGTATGCTCTCTCACAGATACGGACTATCATGTCTTATATCCTCCTGTTATAACGGTCAGGACCCGTTCGTGTCTACTGATATCTATGATACCGTTCAACCGACTGCTCTAAGGCGAGTTCGAAAAACCTCCGGCACTGTCTCACACCTACCGACAGCTCTCTTAAGCCTTCAGAGTTTCTACTACTCCTCTTCATCGCATTTACAAATACACATTAACATATTTTCAGTTGAGTGTCAACGAAAATTGTGGTAATCTTTATTAAGGCTAGTTTTAAGCTACGCCGAGTGGTTTATATTATGAGTTTATCGCAGGCACGCTCTCGCTAAGATTCGCACGCAGCGGTACTAACTTCTTTAATCCTGCTACATCATATTAACTCACTATGTTCGTTATATGATGTCCCAGTCTTAAATCAGTAAGTACCGGCGGCTCATATTACCTGCTTATAAACTCATAATATAAACCACTCGGCTGATAACTGTAACACTTCACTATATCTATATGCAATAAAAAGGTTTTTGTGATTTAAAAAATAAGTTTGACAATATTTTATAATTTTTGAATAGGAGATTTTATTATGCCACCGATAAGTAATGATTGGGCGGAAGCTCTGTCACCGGAATACAAGAAGGATTATTATAAAAAGCTGTTTGATTTTATCGGACAGGAATATGCCACAAGGAAGATTTTCCCTGCAGGAGACGATATATTTAATGCATTCCATCTTACACCGCTTAGCAAGGTTAAGTGTGTGATTATAGGGCAGGATCCCTATCATGATGACGGACAGGCTCATGGATTATGCTTCTCTGTAAAGCCTGATATTCAAATACCGCCTTCTCTTGTAAATATATATAAGGAGCTTCATGATGATTTGGGATGTTATATACCGAACAACGGTTATCTTGTCAAGTGGGCAGAGCAGGGTGTACTTTTGTTAAATGCCGTACTTACAGTAAGGGCGCATCAGGCAGCCTCACATCAGGGCAAGGGCTGGGAGGAATTCACCGATGCAGCCATACGAGCAGTAAATGAGCAGGACAGACCTATAGTTTTCTTACTTTGGGGAGGTTTTGCACAGAAAAAGGCCTCTATGCTCAACAATCCTAAGCACCTTATATTGAAAGCCCCTCATCCTTCACCACTGTCAGTATACAGAGGATTCTTCGGCTGTAAGCATTTCAGCCGGGCTAATGAGTTTCTTTCCTCACACGGCGAAGAACCGATAGACTGGCAGATAGAGAATATATAAGCAAGGAGCGGCACTTATTATGGAAATTTATATAGTAAGACACGGAGAGACAGACTGGAACAAATTAAAAAGACTTCAAGGCTCAGTGGATATTGAACTTAATGAATACGGCAGAGAGCTTGCACGAAAAACAGGCGAAGCTCTAACGGACACACCAATAGGTATCATTTATTCAAGCCCATTAAAACGTGCATACGAGACAGCAGAGTTAATTAGAAATAATCGGGACATAGAAATAATTACGGATAATAGGATACGCGAGATAAGCTTCGGACATTTCGAGGGGATGAATTTCTCAGAGCTGATAAGAGACGAAAGCTTAACCTTCAAGCATTTTTTTAAGAAACCTGAAGCTTATGTTCCTGCTGATGACGCTGAATCCTTCGAGCACCTTATAGAGCGAGCGGGTGATTTTATGCAGGAGGTAATCGAGCCACTTGAAGATACTTACGAGCGTGTTATGATTGTCGCACACGGTGCTATCAACAAAGGTATAATGAGCTACATAAAAAAACACCCAACCGGTGAATTCTGGTCGGGTGGCTTACAGACTAACTGTAATATAATCGTTGTTGATTATACAGACGGGAAATATACGATAATCGACGAGACGAGGATAGTGTATACGGAGGATAAATAAAATAGAAGCTTATGTAAGAGATTAATCTAAATCCAACATAAGCTTCTGTTTTTATTTTCTTGATAAAAGCTCCTCTACCTTCTTTACCTTGTCCTCATATATATTATAATGTCCGAATATCTCTACTGCTTTTTTATAGCACTCAAGTGCTTTTTCATATTCTTCAAGCTCCATATAGATATTACCCTTTTCATCCCATGCATCTGTGCTTTGCAGGAAGCAGTCAAGAGGTTTTCTCTTTGCATTAATCGCCTTGTCAATCGCCTCAAGAGCCTTTTCATATTCTTTTAATCCACGATACATCTCTGCCGCTCTCGTATAGGTATATGCATCGTAGGCATTCTTGCACTGCTCCTCGGCTATATCTCTGTAACGCTTGTATTCATCTTTATTTACATCATCCGACTTTCCTATGGCTATAAGGAATGTCTCGCATATAAAGGCATTATTGTCCTTGTCAAGCTCTAAGCCCTTTTCAAATAATCCCTTGGCTTCGTCATACATATCATGCTCTAAGTATATATTTCCCATAGAACGATATATGAGATAATCATCAGGCTGATGCTCTATGGCACGTTCAAACATTTTTCTTGCCTCGTCCACATACCCTTCATTTCCATAGAAACAGCACAGATTACCTAGACAGGACTGTATGCGGCTGTCGTTCTCCGAAACCCTGATGCATTCCTCAAGAAGTTCTACACAGGCAGGGAAGTTATTAACCCTTATCAGAAGCTCCGCATAATCTATGATATAACCTCCATCCAAACCATACTCATTACGGTTTGCCTCATATACCTTTATACTCTCCTCGTATCTTCCCATGCAGGATAATGCTGCTGCCTTGCCAAGATATGCACGCTTCCTATAGTTTGGTCTTTCCGACAGAGAGAGCACCTTATCATAGTATTCGTAAGCTTTCTCGAAATTACCTATGACATGGTAGTTATCAGCGATTCTTGCTATAAAGAATACATCATCAGGCTCATCCTTGAGTGCCTCCTCATAATAATATATCGCCCTCTCATCATCACCAAGATATTCGAAGTTTTCACCAATCAGCCAATATACATTTAAGTAATCCTCTAAATCCGAAGGCTCATTATTTTTCCGTTTTTCAAGTATATTAAGCAGTATCTCGTTTGAGGCATTATAATCATCCTCACTTATATAAAGCCAATACGCCCTCTGATAGTCAATCTGGTCACTCTTAGCACCTGTACCCTCATACCAGTCAATGACATTTTTCATATCATCATACTGCTTGAATGCCTTGAAAATCTCTATCTCTAATTTATATGCCTCATAATAATACGGATACATTCCTATTATCTCGTTGCACAGTCCTATCGTACGGTTATACTCCTCAAGTTCATACAGACTCTTGGCCTGATATATATATCCGAAATAATCATTATTAAATTTTTCAAGTGTAGCTTCGCATATCTTAAGGCAGTCTTCATAATTCCCCAGATCGTATTCTAATTTACATTTTGTCTCATAGGAATATCTTATCTCAGGATAGTCTGCTGCCAGCGAAATATCCAGATATTTTCTTGCCTTTTCATATTCCTTTAACCCGATATAGCATTCGGATATCCAGAAGCATGCATAAGGATAGCGTTTCTTTTCCTTAAGCTGCTGCTCGGTAAGAGAAGACTCATCTATCTTATCAAGAGCTTCAATTGCTTCCTGCCAGGCAATAAACTCCTTAAGCGCCTCATCATATTTCTCTGTATAATAATAGCATCTGCCAAGCAGGTTATGATATGTATATACATTCTCCTCTGATGGTTTAAACATAGTAAGAACATCTATGGTTTCCTTAAATGCCGAGGTTCTGTAATATGCCCATGATAAATCTATCTTCATCTGTTCGTTATCAGGTTCGGATTTAAGCTTTTCGTTTAATTCCTCGGTAAGCTTCTTATTCGCAGCAGTCAAACCATCATGTGCAGTATAATCATCAGGGTTTTTATCCAGAAGTTCTATGAATAAATCATTTACTCTCTTGTAATCACCCATATCATACAGAACCGCCGCCAGCTTATGTGTTGCAAGATAATCTCCCGGATTCTGATTGTAAGCCATCTCATAGTATTTCTTAGTTGTATCATAAGCATCTGCCTCATATGCCAAATCACCGCAGAATACAGTCAAATAAAAATCATCAGGATACTCCGCCAATATCCCCTGTGCAATATCCAATCTGTCCAGACATTCTCTCTTATATTCATTACCCTCGGCTGAATGCTCAACCCTCATAACATCAAGCTCATGAAAAAGCCTGCTCACATCAAAATAAGGGTGATAAACCTTAAGTCTGTCCATCGCCTCAATAATGCTTATTTCCTTGTCAATATCCTGCTCTGTCAGCTCACGCTTGAAAACATATTGTTTTAATTCAAAATATAATTTCATAAACTCGTCGATATTCTCAAAATTGCTGTCTTCGGCAAACAAATCAAAATTAATAAAATTCCTGTAATTTGCTGCATCTATTATGTACTCAATATAATCCGACGGGTATTTCTGCTTGAACTCGTCCTTGTTCTTCTCTATATCGAATTCATCTGAAATAAGCTTCCATATTTCAGTCTTAAGACGATAGTTATCCATAAGAAATGTAAGAAGCTTATCCTGTGCTTCCTCGCTACTGTCAAGTGATACAAAATAATCCGTCTCGAAAAGCTCCTCCCATACCTTAATATCATTCCTTTTATGAAAATCATTATATATATTTTTAAACAGTTTTAATAATTCATCTTTTTCTTCATTGTTGTCTGCGTTTGAGCCTGAACCGTCTGCCTTATCCTTATGCTCCGCATCATATACAGCCTGCTCATAAGCATCTCTAAGCTCCATAAATCCCTCTGAATCATCCTCAGGATTTACACTGATGAGTTTGTTTCTGTATGCTTTTTTTATTGTCTCGACATCATCTGTCTTGTCTATGCCAAGTATGCTCCATTTGTCCATTCATTCACCCCATTTTTTTAAATATATATTTCGCAAGTTCTTATTCTTTTATATCCTCTTTATCTTTATTTGTCTTTTTCAAGAACGCTGCAGGTATGAGCCCTATCATAAAAGGAACTGCCCATGTGAAAAATCTGTATATGAGTATTGCTGCGGCTATTGCTTTACCATTCTTTACCAGTGCACGGAAGAAAAGCGCAAAGACAAAATCAAGTGTACCTATGCCTGATGGCGCAACCATAACACATCCAAGCATATTACACACTGCCATAAGCGCCATACACATAAGCGGATTAAGATCGAAGTTATCCACGAAAAGTATGCCCGGTATTATATACCAGCAGCAGAATTTGAATATATCCAATAAAACCACTAAAAGAAAAACCTTCTTATCATGCCATATTATACGCCCCTCCGTCTGAAGCGAATTTATAGCATGCTCAAGCTTGTCAACTTTTTTTGTAAGACGACTTTCCTTTTTTATGATTGTCCTAATCAAAGTTATGGCAAAAACCGATATTTTCTTAGATACCGTCAAGAGAAAAAGCACCGTACATATAATGCTTATGACGAGCACACCGGCAAGCATAAACCATGAATATTTAAGCAGGTCGCTGTTCCCAAAGGCTATAAGTATAAGGAAAGCAAGTATTCCCATGATACCTATTGTAATCTTCTGAAAGGTGTACTGAACAATAGCCATACCTGTCCCCTTGCTCACGTCTATACCTTTAGTCTTATAATAATAAATCTGGGCTATACCATTGCCACTACCGAGAGTGGCGAGTCTGTAAAATGCACACATATAACTGCAGCTTATCCCTTGAAATATAGTAAGCGCTTTCTCGTCCTCTCCCGTCATCATATGAATTATTATTCCCTCTGCAATGAAATAAAAATTTGACATTAGAAAAATCAAAATTAATTTTATATTTGGAGTATTTTTTATCTCCAAAAATGCTTCATGCATAAATTCTCTGTTGCTTATAAATCCAAATGCAAGCAGAGCTAAAATTATAACCCATTTTATCAGACTGCCTAATGTCTTCTTATGTTCCATTTATTCTCCCCTATATCAGCTAATTGTCTGCCATAGCAGATAATTGTCGATACATTCTGTCTCCATCTTGCCTATATTATGAAGATAGGTAAGATAGGTTTTTATCATACCACCCTTGACATTGTATTTGTACAAGGTAAGCTCCATGTCCACATCATTAAAAAATTCGTGAACTATCTCATCGAATTTTCTTGGAGTTCTGCATATGGCCTTGACTCTCTTTAAATTAATAATAACATTCTCCCTATTGATTCTGACAAGTTCCTTAATATCCGTTACAGGCTCGCCATGATAGGGTACATACATTTTCGATTCAATTTGCTCTAATGTATCAAGACTTTTTAAGTATTCTCCAATATCGTATATGTAGGTTAATTTTTCCTTCTCAAGCACCTCTGCTCCAACTACCGCATCTCCAAGGAAGAGCACATTATCTCCCGTCTTAACACCTATCATAGATATGGCATGTCCCGGCAGTTTAAGTATCTCAAGTCCTTCCGGCAGCTTTTTACCTGTTATATCCTCTGCATCGCATGAATCTGCATAGTAATAATTATTCATAAGTACATTTAACGGACTTGCACCCCAGACTATAGCAGGGCATATATCATAGTCAGAGATAAGTGCAGCATTTATCCCGCTTGCATATATTTTACAATTGTATTTATCCTGAAAATACCTGCTGCCTCCACAATGGTCGGCGTGATAGTGAGTATTTATAATAAGCCTGACCTTCCAGTTCTTCATTATAAGAAGCTCGTCCAACTCGCTTGCGTATTCCTTATCAATACCTGCATCTATAAGACAGACTTCATCATAGCTTATAAGATAAACCCCGACATGGAAAAGCCCCGTAAAATAATAAGTGCGCTCCCCCACCTTTATCAATTCAATCATAATTTTAACTCCTTATGTCCTTAAGCACGAATATAGTATATACAACTTTTTTCAAAATAACAACAATAGAATTATTTTTGTAACAAATACATACAACTTCACATAGTATGAATTAAATAAATAAAAAGAAATAGTCTGATATTTCTTCAAACGGAGGTAATTATTTTGGAACCATACAAATCATATGGACGAAACGGTGGCAATCGTATGGGCAATATGAATATGAATCGTAATTCCAATATGAATCGTAATATGAATTGTAATAATGATTCAAATATGCGTTCACATAATGACTATGATTGCAACAAAGAGCTTCTAAACTTAAATAGAATGCCTCTTGCCATGGCCTATGTTCCTATGCAGGAATGGGGCGAGCTTTACAAGGCAGAGACAGCAATCTGCGAGGGAACCGCATTCCCTGATTTAAACAAGATATTCTGTGGGGTTAGGGGGAGATAGGCATGAACAAAATCAGTAAAAAAGAATTATTTGATATAATCAATCAGGCTTCATTTATGCTCGATGACATAACCCTGTTCCTTAATACTCATCCTGACTGCAGGGAAGCGCTTCACGCATATAAGCATTACAAGGAGATACGCGAGAATGCAATAGATGACTACACATCTATGTACGGACCTATCTCAAGATATAATGTAGATACAGACAATTATTGGGACTGGGTAAATAAACCTTGGCCTTGGGAAGGAGAGTGTGGCTGCTAATGTGGGTATATGAAAAAAGACTTCAATGTCCTGTAAATATAAAGGAAACTAACGCCAAACTGGCACAGGCTATAATTAGTCAGTACGGAGGACCTGATGGAGAGATGGGCGCATCTATGAGATATCTGTCTCAGAGATTTGCAATGCCTTATAAGGAGTGTATCGCGACCTTAAACGATATCGGAACCGAGGAACTCGGACACTTAGAGATAGTCGGAACTATCATCTATCAGCTTACTAAGGATTTGTCTATGGAGGAAATCAAAGCCTCCGGCTTTGACAAATACTATGTAGATCATACTACAGGTATATGGCCGCAGGCAGCAGGCGGAGTGCCATTTAACGCAAACCAGTTCCAGAGTAAAGGCGACCCGATAACAGACCTTTACGAAGACCTGGCAGCCGAGCAAAAGGCGCGTACAACCTACGACAATATCCTTCGTCTCTGCAAGGACTATCCTGATGTATATGAGCCTATCAAGTTCCTTCGCGCCCGTGAGGTAGTTCACTTCCAGAGATTCGGCGAAAGCTTACGACTCATCTTAGATAAGCTTGACTCCAAGAACTTCTATGCATTCAATCCTGCCTTCGATAAGGCAGCACCATGCCTTGATAAGAATTGCAAGATGAATTAACGAGCCATGCAAAAAGAAAATACAAGTGAACTTTGTGCTTGCACAAATAAGTTTACTTGTATTTTTCTTTTTATACGGCGAAGCCGTACACCGAGCCAAGCGAAGCGACGGCGAGGTGGCAGGGCTCGTTAATATATTCACACTCAAAAAATTGTTTCCGTTTTTTATTTTATACGGCGAAGCCGTACACCGAGCCAAGCAAAGCGCCGGCGAGGTGGCAGGGCTCGTAAACTACAATCACACACAATTTCTTTTTTATTTTAAAAATTCGGCTAATCTGTATTCTGATTACAAATCAGCCGAAAAATTATCTTTTACATTTAATCCACATATTCCATTTCACACTTTTCTGTGTCAATACATACAAATCTTTCATCACCGATAGGCGTGCCATCTCTGTATGTCGAAAAATTATCAAGCGTAATGAGATTTTCCTCCCTAAGTACACCCTCTACCGGTGTGTGTCCAACCACCTGAAGCATACTTGCAGGATACAGCCTCATATTTCCGTACTGTGGCCTCGCCCATATAGGAGAATCATCTTCCCAAAGTATCCTGCCCATCTTATTTATCTTCTCAATCATGTAATCTATATCCGTTTTCTCTCCATGTCCGAAATGCCTTAGAACAAACTGCTGTGTAAGACCGGCGTGACTGAACAACACATTATCTATACGGTGAATAAACGCACTGTTGCCCTCGGGCAGAGTATATACTATTTTGTTGATGCCTTCAACAACTATATCCCTTGCATATGCCGAATATCCAGATTCATAAGCATTCCATAAATAGCTCACATCATGATTGCCGAAGCAATATAATGTATCCGGATATTTTTCTATAAAATTCATTATTGCATCAAAGTTTTTTTCGTATAACTCAATATTACGCTCCTGAAACCAATCATCAACCAAATCACCAAGCATTACTATATTGTCAAAGTTATTTTTCTCTATAAGTTCTGATGCTCTTTCGAATATCCAAGGTTTGAGATGAACATCAGGGATTATGAATGCTTTGCTCATGTATATTGCCTCCTTATTTATTATTTTCACGAATTACTACGAATGCAAAAGAATCTCCTCTTCGCTTCGCTTCGAGTCGACCATCTCTTGCATTACCTATGTCATATCTGCGATGGCTGATACGAACCTCGCCTCAGCTTCGCTCCGGCTCGGTCGTTTCAGCCATACTATGATAGTTTAAGGATTGTTGCGAATCCAAGAGCAATCTCGCCTTCACTCCGTTTCGGCTCGACCATCTCTTGTCTTCTTATGAATGCAAAAAAAGAGTACCAAACAAGTAAACTTGCGGTACTCTTTTTCGTGCATTCGCAACAATCCTTATCTCTTGCTGAACTGCGGTGCACGTCTTGCAGCCTTTAAGCCGTACTTCTTTCTTTCCTTCATACGAGGATCTCTTGTTAAGAAGCCTGCCTTCTTTAATACAGGTCTGAATTCAGGGTCAGCCTGAAGTAATGCTCTTGAGATACCATGTCTGATGGCACCTGCCTGACCTGTGAATCCACCGCCGTGTACATTTACAAGCACATCATACTTGCCGGTTGTGCCTGTTGCTGCAAATGGCTGATTAACTATAACCTTAAGAGTATTTAAACCGAAATACTCCTCCATATCCTTTTTATTGATAGTTACCTTTCCTGTACCAGGTACGAGGTAAACTCTTGCTACGCTGCTTTTTCTTCTTCCTGTTCCGTAAAATCTTGAACTCTTAGCCATGAAATTTCCCTCCCTTACTAATACTTAATCTCTAAAGCCTCAGGCTTCTGTGCCTGCTGCTTATGTTCAGGGCCTGCGTAAACATGAAGCTTCTTAATCATCTCTCTGCCGAGAGGTCCCTTAGGAAGCATACCCTTTACTGCAAGATAAAGAACATCTTCCGGCTTCTTGTCGAGCTTTTCTCTAAGAGTTTGCTCTCTCATACCACCAACATAATCTGAATGATGATAGTAAATCTTCTGGTCTAACTTCTTACCTGTTACCTTTATCTTATCTGCGTTTACAACTACTACATAATCACCTGTATCAATATGTGGTGTAAATGTAGGCTTATTCTTACCTCTTAAAATGCTTGCAATCTCTGATGCAAGACGACCTAATGTATGTCCTGTAGCATCAACTACATACCACTTTCTTTCAATGTTTGATGGGCTTGCCATAAAACTCTTCATCGTGGTTCCTCCTTAAAAATTCAAATATTAACCTCAAATATCAATTACATTTACTGAAATGTCCGAAACAGCTTTTCATCAATATCTTTAGTCAGTGTATAAGACCATCATCAATTATTGGGAAATATAATCAAATAAGGTCTGTATCTAAACCTGCAACGAACGGGGCTATGTCCATATGCAGAGTTCCGTCAATTTACACGCTAAATTAGTATAATACACGGATTTGCGTATGTCAACCAAAATTTTCAAAAACATACATTTATTACTCTTCCGTCTTCTCCATAAAATATATCCTTGAACCAAAGTCCTGGAAATATCTTACCTCATCATTATAGCCGGTGCCGCTGAATCCCTGCTTAAGCTTGACTCCGCCATACATCAAAGCATCACCATAGACCGTGTAATCCTCAGTCTCGCCATTCATCTTGACAAACTTAGCCACTATGTCATGCATAAGCGAATCCTGCTTA
This sequence comes from Lachnospiraceae bacterium, assembly GCA_017480195.1. GTDB lineage: Bacteria > Bacillota > Clostridia > Lachnospirales > Lachnospiraceae > Coprococcus_C. Next base: position 19,557 of record JAFVBE010000013.1, read on the forward strand.
ATATGAAACGGTGCGGCAGTATTAACCAAATCACCGAAATTTTTGACATTGTATTTAAGCTGTCGGTTATAAAAGTGATACTGAGTATCTTCATCAAGTCCTGATGGCTTATAATAGGTATACTGTGTATTAGGTGCAACAAGCTTCTGCATTATCATGCCGACAGCTTTGTCCTTATCCTTCGATACACAGGTCCATTCTACGAAGTTATTCTGTCCGTTATCAAGCACATCACTCGGATGTGAAACATCCTTTGCATAGAAAGTTCTGCCACGATAGAAGCTTCCGAATTGTAACACCTCACGCCATTTTTTATAGACTGATATCTGCTCTTTTATCGCGGAAATCTCTTCATTATTCATATCTACCAGGTTGCACTCATAGCCGCATATACCGAAGCTTGCTACATTAAATCTCGTCTCAAGCGGTGTGATACGAAGTGTCTGGTGGTTAGGGCACGAAGATACATGCGCACTGACTGTAGACATAGGATAACCATAGCTGTAGCCGGTCTGTATCTCTGCACGACACAGTGCATCGGTGTTATCGCTTGCCCATATCTGTGGGAAGTAACAGAGTATACCAAGGTCAAATCTATTACCTCCTGCCGCACAGCCTTCAAATAATATCTGAGGGAACTTCTCTGTAAGTGTCTTCATACATCTGTAAAGTCCCAGTATATATCTGTGGGCAACCTCTCCCTGAGCTTCCTTACCAAGTCCTGTCGAATAATAATCCGTAAAGGTTCTGTTCATATCCCATTTTACATATCTTATATTTGTACTTGAAAAGACCTTACTCATAGACTCAATTATATAGTCCTGAACCTCAGTCTTGGTTAAATCCAGTATCCTCTGGTTTCTTCCCTCCGAATGTGGCTTGTCAGGGATTTGAAGCACCCAGTCAGGATGTGCCTCATAGAGCTTACTCTTGACATTTACCATCTCAGGCTCAACCCAGATACCGAATTCAAGGTCGAGGGCATTTATCTTCTTGCAGATGCCTTCAAGTCCGTGTGGCAGCTTCTTCTCATTTACGAACCAGTCACCAAGTGACTGCGTATCATCATTTCTTTCTCCAAACCAGCCGTCGTCCATTACGAAAAGCTCAACTCCGACATCAGATGCAGCCTTAGCAAGCTTAAGCAGCTTCTTCTCATTTATATCGAAATAAGACGCTTCCCAGCTATTAAGTAAAACCGGTCGTATCCTGTGCTTCCATTCGCCTCTTACGATATGTTCTCTGACAAATTCGTGCATATGCTGACTCATACCGTTAAAGCCCTCATCAGAATAGGTCATAACTGCCTCCGGTGCCTCGAATTCCTCATTCGGCTTTAGCTCATAGGAAAATGATGCAGGATTTATTCCGTTCACAAATCTTGTCTTACCGAAACCGCTTACCTCGACCGCCTCATAGTGATTGCCCGAATATATAAGATTAAAGCCGTAGCAATCTCCATTATTTTCATCTGTATCTGTCTTAGAAAGCATAACAAAAGGATTTGCTCTGCTTGAGGAAGTACCTGTATATGATGCACTTACATGTTTACCGGCGAGCATACGCGTATCCACACGCTTCATTTCTCTGGTCCATGCACCCTGAAATGTCGTATATACATAGTCGTGAGTGTCAAAATCAATCGACATACTAAGTAGTCTTTTGACACTTACTGAGTCATCGCTTTCATTTACCAGCTTGACACTTCTTGTTATGATATCTTCCTTCTCAAACACATAATAATACATAAAGAGAGTAAGATTATATTGCTTATCCTCTAATTTTATTGTTAAGGTTTTTACATCTTCCTCATCAGCATATGAGCCCGGAAGTGTCGCAAAATCTGCTTTTCCCTTCTCTATGGCGAAACCCTTGTATACGAAGTCAGATGTATAGCTTCCGTCAGCGTGAACTATCTCAACCATCGGTTCTCTTATATCGCCCTTGCCATAAGCCGACATCTCAAGACGCATATCCTCAAGAGTGTAATTCATATGCTCGCTGTCATATTGATTAGTGTTTCCCGGCGGAAAAGCATGCTTTTCCGAAAGCATCTCCTTAGAGAAATGAATCTTTTTTCCATAGTACAGATGCTCAAGCTGGCCGGTAGGAAGTACCGAAAAAGCATAGGTTGTATGTGCCGTATCTAATATGAAACTATCATCAATACGCCTAATCATTTACTTTCTCCTTTAATGTTGTAGTAATCTCATCCAACTTGTTCTCATCAAGTATATATTTCTTTCTGAATAATATAATAGCAATAATCATACCGAATATCGGCAGGAGCGTCATGGTAAGTCTTAATATCAAAAGTGAAGAGTTACCGACTGCCGTCTTGGCAGCACCTACTGTAGATGTATCATCACTTATGTTGCTAACACTAAGGCAGATTGATGCTACAAGTGCTGCTATACCTGATGCAAGCTTAACCACGAAGGTCTGCATGGAGAAGATTACGCTCTCGTCTCTTCTACCATTCTTAAGCTCGCCGTAGTCTACGGTATTTGCAAGGAAGATTGTAACAAGTACATTAAGCACGCCAACTGCTGCCATTATGAAAAATCCCGGTATAAGGAATGGATATACGCTGCTTGTTCCTGCAAGTGCCATAACAAGAAGCACTACATAACCTGATATTGAGGATATAACCGCAATGTTAAATATCTTAATCGTAGTGAAGAACTTACGCAATACAGGGAATATAATCATCATCGAAAGAATCTGTATTCCGCCTGCAAAGGTATTGAACAATGTATAATTACCCTGCCAGTTCGAACCTGCCAAATCATACTTAAAGAAGTATATCAAAAGATTTGATGTAATATAGGTTGCAATATTTATAAGTACGATCGTTATAACTATAGTCATAGCCTGGTCGTTCTGTATAAGTGCCTTGAACATCTCTCCTATAGTTGCGGTCTTCATATCGGCAGTTGACTTCTCCTTGATTCCAAGACAGGTTATAACTACAAATACTACAAACAAGATTGCAACAATAAGTGCAAAGTATTTGAAACCATAACGCTCAACCTCTTTTGTAGATGTAAATGTTCCGGTTATACTGCTTAAGCCTCCGGTCTTATCAAGCTTAGTGAATTCCTCTGAGTCAAGCCATACCTTTAATGTAGTTGTATCTCCACCATCTAAAATACCTGTATCAGTTTCAAAGACAATTGTACTGTTGTCAGCATTAATAGTTATATCATCAAATTTAATCTCATAATCAGAATTCTTCTCTGAATATGTCAATAAATCACCACTATCGATAGCTTCTTCGAATTCCTTACTGTCAGCAGTTACCGATAAGGTTATATTGTCACTGTAAAGAAGTTCATTTCCTGTTGCCGCATCTGCATCATCAATCTCTATAATATTGACTGTAACATTTCCAAAATCCGATGCATACTGTACAGTCAGGTTATCTGAATTTTTATTTGACACAGCAGTTCCTATAGCGGTTACTGCCATTACTGTGATTATGGTTACGATAGCCGAGCCGACACCTGCACAGGTTCTTGCAAGAGCAGATAAATTCTCACGTTCCTTGCCGCCCTCTGTGAATGCAGGTATCATCGACCAGTAAGGAATATCCATCATAGTATAGGTTACGCCCCAGAGGATATAGGTTACTGCTGCATATGCCACAAGTCCACTGCCATTTAAGGTTGGAGGTGCTGAGAACATAAGGAACAGGATAATTGCATTAGTCACAGTACCGATTAAAAGCCAAGGTCTGAATTTGCCCCATCTGGTCTTAGTCTTGGCAACTACAACACCCATTATAGGATCGTTAAATGCATCAAATATTCTGGCTACCAGAAGGATAATACCCATCGCAATAGCACTTACTCCCAATATGTCCTGATAGTAATACAGTATATAGCTTGCTGAGAGCATATAAACCATATCTTTTCCTACGGCTCCAAGTCCGTATGCAGTTTTTTCCTTCGCTGTTAATTTCATCTTAACACTCCTTTCACAATCCCCTTATTAGACAGTTACCTTGAAATCTATAGTTACAGGCTCAGTATGCTCTGAGCTTATCTTAAGTGAAGCTTTGCCTGCTTTGCCGGTAGTCTTTATATAAGCACCGCCCATTCCGCCTTGCAATGCTACGGCAGAAGGTCCGATAAGCTCTGCCTTACCCTTAACCTCAAGACGAATAACATCATTGAAGTAAGGTAATACATTTCCAAATTCATCAACTGCCTGAATTCTTATAGCAGCCACATCATAGGTGTTATCCTCTGTCAAATCGGTGTGGTCAACCTTTATATCAAGTGATACCTTAGTCATAGGCTTTCTCTCTATGGTCTTGACAACCTCTCCGTCTTTGATTGCCTCGAATTTATATACTGTTGACTCCCCGCCCCAGTTGCCGATGTATTTTCCATAAAGCTCTACAGCTTGCTCCTGTGTCATATGATATTTGAACATCAGCTTGCCTGCCTTAAGATACATAGCCTTAGTAAGTCCGTAAAGTCCAACCTTAGCAGTAGCATTGAGAAGTGTCTTAACATCCTCTGCCTGATTGTGCGGCATACCTGTTTCTTCTTCTAATGTACTTCCGATAAAATCATCTATACGCATAGGTACATGCTTAAGATTCTTATATGGAGAATTCTCTGCTGTATATTCCTTTATAAATTTACCATTCTTGTACATTTTTACACTGTCTGCATTTGTGAAAATGTATATGTCACCCATATTTCCACCCGGGTGCTCTCCTATATCCATAGTCGAGCTTACCTCAAGTACCGGAGTCTCATCCTGCTGACTCGCATACACTGCTGACGCAAGCTTCGGATTACGGAACATATCCATAACACCATGATAGCATATCCTGTCACCGCTTCCGAAATCCTTGTGCGTATTGTAATCAAACATACACCAGCCGAAGCAGCCTGTTATATCGTCCTGCTTGGCAACCTCATCAAGAACATTTGCGTGTCTTAATGCGTGCTCAAGTCTGTGCTCCTCCCAGTCAAATGGCTTGGTCGGATACATATGTCCGTTAAATTCACTTATCATATATGGCTTGCTCATATCAGAGGTAACATCCTTCTTTGCATCACAGCCCTTGTGCTTGCCATCATGCAGGAAATCATTGTAGGTAAATACATCCTCCTGCAGATTTCCCTTCTTGTAGCAACGCACACCGCCTGTCTGTCTTGTCGGGTCGAGCTTGTGTGCTACCTCATTAGTTCTTGCGTAGAACTCATCATCATCAACCGACTCATTAATTCTTACGCCCCACATTATAATTGAGGTATGATTCCTATACTGCATTATCATATCCTTTAAGTTCTCTACTGCCTGATCTTTCCACTCTGCATCACCTATATGTTGCCAGCCCGGGAACTCGGTAAATACCAAAAGTCCAAGCTCGTCACACTTATCAAGGAAGTAATGTGACTGTGGATAATGCGAGGTACGGACAGCATTCACGCCAAGCTCATTCTTAAGTATAAGTGCATCATGTTCCTGCATGGATTTAGGCATCGCATATCCAACATATGCATAGCTTTGATGTCTGTTGAGACCTCTGATTTTAACCTTTTTGCCATTGAGGTAAAATCCGTCATTCTTAAATACTGCCTTCCTATATCCGAAGGTTACAAGCTTATCATCTACAACCTCATCATCTGCCAAAAGCTCAGTCAGAAGCTCGTATAATGCAGGATTTTTTATGTCCCAAAGCTCAACCTCTCCGGTCTGGTTAATTATCTCACTCGAAGCATCCTCACCGCTTAAGGTAAGTTCGCCGATTACTCTGTATTCCGCTTCACCCTTTCGTCTGATTGACTGACGAAGCTTCATGCCCTCCTTAACATTTGCGATGGTAACCTCTGAGCATACAGCAGATTTTTTAGTTACATCAACGCCTTTCTCCTCGTCGAATTCAGGACTTGCAAGCTTAGTCTTTACAAATATATCTTCAATATAGCTGTTGTTCTTAACATCTATATACACATCACGATAAATGCCGCCATAGGTCATATAATCTATAACATATCCGAATGGCGGAACATTTAAGCTCTCATTGCTGTCAACCTTGATTACAAGCTTATTATTTTTACCGTAATTTAATTCCTTGCTTATATCTATGGTAAATGCAGTATATCCGCAGGAATGCTTGCCAATCTCCTGACCGTTTAGGTATACTGTACTTTCGTGAGCTGCACCATCTACCGTAAGAAGAACAGTCTTGCCTTCCCACTCTTTATCTGCCTCTATTTCCTTCACATAACCGCTTACCATCTGGTATTCGTGCTCATCAAAATAATGAAACGGTGTTACCTTGCAGGTATGCGGAAGTCGAACTTCCTCTAAATTACTTGCATCATACTTTTCATCTAAAAGTGCCTCTGTAAATTCACCTGTGAATCTCCAATCATTGTTGATATAAAATCTTGCCATCTTCTTATCTCCTCCTAATTAATTATGCTCCTCGCACTCGTTCGGCGGCAATTCATCACGCTACAATCCCCGTCATAACTATGTCTACTACTTCATTTAATGCGTCCTGATACGATATCTTATTCTTCATAAGGATATCCCTGTTGTAAAACTGCTCCCACGAAGCCTCGAACATCATCTTGACTATATTAATATTTACCGGTCTTATACAGCCCTCTTTAAGTCCTCGTTCAAGCAACTCAATAGTACTCTCCCAACCTGTCTCAAGCCGCATCTCAACATGCTTGTAAATCTTCGGATACTTGGATTTTAACTGATATAGCTGTTCGTAATTAATGTCCCTATACCCCTCCGGCATAACCGAAAGCACAGCTCTTAACTTCTCAACAGTATTAAGTGCCGGATTATCAAGTATCTTTTTCTCGCCCTGCTTCATATGGTCAAACAGATAATCTACAGCAGTAAGAAGCAATTCCTCCTTGTCATTGAACACCGTATAGATTGTCTTTTTGCTCATACCTAATTCTCTCGCGATGTCGTCCATAGTAAATTTCAGTCCCTTTTGATTAAATGCTTTGATTGCCGCCTCTAAAATTGTCTCTCTGATTTCCATTATACGCCAATCCCCCCTTACCTAATCGGATTACAAATTTAGCGGTTACCTGTCTGTCTCGCATAAGAAAAGGAAACTGATTTCAATTTATCAGTTTCCTTAATTGTACCATCTATATAATATATGCACAAGAAACTAATTCAACAAAAAAAGTTTCCAATCGTTGTGCAATATGACGAATAAGTAGAACTATTATAAAATAATTTTGATTAATTTTACAAATATCATTAGATGTCCCTGGGGACGGGGGTTAGGGGCGAAAATGAAATGAGCATTCATGTCTTCATTTTCGCCCCCAACCCCCGTCCCCAAGGACGATTATCAGGAAAAAACAGTTGGTAGAAATTGTCATGTTATGTTATAAGGTGTTTGAATTATATATGGTATTTTGATTTATGTATATATTGTAGTGGCACTTTATAAAATACTAAATGTAATACAAATACGATGCACCAAAAATGGTGCATCGTTCAACAAAATCGAGAAACTCAAAATATAGTATATATTGACATTGGAATAATTAAAGATTATAATGAGCATGATTTAAGGCTCTATATAAGTTAGTCACTTGTCAAAATTGAATCTAATGATTATGTTGTTATTATTGCTGTTGCAATATCTATATCGAAAGATATGGTTATATTCAATTGATGATATAAAAGTATTTGCTAATGAAACAATATATTTTTCTGAATTTGTAAGAAATAAAATTGTTGCGGGAACGGTTAATTTTGACTCTGGATAAAAGATTGTTGTGTTATATTTATTCCTTATTGCCATCTAAAGATAGAGGTGTATAGTAATGACAGAGATAAATGAAAGAAATTATGGTATTGATTTGCTTCGCTTTGTTGCCATGGTATATATTGTTGTGTTGCATACTTTAGGACATGGAGGAGTTTTATATTCAGTTATTCCACAAACACAGCAATATTATGTGGTGTGGTTTTTAGAAATTTGGGCATATTGTGCAGTTGATGTTTTTGCAATGATTTCTGGTTTTGCAAGTGCAAAGCATGCTAATGAATCATGGAATATTAAAAGGTATTTATATTTGTGGTTAAAGGTTGTTTTCTATTCTGTACTTTTATATTTTGTTGTATTGGAATATTCTAATAATCGTAATATTGATTTTGATGCTCCCGATTTTATTGATTTGTTTTTTCCAGTTTCAAATGGTACATATTGGTATTTTTCTCAATACACTATATTATTTTTTGTGGCACCATTATTACATAGGGGATTTGACAATGTTGAAAAAAAAGAATTGATAAGTGTAGTTGTGATTTTGTTTTTTTGCTTTTCGGTCATAGAAACAATAAATGGTAGATTTGCAGTTAAAGGGGGATATAATGCTACTTGGCTTATATTCTGTTATACAGTTGGTTTTACAGTGTCTAAATATTCCATAGGTAAATATAGTAATCGAGGATTATTAATTTTACTTATAATTATATTGAATACTGTTACTTGGTTTCTCAAAATAAAGGATGTAAAAATAGTCTTTTTGGGGAACAAAATGAATGGTGATACATTAATATCATATACATCACCTACGATATGCTTGATATCTATTCTATATTTAATTTTCTTTTTGCAAGTAAAAATAAAAAATAATGTTATTATTAAAGTTATTAAATATATGGCTCCAAGTGTATTTAGTATATATTTGATAAATGATAATCCTTGTATTCGAACAATGTTTCTTAAAAATAAATTCTTGAATTGGACAAATTATAATTTTATTGTATTGATGATAAATGTAGTTATATTTGCGCTTATATTTTCTTTTGTTGCAATATTTGTTGATAGAATTGTCATGAAATTGTTTTTTTTATTAAAACAAGTCTATAATAAATTTTTGATTAGAGTAAATCGAGGTGGCAAACTATATTAGACGGAGCAGAATTAGACGATATTGCAAATACGATGCACCATTTTTGGTGCATCGTTCAACTTAATTAAACAATAAGCGTTATTTTAGATAGTCATGGAATATCCAATGTATTTTAGATTGGAGAATAATTATATGAAAAAAGATAATCAAAAAAATATGGAAAGAGAATTACTAAAAGCACTAGCCATTGAATATGTTAAATCATACTGTATAGAAAATGGTTTATCCTATGAAAAATTAAGGTCACAAAGTTTTATTTTTACATGTAATGAATGCGCATTTGCCCAAATTAGCAATATTGAACCAAAAGGATTAATAAATGATGCTGAAACAATGCCTAAAGTTACATTGATAATCAGACATGAAAATGATTGCCTAAAAATAATAGAAACAGAATATACTAAGGAATTTTTAGAAATTTAATTATAATGATAGTTTGAATATCAAATACGATGCACCAAAATCGGTACACCGTTACATAAATGTAAATATCAAAGTGGTTAACAAAGAATCCAATGAGGTACTGTGTTCTTATGATATGACTTTTAAAGAGTTAATAGAAGAAAATTATAATAAATATATAAGAAATATTCAGAAAATGAATAGCACATTACTTGAATCAAAGACGGTAAGTTTGACAATTAAGTATTATGAGATTCTCATGAGATTGTTGGAAAAATAAATGCTGCACCATCTCGGTGCAACATTCAATGTCCCTGAGGACGGAGGTCATATACATAACCCTCTCTTTTAATCAAATTTAATCAAATAATGACAACTGCTTATTTTCATCTCTGTCAGGAAGTTTCATCAAGAAATCAACAAGCATATCATTATCTTTAATCATATAAGCTTTTTTTTGATTCTCAATTAACAAATTACCTGATGCATTATTAACCAGGTACGAATAATATGCTGCAAGTCTTCGATACTGACTTAATGCAAATTTAACTGTATGCATAGTACCACCGTCTTGTGATGTTTCAATTACAATAACCCCCTGGCTCACTCCGCTTTGCAAACGATCTCTTTCGACAAATGTATATTTTTGTGGTTTCATATCAGCACTGTATTCACTAATAAGGCAACCACCCGCACCAACAATTCTTTCTGCTAATTTTTCATTTTGCTTCGGATAAATACTATTAAGCCCTCCCGGTAAAAAAACCGCACATTTACCATTTTTATCAAGCGCGCCAAGTAATGCTTCCGTATCGCACCCTTTTGCAAGCCCATTCACGATGACATATCCCATTTCAGCCGCCTTCATTCCTGAATAATATGCCAACTGTCCGGCTTCATCCGAACAATCCCTGCTTCCTATTATTGCTACACTCTTTTTATTATTCAATATATCAATATCACCGATATAGTATAAACAATCAGGCTTCTTAGATATATCATTTAATGCTTTTGGATAATGTAAATCTGAAGGCATACATTTTTTTATTTCATAAACCATACTCTTTTCCTCAAATTGATTTCCCCAGAGCAAACATTTCAACCTTTTGGGCACCCTTTTCTAAAAGAATCTCCCGACAAGCATACAGAGAATTACCTGTAGTGGTAACATCATCCATCAAAAGTACAATTTCTTCACTTATATCAATCTCATCTAATGTATTTATTGATTTTAAATGCACCGAAATATCTCTGTTTCCACCATTTGCAAGTTTATCTATAGTTTTAAACCTGTTCAGGTAGTATACAGCATTATGTCTTCCATTACCTGCAAGTTTTTCTCCTAATAAGCACATTCCGCTTTTTTTGCTTTTTGAATCACTTGAAGGTACTACACAAATTGTTACATCACTGCATATCTCAGGATCTAATAAATTATAAAAATATTGAATTGCACTTTGTTTTCCCTCTTTTAAATCAAGAATCCTTCCACTAAAAATATCAAAAAGGGGATTTTTTATCTTCCGTTCTTTATCAAGCCAATACTTATGATAATTACTGTAGACTATGATTTCTCCTGTGTCATTCCATAAAGGATTACTAAATACCATAGCTGTTCCTCCTTTCTGTATGAACACATGTTCATTATATCCTTTCCATAAAATAATATCAATATATTTTTATAATCTATATAATAAAAATGCTGCACCATCTCGGTGCAACATTCCAAGCTATTCCTGTACTATACAATTTCTTCCGCTTTCCTTACCCTTATATAGGAGCTGGTCGGCACGATTGATAAATCCATCTATAGTATCGCCACTCCGGTATGCTGTAACTCCCATAGTCATGGTTATGCCAAATTGTCCGTCAGGATATTCAAATACCACTCCGCGCAATTCGTCCAAAATACCATTTAAAATATTCAAAGCCTCTGTCATATCACCATTAATAATCATAAGAAATTCTTCTCCGCCCCAGCGTACAGGAAAGCCATTATCCTTAAGGCGTTCCTTGAATATGGATGCCGCTTTACGAAGAACTATATCCCCATAATCATGTCCATAGGTATCATTTACATGTTTAAACAAATCCAAATCTCCGATTGCTACCGTCAAATCATAATCCTCCGGTGCAGTCTTAATTCTGTCCATATATTTTCCAAGCTCTATCCAGCCTGCACGCCTGTTATATATTCCTGTCAAGGCATCATTGAATATAAGGTTACGCATATTATGTCCGATTTTAATTGCATGCCTGCCCATGTCACCTAATTCGTCTTTCCTTGCAAGCACCTTCTTAGGCATCTTGTGCTCCTTCGCACCTAATTCTATCTCTTCAATGTATTTTTCTATATCCCTTATACTCTCTGCCAGAGACCTCGCATAAATAAGTATAATAACAAGAACAACAGCAACAATTATTATTTCCGTAACAACAATCTTGGTAATCATGGAATTAACCGCATTTTTAATGGCAGCATTTGAAACACCTGAGAATATCATACCAACTACATTATCACCATCAAAAAGCGGAACATAATAACCGTAATAAGACTGTGAATTTATATCCATATCCGATATATAATTTTCCTTGCCTGCCAATATCTGATTATATACTTCATCATTATTTAGCCTTGTTCCGACGAATCTTGAGCCATCGTCATTAAGCAGGGTTGTACTGACTCTTGTGTCCCCATAGAAGATAGTTATATCATTTCCGGTATTAGCCTTAATCTTATCAACAAATTCCGTATTCTCAGATAAATTGACTTCTCCGATATAATAGTTGCCTGCCTCCTGCCTTATTCCATCCGGATAGAGCGCTTCAAAAAGATCCTGCGCCTCCCTTGATGTACTCTTGAGATTTTGATAGAGCTCTGATTCCACAGCATCGCTGATACTCTTTCGGGCTATAACAAGCAGTATTATCACCACCAATATGACAGGTATGGTAAACATAATAGACATACTTTGAAAAAGTCTGTTATTGAAAATACCACTTCCTACAGTCTCCTCCTCTTCTTCCTCAATAATCGGAGGATTGACATCGCGACGCTTCTCAGCTCTTGCAGCAGGGCTTCGTTTATCTGCTTCATCAGCCTGCTTTGGATTAGGATTGGCATTGATTTTAACGACCATTCTATCCATATCCGTCACTGCCGACTGCTCTTTAATTTCATTTTCTTCTGTGAATTCCTTATTGTCCATATAATATCTTTCCTCATAAAAATCACGCTAATACCTTGTGTCACAAAGAGTTCTCTATAAAGACATATTTGATGTAATTATAACGCAAATGTTAGTCGTTCGCAACTTTTATCATAATAACTTGACATAATCGGCTTAAAAACAATTATATTCAAATATGGGTTTGATGTTTAATGTCAAGATGTGATATTATGAAGAAAATAATTTTAGAAAGGTTCAAAGGGTGTTGTTTGAATAATTATAAGAGTATTGTGCGATAGCGATGGCTATTGCAAATAAAATCCAATGCTATAGCCGTTGCATCCGGAATTATTATAGGAGGGCGCATATGAGCTATATTATTTTAAGAAAAGAGGAAACAAGAGATTATAAGGAAACAGAATTAATGACCATGAGGGCATTCTGGAACATACATGGTCCGGGTTGCAATGAGCATCTGATGATAAGAAGGATTCGTGAATCGGAGGATTATATACCCGAGATAAGTCGTGTAGCAGAGCTTGATGGTAAAATCGCAGGTGCAATATATTACACCAAAGCAAAGATTGTCGAGGGCGACAAAATACACAATGTAATTACCTTCGGTCCGCTCGCAGTTGAGCCAACATTATTCGGTACGGGTATAGGCAGAGCGCTTTTGGAAGAAACTATCGAGCTTGCAAGAAAAGAAGGATATTCCGGAATCGTACTTGCAGGAGAGCCATACTACTATCCAAAGCTTGGCTTTCAGCTATGTGCTAATCACGGAATAACCGATGCAAACGGTGAAACCTATGATGCACTTATGTGTCTGCCGTTAAATGACAGCTTTTCATCTGTACATGGAAGACTAATCGAAAGCTCGGTATTTGAAGCCTGTGATGACGAGAAAGCTCTGGAAGAAATAAGCAGCGAATTCCCAATATATCCTAAGATAAAAATCAAGGATGGCTTCCTGCAAATATTCGATAAGCATATCGGCGTAGTCAAAGCCGTATCAGAAAATACATATCAGATAAGATATTGGGAACTGACAATCCCTGCACATCTTAGCAGCGAATTAAAGGGCAAACCCAAATTATCGGATATCGTCTTATTCACATGGAAACCTGATGAAGAAGCCACGATTACAGACATATGCATAAATATTTTATAGGCAAAACTATTATACCGGCTCAGAACTCACAATTTATTGTGAGTTCTGAGCCGATATGGCGGATTTGCCCCTTGGACAATATCACATAGTATATTTGTATGCTGTATGTCAATAGGCGCAGGTGTTATGGGTTTGCAAGAGAACCATATAAAAGCGTGGGTACTTGTAAAGCGAAAGAAGAATGATATATTGCGAACAGCAATAATATCATTCTTCTTTTGATTTGCTTAGTATCCCCTACGCTTTTATCTGAGTGAGAACGCGTTCTTACGCAAACCCTTATAACACCGAAGCCTTATGACATACGGCATACATTATATAGATTACAATGTTCAAGGGGAAAATCCGCCATATCTCTACTGCGATAAAACTTGGGCAATAAAATTATTATCCTCTAAAGTCAAAATGCTGTCCCACATTCCTCTCAGCCTCAGTCATTACAGACCTTGAAGAATTCGCATACGCAAACTTCTGCACCTTGCCGATGAGCTCATCCAAAGAGTTTGCTTCAATCTGAACATATTCCTTATCCTCTGATGGAATAGCTTCTTCCTCATCCTCACCGGAAATCTTGTTGCTTTCGGCACGACGCTTCTTTCTTGTCTCCTCAATCTTGGCATCAGCAGCTTTCTTCGCTTCCTTCTTGTCCTTGACCTTCTGCTCAGCCTTAGCCTTTGCACGCTTCTCTGCCACCTTAGCCTGTGCTTCGTTAGACTTATCTAAGGTTGCAAAAAAGCTTGTGTTGCCCTTCGAGTCAACGGACATACCGAAGTTCTTCACGCTCGCACCACTGCTGGCAAGACTGTTCGCAGCATTCGCCATCTGTGACTGTGCCATAGCGATAATTCCTTCATACTTCTTGCGGAAGGACTCATCATTTGCCATCATCTCGAGCTTCTCCTCGTCGATAAGCACTACCATCTTATTAGCATTGCCGTAAGCTGCCGCATTCTGCTTAACCTGTGATTTCATATCACCGCTGACAAGGATAAAATCAGAATTGCCAAACTTAGATTTAAGCTGCTTGTAATACTCCTTAGCCTTGTCGGAAAGCTGTACATCACCTATAGTATTGCCATAGCCCTCGGTATACTTCGGTACCAAAGAACTGGTCTCACTGATAGGCGACCATGCCTTAGTCTTGACATCGGCCACATCAGAAGTCTTCCCTGTCGCATCGGAAGAAGCAGTCTTGGCAGAGCTTGTTCTCGCACTGCTTGTGCTCTCAGTTTTGCTGTTTGATTTTCTCCATGTCTGATTAGTCTGCTGATTCGCAGATACACCATAAAAATTAGATGCCATAAAACTTTTACCTCCTTGTACTTTATTTAGAAATCCTTTTCTATATTTCAAAGATTAGTATAGAACTAATCTGTTGAAACCTACCATATATCATATCTTTCCTGACGACTCAATGCGCTCATTGACTCATCATGTCGATATACCTCAATTCATATATCGACAAAACCTGATAAATAATATAGGGGTGAATAAACATTTATTTTAAAAATTATGCCTGAATCTCCACACTGTCAAAATCAAACTCCGAACTCTTGGAATATATGATAACCATATCACCTCTTTTAATAACGGTCTGTCCGGTTGGAATTATGGTCTTATTCTTACGCCTTATCATAACTATGGTTGTAAGCCTGGATATATCCAAATCCTTGATTTTAGCACCAACCCAAGGATGTGCCTCCTTGATTATTACCTCACGCAGCTTGATACCAACCTCATCCGTATAAAGCTCTGCACCTAATATAAGCCTGTCGCCTAATATTATCCTTGTATCTCCCTTTGGAATTACAACCTCATCATCCCTTAATATCAGCGCAAGCACAAGTCCCTGTGGCAGATTAGCATCCTTTACATATACATCTTTCAGATTATGATTTTCATTAATGTGTATCGTCACAAAGCGTATATCATTTTCTTCAGCATACATGGACATATGCTTAAGTCTGGTAAATTGCTCAACGAAGCCCGCAGATATAATACCTGTAGGTATCGCAACCATTCCTACTCCTAAGAACGATATGAATATCGCCAATATCTTGCCAAGCATAGTAACCGGATATATATCACCATAGCCTACTGTAAGAAGTGTAGATGCCGACCACCATATACCCGAGAAAGCATTCTGAAATGCATCGGGCTGGGCTGTGTTCTCCACACTGTACATACAGAGCGAGGATGCCACCATAAGAATCAGTATCATAAATATCGAAGATGCAAGCTGATCCTTCTTTTCCTTCAAGACATTTAATATTACATTAAATGCATCATACTGGCTGTTAATCCTGAAAAGCCTTAATATCCTTACCACTCTTAACATTCTGAAGGCGACTGCTCCGGCAGGGAAGAAAAACGGCAGATAATACGGAAAAAATGTCAGTAAATCTATTATACCGTTAAATGAAAATATGAATTTAACTCGGGCTTTTGCAGGCTGCTTCTTGGGATAAAGCATATCCGCAGTCCAAACCCTAAGGATATATTCAATCGTAAATATAATAATTGTCACTAATTCAACCGTATCTAAAATATTCTTATAATCTGCCGAAGCATCATAGGTGTCGAATATCGTCACGAAGAGGTTGACAAATATAACTATCACGATAAATATATCGAATAATGTACTTTGCACATCTTCCCTGTTGCCAATCTGTATAATATCAAATACTCTTCTTTTCTTATCCTTCATAGTAGCCCCTATCCAACTGCATTGCCTGTATAAAGCTGATAATATTTACCCTTCTGCTCTATAAGCTCATCATGTGGTCCTCTCTCAATCACGCGTCCTTGTTCTAACACTATTATACAATCACTGTTCCTAACTGTCGAGAGTCTGTGTGCAATTACAAATGTTGTTCTGCCCTTCATAAGCTTATCCATACCCGATTGGACAATCTTCTCGGTTCTTGTATCTATGGATGAAGTTGCCTCATCAAGTATAAGTACAGGAGGATTAGCTATAGCCGCTCTGGCTATCGCAAGAAGCTGCCTCTGTCCCTGACTTAAGTTCGCACCGTCACCCTTTAGAACTGTATTATATCCATCCGGCAGTCTTTTTATAAAGCCGTCCGCATTCGCAAGCTTCGCAGCCGCATATACTTCTTCATCAGTAGCATCCAGCTTACCGTATCTTATATTCTCCATTACCGTAGCTGTAAAAAGATGTGTATCCTGAAGCACCATACCGAGCGAATGTCTCAAATCTGCCTTCTTAATCTTATTAACATTTATACCATCATAGCGTATCTTTCCGTCCTGTATGTCATAGAAGCGGTTGATAAGATTGGTTATGGTCGTCTTTCCCGCACCTGTCGAGCCCACAAATGCAATCTTCTGTCCCGGTGTTGCGAAAAGGTCAACATTATACAACACCTGCTTATCCTCTGTATATCCAAAGTCCACATCATCGAACACCACATCACCCGTAAGCTTCACATAGGATACGGTTTTATCAGCCTGATGTGTATGTTTCCAAGCCCATATGCCCGTTCTTTCTTCGGTTTCCACAAGCTCACCTGCTTCTTCCTTGGCATTAACTAAGGTGACATATCCCTCATCAGTCTCAGGCTCCTCGTCTAAAAGCTTGAATATCCTGTCCGCACCTGCAAATGCCATAACAACAGCATTCATCTGCTGGCTCACCTGACTAATCGGCATATTAATCTGTCTGTTGAAGGTAAGAAAGCTTATAAGTGCACCTGTAGTAAGTCCCCAGAAATTATTTAATGCAAATATTCCTCCCACTATTGCACATACCACATAGCTTAGGTTTCCAAGCTGTGCGTTGACAGGTCCGATTATATTGACGAATTTGTTGGCACTGTAGGCATTCTCATAAAGCTCGTCATTAAGCTTCTTGAAATCTGTCTTTGCCTCATCCTCATGATTGAATACCTTGACAACCTTCTGCCCGCTCATCACCTCTTCTATATAACCATTAACCTCACCGAGCTTCTTCTGCTGTTTGACAAAATATTTTCCGCTCTTTCCCGCCACCTTCGTGCTTGCCACAAGCATTATGCCAAGCATCATTACATTAACGACGGTAAGAGGTATGCTTAAGATTATCATACTGATAAATACTGAAACTATAGTTATAACGCTATTTATAAACTGCGGTATACTCTGGCTTATCATCTGTCTTAAGGTATCTATGTCATTCGTATAAATGGACATTATATCTCCATGAGTATTCCGGTCAAAATATTTTATAGGAAGACTCTCCATATGAGTAAATAAATCCTGCCTCAAATCGCGCAGCGTGCCCTGTGTAATGTATATCATTACAAGCTGCTGTATAAGTGATGCCACTATACCACACAGATAAAAGCCTGCAACCCTCATAATCGCATGAAGCAGATTAGAGTAATCCGGATTCTTACTGCCCATAAGCGGTATGATATAATCATCAATCAGTGACTTTGTAAACATTGTTCCCTGAACATTGGCAAGGGCTGTAATGATTATACATAATATAACAAGCGCATATTGAAATTTGTATTTCTTACCTACATATTGAAGAATTCTCTTGAATATCTGACCGGCATTTTCCACCTTAACCTTAGGTCCACGATAACCGCGAGGTCCGGGTCCTTTGATTTCTTTAACTCTTTCCTCAGCCATTATCTTGCACCTCCCTGCTCGTCAAAATCTCCACCGCCGCCTGTCTGCGACTCATATACATCCCTGTAAATCTCGTTAGTCTTTAGGAGTTCTTCATGTGTTCCTATGCCATTTATATGTCCTTCGTCCATAACGATAATCCTGTCAGCCTCTTCAACACTGTTAATCCTCTGTGCGATAATAAGCTTCGTAGTACCCGGAATAGCCTCCTTCATTGCCTTTCTTATCCTTGCATCAGTAGCAGTATCGACAGCACTTGTGCTGTCATCAAGTATAAGTATCTTCGGTTTTTTAAGCAATGCTCTCGCTATACAAAGCCTCTGTCTCTGTCCACCTGAGACATTGGTACCTCCCTGCTCAATGTATGTATCATATCCGTCGGGAAATGCTTCTATGAAATCATCTGCACAAGCCATACGACAAGCCTCCCTGCATTCCTCGTCTGTCGCTTCCTTGTTGCCCCATCTTAAGTTTTCATATATTGTACCGCTAAATAGTACATTCTTCTGGAGCACGACAGACACCTCATCACGAAGCACATTAAGATCATAATCTCTTACATCTGTTCCTCCGACTTTAAGTGTACCCTTCGATACATCATAAAGTCTGCTTATCAGATTAACCAGACTGGATTTCGAGCTTCCCGTACCACCTATGATGCCTATGGTTTCACCTGACTTTATATTAAGGTTAATGTCTTCAAGTACATAATCCGAAGCCGAGCTGTTATAAGCAAAGCTTACATTCTCAAAATTAATATCTCCATTTTTCACTTCCATAATAGGATTATCGGGATTAACTATATCAGGCACCTCATTAAGCACTTCTGCGATACGCTTGGCAGAGCTTATACTCATGGACACCATAACAAATATCATCGCAAGCATCATAAGACTCATAAGTATATTCATACAGTATGCAAGAAGGCTTACCAAATCTCCTGTACCTAATCCATCCACACCACCGATAATCATATGTGCGCCAACCCAGCTAATGACAAGAATAACCGTATTAATTGTCGCAATCATAACAGGCGTTGTAAATGCAATTATCTTCTCAGCCCTAAGAAACATTCCGTACAGATTGTTATTCGCCTTCATAAATTTTTCATTTTCATACTGTTCTCTGACATATGCCTTTACTACCCTTATGGCTGACACATTCTCCTGCACGCTCTCGTTTAAGTCATCATATTTTTTGAAAACCTCAGTAAAATACTTCATCGCCCTTGTCATAACAAGACTTAAAAATATCGAAAGGAATATAACTGCGATAAGGTATATGGAGGCTATCCTCGTACTTATCGTAAATGCCATTATCATAGCTATTATCATAGAAAATGGTGCCCTGACACACATCCTTAAAATCATTTGATATGCATTCTGAACATTTGTGACATCTGTGGTAAGCCTTGTGACAAGTCCCGACGTAGAGTATTTGTCTATATTTGAAAATGCGAAGGTCTGTATATTATTGAACATTGCCTCTCTTAAGTTTCTCGCAAAGCCTGTAGATGCCTTCGCACCAAATACACCTCCCAAGATACCTGACAAAAGACCACATAGTGCAAGTATAATCATAACCACTCCTACCTTGACTATGTAGCTCATATCCTCTTTCTCTATGCCATTACTGACTATCTTACCCATAAGGAGTGGAATTATCATATCGAATATAACCTCTAATATCATACATATAGGTGTTAAGATAGATGCAGCCTTGAATTCCTTTATCTGTTTTCCCAATGTCTTTAGCATATTGTTTCCTTCTTTCAAACTTTTACATATAAGGATATGATACAAAAATAAAAAATAATATTCAAGATGGAAATATGAATATTTGGTGAATTATATTTTGACAAAATATTACAATATTAACTCTTGTATGAATTAGTTAAAAATGTTAAACTTAATTTAGATTAAATTCGTTTTCTTAGAGGTTATAATTATCCGATAATTTTTAATATGATAAGGAGATTTTATGGCAAAAATAGTTACTTCCAAAAGATTAACTACTCTTTTAGAGTTTCTTATAATAGGCGTCGGCGCGATAATCGCCGCATTTGCAATAGAAGAATTCTTAGTTCCTAACACCATACTCGATGGTGGTGTCGTAGGTATAAGTATTATGATTAATCATTTGACAGGATTTTCTCTTAGTATCCTTACCTTATGCTTCAACCTGCCGTTCCTGCTCATAGGTTACAGGAAATTAGGTAAAATCTTTATACTTAAATCCGCTTATGGAATGGTTATTTTCTCAGCTTTTTTGAAAATTTTTGAGAAGTTTGCAAATGCCACCTCTGAGTATCTTCTTGCGGTCTCCTTTGGTGGAGTTATACTCGGCGTCGGCGTAGGTCTTGTCATAAGATACGGCGGATGCTTGGATGGCTCAGAGGCTGTTGCAATTATAATCAATAAAACTACCAAGGCTCCTGTCGGACAGATGGTGCTTATTTTCAATATTATTATCTACAGTGTAGCAGGCAGATTGTTCGGATTTGACAGGGCTATGTACAGCTTACTTACTTATTTTATCGCATCTAAGATTATTGATTTTGTTGAAATCGGTATGAATCAGTCTAAGGCTGCCATGATTATAACCAATGATGCCGAGCATATCTCGAAAGCTATTTATAAAAAGCTCGGCCGTACTGTCACGATTATGGAAGGCGAAGGATTAGTAAGCGGCAAGAAGGTTGTTCTCTACTGTGTTATCACAAGTTTCGAAGTGCGTGAGCTGCGTGATATTATCCGCAATACAGACCAGTCTGCATTCGTCGCCATAAGTGATGTGTCGGAGATTATCGGACATCATATGAAGAAGAATGACGGGCTGGAGAAGGAAGATAAGAAACAGTAGTATTCATCCCTACTTCTTCTGATATTTTGCTATAAACTTCGCGAATTCTGTCTCCTGATAAGGTATAAGCTTCTCAGTAACATGTCCAAGCAGATACAATGTACCTGCGTTCTTAATCGTTATATTAATAGTCTTTACCTTTGAGTTAAAGATATTGAAGTTCTTAACAAGAATACTATCTATATTATTATATGCAATAAATGTCGCATTCTGTGTATTTGCTACCATTTTGGACGGCGTAAGTGTAAGAGCAACACCCTTGTTGTTAAGCGGTATAAGACCTAATCCGTTCTCCGTACAATTAATCAGAAATCCATCGTAGTCTCCGGTTATGCTGTTGCCCTGTGCGGCTGCTCCGATTGCAGCTCCGACAAGACCTCCTACGGCACCCATTGCTCCATATTTAATACCCTCTCTGTTCGTATTTTTGAAAGTGGTAAATATACAATTCTCATTTCCCACACAGTTAATCGACTGAAATAATCCATATGCTTTTTCAAGTGTTGCAAATTCTTCCATAAAACATACCTCTTTCCTTATGATAAAATAGCTTTGTGGCGATGTGTACCTGTGGATATCGCCATAAAGCGAAAATATCGAACCATCACATACTATGATTATAACACGAGTTATTAAGTCAGACAAATAATTATATTGCAATGCATTAGATAACTACAAACTTGTGACTGACAGCTTTTGCTTATTGCATATAAAGTTTCATAATGCTATAATTTTTATATCTTAGTTTTAATTGAAAGGTAATATAACCATGAGTGAAAACAAAAAACCTTTAGGTGCAAGACTTGGCGAAGGCTTCTTCTGCATCTTTTATCTTATATTTGTATTTACAGTTGTTTTTATTTTTAGAAGTAAAGGAATAAATGCCTCTTCAAACGCAGACAAATATAGGTATGGTCTGGGAATGATGATGGCAATTATACTTGGATGCGGTGATGCATTTCATTTAATCCCACGAATTATAGTCAATTTCAAAGGCGGTATGAAGAAACAGGAATTATTCTTCGGACTCGGCAATCTTATCTCATCAATTACCATGACGATATATTATCTTATTATGATGTTTATGTGTGATGTACTCGCTACCGATAATGCTGCATATGAAATCAACTACGAGATTGACCGCGCAATAATTATATTTGCTTTCATAAGAATCATAATCTGCTTTTATCCGCAGAATAACTGGTTTACAAAGGAAGGCAGCAAAAGATGGGCAATCATAAGAAATGTCCCGTTTGCCATAATCGGTATTCTGATGATTGCACTCCTTATAAAAGCTTCACAGATAACAACCATATATACGCCTATTTTTTATATTCAATTAGCCATAAGTGTATTTTTAAGCTTCGCTTTCTATCTACCGGTTGCCATATGGGGAAGAGAAAAGCCAATGCTCGGTATGCTTATGATACCTAAGACCTTCTGCTATATCTGGATGCTCCTTGTGATACTCTTGGCATAAATATAATAATAAAAAATGATTTATAAAGATAAATGTGTGCATTAAATAACGCCCACATTTATCTTTGATATCTTATTAATAATGTCTTAGAAATTACCGCCATTCCAGCCCCAATCCTTGGTGCCTATATAGGATACATAAACATTCTTCGCAGGTATGCCAAGCTCCTCCTCAAATATCTTACATATAGCTGATGTAAATTGATCGTATGCAGATGATGAAGCATTTCCGAATATTCTTACTGCAACATAAGCGCCCTTTTCAAGCTTATTTCCAGCCATATACAAGCAGTACTCATCCTCGAATCCTACCATAAGGAAGCTCTCCGGCTTTCCGATAATGGATATTTCCTTACCAAGTCTGGATTTTATAGTCTCTCTTTTTTCCTCCGGCACCTTAAGCGTAATCTTAGAATCAATAAATGGCATAATATTGTCCTCCTTAAAATCTTTATTTTATAATTTATAAATTATTTTTATCTTTTAATCAGATAAACCTACTTACAATCTTTAACATACTACAGATATTCAATCCCCACCAATGTGAGCCCACATGCCTCTGACTTAGGTCCCGCTTTTGCTCTGTCCTTCGCCTCAAGGATTTCCTTCACATATGACGGCTCGTACATCCCCATACCGCATTTTAAAAGTGTGCCCATGATTATACGAACCATATTATATAAGAAGCCTGTCCCCTTGATAGTCATAGTTATCATATTTCCTTCTTTGGTAAAGCTTATGTCCGTTATGGTTCTTACAGTGCTTTCCACCTGTGTCCGAGGCGTACAGAAGGATTTAAAATCATGCTCGCCTATAAGATAATTTGCAGCCTCCTGCATCCTGTCAATATCTATGTTATAGTATACAAATTTAGAATACAGTCGAACCAAGGGATTAGGAAATCTGTCATTCCATATCTTATATTCATAAGTCTTTATCGTATCACAGAATCTTGGATGAAAGTCAGGTGCAACCTCACAGGAATTCCGTATTCTGATATCATCCGGAAGTCTCTGATTAAGTGCAAATGAAATCTTCTCGGCGGGTATCCTCGTATCAGTATCAAATACCGCTACATTTCCCAGAGCATGCACCCCAGAATCTGTCCTGCTGGCTCCGATTACCTTTATGTCCTCAGAAAGAAGCTCGGAAAGCTTTTTATTCAGAACTTCTTCAATCGTTATCCCGTTATCCTGTATCTGCCAGCCACAATAATTCGTGCCATCATATGCAATTATCAATTTAACTCGTATCATATCAACCTCAAACCATATTGTAAAATCAATTTCAGCACAAAAAAACTTCCCAAATCTATTTATAGGCATATGGCAACAAAATCAATGCTGTCAGAATTTAATTATAAAATAAACACCCGCTATAATCAACAATAATAAAATCACATAAGCTATATAATCATTTTTCCGATACTTCAACTGTCTTAGCTTCGTCCTTGACTTACCTCCTGTATAACACCTCGCATCCATAGCATCAGCTAGATTAGATGCCCTGTCTATAGAATTCTGAAACAATGGTATAATCACAGTCCTTAAACTTTTTATCCGCCTTATCGGATCACCCTTGCCGAACTCTGCCCCTCGCATCTCCTGTGCCTTCATTATTCTGTCCAACTCCTCCAAAAGCACAGGTATAAATCTTAATGCTATGGTTATTCCCATAGCAATACTGCCCTTTATTCTGAAACATTTTTCAAGTCCGTCAGTAAGCTCCGTCGGTGTCGTCGTATACATAAGCAGAGAGGATGTCAGTATGATATGCAGCATCCTCCAAAATACAAAAGCGGATTTTATTATTCATTCTCTTGTAATCTTGAACAACCCCATATGAACCAAAACCTCACCATATGTAGTGAACGCATTTATCAATGAGCATATAAGTATGAATATTATTACCCCCTTCATGCCCTTTAGTATATGTTTAAACGGCACATTTGACATTATCACAGTTGCCAGAAAGACAATAGTCAAAAGACCGAATAAATATATATTTCTGTCAAGAAGTGAAAGAATTATAACAGCAAGCACCGCTCTGATTTTCACACGCGGATCAAGCTCGTGTATAACCGACTTCTCACTATAATATTGCCCGATTGTTACATCCTTAAGCATACCGCTATCCTCTCACATCAAGTCCCAAAGCATTGATTATATTATATATGCCCTGATTATTATCCACAGTAAGACAGTCCACCTTCAGACCATTCAATCTCAGCGCTGTAAGAAGCTGCATGATAACAGGCAGATTGTGCATATAGTTTGAATTCATAATCTGTGTCCTAAACTCCTTATCAGAGACATTTTTTTTTTTCATAGACTCATGCTGTCTTAAAAACATTTCATAAAATACATAAGCCGGCTTTCCGCTGCATACGACATGCCCCTCATCTAATGCAATAACTCTGTCTGCATATTCAGCCACACTCTCTATATCGTGACTTACCATAACAATGGTTATGCCTGCCTCTTCGTGTAGTGATTTAATTATCTCAAGCATCTTGTGTCTGCCCTCGGGGTCAAGTCCTGCAAGCGGCTCATCAAGTATAAGATACTTAGGCTTCATAGCCAGCACGCCAGCCATAGCTACACGCCTTTTCTGTCCACCTGATAGCTTGGACAAAGGCATATCGTATACATCATCTGTAAGCCCCATAAGATTAATTGCTTCATATGCTCTCTTCTCAGCTTCAACCTCGCTTATGCCCATGTTTCTCGGTCCAAACACAACATCCTCGTATACATTTTTTGCAAATAGCTGCTGCTCGGGATATTGGAAGACAAGACCTATCTTTCTCCTTATTTTCCTTAAATCAGACGCTCTATCCATAACATCAATGCCATCTATATATACGGTTCCTTCATCTGATGTAAGAAGCCCCGGAATCAGCTTTATAAGAGTTGACTTTCCCACGCCTGTATTACCGACTATGGCAACGCACTCACCACTACCTATGCTAAACGAAACATCATTTAACACATTCTTCTTCCCATATGAGAAATTAAGATGATTAATCAGAATAGCGTCTGTCGGATTAAACTTCTCAATCTCTTTCCTGTTCGTCATTAGCTTTGTATCAAAGGTAAATTTATCCGGATACAATGTCTTGACTTTTCCAACTAACTCCGATATCGAAAATGCATTTTTATCTCTTATACCCCCTTGCTCATACAAAGCATCCCTTATATCAATTATCAACGGACATTCTAAGCCCGCTTTCTCAAGCTTTTCCTTACTGTCAAATATAGTCTCTCGTCTGCCTCGCATATATATCCTGCCCATATTCATAATATATATATAATCTGCAAGAATAAGCTCCTCCATATTGTGAGTTATCATAACAATCGTAATATTAAGCTTTTCATTTAATTCTTTTATAGTTCTAAGCAGTTCCCACCTTGAAGCAGGGTCAAGCATGCTTGTTGCCTCATCCAATACTATACATTCAGGCTTCATAGCTAAAACCCCGGCAACAGCTACTTTCTGTTTTTCTCCTCCACTTAGTTCATTAATTTTCTTATCAGCCATATATATGTCAAGCCCTGCCTGTTCAAGAGCTTTACATACTCTATCCCATAGTTTTTCATGTGGCACACCGATATTCTCTGCACCAAAGGCAACATCCTCTGACACTATACTTCCAATAATCTGGTCATCAGGATTCTGAAATACCATTCCGACCTTTTTTCTAATTTCTATCGCCTTGTCATCATCATTAATGGCATCTATACCACCTATAATCACAGTACCCTCAAGAGGTATAAGCAGGCGGTTTAAAATCTTAGCAAATGTACTCTTGCCAGAACCATTCCTACCGGCAACCGCTATGAAGTCGCCTTTTTTCGCATCAAAATTAATCCCACATATGGCATTAACCATATCCGTGAGATTTTCTTCATTATCGCGTTCATAGTATTCAAATTCAAGGTCTCTTATTTTTATCATACATTATTAGTTTTCTAAAAGTGATGTCGAAAGCATCTATTATTCAGAATCCGTTGCGCTCAAAAAGAAGCAGGCATTAAGCCTGCTTCAAAAAAATTCATTTTATTCTACTTCTTGAATACCATCTCATTGCTGCCTGAACCGATTGTTAAAGTATCATCCTTGATGGTTCCCTTCTCTGTATCACCATCTACAGTCAGAGAAATATTCTCACCATCTACTTCATATGTTCCATTCTCTGTATCAGTATCTGCCTTCATAGTAAATGTACCATCAGACTTAAGCTCGATACTAATCATATCAGCGACATTGATATCAATACCCATTTCATCATATGTCTTCTGTAAATCCGCTACACTCTGACCGCCCAAAGAACTAAGCTTATAAGTTCCTGATACATCCTTTCCACAGCCAACACATAAAATCATAAGTGTTGTAATCATAAAAATTGTTGTAATTATCTTCTTCATTCTCTTTCCCTTTCATAAATTTAATAAAATAAGTTACTTGATACTTATATCATATTATTGCATAAAAATCAACCCGAAAAACTATTTAGATACAAAAGGGACTACAACAGGTAGTCCCTTTACACCTTTATCATATATTATTGTAAAGTAATTACAATTATACAAGCTCAAGTATAACCTTCATTGCTCCATCGCCACGACGCTCACCAATCTTAACGATTCTTGTGTAACCACCGTTACGACCTGCATACTTAGTTCCATACTCGTCAAATAACTTTGCAGTTAAATCAACCTTCTTAGTACCTGCCTTCTTGCCTGCTGCATCTGCAGGAACCTCAACAACAGGATATAAAACCTTAAGCATCTGTCTTCTGGCATGAAGTCTTGAAGGCTGATCTTTCTTAATCTTCTTCTCAACCTCATCATAAGAAGTTACCTTCTTGCCATCTACAACTTCCTTAATTCTCTTGCCGTCCTTGTCCTTCTTAGCAACCTTTGCAGTTACTGTTACTTCATCGTAGTTGTCTTTTTCCTTGACAGCTAAGGTGATAAGGTGCTCAGCAATCTTTCTAACCTCCTTGGCTCTTGCCTCAGTAGTCTCAATCTTGCCATGATATATTAACTGTGTTACCTGATTACGAAGTAAAGCCTTTCTCTGATCAGCTTTCTTTCCAAGTTTTCTATACTTTGCCATTATTATTTCCTCCTTACCCTGACGGGTCTTCACTGTGCTTACTATTATTCGGCGTGAGTGGTAATAGTTGATTAGTCATCAACTGATTTAAGTGATAAGCCTAATTCTTTAAGCTTAGCTAAAACCTCTTCAAGAGACTTACGACCAAGATTACGAACCTTCATCATATCCTCTGAAGTCTTATTAGTTAATTCTTCAACAGTATTAATTCCTGCTCTCTTGAGACAGTTATATGAACGAACTGAAAGCTCAAGTTCATCAATGCTCATCTCAAGAACCTTTTCCTTCTCATCATCAGTCTTCTCAACCATAACATCTACAGTCTTTGCATTCTCTGATAAATCAATGAAAAGATTTAAGTGTTCGCTTAATACCTTTGCTGCAAGACTGACAGCCTCATCAGGAGCAAGAGCTCCATTTGTAAATACATCTAATGTAAGCTTATCATAATCTGTAATCTGACCTACACGGGTATTCTCTACAGTGAGGTTCACACGCTCAACAGGAGTGTAGATTGAGTCTACAGCAATTGCATCTATTGATGAATCTATACCCTTGTTCTTATCTGCACCTACATAGCCTCTGCCATTTGTTATTGTGAGTTCCATATCAAGTCTTGCATCAGAACCGCTTAAATTAGCTATTACAAGCTCAGGATTAAGTATCTCTATATCTCCATCAACCTGAATATCACCTGCTGTTACAACAGTATCGCCTACTGCATCTATATATGCTGACTTAATTTCATTTAATGAGCCATTATTTTTGATGACTAAGTTCTTGATATTCATCACAATCTCAGTTACATCTTCCTTAACTCCCGGAATAGAACTAAATTCATGGAGAACACCCTTAATTTTAATCATACTTACAGCAGTACCCGGTAATGAAGAAAGCATAATTCTTCTTAATGAATTACCAAGTGTTGTACCATAACCTCTCTCTAAAGGTTCTACGACAAATCTACCATACTTGTTGTCCTCGGAAATCTCAGCGATTTCTATCCTTGGCTTCTCAAATTCAAACACTATATAACCCTCCTTTAAGAATAAATGTTGTACTAAGTTACCTTCTTACTTTTACTTTGAATATAACTCGACGATAAGGGTTTCATTTACAGGAACATCAATCTGCTCTCTAAGAGGCTTCTCAATTACAGTACCGCTTAAAGTCTCAAGATCTGACTCTAACCAAGCCGGAACTGTATGTCCTGCATTTGCCTCAACTATATCCTTATATCTCTGTAAAGATTTACTCTTCTCTCTGATTTCAATCTTATCACCTGCATTTACTCTGTATGAAGGGATGTTTACACACTTGCCGTTCACAAGTACATGCTTATGATCTACTATCTGTCTCGCCTCGCGTCTTGTTCTTGCAAATCCCATACGGAATACAATATTGTCAAGTCTCGACTCAAGTAATATCATAAGGTTTGGTCCTGTAAGACCAGGCATTCTCTCTGCCTTCTCATATAAGTTACGGAAAGGCTTCTCAAGCATACCATAGATAAACTTAGCCTTCTGCTTCTCACGAAGCTGAGTACCGTACTCACTTACTTTTCTATTTGCTCTTGTTAATTTTCTCTTTGACTTTTTATTTACACCGAGATACATTGGCTCCATACCCAAAGATCTGCATCTCTTAAGAATTGGGGTTCTATCTACTGCCATTACTTTGTACCTCCTTATTAGACTCTTCTTCTCTTTGGCGGACGACAACCGTTATGTGGAACCGGTGTAACATCCTTAATACTAACAACCTCAAGACCGCTTGCTGAAAGAGCACGAATAGCCGCCTCTCTTCCTGAACCCGGTCCCTTGACCATAACATCAATAGTCTTTAATCCGTATGGTAAAGCTGCCTTTGCTGCAGTCTCTGCTGCCATCTGTGCAGCATAAGGAGTAGACTTTCTTGAACCTCTGAAGCCAAGTCCTCCTGCACTTGCCCAAGATAATGCGTTACCTTCGGCATCTGTTAATGTAACAATTGTATTATTAAATGATGACTGAATATGTGCCTGTCCACGCTCGACATTCTTTCTGACACGCTTCTTAGTCACTTTTTTAGTAGTAACCTTCTTAGCCATTAACCTAAACCTCCCATGGTTATTCTATAACTTCCGCGATTATCTATCGTGGACTCAAATTACTTCTTCTTATTAGCTACTGTCTTCTTAGGGCCCTTACGAGTTCTGGCATTTGTCTTGGTCTTCTGACCACGAACAGGTAATCCCTTTCTATGACGGATGCCACGGTAGCATCCAATCTCCTGCAGACGCTTGATATTAAGTGCTATCTCTCTACGTAAGTCACCTTCTACAACCTGAGTCTCGTTGATAACTTCACTGAGTCTCTTAACCTCTTCATCAGTTAAATCACGAACTCTTGTATCAGGATTAACATTTGCTGCTTTAAGAATTCTGTTTGATGAAGCTCTACCTATACCATAGATATAAGTAAGTCCAATCTCGATTCGCTTGTCTCTTGGTAAATCAACACCTGAAATACGAGCCATTCTAATTACCTCCGTAAATATAACTTCCTAAACTGCCGTTATGACGGCATTACCTGCTCTATCATATCCCGATATCTTCTATATATAATAGAAGGTGAAATGCATACCTGATATGATTAAAGCAATACAACATAATATAAATTAAATTAGCATTAAATAATGCTACAGCCGCTTTCTAATTAAGTTAGAATGTAATACCTATGTATTACACGCACAAAGACAAGGCATAGTTATAGATGGGCTATCATCTTAGATACCTTGTTCTAACAATTCTTTGTCAGATATATAATTATCCCTGACGCTGTTTGTGCTTTGGATTCTCGCAGATTATTCTAATACTGCCTTTTCTTTTAATGACTTTGCACTTATCGCAAATCGGTTTTACTGATGCTCTAACCTTCATTAAAATGCACTCCTTTCAAAAAAGTCCGCTACAAATTGATATTCTAACATTCTTTAAATCAATTTGCAAGCAAAAGTTGTATTAAATTCCAAATTATTCACAAACGGAAGCAATAATGCTATATTCGCCGCTTATAAGTGAATTTATCCGGATATTATTTTGCTCTCCATGTTATACGACCCTTAGTCAAATCATATGGTGAAAGAACTACCGTTACCTTATCCCCCGGAAGAATTTTAATATAATTCATCCTGAGTTTTCCGCTTATATGTGCTAAAACCTTAAGTCCATTTTCAAGTTCAACCTGAAACATTGCATTTGGAAGCTTCTCAAGTACAACGCCTTCCATCTCAATTTCATCTGCTTTTGGCATATA
Source organism: Lachnospiraceae bacterium (assembly GCA_017480195.1). Classification (GTDB taxonomy): domain Bacteria; phylum Bacillota; class Clostridia; order Lachnospirales; family Lachnospiraceae; genus Coprococcus_C. The sequence goes on from JAFVBE010000013.1 coordinate 50,635, forward strand.
ATACCTCCTTACCTTTAAAGCTCTATTCCTTCAGCCCTTGATAAAATCTCAGGCTCACCATCGGTAATCAATACTGTGTTCTCATAATGCGCTGAAAGCTCGCCATCTTCTGTAACGACTGTCCAGTCATCGTCCAACCATACAACATCCTTAACGCCTATATTAATCATCGGCTCTATAGCTATGGTCATTCCCGCTTTAAGCTTAGGACCTTTTCTGCCTCTCGGGAAGTTAGGAACCTCCGGTGCTTCGTGAAGATTAGCACCTACTCCGTGTCCAACCAAGTCTTCAACTGCGGTATATCCTCTGTCGGTTATATAGTTATATACAGCCATTGATATATCATTGACATGATTTCCGGCTCTGCATACCTTAAATGCTTCAAAAAAGCTCTGCTTTGTCGCATCTATAAGAGCCTGCGCCTTATCGCTTATCTGTCCTACGCCATAGGTTCTTGCCGAATCCGAATGATATCCCTTATATATTACTCCTGCATCAAGGCTTACTATATCACCTTCCTGAAGTATCCTGTGCTTTGATGGTATTCCATGAACCACCTCATCATTAACGGATACACATATTGAAGCCGGAAATCCGTTATAATCAAGAAATGATGGAATACATCCATAGCTTCTAATAACCTCTTCACCAATTCTGTTTATCTCATAAGTTGATATTCCCGGTTTTACCGCCTTTTTCATCTCTTCATGAGTTATGGCAAGTATCCTTCCTGCCTCTCTCATTAAGTCTATCTCTCTATGTGATTTAATTATTATAGCCATGTCATTACTCTCCTAAGATGTCTACGATTGCGTTAAATACATCATTCATGTCTACAGTTCCATCAACTTCTTTAAGTATTCCCTTCTTATTATAGTAATCAATGAGCGGTTGTGTCTGCTCATGATATACATTAAGTCTGTTAAGTACGGTCTCAGGCTTATCATCATCTCTTAAGATAAGACTTTCGCCACAGGCATCACATTTACCTTCAACCTTAGTCGGATTATACTTTATATGATATGTTGCACCACAGCCTACACAAGCGCGTCTTCCTGACATTCTGTTTACGATATTCTCATCAGGTACCTCAACATCTATTGCGTAGTCTACACTGTCACCGTTAGCCGAAAGCGCCTTATCAAGAGCCTCAGCCTGTGGGATGGTTCTTGGAAAGCCGTCAAGGATGTAACCGTTCTTACAGTCATCAGCCTTGAATCTATCCATAATAAGATCAACCACCAATTCATCCGGTACAAGCAAGCCCTTATCCATATATTCCTTAGCCTTAGCACCAAGCTCTGTACCATTTTTGATATTTGCTCTGAATATATCACCTGTTGATATATGTGGAATACCAAACTTCTCTGCTATCATCTTTGCCTGAGTTCCTTTACCTGCACCCGGTGCACCTAACATAATTATCTTCATATCTTTCTTCTCCTTTCAACTATCTAACCTGTCGGCTCGATATTTGGGCTCGCATAATGCCGGCTCGTGCAAGCACGGCCGTTGCTTTGCTCGCTCCTTCCTATATAATTAATTCTCAATCCGAGAAATATTCACCAAATTTAATTATCCTTTAAAATTAGGAATAGGAATGTATCAAAATGATACACTCCTCATCCTGTATTTATTATACTAATCCGATAAGAAACCTGAGTAGTTCCTTACAATCATCTTAGATTCAATCTGCTTAATTGTCTCTATGATAACACCTACTATGATGATAAGTGATGTACCACCAAAGGATACATTTGCACCGAACATTCCGTTGAAGAATATAGGTATTATCGCAACGATTATAAGTCCCACAGCACCTATAAATACTATATAGTTTAATATCTTATTGAGATAGTCCTGTGTCGGCTTACCCGGTCTGATACCCGGTATAAATCCGCCACCTTTCTTCATATTATTTGCAACCTCCATCGGATTAAATGTAACCGATGTATAGAAGTATGCAAAGAAGAACACTAACAGTATATATACTATAAGTCCTATACTTGCCCACGGATACGCCTTATTAAACCAGTAGTTTGAATTCATACCCTGCATTATCTTAGCCCATGTTGTATTTGTCTTGATACTGAACAAATTAACTATTACGGCAGGTACAGACAAAAGTGATGATGCGAATATGATAGGTATAACTCCTGATGTGTTGACCTTGAGAGGTATATGACTTCCTCTTCCGCCTACCATACGTCTTCCCTGAACCTTCTGTGCATACTGGACAGGAATTTTTCTTTCTCCATCCTGCAATAATACTACAAGTGCAACCGTAACTATGATAACTGCAAGTATAATAGCTATAGCTATTATCATATTGACTATATCCTTACCTCTTACAAACTTAAGATAAAGGTCATAGAAATCACTTGGCATTCTTGATACAATATTAATAAGAAGTATTATTGAAATACCATTGCCTACTCCGTAATCCGTCACTCTCTCACCAAGCCACATTACAAATGTACTTCCTGTGGTAAGTGTAAGAATAACTAATATAAATCCGAGTGGTCCTGTTATTGTAAGGTAATTACCTCTGTTAAATCCAATTACAAGCCCCAAGCTTTCGATTACTGCAAGAAGAATAGTTACATATCTTGTGATTGCCGTAATCTTCTTACGACCATCCTCACCATCTCTCTGCATCTCCTCCAAAGCAGGAATTGCTATGGTAAGAAGCTGTATTATGATGGAGGATGTAATATACGGTGTAACATTAAGAGCAAATATTGACATCTGCGTAAATGATCCACCGGTAAACGAATTAAGGATACTATTTGAATCGCCAAGCGCGTTCTCCAGATACTCCTTAACAGCCTGTGTATTAAGCCCCGGAACCGGTATAAGACAGCCAAACCTTATAACCACCAAAATGAAAAGTGTAAATAACAATCCATTTCGTATCTCTTTAACTTTAAGTGCGTTACTTAAGGTTTTGAACATACTTAAATCACCTCAACTTTTCCGCCAAGAGCAGTAATCTTTTCTTCAGCAGCTTTGCTTACAGCATTAACCTTGACAGTAAGCTTCTTAGTCAACTCTCCATTTCCTAATATCTTAACACCATCTCTTGCATTCTTAACAATACCCTCTTCAATAAGTGATGCTACAGTTACCTCTGCACCATCATCAAATTTCTCAAGAGCAGATATGTTGATTGCAACAATTTCCTTGTGGTTTCTACACTTGAAACCTCTCTTAGGAATTCTTCTATAAAGTGGCATCTGGCCACCTTCAAAACCAGGTCTTGGAGCTCCTGAACGAGCCTTCTGACCCTTATGTCCCTTACCTGCGGTCTTGCCATTTCCTGAACCATGTCCACGGCCTCTTCTGAAGTTATCGCTTGATGTTGCGCCTTCAGCCGGCTTTAAACTTGATAAATCCATGACTTTACCTCCTTCTCAATAATAATTGCTTATGCCTCTTCTACTTTAACTAAATGTCTAACCTGCTTTACCATTCCCAAAGTTGCTGCATTGTTAGGTAACTCAACAGTCTTGTGCATCTTGTTAAGACCTAATGCCTTTACAGTAGCTCTATGCTTAGGAATAGCACCTATAGGGGATTTAACTAATGTAACTTTAAGTTTATCTGCCATTATGATTTACCTCCTTAGTTCATAATCTCGTCTAAAGACTTACCGCGGAGTCTGGCAACTTCCTCAGGCGACTTAATCTTAGAAAGACCTGCAATAGTTGCAAGAACTACATTCTGCTTATTATTTGAGCCTAAGGACTTTGTACGGATATTCTTGTATCCGGCAAGCTCAAGAACTGAACGTGCAGGACCACCGGCGATAATACCGGTACCTTCAGGAGACGACTTAAGCAATACTCTTGCACTGCCGAACTCACCTGTCCAGTCATATGGGATACTGCCATTCTCGTTAATATTTACCTTAACTAACTTCTTGATTGCATCTTCCTTTCCCTTGCGGATAGCTTCAGGAATTTCAGTTGCTTTGCCAACACCTGCGCCGATGTGGCCATTCTTATCACCTACAACTACAAGAGCAGCAAATCTCATGTTACGTCCACCTTTAACAACCTTAGTAACACGCTTGATATTAACAACCTGCTCTTCTAATTCTAACTTGCTGGCATCTATAATTTCATGCTTCATAGAAAATTTCCTCCTTTATTAGAATTCC
>JAFVBE010000014.1 GCA_017480195.1 Lachnospiraceae bacterium
CATTATGGGGGACGGGGGTTCGGGGCGAAAATGAAGCATTTTCGCCCCTAACCCCCGTCCCCAAGGACACTAACCCCCGTCCCCAAGAACAGATGACATGTTTTCAGCCTTAAATATTATGCAATATCCGTATCAAATATTTCTTCTTTATAATACTCTCTTAGATATTCCGGTTGTGTAGGAACTTTTAGAATATCCATACATTTATCAACATCCCAGCCTGTAGTTTCCATCATATTTTTCAAATGTTCTATGGTTGTTTCATCAACAATACCCTGACTCAAATTACACACATCAGCCACCCCGCTTTCTAAATTTTTTGTCATAGGAATTCCGAACTCATTCTGAAGAATTTCTTTCTTAACTTTTGGAATAATATCCCTTGACAGAAGAATTGATAGCATCTTAATCAGTTTGACCTCGCTTTGCTGTCCATCATTCCCAAGACATATAAGTATAACTGAAATCAAATCATAATTCTTTTTATTATCTTTGTAAGCTCCATATATATTTTTTTCGGTTATATCATAGCTTACTATGGTATTCTGCCGATACTTCGGCGGTTTGGTACATATCCATATTGAATTTACTTTTTTTAATTCCTCATAATGAGAATTCTCAAATACTGTGCCATATTGTGATGATATCATACGACTTGCATAGTAGATACCTCTTTTTATGATAGGGTATCCGGGATAGAAATTACTCTGAGCCTCAACATTAATTATCATATCCTCTGTTGTATGTTCAAACGGCACTACAGCTTTAAACCTGATATCAAATGTAACCGTATTTTCTTTTATGCTTGTATCCTCTGAATTCAAACCATAGACAAACTCTGATTTTTCATCACGATGTAATGTATCTTTTGAAATTTCCGGCTCGCCTTCGATAAAATTATCGGCAATTTCTTCAACCCTATAGCTCGAATATTCATTCATACTGTGTTTCATTATCCAAGCAAGTATAATCTTATTCGCAAGAATCTGCTTACATGCCTTGTCATATGAACTCATATCATCAGCAGTATCAATTCTTTTAGCTAATATATTCTGTACATTCAATATAATTCCCCCTTATTGTACAATATAGTTTTTTCAATTTCAATAATCTTCAAGGTAAAATACAAATAAATCCATCACCTGCCTTTTCTTAAGTTTTTTATCTTTAGTGAGGTATTAAGCAGGATAATTCTTTGGATTGTAGGAGAAATCCTAAAATGATATTTACATTTATTAAAGATATTAATCTGCTTGTCAGAAAGCATACTACATAATGAGACAAAAAGCAACAAACTTTATATAATTATGTTATAATTCATATGTCGGAATTTTAAACTAAGCTTTTGGGAGGTAATCAATGAACAAACGAATTAAATACTCGGTGCAGTTCTAAAACTGACAGCAGATTGTATCGAGGTTAATCAAAGGCTAAGGCTTATGTTGTCAGGAGCTGCACCGTTCAAGATAGTACGAGTTCTATTATTGAAGGGAGCAAAAATGATGAACATTGAATATTATAAAAAAATATGGAAACACGAAGAGTCTCTGGCACATATTAACGGTTGGGATTTCTCTCATATTAAAGGACGCTATGAGGAGAACACTGATTTACCTTGGAATTACGATTCTATCGTGAGGAAATACTTACGCAAAGATATGATGTTGTTGGATTATGATACCGGCGGAGGCGAATATCTGTTATCACTCGGTCATCCATACAGTCATACAGCAGCTACAGAGGGCTATCCTCCGAATGTAAAATTATGTCAGGAAAAATTACTTCCATTGGGAATTGATTTAAGAGCATGTGACAATCCGTCTGAAATTCCTTTTGAAGATAATTACTTCGATATAATTATAAACAGGCATGGAGATTTTGACCCAAGAAAGATATACAGTCTATTAAAGACAAACGGCATTTTTATCACACAACAGGTCGGACAGGATAATGACAGAGACCTTGTGGAAATGGTATTGCCTAACACAAAACCGCCATATTCAAATCTATATCTCAAAGAACAAAGTCAGGCATTTATAGATGCAGGATTTGAAATATTAGAGTCAGGCGAAGCATATCGCCCGATTAGATTCTATGATATTGGTGCGTTTGTATGGTTTGCTCATATTATCGAATGGGAATTCCCTGATTTTTCTGTTGATAAATGCTTTGAGCAATTATTAAAAATGCAGAATCAGATAGAGAAAACAGGGGTAATCGAAGGCACCATACACCGATATATGATTGTGGCAAAGAAGTAATAAGAAAATATAAATTTATTTATAGCCTAAACATCAAAATGTATTGAGATGTTTAGGCTATCCTTAATTTTTCCTTCCTACTATTATAACATGGTTACTCATACCGATAATCGACTTCTCTTTACATATAGACAAGTGATAGTTTGCCCATACATTAAATTCATCATCACTCCAGCTATCAGCCTTTTCGTTTAGCATTGGAAGCAAACCATCTTGTGCAAAATGTAATATCGGATCAACTGAATATTGCTCATATAATTCTTCCATCTCCTCATAAGATGAATAGTATGTATCTGTCCAGAAGCACTTTTCATCATTGTGATTTAATATTCCTGTTTCTTTAATTTGATTAAGAAAATGGCTGTCCAAATATTTGGCATCACTCATAGAAATCATTTGATTTATATATAATCTTGGAATATATGCCGTGACTAATAATCCGCCTTTTTTAAGAACTCTAATCGACTCCTTAAAGCAAGCTAATCTTTTTCCTTATCTGTTATATGATACATAGGTCCCATATTTAATACTACATCAAATGAATTATCTGAAAAACAATCCATATTTGTCGCATCTAACACCTCTGTTCTCATATTATATGATTTACTTTTCAATATCTCTTTAATATACTCAATATGACGAGGAGTAATATCTGTAGCTGTAACCTGATTTCCTTTATCAGCATAATAAAAAGCATATGCACCTGTTCCCGCAGCACAATCAAGTATAGCAGCTTTATTATCAAATAATGTATCTAACATTTTCGTTGTTGTAACAAATTCAATTTTTCTTGCGTTGTTTGTAGATAATCTATCTTCCTCTCGATAATTTTCGTAATAGTTTACAACATTATCCATTTTTATCACCTCACAGAATAATTATATTTCTTTTCATTTTTTATTGCAATAATCATTTAAAATATAGCCTCGATAGTTTAAATAATAATGACAAGATTGATGCTTTTTCAAAATTCATTTACATTCACTGTGTTGTAGCATGACCGTTGCAAGCCGTTTCTTCAAAATAAGAAAATAAATTGCAAGTGTAAACATTGAACCAACACCGTCCGAAATTGGACAAGCGTAGAAAATGTATTCCAGCGGAAGGAAACGAGGCAGAAGCAAAATTGCTATCACATACAGGCTCTTACGGAAAAATGAAATTGGAATTGCTTCTCTTACCATTCCCATTGCAGTGAATCCATCCACAAACGCAAATTGAATGGCAACAAAAGCAAACCCTATGCAATATCTGCGCACAAAAACAGCAGTCTGTGCAACGGAGCTCGGATTATTAAGAAACAGCCGAACGAATACTTCCGGCACTGCCAGGATTGCTAACATTAATACCCCCAAGTACAATCCTGTATAAATCAAAACATAACGAAAGCTGTCAACAATTCTTGAACGCCTGACAGAACCATAATAATAACTGAATAGAGTCGAACATCCACTGGTCAAACCTTCTGCCGGACAGATGGCAACCACCATCACGCTTTGAACAACCGCTGCATAGGAAATGTACCGGTCGCCCAAAGAACCGCCATACTTTCGTAGCATGATGTTCAAAAGGATGATAAGCAGATTATCCAATACTATAATGAAAAGCGACATGCTTCCAATACTGAGAATCTTCAAACAGACAGCTCCGCTGTACTGTCCGAAGCCAATATGTATAGGCATGGAACGATGATTCAGCACAACCAGAACATAAATCAAAACTCCTAACTGTGAGATTACTGTTGCCAGTGCAGCACCTGCAACGCCCATATCCAATATGTAGATAAAAACAGGATCAAGTGCGATGTTCAACAATGCTCCAATAACAACAGACATCATCCCCTTACGAGCATAGCCCTGCCCCATAATGAAACGATTTAATCCTGTACCACAAAGCATAGCTCCAGTCCCCAATGAATATATAGTAAAATATATGTTTGCAGTCTGGTACATTGTATCACTACATCCCAACAGATACAGAAATGGTCTTTTAAACAGGAGTAAAGCTGTCGTCACTATTACAGAACAAATAATCAAAAGTAACACGGAATTATTCATAGAGCGCTGTGCTGCATCGTGGTTTTTCTCGCCTAATGATATACTCATCATCGCCGCACCGCCTACGCCCACCAACGATGCAAAACCCGTAATTGCGGTGAACGCCGGAGAACAGATACCGATGCTGGCAAGTGCGATTTCTGCTCCACTTGCCATGTGACCAATGTAAATGCGGTCTACGATGCTATATAAAATATTAAATAGTTGCGCCAGCATTGCCGGAACTCCCAACTGCAAAACCAACTTTTTTACAGGTGTCGTATCAAAATTGCATTCCATAGAAATCCTCCTCAAAAAAAAGATGTCCATGACACCTCCTTATAACACATCTTTGATGCGCCGTACCTACGGCGATGTCCTGAACATCCTTTATCGTTACCCGGTGGTAACGGTAAGTGATTATTTAAAATTGAGAATATCCTATCATACAACCTTTCGGTTTGTCAACTCCCGCAATCTCAAAATACAACTTCAGATGTAAACTTCAGATATATCTGCCGATTTACACACGGTAAGTTCATGTATGATTTTCTTCAGTTCCATTGTTTTCTCTCTTACAAACTTTGATTTATAGTTATGCACCCTCTGCCTGTGAAATGCCACACTAAAATGAGTTTGCACCCTCTTGATTTTCAGGCAACAAGGCAATCGCAGGATTGTATCATACTCTGCATTTGCTTTCGAGTATAACAGCTTTATTATCAAATAATGCCCATGAACCAAATCCGCCACGCCCACAAAGCCTTAATATCTATTACTTGAGGTAATTCCTCATACTTTTAAGTGCATTCTTCTCCAACCTGCTCACCTGCGCCTGCGATATCGAAATCTCATCCGCCACCTCAGTCTGAGTCTTGCCTTCAAAAAATCGCAATTTTATAATATTATATTCCCTGTCATCGAGCCTGTTCATAGCATCCTGTAAGGACATATTCTCGACCCAGTTTTCTTCCCTGTTCTTCTTATCACTAATCTGATCCATAAGATAAAGAACATCCTGTCCCTCCTGATACACAGGCTCAAACAAAGACATCGGTGTAGCTATGGAATCCATAGCATTGGTGATATCCTCCTCCGGCATATCAAGCTCATCTGCTATCTCCTTAGTAGTAGGCTCTCTGTCAAGCTTCTTTAAAAGCATATCTTTCGTGTAGATAGCCTTGTATGCTATATCTCTTAGCGAACGCGAAACCCTTATCGCGTTATTATCTCTCATGTATCTCCTGCATTCTCCTATAATCATAGGTACGGCATAGGTGGAAAATTTGACATCCATACTCCTGTCAAAATTATCAATAGCCTTAATCAGCCCTATACATCCGACCTGAAATAAATCATCTGCATTCTCAGGATTATTACCCGCAAACCTTTGTATAACACTTAAAACCAATCTCAGGTTACCCTTGATAAATTCATCTCTTGCTTCTTTATCACCCTTATCAATACGCTCAAATAAAGCTTCCTTTTCTTCATCAGAAAGTAAAGGAAGCTTTGATGTGTTGACTCCACAAATAACCACTTTGTTAAGTGCCATCTTCTTGTTCCTCCCAAAGTATAACTTATACTTTAAAGGATTCACATTTGTGGTAATTTCTATTCAATTATAAAATGGTATTTTAAGGTAAGTTTAAGTTAAAGCAAGTGCTACTGCTGATTATCCTCAAGCATCTTAACCTTAGTATCATAAAGCTTCTTAGATAAATCTACATAATGAATATGTGGATTTTCATAACGCTGTTCTTCCTCCCATACCTTGCTCTTAAGCTGCTCGGCAACATAAGCCTTAATGTCTTTAAGCTCCGGCTTGTCATATACAAGCTTACCGTCTCTGAATATAGGTACCTGAAGTTCTTTAACATCAACATTTTCAAACTTCATCTTCTTCCAAGGCTTCTTCGGATCAACATAGGCAAATGGCACATCACCATTAACATCTTCATCATTAAGAGTAATAAGATCTGCAAGTCCATAGCCTGTCTCTCTGCTGAATATTCTCCAGAGCCTCTTCTTGCCCGGATTGGTTATCTTCTCAACATTTTCGGAAATCTTAATCTTAGGCTCGTATTCGCCGTCCTTTCCATCCTTAACGGCAACAAGCTTATACACTCCACCGAATACAGGGTCGGACTTTGAAGTAATCATTCTCTCGCCTACACCATAGGAATTAATTCGTGCTCCCTGCTTATTAAGCGAGCGTATAAGGTATTCATCGACGCTGTTAGATACGACGACATTACAGTCCTCCATACCATTAGCATCAAGCTGCTTCCTAATCTTCTTTGAGAAATAAGCAAGGTCACCGCTGTCTATTCTGACGCCTTTAAGTCTCTTGCCCATAGGTTCAAGGACATCCTTCGCAACCTTAATCGCATTTACAAGTCCGCTGTTAAGTATATCATAGGTATCTATAAGGAGAGTACAGTTGTCAGGATAAACCTCTGCATACGCTTTAAATGCTTCGTATTCCGTATCAAAGAACTGTACCCAGCTATGCGCCATAGTTCCAATAGCAGGCACGCCGAACATCTCATCGGCAAGAACTGTCGCTGTCGCCGCAGCACCGCCAATATAAGCTGCCCTCGCTCCGAGTGTAGCCGCATCTGCACCATGCGCACGTCTTGCACCGAATTCCATAACTATCGCACCTGTATCTCCTGCCGCACGACAGATTCTTGATGCCTTGGTAGCTATAAGCGACTGAAAATTAATCGTAAGCAAAAGCATAGTCTCCAAAAGCTGTGCCTCTATAACCGGTGCCGTCACCGTAACAAGAGGTGTATTAGGATACACTATCGTTCCCTCCGGTACAGCATCTATATCTCCTGTAAATTTAAAATTCTTAAGATATTCCAAAAATTCCTCTGAGAACTCTCCCTTACTGCGAAGATATTCGATATCCTCATCATTAAAGCTAAGATTTTCAATATACTCTATAAGCTGTTCAAGTCCTGCCGATACGACAAAACCACCATTATCAGGATTGTTACGATAGAACATATCGAACACCGCAATCCTGTCCTTGTATCCCTTCTGAAAATATCCGTTTGACATTGTAAGCTCGTAGTAATCCATAAGCATCGTCAGATTTCTCATTATTTTAGTACCTCTCTTTCTATATCCGCCGGTATCTCGGCAAAAATTACCGCGCCCTTCTCTATAAGATAATCCTTATCTCTGAAACCCCAGAGACAGGATATGCAAGGAAGACCTGCATTCTTCGCAGTCTCCATATCCACCTCGGAATCACCTACATATATAGCATCCTCTACATCACTTCCAAGAATTTCCAATGCCTTAAAGCACGAGTCGGGTGCAGGCTTTCTCCTGAATTCCGGAGAATCACCTATTGCAACATCCACCACATCTTTAAAATATCTTTCATACAAGTCATCAACTGCGCTTTGTATCTTATTTGACACAATAGCCATCTTAATACCTTTTTCTTTAAGCGAATGCATAAGCTCTATAACTCCGTCATAGGGTCTGGTCTTGTCCTGATTATGCACATTGTAATATTCCTTAAAATACGCAATCGACTTCTCAAAATCCTCATCGCCCGCACTCTCAGGCAGAGACTTTTTCATAAGCACCTTTATACCATTTCCAAGAAAGAATCTTACCTCCTCCTTAGTCCTTAGCGGATAACCCATCTTATCAAGCGCATAATTCACACTGTCATACAAATCATCCAGGGTATTAAGCAGCGTTCCATCCAAATCAAAAATAACTGTATTGTAATTCATAATAATTTCAGTCCTATCTTACAGTAAAATCTTATGCACATTATATCATCTTACCTGTCGGCTCAATGCATTATTTGCTTTATGTCGGTGTCCGCAGGCGCACATCGTAGCAATGCTCATTATAACACCTAATTTCCAACATATAAAGAAAAATTTTGATTATTGCTTTCATATATCTTATAAAATATAATATAGCTATACCAAATAATATATTTTACATTTTTTTAAGAAAAAATCGGAGAAATTAATATGAAATTTTTTAATAACAGAAAAAAAGAAGAACCTAATATGCTTGATTCGGCGCATGATACATTCATAACAAATATCAACCACTCCATCAGAACCCCTATGCATATAATCCTGAGTATGTGTGAGCTTATTATGCAGGAAAGCGATTCTGACGAAATAATTGAATATGCCTTCAATGCAAGAAGAGCAGGAAATATACTACAGGCTCTTATGAACAAATATTATTTTTATTCCAGATTACGCGTTGGAAGCATATCGCCGATGGAGACACAATTCCCGGCACCTAAGATGATTACAAGCTTCACCAATGCCACGAATTCCGAATGCCGCAAAAAAAATCTCCCGTTTCAATCAGATATTTCAAAGGATATTCCAAATATACTAATAGGTGATAATCTTCTTCTGACACAGATATTATTCAATTCGACATCTCTTGCTACAAGACATGAAAATACTACTTTTCTTTCTCAGAGAATTGCATGGAATAGTATCGACGCTGACAACGGAAATCTTATTATAACATTATCTTGGGATATAGACGGGCAAGACGAGTCGGATGCAATTATCAATGATGTAAATTATGAGATTTACATGCTCGAACAAATCACTGAAAGCATGCAGGGCAGTATGAATTTAGCATCGGAGGGCACACAAAAAACTCTTACCTATATTCTTCCGTTTAAGATTGCCCAAAATCAGGAATATAATGAAGACCTGAAATCCATTTCATATACAGCCAAAAAGGCAAGAATACTCTTAGTTGATGATAATGAATTAAATATCCATATCGTAAGCATGTTACTTAAAGCAACAGGGGTTTCTATGGATACTGTCTTAAGCGGCGAGGAAGCGCTTGACCTAATAAAAGATAATCACTATGACATAATGTTCATAGATTACATGATGCCCGGTATGAACGGCATAGATTTACTTAACGCAATAAGAAAAGAATATCCTGATGTATATGAGAACACACCTATATTTGCACTTACCGCCGCTATCAATACCGAAGCCAGAGATAAGCTTTTGAATGCCGGCTTCAAGGGTTTTATTCCAAAACCAATTGAAGGAAACATTTTAGCCTATATAGTTAAGAATAACCTTCCGCCTGAGCTCATAGAAAAGAAATCCAGCCTAATTGGTTCAGGAACTCTGGATAATGAAGTATTTGAGAATTATTCAGATATTATGAAAAAATATGATATTAACCTTACGGAGGGACTAAAATATACAAGCTATGATATCGACCAATATGCCATAGTAGCAGAGCTTATGGTTAAAAATTACGCCTCAACCCGTGAACATGTAGAAAAATATTATGCAAAGAACAATATAAATGATTTAGGTATAACCGTTCATTCACTAAAAAGTAATTCCAAATTCATCGGTGCGATAAATCTTCCTGTTATAGCACTCGGCATTGAATTAAAGGCTGAACAGGATTACAAGGACTATATAACATATTCACTTCCGCTTCTTTATTATGAATGGGAAAAAATGATTAAAGGTTTAAAAGAATTTCTTGACACTTACAAAAAATCAGTTATATTTAAAGAAGAGGCTTCTGATAATATTGCTGTAAATGATGAAACTTATTTAGAAGATATAATAGAATATGTTGATAATTTTCAGCCGGAGCCGGCTATTAAACTAATTGATGAAGTACTTCGCCGTCAGATTGCGGACAATGATTTTGACAGACTTAATAAGGCAAAAGAAGCCATTGAAAAATTTGAATATGACGAAGCCATAAGCTTACTTAAGGAGAAAATATAATGCCTCAGGAACCATACCGACTAATGATTATTGATGATGATGTATCACTGTTAAAATCTATAGAACCGCTGCTTATAAACGAGGGTTATATAGTTAGCCTTGCCAAATCCGGCAAACAAGCCATAAGCGCATTAAGCAAGGGTATGACCCCAGACCTTATACTGCTTGATATAGCTATGCCTGAGATGAATGGTTATGAAACCTTTAATAAAATTAAAGCCATACAGAATGTTCCGATTATCTTCCTTACCAGTATGGAGGATATTAACGCAGAGCTAAAGGGCTTGCAGCTTGGTGCCATCGACTATATAACCAAGCCTTTTGTGATGGATATTCTTCTTGCAAGAGTTAAGAATCATCTTGCCAGTATAAGAAAGATGAAGCAGGAGGAAATCGAAAATAACAAGAATTCCATATCATTTGACGACAAAAAGTTAAAGATTTTAGAGGGTGAGCTTACAGATACGGAATTCAAGGTTGCCAAAATGATAGCACTCGGATATACCAATCAGGAGATAGCCGAGCAATTAAGCTACTCATATACATACATAAAAAAATTGGCATACCGCATATTCGACAAGCTTGATATCAACAAGCGAAATGAGCTACGCCAATTTTTAGTATAATTTTCACATTTATTTTATCTGAGAGAATACCTCTCCTATCTTTCCGTTTATCAGTATATCTGCGTTCTTATCCCTCGGAGTGGGAGCCATATTTATTACTACAAGATATTTACCCTTGAAATAATCTATAAGTCCGGCAGCAGGATATACTACGAGTGATGTACCTCCTATGATAAGCATATCAGCATGAGAAATATGATTTACGGTTCTTGATATTATATTGCTGTCAAGTCCCTCTTCGTATAAAACCACATCCGGCTTTATAAGTCCGCCACATTCATCACAGGTCGGAACCCCATCTGAGTGTACAATATAATCCATGCCAAAAAATTTGCGGCATTTAGTACAATAATTTCTATGCACCGAGCCATGAAGCTCGAGCACTTCTTTACTGCCTGCCTTCTGATGAAGTCCGTCTATATTTTGTGTAACAACTGCTTTAAGCTTGCCTCTTTCCTCAAGCTCAGCCAGCTTCTTATGTGCAGCATTCGGCTCAGCATTAGGTGCAAGCATCTTGTCCTTGTAAAATTCATAGAATTCCTCGGTTCTGTTCATGTAAAAAGAATGGCTTACTATGGTTTCAGGCGGATATTTGTACTTCTGATTATAAAGACCATCCGTACTTCTGAAATCCGGTATGCCGCTCTCTGTAGATACTCCTGCACCACCGAAGAATACTATATAATTACACTCCTCTATGGCATCAGCAAATTTTTTTATCTCCTCGTTCATACTAATCCCCTCCGTTTTTCTACTCCTCATCTGCAATAACATTTACCGTTACGCTTCCCATAACATCACATTTTATACCATCTAAGTCAGCAAATTCAATCTCAACCGTATTTGTACCAACAATCAAATTCGTACAACTTATTACCGGCTTAATATCTGCCGCAGTCATATCTGTTATTACATTTTCAAGTCCGGATATCTCTACTTTGAAATCTTTGGATAATTCAACTTCATATTCATAGTCCGATTGTTTACCGGTCAGAGAAATATCATCAGCATTAATACTTATCTCTTTACTTGTCACTTTCTCTATATCTACAGTAACGGCAACATCAGCAGACTGCTGAGCAAGTATTATTCCCTCAGGCAGATAATCATTCACATTTATTATTGTCTGAAGGCTCTCATACATGCCACTAACGGATATATTATCTATATTAATCTCCTCAATACTCTCTAAATCTTCCTCCATACCTGCCACATCTATCGTCTTTGGCTGATATGCAACCTCAGATATGGCATATCCATCCATAACTGTTCCTTTTATATCAATATTAACATTAATTGTCTTGACAGGATATATTATTACATTGATATCAGCCTTCTCTTGACTTAATACTATCTTATCATTAGCTATTTTTTCACCATAAGCATCAAGAATAGCGATATCATCGACTGCAGTAATATCATCGACTGCACTACTTACATTAACAGTTACTATCACATCTGTTATCTTGTCCACAGCACTCTTGGGACCTTCTATAGTTATAATATTAGGTGTAGCATATGCATCACCAACAGCATATCCCGAACTCGCTGTACCCACGGTTACAACTCTTACAGGGAACTGCTCAGAAACCTTGTCCTCAAGACTAAGCTGTATCACATTATCAGAACAGCTTATAGTTATCTCATCCGCTAATGACCTTCTCTTAGGTTCTACATTTACCTGAACCGAATTGGTAATAGACATCTGTGACAAATCAGCATAAGCATAAAAATCATCAGCTTTTAAGCCATTTACTATTGAACGCCTACCCTTTACAACTATATCTACAGTGCCGCCCTTTACGACATCATACACCTGGTCAAGTTCATCAAGAACATCTGCATTAACCTGCTCTACAGGTATATCCTCGATCGTAACCGACACTGAATAATCTGTAATATTTATTACAACAAGCCAAAGCAAAATCGCAAAAAACACTGCAAGAATTTTATATCCGAAATTATTGAAAATCTTATTTTTCATTCTTCTTGCCTCCTTTTATACGCTTTGCCTTTCTTCCTTTTTTACTCTGAACATTCTTACCAGACTGCAAGGAAGTAAGCTTCTTTCTTAATTCCTCGACATCAAGATTGCTATATAAAGTTCCCCCCTGTGCAATGGATATCTGTCCGTTCTCCTCCGAAACTACAAGTGTCACACTATCTGATACCTCACTTATACCGACAGCAGCCCTGTGTCTCGTTCCTAAATCCTTATTCAAATCATTTCTACCTGTAAGAGGCAGATAACAGGTTGCAGCTATAACCCTGTTATTTCTTATTATTACAGCACCGTCATGTAACGGTGTATTATGCTCAAATATATTCTCTATGAGCTGGCTGGAAATTGCCGCATCAATACTTATACCTGTAGACTCATATTCGCCAAGAGGAACATTTTGCTCAATTACAATGAGCGCACCTGTTTTATTTTTACTCATAAAAGTAGCTGCGCTGATTAATTCCTGTATAGTATTATTATTTACGCGTTCATTTTTGACATTTTTGTCGTTCCTGATAAGCACATCTGATATGATGTTCTTTCTTCCGAGTTCTTCTAATGCCCGACGGAGCTCCGGCTGAAAAAGAATAATAACAGCGATAATTCCGACATTTATGGTATTTCTGAATAGCCACAGCAAAGTATTAAGCTTAAGCAAAGCAGCAATTCCCATAAAAACAGCAATTATTATAATACCCTTAAATACTGTCCACGCTCTTGTTCTTTTAATCCAAAGGATAATATTATATATCAGATATGATAATATAATTATTTCCAATATGTCAGATACAGATATATGCGGCACATAAAACCAATCAAAATATGAACTTATCGCTGAAAGAAACTTACTCAAACCAACACCCCATCATCAATCTTTTGATTTTTCTTCCGTCCTTTTAGATGTAACCTGTTTAACTGTTTTTTTCTTCGCAGAAACATTATACTTAGGAATAGCCTTTACATAGTAATAGTAGTCGTCATCCTCGAACTGTACGACCTCTTTGCGTGAGAAATCCACGAGTCTCTTGCATACCATAACTATTACTCCTACCAGTATTCCGATTATGGTTCCCAATACTAATGAACCTCCCGGAACTTCTACATCCAAAGCCACTCCACATACCATGGCAAATAATATATTACAAAGTCCGCCTACTCCTATTGCTACATACCATGAGTAGTCAAAAGGCAGCTTGTAGATAAAAAATGTAACAAGTATTACCAAGGCAAAAACTATAGCCATCATAAGTATTTCTTTATTCTTAAGAAGATTATCTATAAGATATGTATATATATCTATTTCTTCTTTGTCTGACGCCGTAATAAGCATCTCATTTATATCCTTTATACATCCGGCATATTTATATAAGAATATACCAATTGCAACCGGAACCATACCTGATGCTCCTGCAAAAATTGCAACTACCAACGGAATAGCAAAATTAAGCTTGAATATATACATTATAGGCACAAAGAATAATATCCAGCCACACCGTGGAAACATCCTCATATACATAAAATAAATAATCATAAATAATAGAAATGTGATAATACCAATCTCTTTTGATACAAAAAAAGTATTAAAAATTATAACAATACTACCTATCAAGGTCGCTGTTGCTCCGGAAACCAATGCACAGATAACCGAGAGTAAGAAAGTCACAATACTTCTCGCGAATAAATCCGAGTATCCGTATAGCTGATTTATTGACCAAAACATCAACCATGCTGCTACAAAACGGAAAAGAGGTGATATAACTTCGTCATATTTTCTCAAGAAATCCCTGATAGTGTCTCTGACCTGTAATATACCTGACATTATTCATTATCTCCTTTCCTCATACTATCTGCATATTCCTGCATTCTCTTTTTTCTTTGTTCTTCCTCGATAGCCATTCGTCTCTCACGAATCTGCTGTCTTGTCCTTTCAATATCCATCTGCTTCTGCTGTTCCTGTTCTTTTTTTTC
Organism: Lachnospiraceae bacterium; assembly: GCA_017480195.1. Classification (GTDB taxonomy): domain Bacteria; phylum Bacillota; class Clostridia; order Lachnospirales; family Lachnospiraceae; genus Coprococcus_C. The sequence continues at coordinate 14,683 of JAFVBE010000014.1, forward strand.
GGCTCTCCTTGCCTCAAGTCTCTTTGAATTCTCTATAATCTGTCTTTTTCTCTCTTCATCCTCCTGCTGCTGCCTCTTATTAATCATCTCAGTTTTATTGACAACAGTCTTCCGCGTCTTAACCTCTTCCGAAGGCTTCTTAGTCTCTGTCTTGACAGATTTAATATCAGAATTCTTAATAAGCTTTCCATGATGCATGGGCCCACCTGTTAATTCAATTAAATCCCTTAGATTACAGTTATAATCAGTAAGCCCCTTTCTTGCCTTTTCATACCTATAGGAATATACAAAAAATGCTAAAATATAATACATCAGGCAAAACACTACATACCAGCCAAGCACCTTGTACATTATACCAAAATAATCCATATCATTTATATCTGACAGCAGGTTTTCAAATCTTATAAATACATAAGCCCCCACTATAGTCCAGAATACTATGGTGGCAGATACAAGTGTCATAAGCGCACTATATCTGACATAGTCCTGCTTGAAATATCTACTCATAACAAGTCCATTATTTTTTTCATTTTTTTCAAATATGGAAATCTTCGTCATAAGACTGACTTTTTTTTCATCTATCAAAGCTAATTCTCCTTGTCCCCAAACATTCTTATATGATACCACAATTAAGTGAGCCAAGCAAGCGCTAATGAGCTTATTTGACATATCCTTAATTCACTAAATTTCCGATTAAACCATACGACACAATATCCATAATTATGGCAGCTACAAATATTCCAATAAGAATAGCTATAGATGCCTTCTTGATATCTACTTCAAGCAGTGATGCTATAAGTGAACCTGTCCAGCCTCCTGTACCGGGCAGCGGTATACCTACAAAAAGCAGAAGAAATATAAACTCGCCCTTCTCAATACCATCTGATTTTTTCATGGCACGACCTTCAAGCCTCTCTATAAGCCCCTTTAGTATATTATGCTTCTTCATAAATATAAAAATCTTCTTAATCAATAAAAGTATAAACGGTATAGGAATAATATTTCCGATTATACATAAAATATTAGCTTTAAGTAATGGGATTTTCAAAAGTGAAGCGACAACCAATCCACCTCTTAATTCGATAAGCGGAAGCATTGAAACCAAAAATACGAATACTTCTTTCGGCATAAAATTACCCAAAGAATTATTGTACCAATCAACCAAACTCTGCATAATGAACTCCTTAAACTGTCTATTAATTTAATGTTATCTGCACAAAGGCAAAATAATACTTTTACAGTATAACAGATTTTACCAAAAAATAAAAGCTAAAAAGTCACTGATTAAGTTTCTATTTCATTAACATAAAAATATAGAAATTTTATAAATAGTATGCTATAATTTTTTAATGATTTATACAAATTCAAATAAAAGAATTTTATACTTAACGGAGGGGAGAATCTATGTATCAGAAATATGGGCAAAACTCTAACGGCAATCTGGTTGTTGCCACAGCTAATATCAAGAATCCCGAAGCGCTTATTCTTATGACCAGCTCAGAGAATTTCAATACTCATGTTAACGAACTTGAGAAAATGTATCCAAATGTTCCAAGTATCGGTGGTATAGGTATAAGCTACGCAGGACAGTCATCTACAGAAAAAGGTGTTACTGTCATAGCCTTATATGATGTAGCTGCATCCGCAGGTGTCATAGAAGAATTATCTACTATGCCGCTTAAATACATAAAAAGGCTTGAAGAATCAATAAAAACAGTCGGTGCACAAAAAGGCAATTCAGCATGCTTTGATTTAACAACAGGATGTGACGGTAAATTAGTCACCACCCTTAATCTTGAATTACACGACAGAGGAATCCCGCTTATAGGCGGTACGGTGGACGGACCTACCATATCAGTAAATGGCAAGGTTTATTCCGACTCCTGTGCTTACCTTATGCTCCGCAATAAGACCGGTAAGATATGTGCATATAAGGAAAATATATATCTTCCTACAGGACAGCGTTTTGTAGCAACAAAAACCATTCCGTCCAAGATGTCACTTGTAGAGGTTGACGGTCATCCAGCCGCAAAGTTTTATCAGGATGTGCTTGATATACCTGATGAAGCAGTTGCAACCCAGACCTTCAAAAATCCTTTTGGTCGTGTATACGGTAATGAAACCTACTTAATATCCATCAAGGAAATCGACGGAACTGCACTCAACTGCTACAAGCAGGTAAATGATATGGATATCCTCACCCTGATGGAGCTTAAGGATTACAAGCAGATTGTTCAGGATACACTTAAGCAGATGGAAACCGATATGCCTAAAGTAAAAGGCATCATTTCCGTAAACTGCCTGTTCCGTTATCTACTGTTCCAGCAGGAACATTATCTGAATGACTATTTCGTTGAGATGAACAGGTTCAACAGCCATGCAGGTTTGGTAGTTGTCGGCGAGCATTACTGCAAGCAGCATATCAATCAGACCATGTGCTGTATAGCTTTTGATTAGGAGGTGCTATGATGGGATTATTTAACAGGAAAAAGACATCAGAAGAAATCGAGACACAAACAAATATATCTGCTGCTCCTGTCAAAAGCGATAACTCTGATGTTATGCTTAAGACGGTTCAGTTCCTCAAAAATAACAACGACGCATTGGTTAAGCAGAACTTAAAAACTGTCAGTGGTATAGACAGTATATACAGAAATCTCCAGAATATGGAGGACAAGAACAAATCCCTGCTTGAAGAATGTGAGGTTATGCAGGAAAGATTTGATAACATAATCAAAATCACCGACAGCTTTAAATCCGTAAAAGACGGTATTGAGGAATCTGTAAATAAAGCTCAGGCACAGGTCGATGTATTGCAATCAAGCTCAAATGTCGTAACTGAGAGATTTGGCGAGATGGACAGCACCTTCCATTCATTACTTGCTGCAGTTGAAAAAATCAGAGAGTCTACAGAGGGTATCACTGCCATCGCCAATCAGACCAATCTCCTCGCACTTAATGCCTCTATTGAAGCTGCCCGTGCAGGTGAGCAGGGACGAGGCTTCTCAATTGTAGCTGAAGAGGTAAGAAAGCTCGCAGAGGAAATCAAAAACCTTATAAGCGAAATAAACACAAGTATTGATGATGTAAGCAGTACAACCGCTGCTCTTAATACAACCTTAGAGGAATCCAAGGATGCGTTAAATGTAAGCATAGAGAATGTTGACGATACACATGCAATATTTAATTCCGTAAGTAAGGATGTAAATAATATCGAAGAGGTAAGCCTACAAATTGCCGAAGCCGTAGATGAAAGTAAGCATAGTGTTGATAACATTTCAATGTATGTGGATGATAGTACCAACAGCTTCGATAATACCCTTGAGCAAATAGATGATATGAAGGTATCAGATACCGAAAAGGGTACATTATTCGAAGACTTCAACAACCTCATTGGACAGATGCCACATCTTATAAAGGATAAATAGATTAATTTAAATACATATATAACAAAAATGGCCCTGATATTACAGTCATATTGCAATATCAGAGTCATTTTTATCTTCATAGGATTATGTTACTGACCAATAATCTCCAACAATCTTTCTTCTAATGAATTCAACTATCCACGATAACCCAATGCCTGCAAGTCCCCAGATAACATATCTGACCGTCATCACTAAAATAGCAGATGAAAGATATATAGCTCCTATAAGCATAAAAAAGCAGAAATTTATATTTCCTTTTCTCCTATTTTCCGCCTTCTCTTCTTCAGTATATGTATATTTTGCAACTAATTCTTTAAATTCTTCCAGAGTATATCCGTGTTCAGCAGCTGTTGCTTCAATTTCTTCATCAGAAAAATCAAAATTCAAATTAGCTACTCGTCTTTTGATATCTTCCTCATTCATTATTTTTATCACCTCCAGTTAATTTAGTATACATTTTTTTCTATATTTATGCAATAGTTTTCTCAAAAAATATAGAATTTTTTTCAAAAAAATAAGAAGTGTTGGATTTAAGCTCACAACACTTCTTATGTAAACTTCTTACTCAGGACTTACTTCTTCACTCATGCCAAGCTCCCTATAAGTCTTAATTATTATAACAAGCGCAATTATAAATGTAAGTATATCAGCCGCCGGAAACGAGTAAAGCAATCCGTCAAGTCCGAAGAATATCGGAAGAATAATCGGAAGTGAAACTCCCATTATAACCTCTCTCGTAAGTGAGATAAGTGTTGACTGGAAGGCCTTTCCAAGCGCCTGCAGATATATAAAGGTTCCTTTATTGACGGTTGCAAGCACCATCATACACAGATATACTCTGAAGCTTTTTACAGCAAACTCCGTATAATAAGCACTCTCATTTGACGCACCGAATATGCCGATAAGCTGCTTTGGGAAGAACTCAACTATAATAAGTGCGATAGCCCCCATTATCGCCTCAGCCGTAAGCAGATAAGTAAATAAGGTCTTCGCCCTGTCCTTTCTTCCGGCGCCTATATTGTAACCAACTATCGGTATACATCCTGCCGCCATACCAATGGAAATTGATATGGCAATCTGGAAGAATTTCATGACAATTCCGAGTACGGCAAGCGGAATCTGCGAATACTCCTCCTGACCGAATACTGCATCCTTTGCTCCGTATTTTGTACACATATTCTGAACTGCTGCCATAGATACAACAAGCGCAACCTGTGCTAGAAAGCTGGTAAGTCCGAGCATAAGAAATCTCTTTATAAGGCTTGCATCTAACTTAAAGCTCTCCTTCGATAATTTAACTGCCTTCATATGAAGCAGGTACCAGAGAGATAGTATTGCAGTAAGTATCTGACCTGCGACGGTTGCTATCGCTGCGCCCTTCATACCCATCTTCATAGGGAAGATAAATATAGGATCTAATATAATATTAGTGATTGCACCAAGCACCGTTGCCGCCATAGCGAACTTAGGACTTCCGTCAGACCTTATAATTGGGTTCATAGCCTGACCGAATACATAAAAAGGTATACCGACTGTAATCCAGAAGAAATACTCCTTGGCACACACATATGTCTCGTTGTTTACTCTTCCACCAAAGAATGTAAGTATCGATTCTGAAAATATAAGATATACAGCCATTAGTAAAATGCCACTTGCAAGGCAGAGTATAATTGCATTTCCCACACTTTTATGAGCATCTTCCTTTCTGTCTGCACCCAGACATATACTTACAAATGCACAGGTACCATCTCCTATCATAACCGCAAATGCCAGCGCAACTACCGTCATGGGAAATACTACAGTATTCGCAGCGTTGCCATAAGAGCCAAGATAGCTCGCATTTGCTATAAATATCTGGTCTACTATGTTATAAAGTGCTGCCACCACCAACGAGATAATACAAGGAATTGCGTATTTTTTCATCAGCTTTGCAGGGTGTTCCTTAACCAAAAAATCATTTGATGCCAAATCGTTCATAAAATGTCCTCCTTATAATATCTGTGTAGACCGACATTCGTCGGCGCATAATCTCGCCTATCGGCTCGATGATGTACATTCGTCGATCCTTCATCTCGCCTATCGGCTCGATGATGTACATTCGTCGATTCTTCATCTCGCCTATCGGCTCGATGATGTACATTCGCCAAATATCTGCATCTGTGTGCAAGCACACATACAGCTACTTGGCTCATTGTCTACACAAAAAAGAAGCATGGAGTTGTCTTCCAACGGAGTTCGTCTACCAACTTCCACACTTCCTAATTATTTCAAGTGTTATATTTAATTTCACTTAACGAAGTATAAGATATTATTATGAAAAAAGTCAAGTAAATTTTATAAGAAAATTTACGCATTAAGTCCCATAAGCTTAAAGGTCTTATCCTTGAAGAAATGGTTATAAACAGCTATAACTCTGCCCACACCTATCATAGCTGCGACTGTTCCTATGCCCACGCCTACCAGTGAGCCGGTTGCCATGAGACCTATGGTGCAGGTAAGAAGCACACAGCTTATATCAAGACAATTCTTACACAAGCCTGCAGACTTCTTCACCCTGTCTGATATAGCCTGTACTATGCCATCTCCGGGATTAGGTACAAGTCTCGCATTCATACTCATAGCCGCACCTATTCCTGTCAAAATAATTGCAATAACAAGACATATTATCCTTGAGGGAATCGTAGTCGGTGCAGGAATATATTTACCAAATATATTAAAAAATCTCGTGAATACAACAGATAATGGAATCTGCAGCAAATCATACAGTTTAAAATTCTTCCACTTAAGAAGATATTCTATTATGGCAAGTACAAGGTACATTACGAAGGATGCATTTCCAAAATTAAACCCACCTATCTGCGATATGGAATACGGTACCGAAATAATAGGTGACACACCATAATCCGCCTTGGTATTAAGTATAATTCCGAGCGCCAGCACAAGTAAACCAACTATGTAGAGCAGCCATCTGTATAGTAAATTCCTAATTTTATTATTGTTTTCCTTCATCTTGTTTTCCCTTTAAGTTTTAAATAAATTTTTGAAACATCTTTTATATGTTATCAATAAGATTTAATGTCACCTTTAATACAAATTCAACATTTTTAATTTTAACAAAACACTCACTCACTGTAAAGCGTTAAATTTTTTTTTGCATAAACTACTGTCAAAACTATTGCAACATAATATTATTTCGGGTTATAATGTAGAAGTTGTAATCTTAAATCTAAGACAGCCTTAGGATATTAAGGACATAACATTACAATATACTTTTATAAAATTTAATTTTAGAGGAGACGAAACATGGGAAATTATTTTAATCCTGAAATTGAAACCATGCCTGTGGAAGAGATTAAAAAGCTCCAGAGCGAGCGTCTTGTAGAACAGGTAAAGCACGTATATGATAATGTAAAATTTTATCATGACAGAATGGACGAAGCAGGAGTAAAGCCTGAGGACATCAAGGGTGTCGAGGACTTACATAAACTTCCGTTCATCAACAAGGACGACTTAAGAGACCAGTATCCTTATGGATTACTCGGTGTGCCTCTCTCAGACTGTGTACGTATTCAGTCAACCAGCGGAACTACAGGCCGCAGAGTTGTAGCATTTTACACACAGGATGATATCGATGTATGGGATACCTGCTGTGCACGTGCCATCGTTGCAGCCGGCGGTACAAATGAAGATGTAGTACATGTAAGCTATGGCTACGGTCTTTTCACAGGTGGTCCGGGACTTAACGGCGGTTCACACAAGGTCGGCTCACTTACACTCCCTATGTCATCAGGTAACACTGACAGACAGATACAGTTTATGACCGACTTAGGCTCTACTATACTTTGCTGTACTCCATCCTATGCGGCATATCTTGGCGAAAGCATTGCTGAGCGTGGAGTTAAGGATCAAATTAAGTTAAAGGCCGGTATATTCGGTGCAGAGGCTTGGACTGAGGAGATGCGTCACAACATAGAGGAATCACTCGGCATCAAGGCTTATGATATATATGGACTTACTGAGATAAGCGGTCCCGGCGTATCCTTCGAATGTGAGGAGCAGCGTGGTATGCATGTAAATGAAGACCACTTCATCGCAGAAGTAATCAATCCACAGACAGGTGAGGTTCTCCCTGAGGGTGAGAAGGGCGAGCTTGTATTTACATGTATAACTAAGAAGGCATTTCCGCTTCTTCGTTACCGCACCAGAGATATATGTGTACTCTCTCGTGAGAAGTGCTCATGCGGACGTACTCACATCCGTATGAGTAAGCCGCTTGGACGTAGTGATGATATGATGGTTGTAAAGGGTGTAAATGTATTCCCATCTCAGATAGAGACAGTATTACTTAACAACGGATATGAAGCTAATTATCAGTTAGTTGTTGACCGTGTTGGCAACAGCGACACCATCGCATGTGATGTAGAATGGCTTGTTGACAATGCACCTACTGATTCCATTGATAAGGTTAGCAGAGAGAAGAAGCTCGTTGCAGCACTTAAGTCTATGCTTGGTATTGCGGTTGAGGTTCATCTTGTTGCACCTAAGACTATCCCAAGAAGTGAGGGTAAGGCTGTAAGAGTTATAGATAATCGTAACTTATTTGAGGAGAGCTCATTACAGAAGAAATAAAAATTATTAACCATACCATAGTAAGAAATAAATAGCGACTGTGAGAACATACAATCAATTTGCTAAATCAGTCAACTCAGGTTCTATATCTTCGCACGAAAACGATAAACTCGCTTCGCTCAGACACATCGTTTTCTGAGTGAATCTACGCGTTCCTCTGAGCCAAGCATTCTTGCTTGCAAGAATATTTGGCGAAGAGCGCGATATCGAGTGATGAAATCACGAGATACGCGAATTCTCATTACTGATTTTACGCAAATTGTGCAAATTGTTCTCACAGCCGCTATTTATTTCTTGCTACTACATAATCATAAACATATAGTTTATTAGTATATTATTATATTTTATAGTTCGTGGTAGTATGGACAGATGTTTTCGTAGTGGCCGTCCTTCATGCGGAAGCCCTTAGGGATTGTGCCAAGCTGTGTGAAGCCAAGACGCTCGTATAAGTGGCGGGCGTGTATATTGCTCTCAACTACGGCATTGAATTGTAGAACTCCGAAGCCTTCTTTTTTCGCCTGTGCCAGACAATCAAGGACGAGTGCTTCGCCTATATGCTTTCCTCTGCTTTCGGAACTTACAGCATAGCTTGCATTACATATATGTCCGCATCTGCCGACATTATTAGGATGTAATATATATAAACCGTATATTCTTCCTTCTTCTTCCGCTACACCTGTATATGTCTGTGAAGCGAAGAAGTAAGCACCTGATGTTTCGTTCAATAATTCCTCCTGCGGAAATGCGATACCATCCTCCACAACCTCGTTCCATATGTTAATCATTTGAGTTAAATCTTTTTCTGTGTACTTTCTTATCTGCATTTTTCTTCCTCTTATAACTAATAATTTAATTCGTATTTACCATAATACTTATGAAGTATATATCAGATATTTAATTATTACAACTAATATTTTACCTGCTCAGGTATGCAGACCACCAGCTCCTCTTTCGGAATTTTAAAGAAATATTCCAGAAGCTCTGCATCTAACTGTGTACCTGCTACCTCCTTCATAATCGCTATGGCGTCCTCGTGTGTACGAGGTTCCTTATACGAACGGCGCATCGTAATCGCCGAATATGTATCTGCTATCGAGATAATCCTTGCGGCAAGCGGAATCTCATCCCCGGGAAGCTTGTAATATCCATTTCCGTCTATACGCTCATGGTGATATAGTATCCAGTCCGATATGTTATCAAAGGTGTGAAGCGGCTTAAGTATCTCAACACCCACCCTCGGATGCGAACGCATTACATCCCACTCTTCGGGCACAAGCTTGGCAGGCTTATTGAGTATGCTCTCAGGTACACCCAGCTTACCCACATCATGCATAAGTGCTGCGTACTCCAAGCTGATAGGATTTATATCATTTTTGATTGAATTCGGTAAATATCTGTAGAACAACATAGTGACATTCTGAACATGTCTGCTGTGACCATTCAAATTCGGATCTCTGGCATCTATGACACCGACCAGAACCTCTGCTATATCTATGCTTCGTTCCTTCGCAGTCTCAAGAAGATTGAACATAAGGGTAAGAACTATAGCGACGAATATACTTCCGCCAAAAAGTATCATCGCCATCATCAAATCAGGCTTGCTTGCCACGACTATAAATATATATCCGCACAGGAAAAAAACAAGAAGAACCAGAGCCATTCCCTTCCAGAAGCGGTCCCTCTTACTTCCGCTTGAAAGTACATCGTGCGTCGTATGGATAAATAATCCATAGCGCACGATATTCGACACCATAACCACTATGCCAATTGAAATTAGGATATTTATTACAGCCTTCAAAGCATTTACTCCCGATAATTGTAAAAATCTACCACTTCATCAATTATAGCATAGCTTTGAAAAATAGCAAATAAATTAAACCTATAACCTTAATTAATTAAAATATATTTCCGTTTGTTTCTCTTGACTGCTTCTCGCGTAATTTAACCAGCGAAGCCGCTCCCTCAGGCTTATATTGCTCTATCAGTTCAAGATAGTTTCCCGACTGCCTGCAATTATGGATTATGCAGCGCATATCATCAGAATTTTTTCCGAACATCATACCAAGCAGCCCCATATCGTAATGATTCTGTCTTTCGCTTATTAAGCCCTGTCCATACAGGTCTTCCATGAGACCGTTGTTACGCACCTCACCTCCGATGTGGCTTACCACCTTATACAAATCAGGATCAACCCTACGAAGATATTCCAGATAGCGTCTTTCAATATTCCTATTTGGCGTTCCGCTCATCATCATATTGGCTATATCCTCTACAGATGCTCCTATGGTATCATCTATTACATTCATCTTAGTCCTGCCATCAGCAGTTTTCGTAAATGTATAATATCCATCCTCAGAATATAATGTGTTCGACCACGAATACTTAGCAACAGCCGGCTCCTTCACAAGCATGTCAAATGCCTTACGTGCATATTGTGATTCTGAGTTTCTCTTGATTTCTTCCGGTATTTCAAGCTTCCCTGCGGCAACGGCAATCTGCACCATCTCATACTCGTTGACCTTACGACCATGATAGTAACAAAAGCCGTTATCCTTTAATTTATTAAAGCTCTCCGGCAGCTTGACCGCCTTAACCTTCTCAGAATCAGGCTCCGTATATTCAGACGGCGACTTACTTCCTGCAGTGTGCGCCACAACCTTCTTAATAGGTCTTTGGGTATTCCCATACTTTGCCATTACCATTTTATCGGTTATACATACGGATGAGAATCCGAAGATATTTTTTCCTGTGTTTTTCGACGGTATAACCAGCCTCTTGTTATTTACAAAATAATTTTTCTTTTTGCTCTTACTATGAGTGTTACGAATATAAGTGTACGGATTTATTACTGAGATATTCATATGCTTACCCCTCCATATCTGATGTTATTTACAGATATATCGGAGGAATCTTTTTAAATATTACATATAATAAATTACGAATTACGGTTTATTCCCATACAGACAGGATATACCGAAATAAGTTATGAATCCATACACATCTTACCTTCCACTCACCTGATATCTGCAATATAATCTTACTCCCAGCACTACCATAATAATTGACAATAAAGCATATAAGACCGGCGCAACCTGCATATCCATAAAATATTTTCCGCCGATTTTAAAAAGCCAGCTTGACCAGAATGAATTATTATCCAATTGCACCGTAGGAAGAAGTTGGATAATATGTGCTACAGGTCTTGTATTTGCATTTGACGGAAGAAAATTCCCAAGAAAATACAGGACTGTCATAATGCCTATGGCACCAAGTCTGCTCTTTAAAAGCTCTGATATAAACATAGCCGCTACAGCATATAATACCGAAGCTAATACCAGCATAGCACACCAGCGTATAATAATCTCTCCTATGGTAAACGGATACCATGAATACACAATATCAATCTGTATAGGAGCATTCATACCATTAAATCCGATTGTACAGCCCACACCTATAAACATTATTACAATCCACAAAATCATGGTTAATAACATTATGCTTATACCTGCAAGCATTTTTGCAAAATATGTCTTTCTTCTGCCGTATCTGCTGCTTAAGATAAGCTGGTCTGTACGCCTGCTGTGCTCTCCTGTTAAGACTGAGGATAAGACTATTGCTGCCAGAAGGAATCCAAGCGTAGCCGGTAAAAACATAGTATCTGTAATCTTTGTAGGGCCTGCGTGATATTCATAAATAAACGGCTTTTCAACCTTTTCATCCTGTCTTTCTATCCATTCTATCTCAGAGTCAGTTGCGCCATGCATATATAACACCTCTGTATTGAATTTCTTTCTTGAATTATACATATCATCAGCAGTTATTCCAATCAGCGAATAACCATAACCCATAATTCCACGCTCGATAGATGCAATTTCCTCATAAGCACAGTTATCAAGATTCCACTCTACTCCATATTCATCAATCATCACATCATACATTTCATTTAATAAGGTATCGTCTATGGCTCGTCCGTTTAATGTCATCTGTGCAGCCTTTATCTGTTTATCTGTGCTGTCCATAATTGGGAAAACAGATACCGCCGCTATTATAAGCGTAAGTACAATGAGCATCGCAACAGTAAATTTATTTTTTAAAATCTTCTTTAATTCATATCCATATAATGTAAAAAAATTATTCATATTAAGTCTCCAATAATATTATTCAAATTCCTTCATATAAAATTCCTCAAGGTCTCCCATATCCTCATTCCATTCTCCATCATAGATAAGTAGCCCGCCCTTCATCATAAGAACTCTTTTAGCTATGTGTTCTATATCCGATACGATATGTGTGGAGAATAAAACTATAGTGTCCTTTCCAAGCTCGGCAATCAGGTCTCGAAATCTCACTCTCTCCTTTGGGTCAAGTCCTGCTGTCGGCTCATCAAGGATAAGGATTTTCGGCTCATTTATAAGTGCCTGTGCTATACCGACACGCTGTTTCATTCCACCTGAGAATGTTTTTATCTTCTTATTTGCCACATCAGATAGTCCTACTAATTCAAGCAGTTCATCGGTTCTTGCCTTCGCATGCTTCTTATTAAGACCTTTAAGTGCTGCTATATACATTACAAAATCTCTCGCTGTAAACTCCGGATAATAACCAAAATCCTGTGGCAGATATCCAAGTAATGCTCTGTATTCCTCTGATGTGACAGCTATACCGTCAGCGTCTACAGTTCCGCTTGTAGCATCAAGAATACCGCTCATTATCCTCATAAGTGTCGTCTTGCCTGCACCATTTGCTCCAAGCAGTCCTGTCACTCCCTCACTTAATTCAAAGCTCAATCTGTCAACTGCAATTTTATTCTTAAACTGCTTCGTAACTCTGTCTACATTTACCTTCATGCATATACCTCCGATGTATTATAAAATCTCCTATACTCTAAAATCATTATAAATAATAAAATAATTACAGCCATTAGCCAGCGCATATTATACTGTACTTTGAACATATCAGTATATGTGCCTGAAATCCATATGGATAAAACTGATATTACCAAAGCAACACCTACACATATATATGAATTATCCCTTGCGTAAGTCGTCCGCTCCAGCTCCATACATATTATTGATGTTGCAAGGTATGGAATAAGTAAAAATGCACCTGTCATAATAAGCGAATATCCAAAGCTTACATATAAAACCGGTACTGCAATAACGAACATCAAAAGCTCAAAGCCTCCGATAATTACCATACGGGCAAAGATTATACTTCTCAATGAGAATCTTGTCGCCCTCTCAAGCTCTGCCATATTAAAGGTCTGTGACCTTATAGCTTCAAAGACTGTAAGCACCGCTATAAACGGCACGATGGAAGCTGTAATTAATATGGTATTAGCAAGCATTTTATATGAGCCGATAATCACTATGACAAATGCCAGAATTGACATAAGCCATACGGGCTTTCTTATATAACCGGTCTGTATTTTTATGAACTCATTTATACCTATATCTCTTGTAGGAAATTTCCTGATAAACTCTCTTTTCTCAACCGGTTTGGGTGCATCAAAATATGTTTTAATTTCCTCCTGTAACTGCTTATCCATTCTCATCACTTCCTTCCAGATATGTTCTAAGCTCCTTAAGTATCTTCTGCAATCTCCTGTATACTGAGAACCTTGATAGCTTAAACAACTTCCCTATATCAGAAACATTTTCCTCATTCACATAACGAAGCAGCATAAGCTCTCTGTCTTCCTCATCCAGTCTGTCAAGTGCATGCTTTAATTCTGTATGCAGGATAGTCTCGTCCTCAAAGCTTTGCTCAACCCCTTCATCAGTCTCCGAAAGACAGACCGGCTTTATCCTTCTGTACTCGTCTATACACAGGTTTCTTGCAATCGTATAAAGATACGCAAGTTCCTTTCCACGAACCTTATAATCGCTGTTAAAAAAGCGAAGAAAGGCTTCCTGCGTTATGTCTTCCGCCAAGTATTTATCCTGTACCTTAAAATAGCAATAGCGGTAGATCTTATCATATTGTTGTTCTATATCCATGGATACGCATTTGACCTCCCTTCATAATGATTAACGCACAAGTGATATGATATGTGCGGGGGAATAAAAAATCAATCAAAAAAATATGTTTATAGTAACAATGGTCGGTTAGAGGGGTATGGTATACTTTAATAGATTATCTGATTAATGGCGGCACGCTGCGCGTGTATAGGATTTGTGAATGTAACTGACATTTATGTAAACTAATTACAGACTAAGTAGTGCAAAACATTTATTTAGTCCGTAGTTTTTTTGAAGAAGTGCGGACTAAAATGAGTAATATGTTGATTTAGTCTGTATTTTGGTGGAAATAATACAGACTAAACCGGACAAAATTCTTAATTAGTCTGAAAGTTTCGAAAAAATATACGGACTAAATTTGGTAAACCAATAATTAAGTCTGTATACTAGTGAAAAATGAGCGGAGTAATCTTATTATATATCCCGTTTATTTTTTCTTAGTGTATCCTGTATTATCTCTGTATCTCATATAATTTTACAAAACAAAATGTAAAAGTTAGTATATTAACAGTTAAATAAACTGGGATTTGTGGAGGCATGTTTTATGAACTTAATATATAAAAAGGCGACTATAGATGATTTAGAAACTTTGCTAAAAACGAGAATAGAAGTCTTGCGAGCGGCTAATGAATTGGAAGATGATATAAATATGGACAAAGTAAAGCAAGAATCAAAAAAATACTATATTAAATCCTTGCACAATAATATGCATACTGCTTATCTTGTGTTTGATAATGATTCTTTTGTCGGAGCAGGAGGAATAAGTTACTTTAGTGTAATGCCAACATATCATAATCCGACAGGTAAAAAAGCGTATATTATGAATATGTATGTTAGACAGGATTATAGAAGACATGGGATAGCAACGAAGATGCTTGATTTACTTGTTGAAGATGCAAAAATGAAGGGAATAAATGCAATATCTTTAGAAGCAACAAGAATGGGAAAACCGCTTTATGAGAACTATGGTTTTGTAAAAATGGAAAATGAAATGGAATTATTAGCTTAGCAAATTCCAATTCACTTAGATAATTGCCGTGCATACGCGTAGCGTGTCGGTTAGAGGGGCATGCTCTAACCGACCATTCATATAGATATTTATCTCCTCTTATACACCTTCGGATACACAAGCACCATCGCAATTATACAAATGAGCAAAAATACAAGTATATACCATACCGTACCGGTCAGGCTTATGTCATTTCCGAACAAGCTTCCTTTGAAGTTAAATGCCTCCTTCATGCTGCTTACGAACTCGCCGTTATCCACTCCGCCTATGTCAGTGTTAATCTTGTCAAGAAGTCCGTTTAATATAGTGTTCCTGTAGAGGACGGTTATACCTGTTCCCGGAAAGATATTACAGAAAATCTGTATTCCTTTTGAAAACTGTGACAAAGGCATATACGCACCGATTACAAAACCGCAGGCAGCCGACAGCATACCGAAGAATGCACCGCTTGCCGATGAAGTTTTGAAGAAAATAATAATCAGCATGAAGAACGCTGTTGCAGATAATGAGCCAAGTAATGTGAGTACATAGGCATAGACAATATTCTCTGCCGGTATATACATATCCCCCTGACTTGACAGAATCACGAAGCCTATAGTAAGAACAACCGCACTCATAATAAATGCTGAGATAGTCGAAGCCACAAAATACGAAAGAACTATCTGCCATCTCTTTAACGGCGTTGCAGATATATCATAATCTATCTTATTTTCCTTGTCATTTACGATAGTTGACAGACAGTTGTACGGAACTGTGATAAGTGCTGAGCCGATTACACCAACCAACAGGATAAAATTGATAAGCATATCAATGTCCTTCTCATCTATCAAGCCTTCAAGTCCCTTCATAGCACTGTGCGCAGAATCAATATATGCATTCTTAAGAAAAAGCATATATAATACAAGTACTATAATCGAAGTAAGCATTGAGAAAATTACCGACTGCCTATCCTTAAAATATATAAGAAGATTTCTCTTCGTTAATCCCATAAACTTTCTCATTTTGCCATCTCCCTTCCTGTGAGGTTGAGGAATACATCATCCATGCTTCCCTTTATTATCTCGTAATCAGATATTCTGTCCTTATTCTTATATACAAACTCCGTTATATTATCCTTAAATAATATATTGTAATGGTCTGCATCATAGGAATATTCAAAACCCTTTATAAGCTTCTCATTATCTTCACTTTGTTCTATGTACCACACAAGCCTTGAGGATGCATACTTCGTCTTAAGCTCTGTCGGTGTACCTGTTGCAATTATCTTGCCCTTGTCAAGTATGACAACATGGTCTGCATCCCTCGTCTCCTCCATATAATGAGTGGTTAGAAATATCGTTAGCTTCTTTTCCTTCTTAAGATAATCTATGTAATCCCAGACAATCTTCCTTGACTTAGGGTCAAGTCCTGTCGTCGGTTCATCCAAGAAAAGTATCTTAGGCTCATTGATGAGAGCTCTTATAATATCCACTCGTCTCCTCTGTCCGCCTGATAGCTTCTCATACTTCCTATTCCAGATATCCTTAAGCTCAAAGACATCCATAAATTGCTCAAGTCTTGCATCAATCTCCGCCTTAGACAATCCGTAATATGAACCTCTCGTATATAGATTCTCCTTGACCGTAAGTTTACCATCAAGTACCGAATTCTGAAATACAATTCCTATCAAATCCCTTATCGCATCATCAGACTTGCCAAGCTCATTGTCAAATATTTTAACATCTCCGGAAGTCCTCTCAAGTATCGTACATAAGATATTAATCGTCGTAGACTTACCTGCACCATTCTCCCCTAAGAATGCAAAAAGCTCTCCTTCGTTTACCTCGAAGGAAATGTCGTCTACAGCTAAGTGCTCTTTGTACTTTTTTACCAAGTGCTCTACCTTAATCGCATTCATATTTTTTCCTCTTTCTCGTTTTTATTCTTCATATGATATTTGTTATATCTAATCGTCAAATATCACTCTTAAAAATTTTATATCTAATTTATCTACAATACAAGCATACAACAATTCTTAAAACAAAAAAAGAGCAACCGGATTAAGTTGCAAAAAACCTAACCCAAGTTGCACTATATCATTTTGTCCAGTCCTCTATTACAAGATTATCTACACGATTAAATTCCCTAGTATTATTTGTAACAAGTATAAGACCTTCCGATTTAGCGTGTCCTGCAATAAGCATATCCATTGGTCCAATCGGTGTACCCATCTTTTCAAGCTCTGCCCTAATCCTTCCATACTCCTCAGCAGCGTAGCCATCAAAATCCACTACAGTAATCGGTGAAAGAAACAACGACATAGCCAATCTATTCTTCTCTACCGCTTGACTTTTCTCTACACCATACATAAGTTCTGCATAAGTAATCGAAGAAATACATATATCATCAGGGTCATGTTCCAAAAAATGTTTTATAGCCAATTCAGGCTTATGCTTAATAATATAAATGCAAATATTTGTATCCAGCATATACTTCATAGAGACTCACGCTCCTGCTGTATAAAAAAACTGCTTTCATCCTTCATAAAATCCTCAGTAAACAACTTAAGACTATTTAAAAATCCTGTCCATTTGTTATCCTTTGGCATGAGAAATACAATATCACCTATCTTGTTAACTGCAACCTCTTCACCGCTAAAGCGATATTCCTTTGGAAGTCTTACAGCCTGACTTCTTCCATTTTCAAATAATTTTGCCGTCATCATAATCATACACCTCCTATATCAAGTATATATCACGATATATACCAAGTCAAGTATAATAATTATATGCAGCAATTTAAAATTTATTTCTAAAAATCAGCACACTCTACTCCTCATCACGAAACTTCTCAAGTGCCTTATTAATCTTAGCCTCGTCAATCTTGCTCATCCAGAGTGACGAAATCCATACAAACGCATATACAACGAAAAATATAATCACAACCGAGATATATCCCGATAGCTCTGTATACCATTTGAATATATATCCTGCGGCTGATACGATTATAAAAAGTGACAGGCAGTGAAGTATAATCCTCAATACACCGCTTCTTCCACCCTCAACTTCTTCAAGCAGCAAGGTAGGCAATGAACACAAAAATCCTATAAATATAATTGATAATGGAGTATACCAGTCAAGACTATAGCTGCTTCCCTGAATATGCGTTATCACACCACCTATACCCACCATGAAAAATATACCTGTGGTTATCTGAAGTGTCTGCTCAAATATCAGCTTGATTTTTTCTTTTCTGTTATCATCACGATTATTATTATCCTGTACCATATTATATTCCCAGCCTTTTCTTCAAATCCTTCACATAGCTTCTTGCTATAACAACAGCCTCATCATTCAGAAGTCCGGCATTCATTCTGCCGTTTATATCAGACTTTACGGATTTAATCTTCCTGATATTTACAATCATTGCCTTCGCACAACGAAGAAAATTCATATTAAGCAAGTTTTCAAGCTCATATAGCTTATATTTCGTCTCATAGCAATTATCCTTCGTATATATAAATGTCTTCTTATCGACAGACTCTATGTAATATATATTACCGATATTAAGCATATAGGTCTGTTCGTCCTTTGTTACTGCTATTCTGCCTGTGCCGCTCTCCAGAAGATTAATCGCCGCCTGTATCTCGTCGGTCTTTTCAACGGCTCTTATAACAGCCTTTTCATCATCCTTTGAAGCAGCCTGCTCGTAAATAACCTGCATCTTATATTCTCCAAATTTCCCAAAAGTCTTGTATATTAATATGTCCCAATATAATATATATCATCATCAAATTTAAATCGTAGTTTCACATTTTCATGTACAATATGAATATTTTCATCTATATTATCTGTCGAATCAATAAAGTAAACAAAGCCTGAACTGCTGTCTATAAGTCCGGGCCACATACAAAAATAAACTCCATAACCTGCATTTGTATTAACCAGCCCAACAAAACCATTTTTAGAGATACACCTTTGTTCATCATCAGTAAGTATAATATTATAATTTTTGTCCAACTCAAAATCTCCGGCTTCTATGCGTTCCACAACCTGCTGTCTTATCTGACGATTTCTTATATAATTAATATGCATATGAAAATAATCACTGTAAAAGATTATATGTAATACGATGCAGAAAAAATAAATAAATATGACAGTAAGCCTTTTTCTGCCTCTTAATTTAACCGCAGCAAAAATCATAAAGAATATAGTAAAAATCCATAACTGAATATTTATTATGAATACCAAAAAATCTGCTATTGGATTAATGTCAAATAATTTCCATTTGCACAATGAAAAAACTATACTGACAACCAGTATAATAATTGATATTATCAGATGTATTATATTCTTTGTCTTTGGTTTCACGATATACCTCCTCACTCCTAGCAATATATCCCATTATACCACAGTTTTATCTATAATTGGGATTAAACTGAAATATCCTTTAACACATCTCCGATATCCCCATCTATACATATAGCGCGTTCTGAAATCACCTCAGGGACAAATGCCTCTCCGTAATTGATGCAGGCATAAACAGCGTTAGGATTAGCGGCTGTCATCTGCCAGAACGGATATTTAATAATGACAGGTGTATTCGCACCTACACCAAGTTCAAGATATAACACATGCTTATCCTCATGCTCTCTTAAGAAATTTGCATATCGTGACGAGGCAAGCTTCCAGCCCTCGTCCTCAACAAATGTGTCATCAACACGAAGATTCATCGTCATATTACTTCCGTCATCAGGGCATTTCGGTATAAGCTCTGATGGAATTTCCATCTTAAGCTTTTTATCAGCAGGCACATCAAATATACCATTCTCATCCCTTACAAAGCCCTGTGCTTCCATCGCCTTCATAACCCATTCTTCATTGTCATAGGTCTTCTTAAGCTTAGGGTTGACACTCTGGAACAGTCCGTAATCCCCCTGTGTATAAAACAATCTTTTCTTATCAAAGCCTGATCTTTGGAACTGATGGTCAACATTTGTAGTTATTACAAAATAATCCTTTTTCGGTGTACTTGCCAAGTCATCGGTTTTTCTCCCATCCACCAGTTCATAAAGCCTTTTATATACCGGCTTCGGCGCATCTATATATCTGTTAAAATAAATATGTCTTGACCACCACGCCCAAAGCGTCTCATCATCAGGGAACGGATAAAATCCTCCCGAATACATATCATGTATGCCAAACCTCTCGGCAAAGTCAAAAAAATACTTTTCAAACCGCTCTCCACTATAGGTAAATCCCGCAGAAGTGGAAAGCCCTGCTCCTGCACCTATTATAACAGCATCTGCCGTTTCTATCTCATTTTTTAATCTCCTTATATTTTCCTCATGTGAGCCTGTCTCACTTATTATCCTATATCTCACAGCATCAAGTCCTTTCTGTATTGTATCCCTATATCCATCTCTTTTTTTATTTAAGTAATCCTTCGTAATAGAATTTGTCTTCGTCTTTGAAAACATTGAATATCACCCTTTCCATACTGCCCTCATGCTCCGACAGCCATTTTGTTACCGTATCAACCGCAATCTTGGCTGCACGCTCATTCGGGAAATGAAATACGCCCGTAGATATACAGCAGAACGCCACACTTTTAATGTCATTCTCAAGGCAGATATTAAGTGTATTTTTATAGCAGTCAGATAAGTCCTTCGCAAGTCCTTTGGTAAGTCCTCCCATTACTATCGGTCCTACTATATGAATAACCTTTTTCGCAGGCAGATTATATCCATCCGTAAGCATCGGCACAGCCGTCGGCTGTTCATAGTCCATACCGTATTTTGTTCTGAAGTTATTCATCTGCCTGTTGCACTCTGCACGAAGCTCTATACCCGCATATGTATGTATGCAGTTGTCTATACATGTGTGCATCGGTACGAAACAGCCAAGCATCTGACTGTTCGCAGCATTGACGATTGCATCTACATCAAGTCTTGTAATATCTCCCTGCCATATCGACAACTTATCTGCCTGATTTTTATTGCTTCCGTATTCCTCTGCCACAGTCTTTATATCCTTAAGTTCTACTATACCCTTCTCTATCGCTGCTTCCTTAAGATACTCATCCTGTATCGCAAGTATTTCATCATCCATCGCACGAGGCATGCGTATATTCATAAGAGAACGCAAAATCCTCTTTTTTTCAAATATATTGTCCGAAACCTTCAAGTCCCTATACTCGCCTGAATCTTCCTTGAACCTGTCTACGAGGTAATTTAGTCTTTCTTCCTGTGTCATAAGTTTTGTCATATTATACTCTCCCATCACAAATTGGTATTTAAAAATCATAATCTTTACCTAAACTATAATTTCCGTTTCAACTATATATGAAGTATAACAAAAGGATTTTTTGAAACAAGTACGCACTTTTTTATTAGATAGTTACCTTTAGGTAATTTATAATTACATTCTCACAACTATCTTACCATTAACAGCCCCCTTATCTTGCGCGGTTATGGCATCCTTTATATTATCAAATTCAAACACCTTTCCGTATATAGGAACAAGCTTTTTATCATTGAAAAAATTAAACATATCATCAACCACTTCCTGCGTAGGATAGTTCGAGAAAAATCCTGTCAGATAAACACCGTTTGGAATATCCTTTATGGGATCAAATCCATCAAGTGCATACACCCCGCCAAGTATACCCGTCTGGCAGACTATACCGCCTTTATTCACAGCAGTCATAGTATCCTTGAGATACTTTGGACCAACAAGGTCAAGTGCTTTTGTTACACCATTTATTCTCCCGGTCAATTTACCATCATCCAATATTATCTCATCCGCATCTTTGATTAGATGGAATTTATCGTCTTTATGTGTTGTAGCAATCACACATGAGCCAAGTGCCTTTGCTATCTGTATGGCAGCATACCCAAGTGCACATGTTGCACCGCGAATAAGCAATGTATCCTCTGCCGTAAGATTAAGACATTCAAAGAGCGAGCCCCATGCCGTAAAATATGTCTCAGGTATAGCAGCAAGCTCCTCCCAATTAAGCCCACTTTCTATCTTAAATACATGATGTGCAGGAAGTAAGGCATATTCTGCATAGCTTCCGTTAAAGCTTCTTCCCATACCACCCATCATAGCTATAACCTTATCTCCTTTAGTAAATCCTGTATCTGACGGCTCCTCTATCACTCCCACACATTCGATACCGGGTATGACAGGCTTTTGTATGTAATCTGCATTTATCTCATTTAATCTAAGTATCTGCTCGGAATGGTTCATACCAAATGCCTTGACCTTTACAAGAACCCAACCGTATTTAACCTTAGGTATCGGCAGCTTGGATATTTCGATATTCTCTGCAGATGTTATTTTATCTATTGATATCGCTTTCATTTTTTTATCCATCTCATATATACCTCACATCATATACTAATTATTATACTAATTCAAACAGTTCTCCATTTTCATCTGCCCAGCACGCCGGATCGTCAGCATAGAAATCTCCGTATGTTCCCTTTGCAACTGCCGGACATCCTCTGCACCATGCAAGCAGTTTACAGCGTGAACACTTGCTGAATTTCTCATACTCACGATAATTCTCCATACTCGTTATCCATACATCTGCAAGCCTGTCCTCAAATACATTTCCTACTTTACTTTCAGCAACTCTGCGGCAGGCGTACACCTCACCTGTAGGAAGTATGGTAAGATGGCAATTGCCACAGTTACATCCTCCGTATATCATGCCCTTTTCGGCATCTTCAGGGATTTCAAATTCACCTATTTCATATTCATACAGAGTCCACAGGTGATCCTTTTTATTAAAGTAAGTCTCGCACCCCTCTGCCTCATACTCTTTAAATTTCTTATCACATATAGCAAGCAGCTCCCTATATTCGGATGCTGTCATGCTCGAATCAAGCTCACCGCCGCTTGGTACATATCTTGAAAATGCAAATATCTTTGCACCTGCTTTTACCACCTCGTCTATAATCCCCGGCACTTCCATACGATTATCCTTTGATACCGTAGTCATGATAACGCTCTTTATGCCTGCACGATTGATACATCCAATCTTCTCCAATGTACAGTCAAATGAGCCCGGTTTCCTGAACCAGTCATGTGTCTTGTGAAGACCATCTAATGAGAGCTGATATTTCTCGCAGCCGTACCATTTCAGTTCCTTACATACATTATCATTTAGATGAAACGGATTGCCAAGTATCGTAAACGGTATATCATGTTCGTGCAATAATCCAAGCAGTCTCCAAAAATCAGGATGCAGTATCGGATCACCACCCGTTATATAAAAATAAGGGCTGCGGCCATACACCTCACAAAAGTCAAGACAGTTGTAAAATGTATCCTCCATCTGCTCCCAGTTCATCGACTCAAGGCAGGTGTGCTCTCCTGATGAATATATATAACAATGCTTACATCTTTGGTCGCACTCATCTGTAATATGCCATTGAAAAGAAAAATAAGGTTTCATAATATTAACCTCCACATATATATAAACAGCTTTCACTGATTATCTCATTAGTATTGTTACGGGGGTGCGTCACATGGACACACCCTTTATCACCGTAACAAATAATTCTACTTGTCGCCCGCTCCACATGCACTTCCACATGCTGCTGATGCATAAACCTTCTTGTCGCCTGCTCCGCACGCACTTCCGCATGCTGCTGATGCATAAGTCTTCTTGTCGCCTGCTCCGCATGCTGTTCCACAAGCTGAAGAAGCCTTACCCTGTGCCCATCCTGCAATGTTTGCTAATGCCATTTTATGTACCTCCAATTATTATTCAGAAAACTTATTAAATGTGTTTCCTGTATAATCCATTTTACATATAAAAAAGATGCATACAAGTACGCACCTTTTTGTAAGTATTGATTTTAATATATAAAAAATAATTATTACAAAGAAAATACAAATATAAACAGAAGAATATTCGTGACATATTGACAGATTATATATAACATAATATAATTTCACCATAACATTCAATTTAGAACATTACATCCCTTATCGAATGTAATATCAATTTATGCAACTAATTGAATTTAAAGCTGTAAATAAAAGCTAAAAAGGAGTCTAATATGAAGAAAAAAGAAGAATTACCGGAATGTCCGGTAGCAACTACAGTTTCACTTATTGGAAGTAAATGGAAATTATTAATTATAAGAAATCTTCTGAACCGTCCCTGGAGATTTAATGAATTACATAAATCACTTGAAGGCATAAGTCAGAAGGTCTTAACCGAGAGCCTTCGCTCTATGGAAGCAGACGGCATAGTTACACGAACTGTATATGCCGAGGTTCCACCACGCGTGGAATACGCTCTAAGTGAGTTAGGCGAGTCATTAAGACCAATTATCAACTCAATGGCAGACTGGGGAAACGAATACAAGAATAATCTTTAATATCATTTCTGATTATCTTCCTAATTATTATCATATTCCTTGCCGAATTTCTCCGCAATCGCTCTAACCTCATCCTCCGCATCCAAAAAAGCTTTGGCAACATTCGGATCAAAGTGCGTTCCAACGCCCTCCCGTATTATATCCATAGCCTTTTCAAATGGGAATCCCTTCTTATAGCTTCGGTTAGAAACCAGTGCATCAAATACATCGGCTACAGCCATTATTCGTGCGGATAGAGGGATTTCCTCGCCTACAAGACCCTTCGGATATCCCGAGCCATCCCATTTCTCATGGTGATATGTCGCAAGATTTTTAGCCTCGTTTAAGTAACCCGTATCAGGCACTATCTCAATAGCCTTGTCTATAATATCCTCACCGGCTGTAGTGTGCTTTTTCATCTCAACGAATTCTTCATCTGTAAGTCTTCCCGGTTTATTTAAGATAACATCAGATACCTTTATCTTGCCTATATCGTGAAGTGGCGCTGAATGCTCTACATCCGATATGAATTCATCGGTAAGCTGGTCAGCATATATTCCCTCTTCCTTCATCTTATTCATAATAATCTTAGCATAAGCAGCCGTCTTTCTGACATGGTCACCCGTACATTTATCTCGGCTCTCCACGAGATCGGCAAGAACCATGATAAGTCCATTCTGCATCTTGGATATAGCCTCAGTCTGTTCCTGAATATCAGCAACATATTTCACGCTATCCTCAGAGGTCTTAACCAATGCGTAATAAAGATTTTCAATCTCATCGCCTGTGTGTATATCAAGCTCACGTATCCTGTCCACACTCTCGGTTCGCGCCTCATCACTGTTATATGCAAATGAGCTTGCACTGAGCGCCATAGTATTTACAGGATAGATAATATTAAACTCAGCCAGCCAAAGACCTACGGTAAGTACAAATATGAAAAATCCGAGGAACAAAGCTATAAGCTTAGCAAAAAAGCTGTGCTGATTCTCCCTTAGCTGATCCATGGATATATCAATAGCCGCATAACATTGACACACTCCATTGCTGTCATATACCGGCTGATAGACGGTTAAAAGCCATCCATATGTTTCATCAGATATAATAGGTTCAATCGCCTCTCCTGCCAGAAGCGCCGGCAGATACTCCGAAAATGCTTCGTCAAACTCTACTATATCACCGGGCTCTGAGCCTTCCAAATCCGCCGTATCAAGATCAAATACGACATGACAGCCATCCTCCATTATCTTATATACATATATGTATTCTATATCATACGAGCTGTCTTTTATATTATACAAGCGCTGCTCTGTGTACAAATATCCGTCCGCAGCCTCTCCAAGCTCGATATATTCATCCACACGGTCAGCATCAATAACACTCCCAGCAAGATAAGCAACTCCCTCACCCAGCTTAATATGGTCCTCTATAGTAGAATTACGATAGAGAATAAAGCTTATGACTGTAGAAGCAGCAGCTATAAGAAAGCAGGCACTCATAAGCAGAAGCAATATCTTTGTACGCACAGACATGGTACGGCTTTCAGTCTTTCTTGCGGCAGCTCTTGCTTCTTTGGAAAGCGGAGTCTGCTTCCATCCGTCTATTCTAAGCTTATCCTTGACCTTATCCGGTACAAGCTGCAACACAATAATCAGAATAATAACTGTTACTGCCTTATCTGCCATATCAATCATAAAATCCGCCAGAAGTTGTGCCTGAAATCTGTTAAAGGTTCCATTATTATACAGATAATTAACCACAGGAACCGATATACCCTCACCCGCAAATCCATATAAAAACCATGTAATTATGGCACTGATTACACCGCCAATAAGTGAAAGTGTGATTACATATGCAAAAATCATATAAAGCTTTTTCATATATCCTTTTTGAACAAAAAAGGCTGTAATTACTGCTATAAGCACATTTATAAAACCATAATATATTGATGCACTATCGGATATAACTGCCTTAATTATATTTGATAGAAGTCCTACGGTAACACCCGGCAGATATCCGCCGAGGCCGGCAGTTAAGACAGTGCCTACAGTATCTAAGAACATCGGAAGATGAAGAATATCGGCAAGCTCTGCACCACCCATATTAATCAGAATACCTGCCACGCACATCACAAGCATCCACAGCAGCTTCGAGCACTTATTTGATTTATTTTTGTAATTCTTTGTTTCCATAAATACCTCTTTCTTTTGTCCTATACTCAACATTTCATATTCAATATATTACTCAGACACTCTATAGTAACCTTTGTCTCATCCCCTACATATTCGCCATCCGAATGTAAAACTGACGGTTCTTTAACTTTGATGATAGCCTTCTTAGCGTCTAAAAGTCTGAATCCTTTTATCTTTTCCTGTTTAGCCATAACGAGTAACGGAAGCTTCGTAAACGCACTTATCTTAGATATATCGGAAGCAATACAAATCGAAAGCTTTCCGTCATCATAGGAAGCATCCGGTGCCATAGGCACTCCGCCGCCTTCTGCCCTCACATTCATAAATGCTGCAAATATCATCTTTTTAAGCCTCAATGTCTCTGATAAATTATCTTCCTCATCATATATATCTATCTCAGTGTCAATATAATCCATAGTAAAGAGACTTATAACGGTTAAGATTAGATATGTAAGTGACCCAAGTCCGACTTTATTAAGAACATTCTTTATCTTTGAAGTAAGAGCCTTCTTACACACTATCGCATCAAGTCCGATACCGCTGCTGATACCAAATAACCTTTTTTCATCGTCTAATGTTATCTGACCTATATCAATTTTCTTATATGGCTTACCTGACAGGACTATATCAAGAGCTTTTACAGGATCCTTCGGAAGGCTTAAACCTCGCGCAAAATCATTCGCAGAACCGGAAGGTATCACGCCAAATATCACTTTTTCGAAATCATTAATTCCATTCAGGCAGGCATTTATGGTACCGTCGCCACCGACAACAATTATATGAATATTTTCCTCATTAAGCTTTGACAGCTTATAGGCGAGATTTTTAGCATGCTCCGCACTCTCTGTCTTAAATGCTTTATAATCTATATCTCTTGCATTTAATTCCTGCTTTATCCTATGCCATATCTTTTTAACTCTGCCGCTACCGCCACTCATATTGACGATAAAATAATATTTATTATTCACTATACGAATCTCCATTATCTTATGAATATATCGAATATTATTCTAATCTAAAATATTAATTTAATCAAGATAATTCATATAGACAACGATAAAATGTCGCAAAAATAATGGTATAATGTCAAAACGGAGTACAGGTAAAATCTGCACTCCGTTTTATTATTATACATATTATAATTCGTCATATTCAGAACAGCTATATTTTTTAGGATACTATAATTTACTTATGCATTTTTATGCGTTCTAAAATAAAAATAATAACTAATATTCCAACCAACGCACCCGCACCATCAATTAGAACATCAAAAAGCTGTCCGCTTCTTCCCGGTACAAAAAGTTGATGTATCTCATCGGTCGCTGCATACAAAACACAGCAAACCAAAGGATATATAATATTTGACTTCGACCGCTTCTTAACAGGATAAAATACCCCGACAAGAAACATACCAAGTATGGCATACTCGGTCGCATGAGCACATTTCCGAACAGGATGGTCGATACTTTCCGCAAACTCAAGCTGTGCGTCTTCGCTCATTGATTCAAAATCAGGTACAAACACTCTGCCTACAGCAAGTCCAACCCTGTAGCTGTCATCCTCAGACTCATCAGCATCACGAGCCGAAAAGTAAAATATTACCACCATCCATATACACGATAAAATTAGAAATATAAGTTTATGTTTGGTCATATTAATACTCCTATTCAGAGATATCAATCTTAAATCATCCATATCGGAAAATAAAAGTATCATGGTCTGTGGATGAAAGCGTTTCCCTTAGGTCCCCGTGCAAAATACGATTTAATCTCATTTTAGATGAATTAATAATATTTTCAAGTATTTTTATAATCATATTACAAATTTAATAATCTATCGCAAATTGACTTCTTACATTCTCTATATATTCCCTGTCACTTAAATCAAGAGCATTCAACCTTGATGAACTATCTACAAAACAGAACACAAGCTTAATAATTCCTGTAATGCAGCTTCCGGAATCACATATTCCTGCAATAATCAGTGGGATATAATACGGCACCGCTTCATATACTGCCTTTATAAGACAGAATCTTGTAATTCCCGACAACATCATCATGGCTTCGCTTGAAACCTCCAGTGCCTTGTTTTTCTTATTATTTTTAAAATAGATAACCAAATAAGCAATACTAAATGCACAATATAAAAATCCTAACACAGTACCGATAATACTTGATACAGCATTGGCTATTATCTTGCTTTTGTAATTATTTATACATAATCCAAGAATTCCGAAAAACATATCCGAAAAAGCATTGCACAGACATACCGACCACATCCCCATTTCTACGGCATATGAGCTATATTTATCCGATGGCGACTTCATAGGGAATCCTGTTACAGCCCATGAAAACTCACAAATAATTGTCGCCATTTCTGCTACAGTGCCAACCACATCAATGAATGAAAACAGTTCTATATCCGTATCGGTCGGATTTACAGGGTCAGGCCTTAAACCATTAGGTGTCAAAGCATCTGATATAGTAGTACTCAGATAACTTACTGTCTGCCATACGCAGTTCAAAATGTCCTTTACATCACTGTAGCTTATGTCGACATTCTTTGTCTCTGTAGCTTCATTAAAACCTAAATTCTGACTGTCCGGATTAAAATTATGTACAAAAGTCGTTATATTCTCCAAATAAGTGTCTACCTCAGCCTCACTTGATATGCCGGCGGGTCTTCCCTTAGTCGACAGTCTACAGGTCATCTGAAGTGTAAATGTAGCCAGAAATACATGAAAATCTCTGATAGTCATCTTATCTTTTTTAAAGATGGTTCTGTAGAGCACGCCGATTACAGGAATCGTAATCTTTTGATTCAAATAATTCCAAAGATTACTTATAGCATCATCAATAATATCAAACAGAATACCTACTATATTTCTCGAAGCACTAAGTGATATATCCACTGTTCCCTTCAAAAGTCTTAAGACCGCTATAGTAGTATTGCCCCAGAAGTCGCCATTTACAGCTTCATTTAAGCTGGCAACAGCCTTGTTAAACTCTGTATTATCAAGCCCGTCTGTTACCTTCTTCAGCCTTTCTAATATATCATTGACATTAATAGTAACCTCTGTGTCTGCCCTTTCAATCGAATATCCTGAGAAATTACTGTATGGAACATAAGAGTAATCTCCTGTAAGAGCAAGCTGTGCGGCATTCACATCACTATTTAGATTATCTATGATAAAATTAGAGCCTTCCACTCCGTAGTAACAGTCAAACCTCCTAATCTGACGATTGGTATCCCTCATATTTCGATCACCGATAGTAGAAATCATTTCTTCTATAGCATTATCAAAAGCCTTATTCATATTGGACATCCCATTATCTATCGTCCTTCGAGCAAGCTTTGCAGCTTTTTTGAGAAATATAAAGGACTGGTCGATTGTTCCGTCTATAGCCCTTGCAGTTACCCTCATACCTGCAAAGTCAAAAGGATCACCAAGCCATTCAAGCAGACTGATAAATGGTGCGGCAAGCTGAACAAAAAGCGTCTCAACCACATCCAATGCCTGTTGAATTACCTCGACAATCTGCTCTATGACATATCTGACCCCATTCAGTACAAAGGTAATAGCTGCCTTAACTACTTTCCCTACAACATTAACTACAGTAACTATACCCTGCACAAATCTTTTTACTGCGGAACGCAAGAAGTCTCCTATTGATGACCAGAATTTGCAGGCTCCTTCTGCATACCATGATGCTACTATTTCATCGTACTCATCGCCGGTTATATCCCGTGATATAACATCATCGCCCCTGACTTCAAATATAAATCCCTGTCTTCCGCTTGCAAGAAGGTTTTCATACGGAGCAGAAATACTTCCCATTGGAATGAAAGGCTTACCGGCAGTAACAGATGCAGATAGAGCAGCTTCAGATATAGGTGCATATGTAAAAAAACATCTCGTAATATCATTTATACACTTAGACGCCTTATCCATAGCCGAGCTGTCATTACGAAGACTATCAGACAGCATATATCTTCCATCAAGAACCTTTGCATCCTTTAGCTCCTGAGCTTTCATAAACATAAGCCTCCTCTCTATATATTGGCTTCCCCTTAGTCCGCTAAAGGCAGCATTATCTCCATATTTATATATATCCACCAGTCCATCTATGCCGGCATATTCAAGTGTACAGTCCAATCCGTCTATATAGATATCCTCCTCGGCTATTGAGTAGGCTTCATGATATATTACAACTGTTCCTCTATAATCAGTTTTCACATAAACATAAGTATCAGGTCCAATATTCTCATACCTGCCATTAATCTTCAGATGCATATGAGCCTTTGACCACATTCTGATGCTTACATTTCTTGCCGGCACATTTTCTTCATCATAGACATAAAGCCTTGTAACATATACATTCTGCTTAATTATCTTTTCATCCGTTTCATCCGTTAATATACTCTCTTCCTCCCAGTTGTCGTTATCCGGTGCAAGCTCAAGCTTAAAAATCTCAGACCATTGATTCTGATAAAAAGCGGTCACACTCTGTTCATTGGCATCAACGGCAAAATGAGCCGAAGCAACATTCTTAGCTATCTCAAGAGGAGAAGAAACTATCTTATCATCAAGAGTAACATACATATGCCGCAGACTTCCACCATTTTTATCAATCAAAAAGATTAATTCTGCTCTCTCAACACCGTTAATTATTGAGTGACTCACATCAAGAGATGTAATCTTCTCTCCACTGCCTGTCCATATGGCTTTGGCTTTATCGAAAATACCATTGCTTCCACTGAGTTTTACAATTGAAGAGCTCGCAATTCCTGAGATTTTGTAATTAATATAAGCAAATCCTATACATTTTCCACCTGATTCTCTATCGCAATATACAGTCCTTAACCCTTCGAGAATATATTCATCCCCAACAGACAGCGATAGCGTTTTCTCCGCCGAGACCATCATTCGCTTTGATATAGGTAAAATACTGAATTTCCCCTTCTGAGCTACCAGCGAAGGCTGTGCCATAAATCCATTATAGGTGTAGTCATTTGAATACATCATTACCGGAGCATCGAATTTTACAGCCATATTCTCGGACAGCAAAGCGGTAGAAATCTTGAAGCTGTCAAGTTTTCCTGTCCCCTGCTTGCTTCCCATATAAATGTATTTCTCGTTTTGATACCTTGCAGCAAATAGATTCTCGCCCTTATAGCAGAATGCACTCCGTCCAATCAACGGCTGACTATGATTACCATCCAACATCTTGATACTCGGATTACCATTATAATCAAAGAGTACATCCGCTGTATAATACTTACCGTCATAGCCCTGATAGTCAATCAGTGCTACTGCGCACTTCTGCTGATTCAGATAAAGATTCACATAATGATATCCGGAATCAGAAATTCGACTGAACTGTCCTTTGAAGAGATGCTTGCTGTATCCTGATGTGGCCTTATCATCAGAGATAAGATAATACAGCTTACCATCAGATGTATCCTCATAGAATATGTACTCTCGTTCAGTTCCATCAATGGCGGAGGCTAAGATTTTACCACAAAGGGACCTTGCCTGCTCATAGGAATCAGTAAGTGAATATTTTGCTGAAAAAGAATATTTTGACATAATTTAGCCTCCTTATAAACTTATTGATTGCAGCTTATGTTTATTCTATAAATATAGCACTAATATTTTTTTAAGGCAATAAAATTGTATTAAAGACAAATTCATCATAACGCCATCGCTGAACTCACCAAACAAATTGAGGAACTAAAAGCACAAAAGAATAAATGATGTATAATGAAAAAATCCCACCTAAATTTCAGCTTATACTGTAATTCAAATGAGATTTCCTCAAATTTTCTATATTTATATTTTTTATAATCTCTATTTATTTTTCTCTTTAATAAATTTCAGGAATTCATCCTCCGGAATCGGTTTTGAGAAATAATATCCCTGAATATAATTTATACCAAGCTTCTCCATAGTATCAAGCATTTCCTTAGTCTCTATACCCTCTGATACTATCTTAAGTCTAAGACCGTGTATCATATGCATAGCTGCATCCATTACGTATTTCGCTTTACCGTTCTCAAAATATGAAACTATCATATCCCTGTCGAACTTAACAAGCTCTACAGGCATGTCCACTACATAATTAAGGTTTGACTGTCCCGTACCGAAATCATCCAAAGAAAAACCCACTCCATAATCAATAAGCTTGTTCATATTATCAAGCAATACCTTCTTCGCCGATACCGAACCGGACTCAGTAATCTCAAGATTAATCATGGATGGGTCTACATTATACCAATCCATAATCTCTATGAAGCTTTCTGCCAAAAATTCATATGAACCCTGAACAGTTGACAAATTAACTTCAATATATTCAAGTCCATATTGCTCAGGAAGTTTCTCAGCTATGAACTGACAAACCTTCTTGAAAACCATCTCACCAATCTTAAGTATCATACCGTTCTGCTCTGCTATGCCGATAAATACTCCGGGAGGTATAAGCTTACCTTCTGCATCAAATATCCTGACAAGAGCCTCAGCAGATACAAACTTCTTTTCTTCCGTAGAATATATAGGCTGATAATATACGACTATCCTATCCTCAGCTATGGCATCCGCTATCATCTGCTCGGTAAGCTGTTCCTTATACATCTGAGCTGCAAGAGATTTATTTAGTTCAACCTTGCTTGTCTCCGCCAAATCAATACTGTTATTTCTTGTATATCTGATACAGGGAAGGATATCATTAGCCTGCTCACATACTCTTATACTCGGCATAACTACTATATTAGGGGTTGTTATAAAGTCCTTAGCAGGTCCCCATCCGTCTTCAAATCTATCATCAATAAGCTTTTCTACTCTCTCGTAATCCTTAGGCCTCATAGTAAGTATGAATCTACCCGAGTCCCCCTTGAATACCATAGTATGAGATATTGAAGCGAGAAAGTCTATTATTTCCTGATTAATCAGCATATCTTTCTTCCTGTCATTTGGAACAAACGGCGTAGAAATAAGTATGTCAATAATAGAAGAATCATCATCATTTCCAAAAACCTGTTCCAAATACTGTACAAGTGCGCCAATGGTAAAAAAGCCGGTCCTTCTGTCAACATTATTTTCAGGATTCTCAAGACGAAGATATATTACAAGCACACTTATTGCACCGGCATATCCCACAAGCAAAAGCCTGTTATATAAAAATTGTATTATAGCACATAAAAGCCAAAGCACAATCCAGAACATAACTGCTGTTCTTCGTTCCAAATTCATCTGTGCCTTGTACCGAAACAGCAGATATACTATAATACCGAAATATGTCATACAAAATACATATGTAGTAACTACACTTGGTCCGTAAGTAAATTCATTACTCATATCCTCTAAATTTTTATATATAGGAAGACTCAGGACAAGAATGATGCCTATGACAGCCATAATTGAATAAATGATAACTCTTTTTTTATAAAACTCTCTATCTGTAAAAATATCAGAGCATACATATATAAGTCCACTATATGCTACGATAACCAGTGTCACAACATAGAGCTTGCATATCAGATTAACCAAGTGCACAGGCAGATAGTCATTATATCTTAATACAACCATCGAAGCGACATCAAAAATAAGCCCTGCCGTTATAGCAGAAAAAATCTGTAAAAATGCTTTTTCAGTATTCAAATTCAACTTATTCTGGTTACGATAAAAATAAAAAACTACTCCCAAGAGAATAATGCCGCAACACTGCATTTTGATATTCATAAATTTGCACCCGATAAATTATATTATACTTAGTATATTTTATTATGAAATGTAAGTATTTGCAAGCTAAATTCCGAGTAAAATCCACATTTATTATAATTTAACTTACAAATACAAAAATATTCTTCTTTTTTCCATTTAAACTGATAATTTGATAAGAGTTCAATAAATAACACCCCATGTTCATAAAAATTATATTGTTTTATAAATAAATTAAGCTCTATAATAATAGAGTGCTTAGGATATTTTTCTCATTAATTTTACACACTTAATCCCTATGGATT
Source organism: Lachnospiraceae bacterium (assembly GCA_017480195.1). GTDB lineage: Bacteria > Bacillota > Clostridia > Lachnospirales > Lachnospiraceae > Coprococcus_C. The sequence continues at coordinate 49,341 of JAFVBE010000014.1, forward strand.
GCACAACCAACTATCACCATAAGTCATAATAAACCCTGTTATTCCATCTTATAGGCTTATGGCTATAATTATTCTAAGCATACAGGGTTTTCTTTCAAAATCTAAGATACAGGTGTCAGCAATGGAATTGATGGAGTCATGCAGACACCTGGATTTTGAAGGATAATTAAAAAGGTATGAACCTTATATTTAAAGTTCATACCAGTTACATGAATTTCTATTAACAAATAATTTTCATATTCGTCTCAAAATATTATTTACTCAATATTCATATCCTTAATCATCTTTTCAATAACCTCATCGCTTAGGTCAATGGTATTCTGAGCAGAAAAATAAGCAATCAGCCTCAGCATTATCTTCATCTTCTCAGCCTCTTCACATTCTAATATTTCTGACCATATGTCACGATTCTCAGGCTCACTTCCTAAGAACATATAATCTGCTCTTAATCCAAACTTATCCTCAATCAATTGTGCTGTCTTTTTAGATATAGGAAGTCTGCCCGATTCATTTCCTTTATAAAGCGATTCGGATATACCTATAGCCTCAGCCATCTGTTCCTGAGTCAACTTCTGACTCAATCTTAATCTTCTTAACCTTTGTGCTCCTCTGTCATTATCTCTTTTATCCATCGTAAAATTCCCCATTTTCATAACCAATTATGGCATATACCACAAAATGAATTATAAAATTTTATACAGGTTCATAACAGAGATAATTCTTACCCTTAAGGAGTAACTATTTTACACTACTCTTTACCGCTCCAGCAGTATGTACAAAGCTTATCCGGATCTATACCGACAGAATTAATCATATCATCCAATCTATGAAATCTAAGAGAAGTAAAATTAAGTCTTTCTCTTATCTTCTCTACCATAATCTCATACTTCTCGGAATTATAATCAGCATATTCCCTTAATATATCATCAGTTACCTCTTTTCCCTCAAGTTCTGCGATAACATCTCTCGTAATAAGCTCCATCTCAGAATTGGTTCTTGAGAAATTAAGATACTTACAACCAAATACAAGCGGTGGACATGCAGGGCGAATATGGACTTCCTTAGCACCATTTTCAAAAAGATACTCCGTCGTCTCCCTCATCTGTGTTCCTCTTACGATTGAATCATCTATCAAAAGAAGGCTCTTGTCCTTTATCAGTTCCTTAACAGGTATAAGCTTCATCTTAGCTATGAGATTTCTCTTGCTCTGTATGGTCGGCATAAATGAGCGAGGCCATGTCGGTGTATATTTTATAAATGGTCTGGAAAATGGTACACCGGATTCATTTGCATAGCCTATGGCATGAGCCGTACCGGAATCAGGCACACCTGCTACTATATCAGGCTTAACATTATCTCTTTTGGCTAATGCCTGTCCGCATTTATAACGCATCTCTTCGACACTTACTCCCTCATAGGACGCCGAAGGATAACCATAATATATCCAGAGGAAGGTACATATCTTCATCTTATTACCCGGAGCAACAAGTGTCTTAACACCCTCAGGCTCCATAACGACTACTTCACCGGGACCAAGTTCCTTATAGGTTGTATATCCAAGATTAAAATACGAGAAATCCTCAAATGCTGCACAATATGCATTTTCTTTTTTACCTATGGAAATTGGTGTTCTACCGAACTTATCTCTGGCACAATAGATTCCTTTTGGAGTGAGAATAAGCATGGACATGGAGCCTTCTATAATCTCCTGAGCATACCTTATTCCATCTATAAAATTATCCTTCTGATTGATAATTGCAGCCACTAATTCCGTCGAATTAATCTCACCATTACTCATTTCAAAAAAGTGAGTTCTGCCCTTCAATATATCTGCTATAATCTCTTTGTCATTATTTATCTTACCTACTGTAGTAATTGCAAATGAACCATGATGTGAGCGGACTAATATAGGCTGTGCCTCATAATCCGAAATACATCCGATACCCATATTGCCATGCATAGAATTAGCATCATCATCAAACTTAGTTCTAAAAGGAGAATTCTCAATCTTATGTATCGACTTCTCAAAGCCGTCATCTCCATATACAGCCATTCCTGCTCGCCTTGTACCTAAGTGTGAATGATAATCTGTTCCAAAGAATAAATCAAATACACAATCCTCTTTTCCAACTACTCCAAAAAAACCACCCATGTTTTTTTCCTCCGGTTTTCTAAAGACAAATTTCTTTTATCTGAATCAATGGGTATTATAACAATTTTTCGAATAAAAATAAATATAAATATATAATTTTTTAAACAAATGAAAAAAGAGTCATCAAAAGTCTTAAAAATCAAGACCTTCGATGACCCCTGCCTGTCTACTGGTAGCTTCTCTCGTTTCCAAGTAAGCCGTAGAAGCTTATAAGATATAATCCGCTTATACCTACAAGACCATATACTATTCTTGTAAATACTGTAGCGTCTCCGAATAATGCTGATACAAGATTCCAATCAGCAAAGCCTATAAGTCCCCAGTTGATTGCTCCTATGACAACAATTGTCAAACATAAAATATTTAAGAACTTCATATTAAAATCTCCTTTTATATATTTATAGTTCCTAAATATATATTGCCCAGAATATAATAAATTATTTACAAATTTTATAATCTGTCCGCAATTTCATAAATTAGTTTCTCAGTTTTCTCCCATCCAAGACACGCATCGGTTATCGATTTACCATATACACCGCCGTCTACGCTCTGGTTTCCATCCTCTATGTAGCTTTCCACCATGAAGCCTTTGACAATTTTTTTAATATCACTGTTATAATTACAATTGCTTATTACCTCATTGATAATTCTTTTCTGCTCAAAAGGATTCTTACCCGAATTAGCGTGGTTTGCGTCTATTATAACAGCCGGATTCTCGTATTTGCCTTCAGCATATACCTCACATAATCGGAGTAAATCTTCATAATGATAATTCGGCATAGGCTGTCCATGCTTATTGTTATATCCACGAAGAATTGCATGCGCATATTGATTTCCCTGTGAATGTACCTCCCAGCCTCTATATATAAATGTATGTCCATGCTGTGCAGCGGTTATTGAATTCATCATTACCGATATATCACCGCTGGACGGGTTCTTCATTCCAACAGGTACAGATAATCCGCTTGAGGTAAGTCTGTGCTGCTGGTTCTCCACCGAACGCGCACCAACTGCGATATATCCAAGCACATCATTTAAGTATTCTGCATTCTCAGGATAGAGCATCTCATCAGCACATGAAAAGCCTGTCTCTGAAATAACTCTCATATGAAGTTCTCTTATAGCAACTATGCCCTTGAACATATCCGGCTTCTCATTCGGGTCAGGCTGATGAAGCATACCCTTATATCCCGCACCTGTCGTACGTGGCTTATTTGTATATACTCTCGGTACTATGAAAATCTTATCCTTAACCTTCTCCTGTATCGGACAAAGTCTTGATACATAATCAACTACACTCTCTTCTTTATCAGCAGAGCATGGACCTATTATAAGAAGCAGCTTATCTGATCTGCCGGCTAAGATATTCTTTATCTCTACATCTCTTTCCTCTACGATTTTACCAAGTGCTCCGGTTAATGGGTACATCTCCTTTAACTCTACCGGAAGTGCTAATTTTCTTTCAAATGTCATATTCATAATTTATTCCTCCATATGTTATAATGTTTTGAAAATTTATTTTAATTCTCGTTATCGAGACATTTTCCAACTATCTTAACGAGATTGCATACCTCAGATAATCTGTCAAGCATTTCTCTGCCCTCATCCGTATCTATATCTCCGTCGGCTTCAACATAAAAATAATATTCCCAAGCCTTTTGCTTAGATGGTCTGCTCCTTAGAACCTTCATATTAAATCCGTATTCACTTATAACAGCTATGGCTTTTGCTAATGCACCTGCCACATTATTTACAGTAAAAAGAAGTATAAAGCTTGTGTACTTCTCCTTGTCCGTCTCATCCTCGAAGCACTTTTCAAATATCGCGAATCTTGTAGTATTGTCTGTCATCTCATTAATATTCGCATGAAGTACATCCAAGCCATACAACTCGGCAGTTTCAATACTTGCAATGGCTGCGATGGATTTATCGCCAAGCTCTGCGACCTCCTTAGCCGCCATAGCCGTATTCGGAGCAAGCATCTCATCAAAGCCGTGCTTCCTGATATATCCCTCGCACTGTGCAAGTGCCTGCGAATGACTTACAACCTTGGTAATATCCTTGGTGCTTGAGCCTTTCACACCAAGCAGATTCTGGGATATCTTATAAGGAATAACCCTGTCAACCACAAGTTCACCGCTTACCATAAGGTCAATGACCTGACCGACCTCACCTGTGTAGCTGTTCTCTATCGGCAGTACCGCACATTTGCAGTTTCCCTCTTCTACAGCTTTATAAGCCTCTTCAAAGTTCGGATATGAAATGAGCGCTCCGTCAGGATAAGTCTTCTTCGCAACAATATGTGCAAATGCCCCTTCCACTCCGCTATACGCTACCTTGATTTTTCCGTCCTCGTCATAATAATGTTCTTCCATAGCTTCCTCCATTGTTTTATTTACTCAAAAAGAAAACCACCGCTACTTTTATTTATTCATCAAAAGTAGCGGTGGAATTTATCTTATACTGTTAAAGCTTTTGCTTAAAGCTCGTACAATTTAAAATCCATCGCGTTCATAAAGAAAAAGAAAAAATTTTTATTCTGATAGTTCTTCATCGGTCTTTCCTCTTTATAAGCCTAACTTTTTTCTACGATACGCATTATAATTTATTATATATTATTTGTCAAATATTATTTTCAAATAATCGAGTAATAAAACAATTGTAAAAGAGACGGTTATGTGATAAACTCTATGAGAATTTTTACACAGACTACATAGAGATTAAGCGCAAAATACAAGCTTTATCATACAGTCTGCTGCAAGTATGTTAAACAGGAGATAAAATTATGAACAAGGTTAAAGGCTGGTTAAATGAAATATTTATAGACGGACTTAGCGGTATGGCACTCGGACTTTTCTCAACACTTATAATAGGTACAATCATCGCCCAAATCGGAGAACTGATAGGCGGCGATATAGGTGCGTATCTTATCGCTATAAGTAATTTTGCAAAATCCATTACAGGTGCAGGAATCGGTGTCGGAGTAGCCGCCAAATTAAAGAGCGGACCGCTGGTTACAGTGTCTGCAGCAGTTACGGGTATGATAGGAGCATTTCCTGCGGTACTAAGTATAGAAGCCTTCGGTCTTGGAAAGCCGGGTGAGCCGCTTGGTGCATTTGTGGCAGCCATATTTGCTATTAAATTAGGCAACTTAGTTGCAGGTAAAACCAAGGTTGATATTCTTGTCACTCCATTAGTTGCAATACTCTCAGGTGCTGCTGTAGGTATATTTGTCGGGCCTTATATATCGAAGCTTATGTCATGGCTTGGTGCACTCGTAAATGTAAATGTCGAGGCACATCCTATAATCGGCGGAATTATCGTGTCAGTATTAATGGGTATGATACTTACACTTCCTATAAGTTCAGCGGCAATAGGAATCTCAATGGGTATATCAGGACTTGCCGCCGGTGCAGCCACCATAGGCTGCTGCTGTAATATGGTCGGCTTCGCTGTAGCAAGCTACCGTGAGAACAAGTTCGGCGGACTTATAGCTCAGGGTGTCGGAACCTCCATGCTTCAGGTTCCTAATATACTTAAGAAGCCTCTTATCTGGCTTCCTGCCATTATCTCAAGTGCAATACTTGGTCCTATAGCCTCAGCAGTATTAAAGATGGTCAGCACTCCTGTCGGCTCAGGTATGGGCTCAGCAGGCTTTGTAGGACAGTTCGCTGCGTATTCCGCAATGACCGAAACAGGCACAAGCGGCGGTAAAGCTATGCTTCTTATAATCATTATGCATTTTATCCTTCCTGCTGTTCTTACGCTTGCAATATCAGAGGGTATGCGCAAGCTTAAGCTTATTAAAGATGGCGATATGAAGCTTGACATATAGTATATAATCTGCACTGTGTATCTAATTAATTATACATTTTCCCGTATTGCTTCAAATACACCGAATATATCAAGGACACCCCAGCCCCATGCTTCATTTGGGTATGCGATGTCCTTGCTTTCATTTGAGCCTCTTATAATCATTTGCTTTATAATTGGAGTATCAATATACGGGATGTTAAGATTTGTAAAACCCCATTCCAGTATAAGACTTGCTGCACCTGCTGTTATTGCAGCAGCTATACTTGTTCCGTCCATTCTCGAATATAGCTGTTCCTTCCCAAGCTGACTTTCAGATGTAGCAAATACCCCATACACATCTACAGCAGGAGCGCATATGTCCGGCTTGATATTACCCTTTCTCGTGTATCCCCTACTCGAATTTACATATAATGAATTGTTATAGTGGTTATATCCTGCTGCCGTTATCACCCCTCTGGAATTCCCCGGAGCACATATTGTAACATCGGGCTCTCCCCGTACAAATGTGGTGTCAGCGTTCAAAAATTCATGTATTGGAAGCCATGCATCAAAGCCCCTGTTCACACCAAGTACTGTTTCAGTAACTCCGATAGTCCATATACCATCTGAAGGAGCTTCGAACCGCATAAAAATCATTTGATCGCCCGACTGACTTTCTATAGCAACATTTTCAACATATACCTTCGTCCCCTCATACAAAAATTCTACTAAGGTACTTTCATTTTTTATGGATGATATATTGCTGAATTTTTCTCCTGTTGGTGACATTAATGTCACCTTCAATATCCCAGGCGCATTACCCCATATCTCAAGTGTAAATCCTCTATTATCAGGACCCACATATATTTCCATGTTCTCAGACATATTTATACTGCTTATCCGCCTGTCTCCCGCATAGTGTCCTCCATACCCAAGCTCATTTCCGGCAGAGCTAACGCTACAGATTCCTCGTAGGTTCTGAATTATATCGAAATACATCTCAAGATTAGTATTACCATTATGGTCGCCACCATTTGTACCAAGTCCTATACATATAGCCATCGGTCTGCCAAGTCTCTGTGCCTCACTTAACAGGAATTTAATTCCAAGCATAATATCGTTCTCACTATAACACTTCGCCTGTTCATTTATCAGATAAAAATCTCTTAAGTTTTTCTTAGCTTCCTTAAGCTTAACCATTATTATATCTGCCTCAGGCGCAACTCCTGTAAACTGCCCTTCAACAATATTGCCTGCTGCAACAGAAGCCAAAAATGTCCCATGTCCGTCATTATCGCGCGATGGAACTACTGAGAAAGGAGCATCATCTCTTAATGCACGATTTATATCATCTTCATAATATACCGCACCATATCCATACATTGAAGGTCCCGTACCCAAAACCGACTCATTCTGATCCCATATACTTTTTATCCTCGTAGTACCATCCTCATTTATAAATGTACTGCTTGTATAATTAATTCCTGTATCGACAAAACCTATCAGTGTATCCTTACCCGTAAGCGAAAGTCCGGTAAGCTTCCTGACTATATCAGCACCGACAACCGTGGCTACTGTCGTATCCATAAGCCCATAACACTTGGGTACAGTATTATATCCATATGCAAAAACACGCGTACTGTCGAATTCCGATACTTTCTTATATGCAACCAAAAATTGTGAATTTATTATATTGATACAGGAAGGAGACACCCTGCTCTGAATGTCACCCACATCATTATATTTGAATATAAAATCAAGATAATCCTCAGAATAAATATAATCAGAACATAATTCCTCTGTAATTACTTCGTCCATAAAATACCTGCCGATTGGCTCTTATAGAAATATATGCAGAAAAAGCGAAATCAATACGCACAAAGATGAATAGATTTAAGCAGGCTGCTACGCAACTTGCAATCAATTTACTAAATCAGTAAACTTGAATTCTTTACGCTCTGCACGAAACAGACAACTCGCTTCGCTCAGACAGTCTGTTTCTGAGCGAGCCTACGCGTTCCTCTGAGCCAAGCATTCTTGCTTGCAAGAATATTTGGCGAAGAGCGCGATATCGAGTGATGAAATCACGAGATACGCGAATTCTCGTTTCTGATTTTACATAAATTGTGCAAATTGTTGCTTTAGCAGCCTGCTTAAATCTATCCATCCTTGTGCTATCTAAGTTTTCACCACATAATAAAAATCGGCAGACTAATTAGTGCAAGCACATAATCTACCGATTTTTATTCATATCTTATAGGTCACACAGCGATTCATTTTTTATTTTGCCGGTTGCCCAAGGACTGCCGACATCGCATCTGCCGTGATGATATCTTTCAGCTACTTCTCCACTGTCTAAGTCATCAGACATCTGGAGATTAATTCTATTGATACCGTCTGCTCCCATTTTGCTGTCAAGCAGTTCAATTATATTCTCTATATCTTCATAGTTCTCCATAGCATAACCTCCATTTCATATAATTACATTTTATCAGTCTGTATGACAGTGTTATCTGACAAGTCATCTTAATACCATAACAGATTAGAGAAGATGCGCTCTTAAATCCTCACCACTCTTAGGACTGAGATATGCAGGTGCTATATCGAATACTGTCTTACAGCCACTCACGCCTTCCTTGTTAAGACGATATGCTGCCCTTGCATATGCAACAAGAACTGAGGAAGTAAATTCAGGATTGGAATCAAGCTTTAAGCTGTATTCGATAACATGATTGTTCTCAAGATTCCAGCCTGTCTTACCTGAACGGATAACAAATCCGCCATGTGGTATTCCGCTGTGACTTGCCTTAAGCTCTTCCTCACTTATAAAGTGAACTGTTGTATCATAATCAGCAAAGTAGTTTGGCATTGTCTTAATTTCATTTTCTACCTTTGCCGCATCTGCGCCATCTTCAAGTACAACAAAGCATTCTCTGGTATGCTTCTGTCTTGTAGTAAGTTCAGGATTCTTGCCTGCTCTAACAGCCTCAAGAGCTGAATCCACAGGAATTGTGTACTGCTTTGCATCCTTAACACCCTCAATTCTTCTTATGGCATCCGAGTGTCCCTGACTTACGCCCTTGCCCCAGAAAGTATAGTCTGCACCGTCAGGAAGGATTGCGTTTGCATATAATCTGTTAAGTGAGAACATACCCGGATCCCAACCTACAGAGATTATTCCAACCTTACCCGCTGACTTTGCAGATGCATCAACATTTGCAAAATGCTCCGGAACTCTTGCATGTGTATCAAAGCTGTCAATAACATTGAAATACTTAGCATACTCCGGTGTCTGCTTTGGAAGGTCGGTAGCACTTCCTCCACAGAGAATAAGTACATCAATCTTGTCCTTCCACTCAGTTACTGTATCAGCCGCACATACGCTCACACCCTCTGTAAGAATTTTTACCGTCTCCGGATTTCTTCTTGTAAATACAGCAACCAGCTCGAGGTCATCATTTTGCTTAATCGCACATTCGATACCACGTCCCAAGTTACCATATCCCATAATACCAATTCTAATACTCATTTCTTTTTTCTCCCTAGTTTATAAATTTGATATAATGAGCTTTGTGTCGATGTGAACTTTTGTACATCGACATAAAGCGAAAACACATCGAGCCGACAGGCGAGATGATACAATTAATATAAAACATAACCATTAAAATATCAATAACATTATGATTACTTTTTTCTATAATCTCGCTATTCAACCAGGTTTGTGATCCAGATTCCTTTTTTAATAAGCACATAGCCTACCACGACCTTAATTATATCAAGCGCCTGAATAGTCGCATATATCCAAAGTATCGGAAGTCCTGTAAATGTACATATGATATATGCCACAGGAACAGACACTACCCATGAAAATCCGCTATCAAACAAAAATGTAATTACCGTCTTACCGCCCGAACGAAGCGTGAAATACAGCGTATTTAAAAAGCCCTGTATCGGGAAAAATAATGCAGTGATTATTATAAATTTTGTCGCATAATCTCTGACCAGATCCGTAGTATTGTAAATCTTCGGGAAAACTCCCGAAATAGATACCAATATTATTGTAAGAAGCACACATACGGCACTCGTAAACCACATCAGCTTAACGGAATTTTTCTTCGCCTTTTCATACTCAGACGCACCAAGCTGCTGACCGATGATAATACCGACAGCACTTCCCAAAGTAACAAAAACCACATTTAAAAGGTTGCATATTGCATTTGATATATTAAGTCCTGCGATTACATCCAGACTGCGTTTGGAATAAATCTGTGTAAGAACTGCAAGACCTCCTGCCCACAGGAATTCATTTATGAATATCGGAAAACTCTTAGGCAAAACCTTCTTAGTCATATCGACAGGCACCTTCAAGGTCTTATATATTCCTTTTAGGAAGATATGTATATCTCTTCTTTTATGCGACCATATAACTACAACACTCATCTCTACAAATCTTGAAATAACTGTTGCAATCGCTGCACCTCTTACCTCTAATCTTGGCAATCCGAATTTGCCATATATCAGAAGATAATTAAATAGTACATCAACCACGACGGACGCTATACCTGCCACCATAGGCTTGACACTCTCATCTGTCTCACGCAGGCTTCCTGCATATATTTGTGTAATCGTAAACGGCAAAAAACCTATAAGCATAATATCCAGATATTGCCTGCTGTATTTAAGTGTAAGCATAGGGTCTATGTCACTTCCCTCACCGGCCAGATATCGCCTTATCAGTGCATCTCCTGCGAAAACAAACACCAAAATACCCGCTATCGCACAGAAAAGTCCTATCCAAAATTTCAATCTGAATATTCCCTTGACACCTTCGGTATCTCCATGACCGTAGTATTGCGCTCCATATATTCCGGGACCTGACAGACCTCCGAATATCGCAAGATTAAACACAAATATCAGCTGTCCCGCTATCGAAACAGCTGTTATACTCTCAGTTCCAAGACTGCCTACCATTATATTGTCCACAAGCCCTACCGCATTGGTAATTCCGTTCTGAATCATCATCGGAACTGCAAGCTTTAGAGCCTTTTTATATATACTGTTATTCTTCATAATTTCAACCTTTAGTTCTCACAAATATATTGCTACAAATAATAACAAAGAAAATGATTTTGTCAAGCTTTACTTCACAAGCTTTATCACAACAAGCTCCGGATAATTATTTATACGAAGTGGAATCACGCTGTTACCAAGTCCTCTGCTGATAATCATTGTAGTATCTTTATAAGTATGCTCTCCCTCATAAAGTTCGGGGAAGAATTCAAATTCCGGTGATACAAAGCCGCCCTTGCCCGGAACAACAAACTGTCCGCCATGCACATGTCCCGTTATAACCAGGTCCATACCACATGCCACATAATTATCATAATATGCCGGCTCATGTGCCAGGAGTATCTTAAGCTTATCCTTCTGCATATTCTGAGAAAGCTCCTCTAATTTGCCACTACCAAGCTCATCATCCGAAAGTCCTATCAGATAATACTCATCATCTATGTAAGCAGTCTCATTGTCTATAAAATTTATACCCTCATTTATTATATCCTCATAGAACGAATTTATCTTATCAGGCTTTTTTTGTTCAAGCCATTTTTCATGATTACCTGTTATATAATATACAGGTGCTATCTCATTAGCCTGCTTCATAAAGCTAAGTGCCCTTTTGTAATTTGCATGTGACGAGTCAACCACATCTCCTGTCACAACGATAATATCAGGATTACATTTTTCAATTTCATCTATCAGCCTGCTCTCATCAAATCCAAAATACTGGTTATGCAAATCTGAAACCTGAACTATCGTATATCCGTTTAAATCGTCGCCTATCTTTTCATTCTGATAGGTATACTCCGTAATAACTATATGATGATTCTGATGAAATCCCCATATAATAAGCCCCGTCCATATCACAAGGAATATCGGAACAGTTATATAAAACTTTTTCTTTTTGGTTTTATGATGAAATACATACATCCCAAGAAATGCACCTAATGAACCGCCGATTATGGCTACAAATATAAGTGTCTTCTCCGGTATTCGGTATTTATCCTTGATGGCTTTTTTCTTATCTATACCATATAGTATAAAGGCTATTAAGTTAATCATTATAAAATAGACTATCAGCATATTCTCCCTACTCAAATCAATTATAATAAAACCTAATTAATTCCCCTATAAATCTTAATCCTGTGATTTACTTCGTATAAGTCTTTATTTTATCCACCAGCTTAGCCTGTACCAGATACCTCTCAGGATCATAGTTCGTACATGTGGACAGTGTTATAATCCTATCATCCGTAGTAAGCGTATCAACATCACGATAAATTCCGTTGCCATAGTTTTTAACCATATCAAGATATTCCTGATACCCCTCCTCAGTCTCAAAATCATACGCCGCTAAGATAAGCACATCCGTGAAGACATAAGCTCCAAAAATCTGATATGTCAGCATATATTCAGGAGTATAGATATATATGTACTCATTTTGATTAAAGAATTCCTCTTCACGAAACTGATGTAAGTCGTGGAATCCATCACCGTTTCTCATATTGTGTCCGTAAATCACTGTATTGTAGTCGTCAAAGTCCTCGCTGTTAAGTCTCTGCGTGTATATACAACCCGGATATCCGGAGCTTCCGTCAAGATTATGGTCAAGGTAATAATCCTCCGGCTGTTCCTCATCGCTTTGCAAAATCGGATAAGATATATTTGTGTCAGGTATTACAATATACGCATAGACATTTTCATCCTGTTCCCACAATGAAGTAAAATCTATAGGATTCTCAATCATAGGTTCTTCTGTGGTCAGTTCTTCCGTAGTTGTCAGCTCTGTTGTTATGACCTCTGTTGTCTCCTGCTTAATCTCCGTCGTCTCTTCTACATCAGATTTCTTGCCACATGATGATAATATTAAAATTGATATAATGATAAAATATGTTATATACTTCTTTAGTTTCATTTTACATTTCCTTAGTTTTCCAGCATAATACTTTTAACAGATACTCTACGAAGCTTATTTGCGTAACTCTGCATAATAACCTCATAAGCAATTATAAACATAACCAAAGAAATTGCAAGTGCTTTGAAGTCAAAATTATATTCCGGCATCTCTTCAAGATCAGCAAAAACAATATCAACCATAATCTTAAGCAGAACATACTGGTACACGCTGCCTATGGCAAAGCCTATATAAGCAATCGGTCTGTAACCGCCCAATATGGCTTTGTTCAAAGCCGAATCCTCATATCCGAATACCCGCATCATAGCTATAGTTTTGGCATTTGCACTTACAACACTTGAAAGAGCCAGAAACAGCGTTACAAATGCAAGTATAAGTCCAATGCTTACCATCATAACAGCCATAGTTCTGCTTGACAGCTCATCCATAGACATCGACATCTGTGTCATGGCAGAAAAGCAGAATGTTCCAAATCCTATCAGGAATACAAGCGTCTTCCTGCCTCGCAACGTGCTTGCTCTTAAGTCTTCCAAAAAAGAAATATCCTTATCTTCATTATCATTTTTTTTATTTTTATTAACCTTTATATCACGCTTTTCTCTTATCAAATCAAGTACAGGTGTCTTAAGCTTATGATAAGCATACAGTATTGAGATTATCGCAAAAAATACTGTAGGTACTACAACCAATGTAAATAAAATTATAATATGAAAATGCACCTTGAAGTCAGGCAGATATCCGGTATTATTCTGTACTTCGTAAAATCTCGGAAGATAAAAAAAGCCTGCCATATATCCAATCAGACATCCTAAGAACACGCTTAATCCAAACACCCAGAAATGCTTTGCCACACTTAAATCAGAATATCCGAGTGCCTTTAATACCCCAAGCTCCTTACTATGTGTGTCCACATAATTCTTGATATAAAATATAAGCATTATGACCGAAGTTATAGCAAGACATCCTCCGCTTACGGCACTTACAACCTTTCCTGTCATAACCTGTGCATCATATAGAATACGTCCCTGTTCCGATACTATCTCATCCCTGATAGATACAATATCTGTGTTATAGCTTAAAAATAATGTACATACAAATACAGCACATACAGTAATAACCGATATACTTATCAATTTAATTGAATCCTTTATCCCAACTACCATATAATTACCATCCTATCTCATAAGCGGTTTTCTTCACTTCATTTTTAGAAATATCAACTATCCTGCCACTGTTAATCCTGATAACTGTGTCTGCCATATCAGCTATATTCTGATTGTGTGTAATCATCACGACAGTAAAGTCCGATTCCTTATAAAGCTTAGCTATGTAATCAAGCACCTGTCTTCCCGTATCCTCATCCAACGCACCTGTTGGCTCATCCAAGAAAAGTACCTTTGGCTTTTTAGCAAGTGCACGTGCAACCGATACTCTCTGCTGTTCTCCTCCTGATAATTCACTCGGATATTTCTTAAGCTTATCCGAGAGCCCTACTTCATTTATTATCTCTTTATACTCCTTATTAGATGCAAGCTCTGCGCCCATTCGTACATTCTTCTCCACTGTCATATTAGGCAGAAGGTAATACTGCTGGAATATAAATCCAACCGTCTCCTTACGAAATGCCGTAAGCTTATTATCCGAAAGCTTTGTTATATCTACATCATCATAACATACCGTACCGCTGTCTGCTCTCTCAAGTCCCGACACGACATTCAAAAATGTAGATTTACCTGAGCCTGATGCACCGAGTATAACTGCGAACTCTCCATCCTCAATCTTAAGGCTTATCCCCTTTAAAACCTGCTGCTTATTTTCCTTTGTTCCGTATGATTTGGTAATATCTTTTACTTCTATCATTTAGCTTCCCCTTTTATTTTATTTAATACTGAAATATGAACCTCAGTAAGCATATTACTCATTTCCTTTGCAGTAAATGTGCACATATTTGTTGCACAAAGCACCGCTATGCCATGTGTATATATCCACAGATGTCGGTACAATCTTTCCGATAATTTTTTGGAAAGCCTATACTCATCCTTTACTGATTTCAAAATCTTATCATAATTATCATCAATAATCGGCAGTACATTTGTAAGATTAGGTTTCTCAGGCTGTTCCTGCATAAAAAGCAGTTGAAACAGCTTGGGCTCACTTATAGCAAACTCTATATACTTCATACCCACACCCTTAAATGCAGGCATATCCTCATTATTAAGTCCTTCCTCAACATATCTGTCGTAAATACCTCTTGTGGCTTTGATTACTTCATCCTGTACCTCATCCATATTCTCAAAAAGACCGAATATCGGTTTAGGAGATGTTCCAAGCTTATCACCTAATGCTCTTGCAGTTACAGCTTTTAATCCATCTATCCTGGTAATATCCAATGCGGCATTTATAATTTCTTCTTTTTTAAATTTACTTTTTGGCGGCATATTTTCTCCTCACATAAACAATAGGAAACAAGCGTTTAGCAACATTTGTTTCCTATTGTATTATTTTATTATTCACTTGTCAATACGGCCCTTGGGGACGGGGGTTAGGGGCGAAAATGAATTACGCAAGACTTATTTCATTTTCCTTCATTTTCGCCCCTAACCCCCGTCCCCAAGGGCAAGAATTATTTTAATGTATAAGTCGTCTCATTTACTGTGATTGACTCTATATTATCCACATCTGCAAGGCGGTTAAAGATATAAAACATATCATCGCCATCACCAATGCAATAATAGTAATTTGCATACTCTGTATCGCAGGAATGTAATACCTCGCCTGTTCTCCAGTCAGAATAATTATTCTCGTCTACAAGATAACTGCTTCCGTCCTTATAATTAATGCAGACATAGTATATATAACCGGGGTCAGCATATTCAATTCCAAGTCCGGTAAGCATATCAAACGACATTGAAATCGGTGATACCTTTAATACTCCGCCATCCTCATTCACAAATTCCGTCATCTCTACCTTATCATTAAATTCAAGCGGTATAATCTTCTCCACTGAGGCTGCCATAATTTCCTCAAATTCCTGTGGACTGCTATTTACATATTCTTCATTTGAACAAGGAAGAATAATGGCATGCATAGCAGGTTTCCCATTCTCATACTCGTCAAGAATATCCTGTGAAAGTATGTGGACATAAGCATAGCAATATAATTTATCCTCCGTTGACTTATCCATATCCACGAATACCTTATCATCACATATACCGAAGTTTAATAATACATTTGAACTCATTGACGGTCCTGCACCTTTAGTCTCATTGCTGTGCTGGTTATAAGCATATATATCTACGCCGCCCTCATGCTCTAAGGTATATTCAACAACCATACTGCTGCCATCGGTAATCGTAGAAAGTATAGTAAGTTCAGTACCATCTATGTCATATTCAGCTTCCTGCTGTAATACATTATCTCCGATAAGCTCCTCTGCCTTTTCCGGTGCGACATCCTCATACTCTATGGCAGGCATCTCAACCTCAATATGCTTTGTTCCATCCTCCCATGTCTCGTCCCATTCATAGGTATAAGACTCAACATCTTCCTTGCCTGAGCTTCCCCACAGGCGATTGAATAAATCTCCATTTGTGGCAGCATTGACCGCAAGTGGTGTGGCAATGGCAAATGCCGCAATAGCCGCAGCGACCTTAACACCTGTATGTCTCTTAGCAGCCAAATGCTTCTTTCTATACATTTTAAGGACTTCCTTCTTTTTATTTTTATATTTATCCGAGAATTTATGATATTCGTCTAACGAATCAAATTCCTCAAGACTTATCTCGAAATCTTCAAGCATTCCGTTCTCTGTATTTTCTCTCATCATAGTCATACTCTCCTTTCACCATATTCCTCAGCATCGTCTTCGCCCGCTCAAATCTCTTCCTGACATTTACCTCTGTTATGCCAATTTCATTTGCAGTTTCTTTTACTGACAGATTCTTATTAATCAGACAGTCAACCACATCATAATATTTATCAGGCAGGTACGAAATATATTCCATTATATCTATATCATTTGAATTAAGTCTCTCATCCTCGTAGGGAATTTCGTCCTCTCTGTCAGAAAGATATATTACCTCATTTTTCCTCTTGTTCTTATTGTAAATGTTAATTGACACATTTTTAATGACCTTGATTATGTATCTCTTGCAATCGGAACTCTCCGCATCTTCAAAGAACACATCCTTTTTCATCATCCTTATAAAAGCCTCGTGTACCGCATCCTCCGCAAAACTCTCATCGTGAAGTATCCTATACGCCACATGGTACATCTTCTGTTCATACAGTCGGTAACAGTCTTCTATAAAGCTAACTTCTGCATTTTTGCTTTTCTTCTTAGACACCTTAGTCCCTCCCTTCGTATTTTTGTAAATACTTCGTACGAATTATCCTTACAC
>JAFVBE010000039.1 GCA_017480195.1 Lachnospiraceae bacterium
CCAAGGGCAACTCCGCCCCTAACCCCCGTCCCCAAGGGCAAAAAAATGGCTTGGTGCTATATAAACACCAAGCCTTTAATTTATATCTAATGCTATGCCACAACCACCGGCTGTAGCTGCTTATTCTCAAGTGCAGCTTCAATAGTTTCTCCTATCCTGCTTACATCAGCAATCATGGAATTAGGCTTCTTGATATAATCATCCTGTCCGAATGGTACAAAGAATATATTCTTAATAACCATAAGCTTACCTATATTCTGGAGATTGATTCCCAGTGCATCATTTGTTGATATTGATATTACAAGCGGAAGATTGTTCCTAAGATGTGCCTTTGCCGCCATAAGTACAGGTGTGTCTGTTATACCGTTGGCAAGCTTCGCCGCTGTATTCCCCGTGCAGGGTGCTATGACAAGCACATCAAATAGCTTATTAGGTCCGACAGTCTCCGCCTGCTGTATGGTTGACATACCTTCTTTGCCTGTTATGGCTTTTATCTCATCTGTAAAGTCCTTAGCTTTGGTAAATCTCGTATCCATATTATATGTGTTAAATGAAAAAATAGGTGTTATGTCAGCACCTTCATCCTTAAGAATTTTTATTTGTGATTTAATTTTATCAAAAGTACAAAATGATCCGGTTATTGCAAATCCGATATTGCACTCTGATAATTTCATTTTAATGACCTCTCTAATTTAGTGTGTAGGAGGTTTTATTTGAGATTGATATCATTAATAATTGTATCAGCTATTGCATTTCCTGCCTCCCTCGGATATTCCTTACCCGGAATTCCAAGACATTGTATGGCAAATATGTCCTTATCCTCACAATATTTAAAATCCACTCCGCCTTCTCCTGAGGCAATGTCAAAAATCATTACATTCTTTGACAGCTTATTAATTAAAGACTCATCAATAATAAGCGCAGGAACTGTATTAAAAATATAGCTGTATTTCTCAAAATTAGCTAATGTATCATTCATATCAACAAATCCAAAACCTGATTCTTCAAGCATAGGTTTCAATTCTTTTCGCCTTACCATAACATCTACATCTGCATCTATCTTATCATTTGCAAGCAATTCCGCAATAGCCTTGCCACAGAAGCCGAAGCCTGTTACAAGACAATTACTTTTTTCAAGTATGGCATTATTCTTAATCGCTGTCCTTATAATGCCTTTAGCAGTAAGTCTTGCATTAATTGTTGTCAGTTCATCAACTTTAAGATAATCCACATATTCTATCTGCATTAATTCACATTGATGCTTTAGTCTGTTGGACATAGCCCCCGCATAAAGTATCTGACCATATTCAAGATATGGTATAATCCTTCTGGTCATAGCTTCATTTGCAGGCGGCGACAGAACAAGCATTGACTTATTGTTGATATACTTCTCTTCACGATATACATCAAAACCAAGTGTATAAAGCTTTGAAGCAACGAAGTCCATCCTGTCGTCTTCGCCGATGACACATATATTACTGATATTCAAATCATATACCTCCCTACGATACTGTATTATATTCAATTATAATAAAATTGTTATTACAGCTCTGCCATATTTTGTCACATAAGAAACTTATATATCACAGTCTGAAAATAATACCTATAATTCACACGGTTTATCTCATCTGCCGAATAGATATTATATACCCCGTATAATTCATCATTTATATAAATTCTTAAGCTGCCGACTACATCCTTACTGTAAACAGGTGCCTCAAGCTCAGCCGGCATATCCACCTCATACCTGACATCCTCCCAGTCCGCCATAATCATGTTAAGTTCATCATCCACATAGACACTTATTTTATCTGCCTCTATGCCATTATTTACCCTAATATCCTCTAACGGATAATTCCTATCCAATATCGTTTTATCATTAAAATTCTCTATTCCGTATGAGAATAATGTCCTTGAATCCGACCACTTATATGATTTATTATTCGGCCAGCCACAGCCAAGCAGGGCTATGATATATGTTTTATCATTTCTCCTAACCGCTCCTACATAACAATAACCTGCGTCACCGGTAAATCCCGTCTTTCCTGCGATTACACCCTCAAACATATCAAGAAAAGCGTTTTTATTATTAACCGTGAAGCTTCGATTACCTTCATAATCAGAAAATGTATAGCTTCTGGTCTGACATATATTTATAAAAGCCTCCCTCTGCGGTGAATCCATAATGCAGTATTTCATAATAAGCGCAAGCTCCTTTGCTGTCGTGTGATGAATGCCGTTCTCATCTGTAGCATCAAGTCCATTCGGTGTAATAAAATATGTATCTGATAATCCTAATTCCAGAGCCTTCTTGTTCATCATATCCAAGAAGCCCTCCACACTTCCTCCGATATGCTCCGCTATCGCAACAGCAGAATCATTATGACTCTCAAGCATCATAGAAAATAGCAGGTCATTTAATTTATACTGCTCTCCTTCGATTATGCCAAGCTGCACATCAGGCATCTTAGCTGCATAGCTTGATACCGTCACCATATCCTCAGGATTGCCGTATTCAAGTGCCAGTATAAGTGTCATAATCTTGGTTGTGCTTGCCATCGGTCGGGCTGTATCTTCATCCCTGCCATATAATACCCTGCCTGTATCTCCGTCGATTAACACCGCCGAAAGTGAATATAGCTTTAATTCTTCTGCCCTCGCATCTGTACATCCTATGTTAAGATTTAAGATTATCGTTATACTGAGTAATAACGAAAATATCCTCCTTTTCATATACCTCTCCATAAAAATTATCTATTATTAATATATTTTTCACTCAAAAACTTTAGACATACTAATTGAATTTATCTCATCCTTTTAGTATAATTATATATATAATTCGAAAGGTGCGCACAAATGAAAACTTATTTTGTATCAGATTTAAAAGAAGGAATGGTTACCGGCGCTGAGGTTTATAATGATCAGGGCTATATGATTGTGCCTGCAAATACCGTCTTAACCAAGACAATAATCAATAAGATAGCTAATAATAATGTATTTAATGTAACCATATCAGAGGAAGATATTACTTCCGGTGCAGCTTCCGAGGATGGGCTGCTTGATTTATCAGAGCTTGCAGCTACCCAGTCTGTAGACACGAACACTGTCGAATACAAGGAATTCAAGAAGGCATATGATAATAATGTCGAGGATTTCAGCGACAAAATAAATGATATAGTACATAAGAACGCACCTATTGATGTAGATGCCATGATAGATAATACTTTGGATATTGTTAAGGCAACTAATTCCCCACTCGGAATATTGGCTATGATATCTACACTTAAAAATTATGATGATTCAACCTTCCATCATTCTTTGAATGTTTCACTTATATGTAATATATTTGCCGGCTGGCTCGGACTTGATGAAAAGCAGACTGAGCTTGTAACTGCCTGCGGACTTTTCCACGATATAGGAAAATTATTAATACCACAGGAGATTATTCAAAAGCCGGGCAAACTTACTGATGAGGAATTCCAGATTATCAAGACACATCCAAAGAAAGGCTATGACCTTCTAAAGAGTAAGAATGTTGACCCACATATTCAGATGGCGGCACTTATGCACCATGAGAAATGTGATGGCTCAGGCTACCCTCTCGGCTTTAAAGGCGATAAGATAGACTGGTGTGCCAAGATAGTAACTATAGCCGATATATATGAGGCAATGACAGCAAAGCGTGTGTACAGAGGTCCTCTTAGTCCATTTACGGTTATAAGCATATTCGAGGAGGATGGACTGAAAAAATACGAGCCGCATTATATACTCACCTTCCTTGAGCATGTCGTAAACAGCTATGTAAACTGCCATGTCAAGCTAAGCAACGGTGAAGAAGGCGACATAATATACATAAACAAGGTAAGCCTGTCAAAGCCACTCATAAAGACTAATAACAGCTTTATAGATTTATCCAAAAATTCAAATATAAAGATTGAACAAATATTATAAAAATACTAAATACGGCTGAATATAAGCAGGCAGTTATGCAACATGCAATCAATTTGCTAAATCAGTAAACTCAAATTCTCTACGCTCTGCACGAAACAGACAACTCGCTTCGCTCAGACAGTCTGTTTCTGAGCGAGCCTATTCGAATTCTAGTTTCTGATTTTACGCAAATTGTGCAAATTGTTGCTATAACTGCCTGCTTTTATCCAGCCTCCTAAGTTAATCGTTTATTCAGGTCTCAACCTTAATATTAACCTCTTCCATGGCTTCCTGTCGGAAGTCTTCGATTTTTTCCTGTGATATAACAGGAAGGTCATCCATAGACTGTACTCCGAAGCTTCTTAAGAAATCCTCTGTCGTTCCGAAAAGTATCGGCTTACCTACAGCGTCCAGTCTTCCAACCTCTGCGATAAGATTATATTCCACAAGCTTATTGATGGCATGGACACAGGATACGCCTCTTATGGCTTCTATCTCCTGTCTTGTAATCGGCTGCTTGTAGGCAACTATCGAAAGCGTCTCCATAAGCGTGTCCGTAAGTATATGCTTCTTAGGAATATTTACCAGCTTTGTAAGCACATCATAATATTCATTCTTGGTACAAAGCTGATATGAATCCTCAAGCTTAACTAATTTAATACCTCTGTCGCTTGCCTCATACCTGTCCATCATATCATTTAAAATCTTTTCAAGAGTCTTATCATCAAGCTCTAATGTATTCGACAGCTCCTTGAGTGATACTGCCTCTCCCATAGAGAAAAGAATCGCTTCAATAGCTGCTTCCGTCTTTATAACACTGTCTTCCATACTTCCTCCGTTAATCCATCTCCAGCGAATCAATTATAATATCACCGAAGAGCTTGTCCTGTTTTATAGCTATATGTCCAACCTTCATAAGCTCTAATATAGCCAGAAAAGTTACTATCACACTCTGCCTGGAATGGCTTGCCTCAAGTAAGGCACGGAAATTAATACCTTTAAGTCCTCTTATTGACTCCCTTATCTCAAGCATCTTGTCCTCGATATTGACCTCTTCCTTCTCTATCGTTCCGAATTTACTTCGGATAGGGTCAACCCTGTCCACAGTACGCTTCATAACCTCATTAAAGATTTCATTCAGCTTAAGCAGGGTGACATCTCCGATAATCTCAGCAGGGTCAATCTCTTCCTTGTAGTTTTTAACTTCTTCCGGTATCGATGGTGCCTTATAATAGTTCTTAACCGCATCCAGCTCCATATCCTTAAGCTCATATGCAGCGTATTTGTACATTTTATACTCCAAGAGTCTCCTTACAAGCTCTGAACGAGGGTCCTCCTCCTCTTCCTCCTCTTCATGCTTAGGAAGAAGCATCTTGGCTTTTATGCTGAGCAAGGTTCCTGCCATAACAAGGAACTCGCTCATTATATCCAGGTTTTCCTCCTGCATCTTCGCCACATAATCCAGATACTGCTCCGTAATATCCGCAATCGGTATGTCAAATATATTAAATTTATTCTTCTCTATCAAATGAAGAAGAAGGTCCAGAGGACCTTCAAATTCATTGATTTTATATTCCGGTTTCTCTATCATAATCTTCCCATGATTTATCAATCACTTATTAGTATATTAATTATCCGTTCGGACTAATTCTCACTCGTGATATTTTACCATAATTAATTTATACAGGCAAGCTAAATAATAATACAAACCATTCCGCCGTTTGAATCATTTACAATCTTCTCCATAGTATCCTGAAGCTTAAGCTGACTCTCCTGATTAATCTTATCAATCTTGGATTGCAAGCCGTCCTCAACAAGCTGTCTTATGGTCTTTCCGAATATATTGACACTCCATATATCATTATTTTCCGTACCGTCGCTATTAATATAATCTATCAAATCCTTAGCCTGCTCCTCTGAGCCGACTATAGGCGCAATCTCCGTAGTTATATTAGCCTTGATAAGATGTATTGACGGTGCCTCTGCCTTTATCTTCACACCATATTTATTACCCGACTTGATAAGCTCCGGAGTATCAAGCTTAATCTCGTCCTTCTCAGGAGATACCGAGCCGTATCCTGTCTCAAGAGACCTTGACAGCGCCTCACTTACCTTACGGCATGAATTCTTGGTTTCGGCAAGCTCCCTAATCTCCTTCATAAATTCATATTCATTCTTAATATCATTGCCAAGCAGCTTTGAAATCATATCAAAATAATATTTATCAAAGAGCTTAATTGTAATATTCACATTTCCATCTGCAAGATTCATATTGCTAAGGTCAATCTTCTCTATGTAATCGTCAGAATTAACCTTTAGGTTCTGCACATCTCTCATAAAATAGATATTTGAAAATGCATCCTTTGCCAGGTCAATAAGATATGCCTTAATCTCATTGTCATTATCAAGTGCCTCAACCCACTTAGGAATATTGAAATTAACCGCAGTAACAGGGAATTCCATAAGCAGACTCTCAAATATCATATTTATATCATCATTACTTAACTTATCACAATTAATCGGAATAACCGTCTTGTTGTATTTCTCTGACAGCTCTCCTGCCATTTCTACGGTCTCCGCTGAATTAGGATGTCTGGAATTAAGCAGAATAACAAATGGTTTGCCCAGTTCATTTAATTCACTTATCGTCTTTTGTTCCGGTTCTATGTACGAAGTCCTGTCTATATCAGTTATACTTCCGTCACTGGTTATAACCATGCCTACCGTCGAATGATCCTTTATAACCTTTCTTGTGCCGATTGATGCCGCTTCGGTAAATGGTATGTCATAATCAAACCAAGGTGTCGTCACAAGTCTTTCCTTGCCGTCCTCCTCGTGTCCCTCTGCGCCTTCCACCATATATCCGACACAGTCTATCATTCTGACCTTAAGATTAACTCCGTCACCGACAGTTATATCGACAGCTTCCTTCGGGATAAACTTAGGCTCTGTCGTCATAACAGTCTTACCTGCGGCAGATTGAGGAAGCTCATCCTTGGCTCTTATTCTGCTGTTCTCCTCACCTATAGCAGGAATAACCAGCATCTCCATAAATCTTTTAATAAAGGTTGACTTACCTGTTCTGACAGGACCTACAACGCCTATGTATATCTCTTTATTGGTCCTTTGTTCTATATCTTTATAGATATCCATAAATATACCCCCAATTCTAATCCACTATTTAATATATATGTTTTAGAAATTGAGGGTATTCATTTTTTATAATATTATTTTATTCCCAATCCTGAAATACATATTCCGATGTCCTGTTACGGGTAAGCAAAAGCTTGCCAGCATCCTCCGCCTTTAAATCTCCGAACAACATATTATTAATCATCCTAACTATAGGCATCTCAACATTGTATTTCTCGCTTAAGGCAAGCGCCGCTTTAGCCGAATATACACCTTCAACGACCATCTTAACCTTGTCCATAGCCTCTTTGTAAGACATTCCCTGTCCCATATAATATCCTGCCATACGGTTCCTGCTGTGGATGGACGAACAGGTAACTATCAAATCACCTATACCTGACAATCCTCCGAAGGTCTCCGTATCACCGCCCATAGCGACACCAAGCTTCTTTATCTCAGCTATACCTCTGGTTATTATAGCAGCCTTCGCATTATCTCCATAGCCAAGTCCGTCCGCTATACCCGCCGCTAAAGCTATAACATTCTTTAATGAGCCGCCAAGCTCTATGCCAAGTACATCAGGACTTGTATATACCCTGAAATAATCCGACATAAATACATCCTGTACTAAGAGTGCGTCTTCCTTATTCTCTGCTCCCGCTACTACAGTTGTAGGCATCTTCTTGCCTACCTCTTCTGCGTGGCTTGGACCGGATATAACAGCAACCTTAGCCTTAGGTATTTCATCTAATATTACATCAGTAAGAACCATAAGTGTACTTTCTTCAATACCCTTTGATGCATTGACTATCAGTTGTCCCTCTCTTACAAAAGGCGCTATGGTCTTTGCCGTACTTCTTACAAACGGTGAAGGTACTACCATAACTATAAGCTCTGCGAAGTCTACAGCCTCCTTAGCATCATTCGTAAGCCTTATATCATCAGATATTTTAACTCCCGGAAGCTTGGTCTTATGCTCCCTCTCTTCATCAAGCATCTTAAGCTCGTCCTTATCGACAGACCATATCATTACATTATGTCCATTGCCGGACAATAATACCGATATTGCAGTTCCCCAACTTCCTGCGCCTAATATAGATACATTCATATATTTAAGCCTCCTTCTTGGCACCTATTTTTCTTTCCTCGTGCTTAATAAGCCTCTTTATATTCTCCCTGTGTCTTATAATTCCCATAGTCGATATAAATATTATAACACATATACTTTCTATCATCATATTATGTGAGGTATCAAGTGCAAAGCCAAAATCTCCCTTTAATGTAAAAATAATATAATAAGCAATTACATACAGCATAAGGCAAATTGAGCTAAGTGATACATACTTTGTAAGAAATACCAGTCCAAAAAACACGAGTAAACCTATTCCGAAGAACAAAGGATTTAAAAACCCGATTACACAGCCTCCTGTTACAGCTATTCCTTTACCACCCTTAAACTTAAGATAGAATGGAAAATTATGACCTAAAGCAGCGCCAAGCATAGCATATGCGACATATAAATTAACCGCATCAGGATAGAAATTCATCATAATTGCTCTTACTAAAAGTGTCGCAGCAGCACCCTTGCCTAAGTCTACGAAGAAGGTTATAACTCCCGCCTTCTTGCCAAGTATTCTCATAGCGTTGGTAGTTCCGGCGTTGCCGCTTCCATGCTCTCTAATATCTATCCCCTTTATCTTACCCAATATATATGAGGTCTGTATCATACCAAATATATATCCTATTACCACACTGATAATCCTTGCCAATATACTATTCATTATTTTTCTTTCCTCTCCCGAATGATAAATTTAAGCGGCGTTCCCCTAAATCCAAATGCCTCTCTTATCTTATTTTCAATATATCTTGTATATGAAAAATGCATAAGTTCCTTGTCATTTACGAATATTACAAAGGTAGGCGGTTTAACCGCAACCTGTGTTATATAATACAGCCTTAATCTCTTGCCCTTGTCCGTAGGAGGCGGATTAAGTGCAACTGCCTCAGACAGTATCTCATTGACTACACCTGTTGCAATCCTAAGAGAATGATTTTCAATGACAGTATCTATTATATCGAAAAGCTTAGGTAGTCTCTGTCCCGACTTCGCCGATATAAATATAAGCTCTGCATAAGGCATATAGGCAAGCTTTTCTCTTATATCATTTGTAAATTTGTTAATGGTCTTATCGTCTTTTTCTATGGCATCCCATTTATTTACAGCAATTATCATACCCTTGCCACGCTCATGAGCTATGCCGGCAATCTTAGCGTCCTGCTCGGTTACCCCCTCCGTCGCATCTATAACAAGGACAGCCACATTACATCTTTCTACTGCCGATACAGTTCTTATTATGCTGTAGCGTTCTATCTCTTCCTTAATCTTATTCTTTCGTCTTAAGCCCGCGGTATCTATGAATACATATTCCGTGCCATTTCTGGTTATTGCGGTGTCAATAGCATCTCTTGTAGTACCGGCAATATCCGATACTATAACCCTGTCCTCGCCAAGAAGCTTATTGATTATGGATGATTTTCCTACATTCGGCTTGCCGATTATCGCTATACGAGGTCTCTCATCCTCCTCTTCATTAAGTGCCGACTCGTCAAAATGCTTTACCACCTCATCAAGCATATCGCCTATTCCAAGCTGCGATGCGGAGGATATCGGTATCGGGTCACCTATACCGAGATTATAAAACTCATAGACATCCGGCATAAACTTCTCGAAACTGTCTACCTTATTAACTACAAGCAGCACAGGCTTATGAGAACGCCTTAGCATATCCGCCACCTTGCCATCGGCATCTACCAATCCCTGTCTTACATCCGTAAGAAAGATTATTACATCTGCCGTATCTATGGCTATTTCAGCCTGTTCCCTCATACTTTTTAATATTATATCATTGCTCTCAGGCTCGATTCCGCCTGTATCAATTATCGTAAAATTATAATTTAACCAGCTTACATCTGCGTATATTCTGTCTCTTGTTACGCCCGGTGTATCCTGTACTATGGAAATCTTATCGCCTGCCAATGCGTTAAATAATGTTGACTTACCTACATTCGGTCTGCCGACTATGGCAACTACAGGTCTGCTCATCTTATTTCTCCGTTTCTAATATTTTCTCCAAAAAATCCGCACCATCTGATTTTACAATAATCACAGGCACTTGTAAAGACCTTTGAAGCTCGTCCAAAGTTACATCATCAAGGAAGATATCTTCATCGGCTTTAAGCGTATTCTCCGGTATAAAAAGTGCATCTCCCAAATCCTTGTCTTTGAGCTGGCTTATTATATCGCCGCCCGTCAGAAGACCGGTTACGGTAATCTTCTCTCCGAAGAAATTATTTACTATCTTATAGGTGTTAATCTTAACCTTTGGAAATGCCTCACTTACAATATCCATTGCATTAACAAATGTCTGATGAACCAGCACTCCCGATATCGTCGATATGGTAAGTTTCTTGTCACTTGGTCCGTTATTATTCTCTAAGAATTCATCAACCGAGGCTCTTAATTCATTTAATAAAAGCCGAGTCATTCCAACGCCGTTCTCAAGCTGAATATATCCGTCATAGCTGTCTTCGTCCGGCATATCATAGCCCGCATTTATATACCACTCATCACTCGCATGTACAAAATGGTAACCGTATTTCTCCACAGCTATTCTCTGATATTTATCTACTATTGCGATTACCTCTTTTGCATCCTCGGTATTAAATGGCTCAAGTGGGTATAGTCCATCTCTGTATTTTGTAAGTCCGACCGGAACTATGGATAAGCTCTGTATGACAGGAGCATATTTAAGCAAGTCTGATATGGTACGCTCAAGCTCCTTGCCGTCATTTATATTCTTACACAAAACAATCTGTGCATTCATAGGTATCTCCGCCTCATAAAGCATATCCATATATTTAAGCAGTCTGTCTGCAAATCTGTTATGGAGCATGCGGCATCTTAATTCCGGTGAGGTTGAATGAACAGATATATTAATCGGTGCAAGCTTATATTCAATTATTCTTTCAATATCCTTTTCATTAAGGTTAGTGAGCGTTACATAATTACCCTGAAGGAAGGATAATCTCGTATCGTCATCCTTAAAATATATGGTTTTTCTCATATTCGGAGGATTCTGGTCGATAAAGCAGAAGATGCATTTGTTATGACAGCTTTTGTAGGCATCCATAAGAGACTCTCCAAAGGAAAGTCCCAAATCCTCGTCATAATCCTTCTCTACTTCAAGCAGCCACTCTTCGCCGTCCTTTTTCTCAATCAATACCTCAAGATAGTCATCCTCAACAAGATAATGATAGTCAAATATATCTTTTATTTCCTTATCATTTATAGATACGAGCAGGTCGCCCTCTTCTATCTCTAATTCTTCAGCTATGCTTCCTTCATCTACTCCGCATATCAAATGTTTTTTCATCTAAAACCACCAAAATTTATGTCATATTATATAAATAAAATCATACGATTCTTAGGCTCTAAGCATCATAACCGCTGCAAGATTACCTCTCATACCCTTGCTTGCCCTATGTGAGAATAAAATATTGCTGTTACAGCAGGTGCACAAATCAGGGAGCGCAATATTCGCATCAGGTACACCGGCTTTTATAAAATTAAGCTTGCATGCAAGATGTAAATCAAGCTGATATTTGCCATTCCCCTTATCATCTGTCAGCTTGTCCAATTCTTCTGCCGTATAACGCTCTCTTAATCTATCTATAACCACATCATCAACCTCATAGCAGTCTCTGCATATGGATGGTCCGATTGCACATATTATGTCGGTAGGCTTTGAACCATAGACCTCATTCATCTTCTCAATCATCCTGCCGCCTATATCTGCCACAGTTCCCTTCCAGCCCGAATGAGCAAGACCTATCACAGATTTATCCCTGTCATACATATAAAGTGGTACGCAATCGGCATAAAAGGTCATAATCGGAATATCGGTCAGATTAGTTATAAGACCGTCTGTCTCAAGTATATCACTTATCTTTACTATACCTTTGCCTGCATCCTCTTCGCTGTCAATTATATGTATATGTGTCTGATGCACCTGGTCTGAGAAGACAAGTCTCTGATAATCATAACCTACCGCTTCTGCGAAGCGTCTGTGATTCTCCATAACATTTTCTGTGTCGTCACCTCTTGAAAAGCTTAGATTAAGCGTAAAAAGGTGCTTCTTACTTACACCTCCGACTCTGGTTGAAAATCCGGTTATAAGCTCAGGATATTCGTCGAAAATCTTATATTTTATAACAGGGACATTATCATAGCTTATATAAGTAGTCCTGTTCTCAAAGCTATAAGGCTCTATGAACTTTAATTTATCCTCATTCTTTTTAAGCAATATTGTTTCATCTATTTTAATATCAAATTTCTTTCTCTGCATGTCTACCTCACATAATATTTATTCCTGTATAATCAAACGCATTTTTTACATATGTTATATCTTTACCGCAAATACCTATCACATCAAATCTTATCGGTGTATTATCTATTGGCAGCTTATGATTGTTCATATAAGCTACAGCACCCATACTGATTTTCCTCATCTTATTAGCATTCACAGCCTCCAACGGACTGCCGTATCTATCACTGTTTCTGTATTTTACCTCGACAAACACATAGGTTTTCTCATCCTTAGCTACTATATCTATCTCCTCATATCTTGTATGATAATTTCTGTCTATAACCTTAAGCCCAATAGACTCAAGATATTCTGCCGCGAGCTTTTCCTTATTGGCTCCTATTTGGCGTTTGTTCATATTGCTTTCCTCGCTTTTTTTATCTCGCCTGTCGGCTCGATATTTTCGCTCGTCAAATGTCCGCTCATGCAAGCATGGCATCCGCTTTCCTCGCTTTTTTACATGTTTAGCTTAGCCTTTATCTTGTCCATCTTATCCACATAGACAAGAATTTCCGCTACGACTCCGTATAGCTCAGGAGGTATACAGTCTCCTATATCAAGATTAAGCAGCGTATCAGCAAGGTTGGTGTCCTTATACAAAGGCACATCACTTTCCTTAGCCTTCTCAATTATCTTATCCGCCATAACGCCCTTACCGGAGGCAATAACCTGAGGCGCCTGACTTCCCGGTTCATATACGAGAGCAACAGCTTTTCTCTTCTTTTCTCCCTCTCCGCCGGCTCTTCCGCTATTCTTATTGTAGCCATATTCCATATGCTCACCTACATTCTTACATCAAACGAGTATCTCTTGACACTCTTTTCCATATCATCACCAAACATCTCATGTGTAACCATATTTTCAGGCAGTGCAAGTGCCGGCTCTCTGGTTATTACCTCATTAGACAGGGTATGTCCTGTCTCCTTTATCGCCTGTTCAAGCATAGTCATATGCTCGTCGATTATCCTCGCACTCTCTTCATCTTCTACATAAAACTTCGTATGTACATTATTCCCATGCAGACTTACATGTACATCTGTCGGACCTAAGAACTTCATATCCAGATGCAGAAGCGCACTGACATTCTCTTTTGCCTCCTGCATTTTCTTTTTGTTCATATATACAAAAAGCTCTGAATTAGCCTCATTTCCCTCTGTCCTGAAAGGTATCTGTGCATAAGCATACATATTATTGATATCCTGCATAAAATCTATTCTTTGCTGCATATTTTTAGCAGTTTCTGACATATTCTTACCGCTGTTGCTTGTATTTCCAGAAAATGCATTCATGAGCTTATCAGTCTTCTCATACATACTCTTGTATAAATCATCAATTTCGCTCGGTTCCTTCATCTCGCTCGTATCTAATGTAAGCTTCTTGCTTATCCCACCGGAGAGCACCTTGTTATAATCCTCAGATGCAAAGAACTGCTTTATCTCATTCATATTAAATGCATCCGGATTTTCCTTAAACTGCTCGCTTACTGCCTTGTTAATATTATTTAACAATTGAAGAGGAGTCTCTGATTTATCAACTATTTCATTAACCACCTTTTCATTTAAGCCAAGCTTACTCATATTATTAAGAAGATTATTTAAGTCCTCCGGCTTCATATCAAGCTTAGCAGCAGCTTCACTTACATTCTGAGATATGGTAGGTGATAAATTTTCATTTTCTACCATCTGCTGATTTTCTGATAATATTGTTGTTTCTTCCACAGAATTATCTGTCAAATTATTAGCATTTAATTCTGCACTAATTAAATTATCTGCCTCCGTTACACCTATTTCTGCACCAGCTTCGCCTATATCACCTGTAAGTGCCTCATTCACCTCAACATTAGCTATATCCTCAGCATCAGACAACGCCCCAAGTAAAGTATTATTAAAATCAAGAACCTGCATAATCGTATCATTTGGTGCAGATATATTATCGGCTTTACCCATATTCATTATGGTTTCAGTTGAAAATTCCATTATTGAGTTGTTAATATTCCGGATATCATTATATAATTGATGACTGTTAGACATATAATCATTATATTGGCTGATGCTTGTTTCATTTACAGGAAGCCCAAGCTTATTAAGTGACACCAGAGTATCTATGGAAGCATCAGGATATTTGTACGACTGCTGCATAATCCTCTGCATACTGCCCTTATCTACAGGCATATTGTTGTTCATAAGGCTCTCAGCAATCTGATAATTTTTCTCAGAAGGTGAAAAATTATTATGTTCAAGTATATTTAATATCGCATTGTCCTTCATAAGATTGGCATCATTATTGAAAGGCTTTATAAATACACTTTCACCATTATTTTCTTTGACAAGGAAAGATAAGGTATCTCCAATATTCATATTGACAGCTTCTGCCATACGGGCATTTAAGGTTGTGTTATTATCAAGCATAATACTTACCTTATCATTAGTAATATCGAGTATGGTTCCATTAAATGCCTGCCCTTCTGATGCCTGTGAAATGATGGCATTACCTGATACCTCACCTGTAGAAGCAGTCTGCTGTCCCTCTGTAACCTGACCTGTCTGTGCAGCAGCCTGTCCTTGGTTGATACGTATATTATTATTCATATTAATGCCTGCATCAGCTATATTCATATAACCCCTCCGATATATGTATCTGCCAATTCTAACTTACGAATTGCTTTCACCTGTAATCATATAAAGTTTTTTATAAATGTTCTTCTGTGAATAGGTGTGGGACCAAGTGTCTTAATAGCCTCAATATGCTTTTGAGAGCCATAGCCCACATTATCTGCGAAGCCATATCCGGGATATATTTTGTCGTATTCCTCCATCATTCTGT
This sequence comes from Lachnospiraceae bacterium, assembly GCA_017480195.1. Classification (GTDB taxonomy): domain Bacteria; phylum Bacillota; class Clostridia; order Lachnospirales; family Lachnospiraceae; genus Coprococcus_C. The sequence goes on from JAFVBE010000039.1 coordinate 15,309, forward strand.
CTCTTGTAACCTTAGCCACTATGCTGGCAGCAGCTATTGAAGCAGATAATGTATCCCCTTTTATTATCGGCACTTGTTTAATATTTACATTAGGTATTCTGACAGCATCGTTTAATAAAATATCAGGCTCCTGCTTAAGATTAGCTATAGCCATCCTCATAGCCTCGTATGTAGCTTGTAATATATTTATCTCATCAATTCTTTCCTCTGACACAACTCCTATACCATAGGAAACTGCTTTCTCGATTATAATATCATACAGCATTTCTCTTCTTTTCTTAGATACCTGCTTGGAATCATTGAGATATAATATCTGTTCATCCTGCGGAAGTATTACAGCGCAGGTAACTACCGGTCCTGCAAGTGGTCCCCTGCCTACCTCATCTATGCCACAGATATATTTACATCCCTCCGCATAATATTTTCTTTCGAAGGAAAGCATATCATAAGAACGCTTTATCTCCTTCTCCAACGCATCAAGCTTCTTCCTTGCGTTGTCCACGATCTTCTTGACGCCGTTTCTTTCGTCATTCTCATATTTTTGCATGAAGCTGTACAGTTCTGCCCTGCTGTCGTGATTAACCTCATTAAATTCTGCCTTTATCTCACCTATTCCCAACACATTTTCCTCCGATTAGTCTATAAAACCAAATGATGAAAATGGATAAATCCTTAATACTGCCTTACCGATTATGCTGTCACGCGATACATTTCCAACATCTGCATATCGGCTGTCACGGCTGTTATTTCTGTTATCACCCAGTACAAAATATTCATCCTCACCTAATTCAACCGGCTGTATGGCTCTTCCGATATTAGACGGCAGTATGGTTTCTTTGCCATAATTCTCAGACAGCATCTGCTCGTTGATATATATATTTCCTTCAGTATCTATGCGTACCGTCTCTCCCGGAAGTCCGATAATTCTTTTTATAAAGGTTGTATCATCATCGTAATTAAATATTATAACATCAAATCTCTTCGGATCTCCAAAGGTATATGACAGCTTATCTATCCATAGATTATCATCATTGTATAGTGTAGGTTCCATAGATGAACCATCAACACGCGAACGAAGTCCCACGAATTTTATTATGGCAAAGCATAGTAAAATAACTATACCAATATAAACTATAAGCCACAATAAATCTTTAACAATATTGATTTCCTCGGGATTTTTTGCATTCTTATCCTTCTTGGACTTCTTTTTTTTGTCTATATTTTCTTCGGAGCCTTCTGACGAATCAGTCTGTTCATTATCCGATTTATCTTTTTTTAACTTATCTCTCTTTGATTTTTTTTCTTTCTTTTTCTTATCTTTCTTTCCATCTTCCGGTTCTTTATCTTCTGAAAGATTATCGTCTTCTTTTTCATCTACAGCTTTTTTGTCATTTTCATTCTCAGAATCTTTATCTTCCAAATCCATATCTTCTGATTTTTTTTCTTCTATTATTTCGCTCATAACTACATCTCCTGAATATTATGGTGTCTCTAAGCTTATTCTGCCTAATTTACCGCTCCTAAAATCCTCGAACAATATATTGGCAGCCTTATCTATATCAGGCTCCTCGCCCTTTTTTAAACATTTTCTTATAATTGCAATATCTGATAATATTTTATGACTCTCATCATCCACATTAATATTATACCTTTCAATAAGGTTATTACAATAATTATTTTTCAAAAAATCAATAAATTTTATTGCAAGCTCACTCTTATTAAGTATATCATCATTTATCGAACCAATAAAAGCCAGATTAAAGCCTGTATTTTCATCATCAATCTTCGGCCAGAGTATGCCCGGCGTATCCAAAAGTTCGATATTCTTATCAATTCTTATCCACTGCTTGCCCTTAGTCACTCCCGGCTTATTGCCAACCTTCGTAACAGCTTTTTTAGCATAGGAATTAATAAAAGTAGACTTGCCGACATTCGGTATACCGACAACCATAGCCCTGATTGGCCTTCCTATTATACCACGCTTTTTGTCACGCTCAAGCTTCTCCTTGCAAGCTTCCTTCACGGTATCCGTTATGACCTTCATGCCTGAGTTTTTTCTCGAATCAAGGCACACGACAAAAAAGCCCTTATCCTTGAAATATTTCTCCCATGCAGATGTCCTTACAGGGTCTGCAATATCAGCCTTGTTAAGCAGAATCAGCCTAAATTTATTCTTAGCCAACTCATCTATATCGGGATTTTTGCTGCTTAAAGGAGTTCTTGCATCAAGAAGCTCGATTACTATATCAATTAACTTAATATTTTCCTGCATCATACGCTTAGCTTTAGTCATATGACCGGGATACCATTGTATTGTCATTCTACCTTACCCTTTTCTTCCTTTGGTCTTATTATGCTTGTTACCTTGCCGGTAATCTCTGTCTTAGATATAATTCCTATGTTGGTATATCGTGAATCCTCACTATTATTTACATTATCTCCAAGCAGAAAATACTCATTATTTCCTAATGTTATGCCAACTGCCGCAATACCGGCATTCATTATACTTGCCTCGATAGGACAGTCGCTTAACATATTTCCATTAATATATATCTTACCGTTCTCGATTTGAACGGTCTCTCCCGGAAGCGCCACGACTCTTTTTACATCATAATATGAATCAGATTCAACCTTTTTATATACAACAACATCGTATCTTTCAATGTCATGGAATTTATATTTTAATTTATTGACTACAACTACCTGTCCGTCACTTAATGTAGGTCTCATGGACGGTCCCACGACATTCACTGTCTGGAAGAAAAATGTAACAAATGCATATCCTGCAATCATTGCAATCAAAACAACCAAAAACCAACCAAATACAGCCCTTGAAAATCTTTTAATTTTGCTTTCCTTCATAATAACCACCTGTATGTTAAAAATGACTGGAGTTATTCGCTCCAGTCATTTATATAAACTATTTTACAAGCTCTTTAACCTTAGCCTTCTTACCAACTCTGTCGCGTAAGTAATTAAGCTTAGCTCTTCTGACCTTACCTCTTCTTATGACCTCAATTTTCTCAATAGTCGGAGAATGAAGCGGCCAAGTCTTCTCAACACCTACACCATTAGAATTCTTTCTAACAGTAAATGTCTCTCTACTGCTTCCGCCCTGTCTCTTAAGAACAGTTCCCTCGAAAGCCTGAACTCTCTCTCTGTTTCCCTCTTTAATCTTAGCGTATACCTTGATAGTATCACCAACATTAAAATCGGTAACTTCCCTAATCTGTGCATCCTCGATGCTCTTAATTATCTCATTAGCATTCATTTTGTGTGACCTCCTAATTAATTTAGACGTTCTTATGCACACATTGCACAGAGGACCATCCGATTTTCACAACCACACCAATATAGCATATATTTTCTAATAAATCAAGCCTAAATTATATTTTTTTATAGAAAAATGTCTTAACAGCTTCAAAGCCAAGCTCCTTAGGCTTAATTATCTGCTCTGTGCTTCCGATGAACAGAATACCCTCGTCCTTAAGTGTATCATGGAACTTCCTGTATACCTCATCCTTCGCATCATCAGTGAAATATATAACAACATTTCTACATACGATTATATCTACATTCTTAGGATACTCATCTTTCAAAAGATTATGCTTTTTGAACTGGATACATTTTTTCAAATCATCATTAATCTTGAAAGTTCTGTCATCAAGCTTGGTAAAATGCTTATCTAAAAATTCCTTAGGCAAGTCAGATACGCTCTTCTTGGAATACACACCTTCCTTAGCAAACTTCATAACCTCTTCATCAATATCCGTTGCTATAACATGGATATTATTAAAAGGAAGATGCTTGGAAAGAATCATAGCTATAGTATAAGGCTCATCACCTGTAGAGCAGGCTGCACTCCATACTGTAATATCCTTACCATGCTTCTTAGTAATATAAGGAATAATATCCTTCTCAAATATCTCCCACTGAGTAGGATTTCTATAAAATTGAGATACATTGATTGTAAGGTATGTAACAAAAGTATTCTTCAAAGCGGTATCACGCTTCATTGCTGCGAAGAAATCCTCAAAACCCTTATAACCCTCTCTGTCAATCAACGCCTCAATCCTTCTCTTCATTTGGCGTTCCTTATATAAATCAAGATTAATGTCTGTCAGTTTGTAAACATCTTTTTTAAATTCCGGATAATCGTAAGCCATCGTTATTACTCCTCAACTGTCTCATTATTCTCAACTGCTTCCTCAGCAGCTTCTTCTGTCTCAACTGCTTCTGCCTCGTCTTCCTCAGCAGCTTCGTTATTTAAAGCCTTTATGCTAAGACTAATCTTTTTATCAGCCTCTTTGAAGTCAACAACCTTAGCTGTAACCTCCTGACCAATCTTGAATACATCCTCAGGCTTCTCAACATGCTCATTCGAAATCTGAGATACATGTAACAATGCATCAACTCCAGGCTCTAATTCTACGAATGCACCAAAAGCTGTCATTCTTGCAATCTTACCTGTCACTACAGTTCCTATAGCATACTTCTCATCAGCATTAAGCCACGGATTTGTATCATCAAACTTAAGACTGAGAGCAATCTTATCTCCGTTTATCTCCTTAATAAAGGTCTTAACCTTCTCTCCAACCTTTACAACACTCTTAGGGTCATCAATTCTGCCCCAGGACATCTCTGAGATATGAAGAAGGCCATCTGCTCCTCCCAAATCAATAAATGCACCGAAGGAAGTAACATTCTTAACTGTTCCCTCTACGACATCACCGACATTTATTGAATCGAAAAGCTTCTTAGCAGCAGCTTCCTTGTTAGCCACTATCAATTTCTTTCTATTACCTATAACTCTTCTCTTCTTAGGATTAAACTCAGTTAATACGAATTCAATTTCCTGATCTAAGAATTTGTCAAGATTTTTCTCATATGTATCTGACACAAGGCTTGCAGGTATAAACACCTTACATTCGTCTACAGTAACGCTTAAGCCGCCCTCTAATACCTGAGTAACCTTTGCCTTGATAACTTCTTCGTTATTAAATGCTTCCTCAAGCTTCTCATAGGACTTCTCAGCAGCCACTCTCTTATATGAAAGTAATACCTGTCCCTCGCCGTCGTTTGTCTTAATTACCTTCGCAGTAATCGGGTCTCCTACATTTACAACTGTAGTCAAGTCAATATTCGGAGTATTGGAATACTCATTTCTCGTGATAATACCATCAGACTTGTACTGAATATCAACGATTATCTCATCAGGCTTAACACCAATAACCTTACCCTCGACAACACTGCCGGTTCTTATCTTGTTCTCATTTTCCTCTGATTGTTTTAATAATTCCTCAAAACTTAATTCTGACATACTGTCATGAACCTCCTTAATAATATTATTTGGGGTAGATGCCCCAGCCGTAATACCTACCCTCTTAGCGGATTCAATAACAGTTAAATCCATGTCAACGAGTGTCTGAATATAGTAAGTATTCTTGCATTGTTTTTTGCTTATCTCATACAGCTTCTGCGTATTTGAGCTATGCTTACCACCTATGACAATCATTACATCAACATTAGACGCCAGCTTGTCAGTCTCTGTCTGTCTTACCTCTGTAGCATTGCAGATGGTATTATAAACACAAATATTATAATCTTTTTTTTCATAAAATTCAACTAATTCTTTAAATTTTATGTTATTAAATGTCGTTTGAGATACCAAAACAATGTCGCCACCTATTTTATCGGCATAATTTTCGGCTTTTGTAATACTGTCTACAATAATCGGCATATTATTACACCAGCCTATAATTCCCTGTACCTCAGGGTGTTTTTCATCTCCGGTTATTATTATCGTCTTGCCCTTTTTGCTCTCTTCGTCCACTATGTTGTGAATTTTTTTAACAAATGGACATGTCGCATCAATAAGCTCAAAACCATAAGATTTTATCTTTTCATATACATTTCTCCCTACACCATGCGAACGGATAACTATCTTATAGTTAATTCCCTCCTTTTTATTATTCTTCAAAAGCTCTAATTCATTCTCATCATTTATGATTTTAACGCCCCTTGAAGCAAGGTCACTTACAACCTCTTCATTGTGTATAATCGGTCCGAATGTATAAACTAAAGTCGAGCTATCATTATTATTTACTTGTTCGTATACCGTATCTACCGCACGCTTCACCCCGAAGCAGAAGCCGGCGGATTTTGCGACTATAACTTCTCTCATATTATACTTTAATCACCTTGATTATTTAATTATTAACATTATCAATCAAATCGGATATTTTTTTGATAACCTCTTCAATAGTCATATCAGAGGTATCAAGTAATACCGCATCATCAGCCTGCTTAAGTGGCGCTATATCCCTATGCATATCCTGATAATCTCTTTTCTCAATATCTTCAGCGATTTTATCTATATCGGGACTCTCACCCTTTTCCACAAGTTGGTCAAATCTTCTTTTGGCCCTTGTCATAACGGAAGCCGTAAGATATATCTTAAGCTCAGCATTTGGAAGCACAAATGTACCTATATCCCTGCCGTCCATTATAACATCATTTGAAGCAGCTATATCTCTTTGCATATTAAGCAGTTTATCCCTTACAACCTTTTTTGTCGCAGCCTTAGAAGCCATATTGCCGACCTCTTCCCGCCTTATATCTGTAGAGACATTCCTTTCATTAAGATAAATATGCTGTACGCCGTCTTCATGCTTAAGCTTTATATCTATATTCTCACAGGCATTTTTTATATCAAGCTCATCATCAGAATTAATATTATTTTCTATTATATATAAGGCTATGGAGCGATACATTGCTCCTGTATCAACATATATAAATCCCTTCTTGTCTGCTACAAGCTTAGCTATAGTGCTTTTCCCTGCTCCGGCAGGTCCGTCGATTGCAATATTCATTTAATTAATCCTCCTCTTATACCATCCTTGCCGTGCTCCACGCTATCTGCAGGTTAAATCCGCCGGTCAATGCGTCTACGTCGAGCACCTCACCTATGAATTTTAATCCCTTTACTTTCTTTGCTTCCATAGTAGAGGGATTTATCTCTTTTACACTTACTCCACCCTGAGTAATGATTGCTTCATCAAAGCCCCTTGAGCCTGTGATTGTAAGCTTAAAGTCCTTCAATGTATCAAGCAGTCTTAATCGCTCTGCCTTGCTTATGGAATTAACCTTCTTATGCTCATCAATCTCCGTAAGTCTGATTATAACAGGTATCAGGCTCTTAGGCAAAAGCTTATCAAGTGCATTCTGAAACTGCTTGTTGTTATTCTCCTCAAAATCTCTAAGAAGTCTTGCATCAAGCTGTTCCCCGGTAAGTGCAGGCTTTAAATCTATGCTTAATTCAATATCTTTATCATAATATTTTGTAAGATATGATGATGCACTTAAGATTATAGGTCCGCTTACACCAAAATGCGTAAAAAGCATCTCACCGAAATCCGAATATATTTTCTTTCTTTTGCCGTTTTTCAGTGCGGTAAAAGAAGCCTTTACATTCTTAAGTGAAAGCCCCATTAACTCTCTGCAGATATCCTCTTCCTTGGCAACAAGCGGAACTAAAGCAGGCACAGGTTCAGTTACTTTCAAATCAATCGCCTTAGCCCATCTTAAACCGTCTCCGGTTGAACCGGTACGCGGATATGAAAGACCGCCTGTGGCTACAATCACGGTATCAGAATTAAGAACTTCTTTCCTGCCTTTTTCATCAATATATTCTACTCCGGTTATCTGATATTTTATTTTGTCCTTATCGGTTTTTCTTTTTGAATATTTATTTTCTTCCTGCGAATCATAATTATCTTCATCTTCCGCACAATCCTGCTCTGCATAATCTTTATAATTTATTCTTGTAACGCAGGAATTGAACTTAACATCTGCCCCAAGCTTATTTAATCTGTTATATAATGCGCTTATCACATCTGATGAATGGTCGGACACAGGAAACGCCCTGTTGCCACGCTCAGTCTTTGTTTTAAGTCCAAGCTTGTTTTCAAAAAAATCTATAGTGTCTCTTGAATCAAAGCTGTTAAATGCACTATACATAAACTTAGAATTAGACACAACATTCTTAAAAAGCTCGTCCTTATCACAGTTATTCGTCAGATTGCATCTGCCCTTACCAGTGATAAAAAGCTTCTTACCCGCCTTCTCATTCTTCTCTAATATAATTACTTTTTTACCTCTTTCAGCAAGTGTTATGCCCGCCATCATACCGGCAGCCCCACAGCCGATTATTATTACATCGTACATTTCTTCTCCAAATACTAATTATGATTTTCAAACTTATTATCCGGTTCAATAAACTCAACTATGTCAATATTATTATCCTTCAAAGGAAGATACACGATAAGGAAATACAGGAAAGGCAGCCATGCAAATGCAAAAAACACAAATAAGGAAATAAACTTCATTAAAATACATGTCATAGCATAAGCAATAACCGACACTATACATATAGCAGTCATAACCTTCCTTATATCCGTTCCTTGTGTGTTTTCCTTTTTAAGTAATCCTAATCTGCAAATTAAAACAAGTATAAGAGAGCCAAAAGCTGAAAAAATATACACTCCGATAATCGCAAAAAAGCTTACCACTCCGCCAAGTGCAAATATGCCCAGATTAATTAATGGTGAAAAATCAGAACCATCTACATTTACTTCATCAACCATCAAATCTCGTGCAAATAAATTTACACCTATCGTACTTAAAAATCCATACATTATCCATACTGCAAGGATAATATATAATATAACAGCAGCTATAGCTTTCTTATTTTCAAACATAAGAACACCTCGTTTTATTAACACATCAAAATGCAGTTATGTAACTGTTAATGAATATAATATTTTACTTAACTGCTTCTATATACTCAAACTCCACCCATGATGAAACATCTCCCTCTTCGTCATATTCTGTCTGCTTAATCAGATTTCCATGTTTATCATATTCATTTTCAAACTTGCTTATATCAAAAACACTTCCATCTGCATCATACCATGTTCGCTTAGTGATATTTCCATATTCATCATATTCATTTTCATATTCCTGCGAAAACATAAGTACTCCGTTCGCATCATAAACTGCCTGTTTCGTCAAATTTTTATGTTCGTCATATTCATTTTCAGAGTAAACTTTAACAGTCCCATCTGCATTATAAAATATATTTTTAGCCACATTACCCTGCTCGTCGTATTCATATTCTTCGGAATCAAAAACTGTACCGTCCCATTTATATTCAGTCTCTTTAGACAAGACATACTCTGTAGCATCTTTTTTAACATCTATGTCATCCTTCTTGCCATTTCCACACCCTGACAAAGCCATACAACCTATCAGCAATACTGCTACTATTAATTTCTCACTATGCAGCTTTCGAAGCATTATTTTTTCCCTCACTTTCATATTCTTTATAAGTTTATCAACTATCAATATCTTTTTCCTTAAAAGGATGATATATTTTATATAAACTTAATGGTATCCATATAAATGTCAGGAGCATAAACAGAATTGTTGTAAAACTTGATAAAATACAGCATATAATATATGCCGCAAGTGCCATAAAAAATATAATTTTTATACATTTTTTTATGTTCTCACTTGAAGTTGTGTCTCTTTTTAAAACAACATAACGACATATAACAGCAAGAACACATGCACCAAGACACGTAAAAGCCCATATCATGCACATCACAAAAAAATGTGCAGATTGTCCAAAAATAAAGCCATCAAAATTCATTGTAGAAGTAAAATCCGAACTATCTACAAAGAAATTATCAATCGTATTAATCCCCGTAAATATTCGAACACCTACAGCATTAAGACATCCAAACATAACCCATAAAACAAGCAAAATATATAGTATAACCACAACAAGAATTCTCTTATTTTTAAACATAACCCACCTCATATATCAAGGATTAAAACAACTAAATCAATATATAAATACTAACATATATTTCAATTATACGCTATAAAATATTTCAGTTCTTATCAAGGCATCCTAAAATAAAGAAGACGGTTACAACAACGATTCGCACAATTTGCGTGAAATCAGAAACGAATGGTTTGAATGAATTTTCTCAGAAATCGTGCTGTTTGAGCGAAGCGAGTTCACGATTTCGTGAAAATTCAAAGAACCTGAGTGCTCTGATTTAGCAAATTGATTGCGTGTTGTGGTAACCGTCTTCTATATTTAGGATGCCCTTGAAATTACACCGGATATGTCTTATCCTCTGTATTCGCAAGTGTTGCATCAATACCGGTCTCCTGTGCATCTCTGTACTTGAAGAACTCAGTTGCAACCTGTGGGAATAAAGCATATGATAATACATCCTCATCCTGTTTCTTGTATTGAGCCATCTCCTTTTCCAGAGTCTCAAGCTGAGGCTTAATATCATCAGCAGGACGATGAGTAATCGGTTCCTTCATACCAAGACTGTCAAGAGCCTTCTTCTGAACCTCAGCGTTCATAGGCTTAACAGTCTGACCGTATTTGCCGACTAACAAATCCTTAGACTCCTTAGTCATCATTTTATATCTCTCACCTGTTACGACATTAAGTACAGCCTGTGTACCTACTATCTGTGATGATGGAGTAACAAGCGGCGGCTCACCGAAGTCCTTACGAACACGAGGAACCTCCTCTAAAACCTCTTGGAATTTATCCTCGGCATGCATTTCCTTAAGCTGTGATACAAGGTTTGAAAGCATACCACCGGGTACCTGATAAAGAAGCGTCTTGATATTAACGCCCATTACCTTTGGACTTAGGAGTCCTGACTCTAACCACTCTTCACGTAATGGTCTGAAATAATCAGCTATCTCTGCAAGCTTAGTCTGATCTAAGCCTGAATCATACTCAGTTCCTTCGAACGCCTTAACCATAACCTCTGTAGCAGGCTGTGAGGTTCCAAGAGCAAGAGGTGACATTGCAGTATCTATTATGTCACATCCTGCCTCAACTGCCTTCATATAGGTCATTGAAGCCACACCTGAAGTATAATGTGTATGGAGCTGGATAGGAAGCTTTGTACCCTCCTTAAGCGCAGTAACAAGCTTAGTTGCCTCTGTAGGAACAAGAAGTCCTGCCATATCCTTGATACAGATGGAATCTGCACCCATTTCCTCAATCTGCTTAGCCATATTCTTCCAGTAATCCATAGTATAGGCATCACCTAAGGTATATGAGAGAGCAACCTGCGCATGTCCCTTCTCCTTATTTGCAGCCTTAACTGCGGTCTCAAGATTTCTTATATCATTTAAGCAATCAAATATTCTTATAATATCAATACCATTTGCAATTGATTTTTGAACAAAATATTCAACCACATCATCAGCATATGGACTGTAGCCTAATATGTTCTGACCTCTGAAAAGCATCTGAAGCTTAGTCTTCTTAAATCCGTCCTTTAACTTTCTAAGTCTTACCCAAGGATCCTCCTTTAAGAATCTAAGACAAGCATCAAAGGTAGCTCCACCCCAACATTCTACTGAATGGTAGCCGATTTCGTCCATCTTATCTATAATCGGAAGCATCTGCTCAGTAGTCATTCTTGTAGCTATAAGTGACTGGTGAGCATCACGCAATATTGTTTCGGTAATCTTAACCGGTTTCTTTACTTCTGACATTTCTTTCCTCCTAACTATCTCTTTAACTTTACAAAATATATAGTATTATACGGGTTTTATTTTAACTAACTCCAAAGATTGCAAGGAACGTACCTGCCGCTACCGCAGTACCGATAACTCCGGCCACATTAGGTCCCATAGCATTCATAAGAAGGAAATTAGTAGGGTCCGCCTCTGCTCCAACCTTCTGTGATACTCTTGCAGCCATAGGAACTGCTGATACACCCGCCGAGCCGATAAGCGGATTAACCTTACCCTTCGTTACAAGACACATCAGCTTGCCGAATAATACACCCGCCGCAGTACCAAAGGAAAACGCAATAAGTCCAAGTAATACTATCTTAAGTGTACTAACCTTAAGGAATGCCTCAGCACTTGTAGATGCACCTACGGAAGTTCCAAGTAATATAACAACTATATACATCATAGCGTTTGAAGCTGTCTCAGTAAGCTGCTTTACAACTCCACACTCTCTGAATAAGTTACCAAGCATAAGCATACCAACAAGTGGTGCTGTAGTTGGAAGTATAAGAACAACCACGAGTGTAACTATGATAGGGAATAATATCTTCTCTAACTTGGTTACAGGTCTAAGTTGTGCCATCTTAATCTTTCTTTCCTTCTCAGTTGTGAGAAGCTTCATAATAGGCGGCTGTATAACCGGAACAAGTGACATATACGAATATGCCGCAACGGCTATAGGTCCCATAAGAGTACCACCCATTCCAAGCTTACCTGCAAGGAAGATAGATGTAGGACCGTCTGCTCCACCTATGATTGATATTGCTGCGGCTTCCTTGCCGTTGAAGCCCATTAGGAATGCAAGGAAATACGCTGAATATATACCAAACTGTGCCGCCGCACCGAGCAAAAAGCTCGCAGGATTCGCTATAAGCGGTCCAAAGTCCGTCATCGCACCAACACCCATAAATATAAGTGACGGAAGGATACTCCATTCATCCAGCTTATAGAAATAATGTAATAATCCGCCCTCCTGTATGATGCTTGGAAACATATTAACCAAGAACATACCAAAGGAGATAGGAACTAATAATAATGGCTCGAAACCTTTGGCTATAGCAAGATACATAAAAATGAATGCAAATAATATCATAATATAATGCTTCCATGTAAGGCTTGCAAAGCCGGTCTGCTGCGCCAGATTTTTAAGAACATCTAAAAAACTGCTCATTTAAGCTGTTACCTCCTGTTTTAATAAATACATGGTTTTAAGCAAGATTAATTCAAAGTTGCTAAAGTATCGCCTGCCTCAACAGAATCACCTGCTGCAACATTTATACTTGCTACTGTACCATCCTCAGGTGCAACAACTTCATTTTCCATCTTCATAGCCTCAAGAACAAGGATAACCTCGCCTCTCTTAACACTTGCGCCAACACTTGACTTAATATTTAAAATCTTACCCGGCATAGGTGCTGAAACAACAACTGAGCCTGCTGAACCTGATGCTTGTGGTGCCGGAGCAGGTGCAGGTGCTGCTGCAGGTGCCGCAGGAGCCGCCTTTGGTGCTGCCGCTGCAGGTGACGATGCGCTTCCTCCTGCCACTTCTTCAACAGCCACATCATAAGCTGTACCATTTACAGTAATTCTATAATTCTTCATTTTGATTTCCTCCTAAATATTATAATTATCTATTTACTCTCTTAATTGAACGAACTACCAGTGTATCCTTGCTGTATGCGTTGCCCGAAGCAGCCTCTGCCGCATAAATCGCTGCGGTAATTACAGCCACAAGCTCATCATTACTTGCCTGGTTTTCACCACCTGCCGGAACAAAGGTTGGAACAGGTGCCGGAATATTTGCAGGCTCCTTGTCAGCCTCAATATCCTTTTTATCCTTCTTCTTGCCTAACAACTTAGGCAGATATTTGAATAATGATATTATGAACGATATGAATATCAATACTACAAATACTGTACCCATACCAAGAAGCGTATTCATACCCGCCTGTCCCATAAGCTCTTTCTTGGAATATACTGCGGATACTACCATTTCCTCAGGTGTATATGGATAAACACCTAATGAAGCCTTGATATTTTCACGCTCAATCTCTATCGCTTCTTCAAGGGTGCTGACTCCGTACTGCTCAAGAGTAAGCTGTACATATTCATCAACAGACATACCATACAATGAAGCATAATATTCAAAGCTTTCAAGAACAGAATCAACATTAAATCCTCTTGTTGCCTGATCTAAGGCAATATAATAATCATCATTTTCTACATATTTTACAGATATTTCTACATCACGATTATCAGCATGGTTTATAACCGTAACCATAACATAGTCGCTTGCATTTTCAATTTCATAATCAATATTTGCTAAAGCGTCCTGACCATATAATGAATAGTATTGTACCGGTGTTGAAAAGTCCTCAAACCTTCCAACCTTATCATTATTTACCGCCTGGTCAATACCTTTAACTGCTGACTGCTCAAATTCATCCCCCGAGGATATATAGTAATCCTTGTATTCGTCACTTACATCACTGTACTGAACGAAATAATCCATAGTCTGAATTACTATCTCTGTCTCATCATAATCAAATGGTGCCTCAGTCTCATCTGAACAGCCTGCCAAAGAAAACATAACAGCTAAAATTGAAAATACTAATAAAAATTTTCTCATTTTCATTTAGTTATCTCCTCTCCTATACTGTTCCATGTTTCTTATCCGGTCTTAAATCTTCTTTTGTATATAACATCTCGAAGGCTGCCACAACTCTCTTTCTGGTTGCATCAGGCTCGATAATGTCATCTATATATCCACGCTTAGCCGCAGCAAGTGCACTTGACTGTAATTCAGTGTACTCCTTCTTAAGCTCAGCTACCTTAGCTGCCTTGTCGTCTGCCTCTGCTATATCGCTGTCATACATAATCTTAACTGCCATCTCAGGATCCATAGTTCCGATTTTAGCAGTAGGCCATGCATAGACCATATCAGCTCCGATAGACTTTGAATTCATAACTGTATAAGCAGTACCATAAGCATCACCGATAACTACGGTAACCTTAGGCACTGTAGCATTTGCAAATGAATAGGTAAGCTTCGCTGCCGCATCAGCTATTCTTCTCTCATTCTCAACCGTTGCTTCAAATCCATCAGTATTTACCAATGTAAGAACAGGTATATTAAAGGAATCACAGAACTTTACAAAATCTGCCGCAAGGTAAGCACCCTCTGCCGAAAGCTTACTTGAACCTTCTTTAATTTGGTTGGCAACTACACCAACAGTCTCTCCGTCAAAGCGGACAAAGCCTGCAACAATCTCCTTGGCATAATCCTTATTAACCTCAAAGAAAATATTATTGTCAGCTATATTCTGTATAACTGCTCTTGCATCATCCTTGAAAGAATCAAGATTAGCGATTACACGATTAAGGTCATCATTACATTCAACCAATGCCTCGTCAGCATTATTTGATGGAAGTATATCTACGAGATTCCTTATCTGTGCAAGAAGCTCAGTATCATCCTCATATACTGCCGTAACCATATCAGTATTGCTTGCAAGGTATGAAGCGTCTGCCGTATCACACTTGCCTGCATAATTACTATCCAATGCATTAGGGCTGTTCACAAACAGTTTTGATCCCTCTTTAGTCATAAATGTAAAATCAGATAAAGCAGGAATAAGAGCGCTGCCGCCTCCGCAGTTACCGAATATACCGGTTATCTGTGGCACAACTCCCGAAGCAAGTGTCTGCTTAAGATAGAGTCTTCCGAAAGCAGTCATCGCATCCGTAGCCTCCTGAAGTCTAAGACCTGCACAGTCTACAAGTCCTATAACAGGTGCACCCACCTTCATAGCCATATCATAGACCTTAGCAATCTTCTTGGCGTGCATCTCACCGACTGCACCGCCGAATACGCTTGCGTCCTGGCTGTAGACATAAACCAGCTTTCCGTTGATTACACCATAGCCGGTTATGACACCGTCTTTTGGAGAATCCTTTTCCTGCATGTTGAAATCCGTACTTCTGGCTGTAACATACGCCCCGATTTCAACAAAGCTTGAGTCATCAAGTAAGACATTTATCCTGTCACTTGCTGACAAACTAAGTTTGTTACTCATTTTTAGCCCTCCGTTTATATTTATTAGGCCTTATAATCCAAAATAAGACCAATTTCTTCCGATTTTAATTGTATGACTTTTCACAAGAAAAATCAAGAGGAGATTAAAATAAATTATTGCCCTTGGGGACGGGGGTTGGGGGCGAAAATGAAACAAATAGCAATTCATTTTCGCCCCCA
>JAFVBE010000040.1 GCA_017480195.1 Lachnospiraceae bacterium
AAATCATGGATATGGTCTAAGTAATATAAGAAATACTGTCGAAAAAAATCATGGTTTTTTAACATACAGCTATGATACGATATTCCGTATAGATATTATGATTCCAATTATAGATAGTAGTAAACGAGTTTATTTTAATAGCCATAAAAACCACCCAACGCAACCGAAGCCTAAGTCTTAAAGCTTAAGTTTAACTAATCTAATATATTATAGTTAAAAACGCCAAAGGGAAATTTTACTGTTTATTCAATGCTTTATATAATGTTCTAATTATAGTGTTATACAGCTTTCATACAGAAAATCTATAATCTCCTTCTTTTTGTTATCATCCTCATAAAAATCTGTAAGCAGATTATAAAAGTCCAACTTCTTCTCCGGAGGGATTGATAAGATTCCCAAGCCATTTTTTATCATATAGAAGTTCGCATACAAGGTTGCGGTCCTCTTATTTCCATCCATAAAGAATTGTCCTTTGCATATGTAACAAAATAACTCTCCAGCCACATTATTCTGATTCAGAATCATTTCCAAATCAGATTTTATCCTATCCTCATCAGGCAATTGTGGATAATAGCTCCTTCCGTCCTTTAAAGTTATCCTTATCGGCTCATCATACCCATTCCTCAGACAGCCTGAATTAAGGACAGTATTTTTGCCACATATCTGATTTAGTGTTTTTAACAATTCTAAATCAGGATTTAACTTTTCTATGTTATCAAATATATAACGCCATGCATTTTTCAAATCATTGACAGCATTTATCTCATCTATTGTATGACCACTAATGCTCATACCGTCACATATCGCCTGTGTCTCAGGAAATGTTACACCTATTCCCTCAATATTCGCGCTTCTGTAAATGCTCTCAACCATATATTTTTTTGCCAAGAGAATGTTTCTTTCTGTGGTCATTTATATTCTCCTTATACTATAATATTTCAATTTTAAAACATCTCTGAAAAATCAATAACTAATTCTCCATCATATACAGATACACTTACATTGTCGGGATGCAGATAAGTAATGGGTGCATAGTCATCATCAATAAGATATTTTGTTACCATTTTTTTCTGAATATCAATAATCCAATACTCTTTTACCCCTATGTCTCGATATGTAATCATTTTATTAGTATAATCATATTTTCTGGTTGAGTCCGAGGTAACCTCTGCAACAAATAATGGCGCTGTATGAACTCCATCATCCTTAATGCCCTCCTCATCACATACAACCATTAAATCAGGCAGATAAAATTCATTCTTGGTTTCATCACTTAATTCGTTGCAAAATAACGCAACATTTTCAGAAAACACCTTGCAATTACCATTATTCTTTTTTATAAACTCTCTGAAGCTTAAATACATATCGCCAACAACAGAATTATGTGCAGGCGAAGTGTAATTAATAATTACAAGATTACCACCTATAAGCTCTGCATGCTCTTCCGTATTTAACACATCTTCTATTGTATAGATTTCCTTCTCCATCATATTATCCATCCTTATAACCCCCAATCTTTTCAATCGGGAAGATAGATATATTATAATACATTTATAAAATAATATAAATACATAACTTTATCTTCCCTTATAAACTTTTAATATGATTTTTAGCAAGATACACCGCAATTTAGATTTAAGAAATTTGATATATAACTTGCTTGAAAAAGATTATATATCAATAAAATATTTATTCAATATAAATCACAAAATTTTCACACAAAGCAACAAATCGTGTCATTTTTATGTAAACCACACAATTAAAGGGAGGTTAAATATGACTGCCTCCCTTAATTCTTATATTTTATACCTACTCCACAAAATCCTCGATATTAACATATATACCAAAAGAAGTTATCACTTCGCCGTCAAGCATTTGTCCATTATCAAAATCATACCCACCAACCCAGCTTAAAATAATCACATCATATCCATATGGTTTTCTCGCAAAATCTTCATAAGAATAGTTCTCATCATAATAATAAAATTCAAAACCATTATCTTCATCGGGTTCTCCCCATAAGGAAATCACCTCGGACTTTGACATCTTTTCATTGACTCCATCTATCTCAAAGTTCATCGGAACAGCAAAAGGCATATCATAGAAATCGCCTTCCTCGCCAGCCACTCCATACACATAATCATCATCCGACGGATTATCTGCTCCGTCCTTGCAATATACAAGTGCGATAAAGCTGTTCTCGCCTTTTCCTACAAGCATTGAATAAAACAAGGTATTTTCGTAATCCTCATTCGGAAATTTATCCTCTATCCTAAAATGTTTCTTTAGTTCGCCCAATGTGCAGGGAAGCTCTATCTCCTCATCGAATATTTCAATCCTCTTAATGTCTTCAAACTCAGAATCTATATTATCCCCATTTTCTTCTTCAACTTCGGAAGTCGTGTCGCTATCTTTCGTACTGCTTTCTTCATTGGTATCATCTTCCGTAATAATTTCCTCTGTGTCTCTGACCGTATTCACTTCAACCTTTTTACTACATGCAGATAATGTTAAAATCAGAATATTTAAAGTAATTGTTAAAATAATATTTGTAATCTTCTTGTTAATATGTTTCATTTTTTTCTCTCTTTCAGTCTATAAACTTTTTATCCTCACGAATATATTAAATGAGCTGTAACACTAACCAGTGCAACAGCCGCTATGTGTAAAACAATTACAAAATACTATGATAGCATTTTCTCTTTTTCTGCAAGGAGTTTTTTTTAATCGCTCTATCTCCTCTTGAGCTTCCTTTCTGCCCTGCTCTATGCCCTCATTATACCCCTTGTTTATATTGATTTGCAACATCTTTAATTCGAGATTACAAAAGCAACATCAGTGCCGAATATCCGGTACATAAAAACAGATTTACAATAACAAGTGCCATAGTATATCTTTCCTGACACTTTGCTTCATCTTTAATCTTGGCTTTTTGCTCTTTCGTCATTCTATATGTCGCAGGAAGAAAGGCAGCCACAAGAAAAGAAGCAAACACAATTATACCAATAAAAATGTGAAAACCTAATATACCGCCATCTACCCTACCTGATAAACCTTTATATATACCAGCCATAACGATTAATAAAAGATAGATTATTTCAACAATTTTTTCCCATGTTTTTAATTTGCCTGTCATTTACCTTACCTACCTTTTTCAACCCATAAAACATTTCTTGCTACATTACAGTTCGTAAGCTTCATAGTGTTTATATCAGATATATAATACCCAATAAAAAGTATACTTCTATTAAGTTCTTCTTTTTCTCCATCACTGTAATATACGCTTTCAGCCTTAATAATTATTGCATAAAAATCCCCAAGATTAACACTATATTTTAAAGCAGAATTATTATTTGTAATATTGAATTCTTCATATAGCTCACTTAATCCCGTTATATCAAGTGAAATGCCATTATTCAAATCATACTCCAGTATAGAATTAAGTTCATCTTCTGTGATACCATATTCCGACATTGATATAATCTGTTTTTTTGCCTCTTCAGCACAATAAACCTCATAGGTTCCTTCAACATATGAGCCGGTATAATCATTTGATATCTCATAGTACTTAAAAGTTCCATCGTCCAATAAAATCATTTCACGATTATCATCTGTTACAAATGTTTTTCCGCTAACCTCATCGTTTGTACTATAAATTAATGAATCACTACTATCTTCATCTGTGTTATTCCTATGTTGAATCAGAAAACAAATAATAAAAATAATCACAAGAAGCAATAGCAATGATAAAAACATTATCAGAAACTTTCGGGATTTGCTAATTTTTTTCATAATTATTCTCCTTAAAAATTCTTACTACAATCTATAACACTGTATATAATTTTATTAAATTAATTTAATCACATCTTCTATATATTAGATAACTAAAATAGCAATATGGTCGATTTTTTATAAAAAATATTTACATATTTCAACTTTTATATTATGCTTATTTGAAAATAAATATTATTTTCGTAATTCTATATATTTTTACAAAAGATTCCAATAAAAAGAATATTTAAATATTGATATAATAGGGCTAACCGTTGGCGGACAACAGAATAATTAGTCATTCTTAAGAGAGTTGATAATACCAAGGTATTATTGAACTCTCTTTTATCATATGAAGCATAAAAAAGGATATCCCAAACTTGCATTTATGCAAAAGTGTGGGATATCCTTTTTATTTATTGGTTTGCATTAGAATAGTGAGTTTTAATTATCACTCTGTAGTGCATCGTAGCCGGTCTCGCCAGTTCTTATCTTAACTACATTTTCCACATCGTAGACGAAGATTTTACCATCGCCGATATGCCCTGTGTAAAGCACCTTACGGGCAGTATTAATAACATCCATTACAGGAACCTTGGATACTACCATCTCTGCACGTACCTTAGGTAAGAGCGACATCTCCATCTTAACTCCACGATAGTATTCCGGTGCACCGTTCTGTACACCACAGCCAAGAACCTGCGTTACGGTCATACCGGTTACACCGATACCGTTCATTGCTTTCTTTAACTTCTCGAAACGCTCCTGTTTAAGGATAATTTCAACCTTGGTAATCTTATGTTCATTAGGTATATCAGAAGTCTTAACCGCTGCCGGTACCGCTTCATCCATAGGAACACTGCCTATCATCTCGTAGTCGTCAAGATCAGAGGTATCTGAGATACCGGTCGGAGCAAATTCAAAGCCAGCATAAGCACTTGCAAGACCGTGCTCGGTAATGTCAAGACCTTTGATTTCCTCTTCCTTGCTTGCTCTAAGACCAAGTGTTGCTTTAATAATTGCAAATGTTATGTATATAGTGATTGCCGTCCATGCAGCCGTACAAATCATACCTAATAGCTGAATTCCAAGAAGCTTAAATCCACCACCGTAGAAAAGACCTACCATCTCATTTCCTGCTGAATCGGCAACTGAATAACCCGGTACAGTATTTGTTGAGAAAAGACCGACTGCGATAGTACCCCAGATACCATTCATCATATGTACGGCTACCGCACCTACAGGGTCGTCAACATGAAGCACATAATCAAGGAACCATACGCCAAATACTACAAGCACACCCGATACTGCACCGATTATGATAGAACCTAAGGCATCTACGGTATCACAAGGAGCTGTGATTGCAACAAGTCCGGCTAAGGAAGCATTAAGACACATTGAAACATCCGGCTTGCCGTATCTTATCCAAGTAAAAATCATACATACTACTGTTGCTACTGCTGGTGCAATTGTAGTAGTTACAAATATATCGCCAAGCTGTGGCACGCTTGTTGCGGCTGCACCGTTAAAGCCGTACCAACCGAGCCAGAGGATAAATACACCTAAGGCACCGATTGGGATATTGTGTCCCGGAAATGCATTGACCTTTGTTACTTTTCCATTCTCATCCTTCTCAAATTTACCGATTCTCGGACCAAGCATTGCAGCACCAATAAGTGCGCAGATACCACCTACCATATGAATACAGTTTGAACCGGCAAAATCATGGAAGCCTATCTGAGCCAGCCAGCCTCCACCCCAGGTCCAGTGAGCCTCAACCGGATATATTACAGCGGAGATAACTGCTGAATATACACAGTATGAGATAAATCTTGTTCTTTCAGCCATGGCACCTGAAACTATGGTTGCCGTAGTCGCACAGAACACTAAGTTAAATACAAAGCCTGACCAGTCAAACTCTGAATAATTCGTAAAGATATCGAAGTTCGGAATACCTACCAGCCCGAACAAAGCATCCTCACCTAAGAATAGTCCGAAACCAAGCAGGATAAATGTAACTGTTCCTATACAAAAATCCATCAGGTTCTTCATAATGATGTTACCTGCATTCTTGGCTCTTGCAAAGCCCGTTTCAACCATTGCAAAGCCTGCCTGCATCCAGAATACCAGTGCGGCACCTGCTAAAAACCACAGGCCAAACATCTCACCATTTACAGCATTTAAAATTTCTTCCATATGTCATTCCTCCTTGTCAATTATTTATGCCTTTTCCATGTTTCATATATTAAATGAAATCTATCGCAGGCACGCTCTCGCTAAGATTCGCACGCAACGGTACTAACCGGCGGCTCATATTACCTGCTTATAGATTTATTTAATATTATGAAACAGGAAAAGACGCATCATATCGATTAAGATAGAATGCGTCTTTGCATAAACAAATTTTAAATTATATTAAATTTTAACCGATTTATTAAATCGGATATTCATTGTTAAAGCACGCCATACATATAGGCAGGTCGCCAACCATTTCCTTAAAATCCTCTGTTCGCATGTAGCCAAGTGAATCCGCACCTATGGTTTTTCTTATGTCCTCTGATGAATGTTTGGATGCGATTAACTGGCTTTGGCTCGGTACATCTGTTCCGTAGTAGCACGGATATAAAAACGGCGGTGAGCTGATTCTTACATGCACGCTTTTGGCTCCGGCAGACTTTAGCATATTTATAAGATTAGCCATAGTCGTGCCACGCACTATCGAGTCATCTATCAGTACAATCCTTTTGTCCTTTACTACGCTTTTAATAACGCTAAGCTTCATATGTACCGCTGACTCGCGTTCCTCCTGTGTTGGCTTGATAAATGTTCTTCCCACATAGCTGTTCTTGTGGAAAGCCATTCCGAAAGGTATTCCGGATTCCTCCGAATACCCCTTCGCTGCGGCAACTCCGGAATCGGGAACTCCCACAACCAAATCGGCTTCTGTCGGATAAGCCCTTGCAAGTGCCCTTCCGGCATTTATCCTTGAATCATATACATTTATATTATCAATCACCGAATCAAGTCTTGCAAAATATATATATTCAAAGATACAATGTGCCTGTCTTTCCTGACACAGGCTAAGGTCTGATT
This sequence comes from Lachnospiraceae bacterium, assembly GCA_017480195.1. Classification (GTDB taxonomy): domain Bacteria; phylum Bacillota; class Clostridia; order Lachnospirales; family Lachnospiraceae; genus Coprococcus_C. Next base: position 6,865 of record JAFVBE010000040.1, read on the forward strand.
TTATTCCGTCAGGCGAGATGGTTATTATCTCACCGGGTTTTATATCTCTTATGAATTCGGCATCTACAGAAGCAAGTGCACAGCTTTCCGAAGCAAGTATATAGCTTTCGCCCCTCCTGCCAAGACATAACGGCTTAAGCCCAAGCGGATCCCGCACTCCTATAAGCTTTCTCGGACTCATTACTATAAGTGCATATCCGCCCTTTAGCTTATGTGCCGTCTTGATTATCGCCTGCTCGACTGAGTCGGTTTTCATTCTGTTCACAGCTATCTCACAGGCAATCACCTCTGAATCCGTCGAAGTATAAAATACTGCACCATCCTTCTTAAGTTCTTCCTTAAGTGTATCGGTATTGGTTATATTGCCGTTATGCACGAGTGCAAGCGTTCCTTTAAAATAATTAAGAACAAGCGGCTGTGCATTTTCGATACTACTTTCTCCTGTCGTCGAATATCTCACATGACCGACACCTAAATTGCCGTTAAGCTTCTCAAGATTATCATTGTGAAAGACCTCATTTACAAGTCCCATACCCTTGTGCTGACTTACATTCCACATCGGACCTCTCGTATTGCACACAGCCATTCCGGCTGCCTCCTGACCTCTGTGCTGCAAGGCACTTAATCCATAGTAGATTGTATGTGACACCTGCTCATCATCGGGTGCATATATACCAAATACTCCACATTCCTCGTGTAATTTATCTGAATCCATATCGATTTTATCTATAAAGCTCATTTTCCAAACTCCCATACTAAGAATCAGTCATCTTAAGATATAGCTTTTATGCAAGCTTTTACATATAAAATCTATCTATACATAAAACAACAATTCCTCATATGTAGGATATGGTAACAAGTGAGTAGGAAGCTTATCCTCTGCCTCATCTGCAACTTTACGAATCTCATCCATTTCAGCCAGAATAATATCGTGGTAGTAGAATGAAGCTTTATATACATCCTCCTCCGTCAGCTCCTCTGCCTTCTTGGTATCCTCCTTAAGCTTAGCAAGAAGCTCATATATCTTATCATATGCATCTGACATAAATGTAAGCTCTGCCTTGCCGGATTTGCTTTCGATACCCGCCGCATCACGCTTAAATTGGATTGTGTTGCTAAGCTCATCCTCGTATGAATAGATTGCAGGAAGCACATCATGATTCAACATACTCTGTAAGGTCTTAGCCTCGATATGGATTGTCTTGCAATAATTCTCCACTAATATCTCATATCTTGACCTGATTTCTGTCTCAGTGAAAACTCCATGCTTAGTGAACAATGCTATGTTCTTATCAGCCACAAAATGCGGAAGTGCTTCAGGTGTCGACTTCAAGTTGTAAAGTCCACGCTTCTTAGCTTCTTCAACCCATTCATCAGTATATCCGTTACCATTAAATATAACCTTCTTATGCTTTGCTATTGCACGCCTTACAAGCTCATATACTGCTGTCTTCATATCGTCTGTATCGGCATTCTTAAGTTCCTCATAGAACTGGCTTAACGCCTCTGCAACTGCCGTATTAAGAATTATATTCGGACCCGCAACCGAAATCTCCGAACCAAGCATACGGAACTCAAATTTATTGCCCGTAAAAGCAAATGGTGAAGTTCTGTTCCTGTCCGTCGTATCCTTGAAGAAATGAGGTAAAACTGTTGCACCGGTCTCCATCCTTACTCTATCCTGCTGGTTGAAAAGCTCATCCTTCTCGATAGCCTCAATAATCGCATTTAATTCTTCACCGAGGAAGATAGATACTATTGCAGGAGGTGCCTCATTTGCTCCGAGTCTGTGGTCGTTTCCTGCACTTGCTACTGATATTCTCATCAAATCCGCATAGTCATCAACAGCCTTTATAACCGCCATAAGAAATACCAAAAAAGAAATGTTATCCGCAGGTGTTTTACCCGGTTCAAGAAGATTTAATCCTGTATTCGTTGACATCGACCAGTTGTTATGCTTTCCCGAACCATTTATGCCTGCAAACGGCTTTTCATGTAAAAGACACGCAAGACCATGCTTATCTGCTACCTTCTTCATAAGTTCCATAGTTAGCTGATTGTGGTCAACCGCTACATTGGTTGTATCAAATACAGGCGCCAGCTCGTGCTGTGCAGGTGCAACCTCATTATGCTTTGTCTTGGCAGGTATACCAAGCTTCCAAAGCTCTTCATCAAGGTCATGCATAAATGCAGATACTCTCGGTTTTAAAGCTCCGAAGTAGTGATCCTCCATCTCCTGTCCCTTAGGAGGCATCGCACCAAGCAATGTTCTTCCTGTAAATATCAAATCCTTTCTTTGTTTATATAATTCCTTATCAACTAAGAAATACTCCTGCTCAGGTCCAACAGTTGTCGAAACATATGTAACATCTGTTCTTCCAAGTAAATTAAGTACCTTAGTCGCTTCCTTGCTTAAAGCATCCATCGAACGAAGAAGTGGGGTCTTCTTGTCAAGTGCTTCTCCGCTGTATGAACAAAACGCTGTCGGAATATAAAGCGTTCCGTCCTTTACAAATGCAGGTGAAGTAGGATCCCATGCTGTATATCCTCTTGCTTCAAAGGTTGCCCTAAGCCCTCCTGAAGGAAAGCTTGATGCATCAGGCTCACCCTTTATAAGTTCCTTACCGGAGAAATCCATAATGATTTGCCCCTCACCCACAGGAGTTATAAAGCTGTCATGCTTTTCAGCAGTATATCCGGTCATCGGTTGGAACCAGTGTGTATAATGTGTAGCTCCATTTTCTACTGCCCACTCCTTCATCGCTACTGCAACCGAATTGGCTACATCTAACTCCAAGTGAGTATTATTTTCGATTGTCTTCTTTAATGCTTTGTAGATGTCCTTTGGAAGCTTATCTCTCATAATCTTGTCATTAAATACTGCACTTCCAAAAAGCTCCGGAATATTCTTTGCCATAGTAAAAACTCCTTTCGTGCACCAACATAATTCTGGCTTTGATTATATATAAATAAAAAGGGCGCCTTAGAAGTATTATCTTCTAAAGCGCCTTTGCTTTATGTGTGATAGTATTGCACAAATAAAATTATTTGTCAAGAATATTTTTAAAAATTTTTCAGAAAATTTTCATATAAGCTTTACATAGCTCTAACATCCTTCTGGATATTCTCAGACTTAGACATAATAGTCTCACTCTGTGCAGCGATTTCCTGTGTAGCTGCGGCTACATTCTCAATCTTCTCACCCATCTCATTTATGCTGGCTATGAGATACTTAATGTCCTCGACACTCTTGCTTATCTTAGGTACTGTCTCAGTCGCATTCTTATTATTAAGGTCAATCATCTCCTGAGTAGAATCAGACAGCTTTCTGATTTCATCTGCAACTACTGCGAAGCCTTTACCAAGCTCACCTGCTCTTGCCGCCTCAATATTCGCATTAAGACTTAAGAGACTCGTCTGTGATGCAATATCTGAGATGGAATCGTTACTTTCCTTGTATGCATCAATAAATGCTGAGAATATACTAAGTGATTCCGTTAATTCCTTACACTGGTCAAGTATAATCTCTACAGCCTTTGCAACATCTGAAATCTCCTCTGCAGAGGTATCATTTGCTGCTGCAAGCTGCTATATGTCACTTCCAAGAGCTCTGAATTCATCTATAACTATATTAAGGTGCTGATTCTTAATCTCGTGCTCCTCCATAAGTTCCTCATGAGCCTTCTGAATCTCTGCACGCTCCTCATCAGCAACTCCCTTGATATAATGAATACAGTTCTCCTTGAAGTTCGTGCCATTGTGTATAGCAGTTGCCATTTCTACACAGGTTCTGTAACCACAGCATTCACAGTCGATATGACGGCTTTCTTCCGTCTTCTTGTTCATATCCATAAAGATATCATCAAGCTGCTGTTCATTAGGTATTTTAACCGTAACACCCTTTGGAGTGTAATTCCTCCAGAAATCTTTATAGTTAAGATCCTTAAACTGCTCATTATAATACTCAAGCCTCTTCTCGACCGGAAGTGCATAATTCCAACAGTTCTTAGAATCATCCTTCTTGCCAAAGGCTTTCTTCTTCTCAGGCGTATTATCTACTAACTTATGCATCTTGTCTACTGCAAGGACAATATCGGTATTATCAAGACTCTTATCAGTTCCTGTACCTCTTAAGCAGCCCTTCTGACAGTTAAGTATATCTACGAATAACGGCTTCTCCTTGTTAGTCTTCATACGCTCCTCATAATGCTTAAGGAACTCATAAGCCTCTGACTCTCCCTCTACCTGAAGCACGCTGAACTCCTTGCCCAAGAAGAATTCGGCACATTCCTTAAGTCCACCCGGCTTCGGATACATACTTCCAAGACCATATACAGACTCTTCATCTGCCTCCGGAGCAGAAGCAAGATTACCTCTTATTGCCTCCATCAGCTTCTTAAATGTAACATTATACTTAACATATCCGTTACAATTCGGATCATTTATCTCAAGATATTTAGCTATACAAGGACTTAAGAATACAAGCTGCTCCGGAACTCTCTTGTATTTCTTAAGATAAATCGCCTCGTCCATCATAGGACTATGTAACGGCACAAGATACTGGATAAACTCAGGCTGATATTTCTCTATATAATTAACGATTGCCGGACATGGCTGGCTGACCAGACCATGTTTACCCGTCTCAAGAATATAATTTATGTATGACCATGTGGTAATATCAGCACCGAAGCTGACTGAATATACATGTAATACTCCTAATTTTTTAAGATAACCAAAGACCTTCTTATATTCTCTTGGATAATTCGCAATAAATGCCGGTGCAACAATAACAGAGAACTGCTTGCCATGCTTAAGATCCTCCAGAAATTTATCGGTATCATCCATATAATCTCTGGCGTCATGGTTACACGCATGGAAACATGCTCCGCACTTTATACACATTTCATCATCAACTTCAATTCTGGTTCCGTCTGCTTGATTAGCAAGAATAGTAGGACATTCTCGTATGCAACGATTGCATCCGATACATTTGTCATTAGTAAAAACCAAGCCCCCGCTCTTAGTATCTGCCATAAGTATCCCCCTTAATTATTAGATTGTATAAGTATTCATAATGACATTTTACTAAAAAAGCAACAAATGTGCAACAATAATTAGCATTTTTTAGTGAAAAATGCCAAAAATTATATATATGATATTATAAGTTCTGTAATATAAACCGCCAAACACGCAAAAACTGCAACTATAGTAAGGCTCTTATTTCTATATGCAAGTATGACCGCTACTATAAGTCCTGATAATGCCGAAACAAACGAGCTTGTCGCATAAAGTGCCGCCGGCAGAGTCATAGCTGTAAGAACTGCATATGGAATATAATATAAAAAAGAGCGTATAAATTTATTCTCTATCTTATGCTTTATCGCTACAAACGGAATAATCCTGATAAGATAGGTTGAACCTGCCATCACAAGCAGATATGCAAAAAACTGTGTATTACTCATCACTTACTTCCTCCTTAATCGGAAATAAGACTGCACATATAAGCGCAGCCACTATAGCGCATATACTTATAGAAAGTCCGCTTGATACCCGATTTAACAATGGTATGTAATAAAACATTGAGCTAAACAAAAATGCAAGCGCAACTGTAATTATGACCGGTCTTGCCTTCTTCATCTCCGGCACAACTATCGCTACGAACATTCCGTATATGGCAAGTGCAAGTGCACTCATAACACGCTCCGGAAGTATATTTCCAAGAAGCGCACCTGATAAGGTTCCTAAGCTCCATCCAATATAAGGTATAACTGCAAGCCCGGCGAAGAAGGAACGCCTTACACTCTCCTCCTGACTGGCAAACGCAAATATCTCATCTGTCATAAAAAAGCCAAGCAGCCATCTGTATATTCCCTTGAATTTGCTGTCTGCCTTCTGACCTATGGATATCGACATAAAGGAATATCTGATATTAATGGTTATCTGCGATACAAGCATCTGCCAGTATAGTCCCGGTGAAAGCATCATACTTATACCTGCGAACTGTCCTGCCGAAGTAACGACCGTCATGGATATAAGCAGAGACTGCCACCATTTAAAGCCATATGATGTAGCAACTATTCCAAATGTAAATGATACTGACAGATAACCAAGACCAATAGGTATACCCGCCTTTAATCCTCTTATAAAATCCTTCATTTATACTAATCCTGTCATTCTTTTCATATTATAATTTGATATTATTTTCTGCCTCGGTAATTATTAATTTCTTATCTGACTTTAATGCCGTTTACAATCAATTCCTCATCAACACGTATTACCAGACATTTCTTACCGTCTATCATCTTAGTTTCAATTATATCCATCATATCCGCATCAACCTTGATTACAACATTGGAAGTCTTAATCTCGACCTTATTAGCCGGATAGAGATTTTTAACATTGAAATTATTATCATCAGATTTTACATTTTCAAAATGCGCATCATAGCGTGTATCGAAATTCTCAAGTCTCGCCTGCTCCACGCCGCTATTCTCAAGTATGTTCTTTATCTCATTTTTAGAAATATTTTCCGAGACAGTCGGGTCCTCCTTCTTAGTCTCAATGATGGTACTTAACTCCTCGTGAATATTTTTTACCACCTCGTAATCACATTCTTCCTCTAAGGTTTCTGTAATAATTTCATTAAATATATTCTTCTGCACAGGTGCCGGCATAGGTATACGGCAGTTGAGCACATAATTCATAAAGCTTAAATCAAACTCCTTCGAGTCCTTGGTATAAAGAAGTATATTGTCTCTGTCCTCACATCTTTCAGTAAACGCAGGGAACAAAAATCCCATATCAGGCAGTCCGACCATATAGCTCCTCTCGCTGTTGTGAAATGTATTCTCAAGCTCGTAATATTCAAGTCCGGGCTTGGACAATTCGACCGGACATATAGCACAAAGTACGAATCTGTAAACCTCCTCGGAAGCATCCTCCATCTCAATATTATCATTGGTTATCGAAGGCACATCATAGTTCTGGTACACAAGAATTATAAAATAATTTCCTATATAATTGTAAGAACCTATGACCTTATCATAAAACTCCTGAAGCAAGGCATCATCTTTGAGCTCGCTGTCTCTAAGTCTTATAAGAAAATCCCTCTCCCTGTCGTGTGCATCCTCATTAAATTCCATATTAAGAAGATTCCTGCCTATCTGTCCTGACAGGGTCTTCCTGAAAATCTCAAAATATTTATGTTGCTCCTCCTCCGGTAAAACTCCAAAGAATTCGTCAATATTAGCAAGCTTCTTCTTATCGCCATTCACATAGCAGCCCACAATTTTAGAAATTTGACACTTCTCTATAGTGAATAGCTTTCTTAGCTCATTTACCTCTGTTTTATCCATTTGTACCTCCTTACAGTCACAGACCGTGCTTTACCATTGTATATCCTTGGTCATAAAAATACAAGTTAAAACTTCCGTTTACAGCAATATAAAATACAGATATATAATTACGATTTTTTCCTAATTCCGTCCGCATACTTTCATAAAAATATACGGACTAAATCAGCACTTTATCTAATTCGGTCCGCATGCTTTCATAAAATATACGGACTAAATTAGCGCTTTATCTAATTCGGTCCGCATGCTTTCATAAAATATACGGACTAAATCAGCACTTTGTCTAATTCGGTCCGCATACTTTCATAAAATATACGGACTAAATTAGCGCTTTATCTAATTCGGTCCGCATGCTTTCATAAAATATACGGACTAAATCAGCACTTTGTCTAATTCGGTCCGCATGCTTTCATAAAATATACGGACTAAATTAGCGCTTTATCTAATTCGGTCCGCATACTTTCATAAAATATACAGACTAAATCAGTGCATTACTGATTTAGTCCGTATAGAAGTTATAAGTTTTATCCCTCAATCGAGATAAAGTTATCAGCCTCTACCTCAGGCTTAGCCTCTGCCTTAGGGACATTGAGCTTCAAGATACCATTCTCAAAATTCGCCTTAATATCCTCTTTAGTCATATTGTTACCTACATAGAAGCTTCTTCTGCACTCGCCGTAATATCTCTCCTTGCGGATGTACTTGCCTTCCTCGTTCTTCTCATCATTTGACTCGTCATGCTTTGCAGAGATTGTAAGATAACCATTCTTAAGCTCAGCCTTGATATCCTCCTTGTTAAATCCCGGAAGCTCCATATCCAACTGATAGTGGTCATCGAACTCCTTTACATCTGTGCTCATACCATATGAGCTGTTGCTCTTTACATAGCTTGGAAAGCTTCTGAACATATCTCCAAAACCATCAAAGAAATCTGAAACAAAATCATTATAAATACTTGGTGCTAACATAAGTCATTCCTCCTTTAAAATAAAACCTCTATTAATAATTTTCTCAAATAGCACTTTTATTATTCAATGTTATATATGTGTTATTTGTTATATTTAATGTAGCACATATTATTAGCCAAGTCAAGCGTTGAGTGCTAATTTTTTGTGAAAATTTTGTGAACTCTTATATTATAATGATTTAATAGAATTGAAATATAACTAATTTGACTATAGAATTGTTAAAAACAATGTATTTTACTGTATAATTTAATGGATTTCATACGGAAAATGATTTATAATACTTAAAAATAGATTTATAACACAAAAGCTATAATATTTTTATATTATGATAAAAACTATTCAACTTCATCCGTAGGAGAACATATGAGAGACATTAATATATATTTCTATACAAAGGATACTGCTAAGGCAGATCAGATTTCAAAAATCACTGCCGGTCTTGGCTTAAAATCCACCACACTTTCAAGCAGTGATATTAATAAGACCGTATCTGAATTAGTAGGTATGCCGATACTAAATCCTGATATGGCAGTTTCAACTAACATAAAAGCTCCTGCCCTATGGGCATTGCCAGAGATAATTATCTTCTTCGGTGTATCGGATGAAAAGCTTGATAGTTTCCTTGCCGAGTACACCAAAAGCGGCTTGGAAAAAATCAAACTCAAAGCCATCGTTACACCAACCAACTTAAGCTGGACATTATATTATCTGGCAGAGCATATAAGAGAAGAGGCTAATCGTTTTGGATAAAAAAGCTGTCACACTATACATAGTATGACAGCTTTTTGCTATATCCTAATCTGATTTTTACCTTCCTTCTTAGCCTTATATAAGAGTGAATCAACATCATGTATAACCACTCTCACATCATCATATCCCTCACAGGAGACAAGTCCACCGCTTATCGTAACCACGAGCTTAGGAAACTCCTCCCATCTTATGCCTGATATTCCTACTCTCATGTTGTCTACACGTTCCATAGCCTCATCCTGATTATCGGCACGTATTATACATACGAATTCCTCACCGCCATAACGGGCAGCCAGTTCGCCGTTTTCTTCTGAAGTCTTGTCCTTTAATATACCGGCAACCTCTGTCAGAACCCTATCACCGAATTGATGTCCATAGGTATCATTTAAGGATTTGAAATTATCTATGTCAAACATAGCTATGTAACAGCCGGATTTAGATGTCGGTACACTCTCTCCTAACTCGCTGTGATAGATATTATCAAGTCTTCTGAAAAGCTCACGTCTGTTATAAAGTCCTGATAATTCATCCTTTACAGACAGCTCTCTTAATCTGTTAAGAAGTTCTATGGAATTTTTTCGTTCATTGTTATACGCATTAAGAATCATAGCAAGAATTGATATAATTGCTGAACTGGTTATAAATAATGTAACTATAACATCAACTATAGTTTCCTTATATTCCAATACTTCAACCTTATCAGGATAATAATAACTGAGCAATATAGATGCCTCAAGCACACATAAGCATATTGCATATGCAATCTTCCTTGCTTTACCATCAAGCAGAAGTCCCAAGGCAAAAAGTGCAAGAAGATAACACAGAGGCATACCACTGCTTACTCCTCCGCAGGCAAAGAATGTAAGTGGAAAAAATACCACATTAAAGAAATATACAACCAGATATTTTCCAGCTTTTTCAATATGAAAACGCAGGCTTATAATAAGCAGAGCAACTATGAACACAAGACATAAAGCTGTAGTAATAATCGCCCATGTGCCAAGTTCCTGAATAATATCCGTTATCAGAGATATTAATATCGCAGCCGAACCTACAAATAATATAACATAATAAATTTTGTCTTTTAAATCATTGATTTCACTAAAAAACTTCTGTAATTTCTTCATTTGACTAAACCTTAATCTGATTTTTACCATCCTTCTTTGCCTTATATAGAAGTGAATCTATATTGTGCATAATTAAATTTACATCGTCATAGCCCTCGCAGGAAGCCAAACTACCGCTTATGATCAGATTATCTATATCAAACATAGCGATATAGCAACCGGATTTTGATGACGGAACGCTATCCCCTATCTTACTCTTATATATATTATCAAGTCGTCTTAACAACTCACGCCTGTTATAAAGTCATGATAATTCATCCTCTAAATTCTTTCCATAACTAAGTAATGATATGGAATCCTTGTAAAAATACATTTATTATTTTATATCAAAAAAATATTCATTACAATATTAAATACAAAATGTTTAAAAAAGTTCATAAAAATAAGACAATAACATTTGATTTTACATCTAAAACAAAAAAAAACCGAAAATAGCGTATTTACGCCATTTTCGAGCTCTTAAAAACAGGGGATGAGAGAATCGAACTCCCACCAAAGGTTTTGGAGACCCCTATCATACCATTTGACCAATCCCCTATGTGTGCCAAAGCACTTTTAGAATAATATCAGAAATTATATATAAAGTCAAGTTTTTTGTAGATTTTTTGTAAATTCCAATTTATACTATAATTATCCTTATTAAAAATATGGAGATTAGGCTATGAGCAATTCAGAGTATTTTAATAAAGCACTGCATGATATGGTATTTGAGAATGCCTGCGGTGCAGCTATAAGAAGACTTGCAGATATGAGCTTTCCGGTGTCATATATACATAAGCAGATTGACTATCCGATATCGTATGAACAGGTTCAGAGTTATGTGTGGAAATACTATATAGAGAAAAAGATTTTGCTGTATATTGATGACTCAGTATCCTATCACAATGACGGTAAGTATATCATATTAGATGAGCCAACCAAGGAAAAAACCTATATCAAGGAGCAGGGACCTTATGGCAAGATTACATACAGGCAGATTACTGTGGATAAAGATAATCATTCCGACAGTATTTCAATAAAGAAATATATCCCCTGTGACTTCGGTATAATAAAGCATGATAATCCTGAGTATTATAATAAACTGTTAGATGCGCTTGATGCAGAGGACAGGGCTTATATCAATAGCCTTCCTTGGAGGAACGAACATGTGTATCATCTTATGAATGAGCGCATGAATTCGATAGTTGAAAAGCTTAAAAGGAATAATAAGCTTACCTATTAATTATAGAAATGATTCATATAACAAAATGCCAGCCATACATATACTCAAATAAAGCAACAGATGACCGGCATTCGCACATATTAAATTATCTCGCCAATTGGCTCGATATGGTATTTCGCTTTATGTTGATGTCCGAAAAAGCACATCGCCGCAAAGCACATTATATTATTTTAGTTTTATCCCCACTGTATGGATGATTTGCAAAGTATTCATCCATTTCAGCATCTAATTCCTCTTTTGTTTTGTTATCAAAATAATCTCGCTGCCATTTCGTATAGTCAAATCCCTCGGATTTAACAAGGTAAATAAAGGTTTCGGCTTCAACAATCCCCATATTTTCAGCGAGAATTGCCATACCACGAGATAATGTATCAGCCGTATTTGTAATCATATCTCATCCTCCTCTATAATTTGAACAAACTCAAGCGGATTCAAAATCTTAAGTTCTTCTCCTTTGTATCGTCTCTGAAATCTTATGTCTGTCGTCAAAAGATAATCACATCCTGCATAAATAGCACATGCCGCATGAGTTGCATCCTTATAAGATATATTATATGACATAATTTCTTTTATCTTATCCTGTAGTTCTTCTCTTCGTTCAATCGGTATATACAAAGTATTGTACTTTTCCTGGTATCCCTTAATTGATTCACGCTTCATAAAATCAGAGTTTTGAAAATTTTCAAATTCCAACATATAAGATGTCACAAGTTCATACTGTCCCTGCTTGATTTCCTCTTGAACATGAAGCTTTGCTCTGGTTTCCATACTGATTTTAAATGAATCCTGTGAATCATAAGGTCTATTAAAACAGCAATTATCCAAGTAAAGTTTCATTTCATCACAGCCTCCTTTTGAGGATTTTCTAAAGTAAATGAACTTCACATCTACTTTATTCAAGTGTAACCAAAATAATATAAAATGTCAAGAAAACTAAAAAAGAAACATAGTACACCGCATAGGCAAAATCCGTACGGTAAAAAAACCACATTTCTTTTTATAGGTAATAAGATAATATATAAAGTATATTTAGTAATTATAAAAATGCTGCGAAACAAATCGCAGCATTTTTATAATTATATCACTATTAGTTACCTGATGAAATACTTGATAAATCAATCACATAAACAGCCGCCGGTTCTGAAGGTGCTACCTCATCCCATGATGAACCATCATAGTAAAGCGACTTTGTCATTCCACTCTCCTTATACTCTACATAAGTAATTGTATACGCTTTATGGTCATCTGTAAAGACATCCTTACCATCTTTTTTAGCTGATGCAACACTGCAACCAATCTTCAATGTAATCGGCTTAACATCAGCTGTATCTAAAATATCCTTTGAATAACCTGCTTCTTCAACTGCCGAAGGAGCTTTTCCCTTAGCATAAAGAGATGACATCTCTGCCTGAGCTGCTGTAAGTGCACTCTTTGCATTAAGTACTACCTGCTGCTGCTTAGCCTTATCAATGTAACCAAGTAATGCAGGTACAAGGATAGCTGCTAAGATAGCAAGGATAACAATAACTACAATTAATTCAACAAGAGTGAAACCCTTGTTATCACTTTTCTGAATTTTCTTCATAGTGAAAACCTCCTTTAAATTAGATATAAATTCTCTCTTTCTTGATACTCACATTATATCAAAATATAATATTTTGTTCAAGCACTCTATTACATATATCGGCAGAAATTTCTGCCAATATTATAATATTTAACATTAATATATTATAAAAAAATTATTCATTTAATTCATCCGTATTTTCAGTTAAATCTCTTATTATTACCCAACGATCATGACTTTCTTTGGTAGGCTTAACATACCACCCACCTGTACCTGTCTCAACAGTTGCATATAAAATACTATCTTCTTCATCATAATACACAGTTCCTATACCACCATCCAAATAATATTTTGTATTATTAACAGTTGTAAAGTTAGCTGATGTAATTATATTATCAATATCAATTTTAACTGCAAATGATGCATTTGAAACTCCATTGCTTGCATTTCCATAATCAATGTCTATTGTCATCTTCATAACATACAAGTCATCGCCTTCAAATATTAAATCACCTTCCTCTACATGTATTTTTTCAGTCCACTTTGTCCATGGAGTCCACTCGCCTGATTCCACTTTTTCAGCTATATAAATTTTCATATTTTCAGGATCAGGCCAAAAATCACTATCCTTAATTAATTTTCCAGTAGCAATTTCTTCATCATTGACATTTATAATAAGCTCTCCACCTGCTACATTCGCATTAGCCTGTGTATTATCTGAAGAATTATCGATATTATTGTCTCCCTCATCGCCATTGTTATCTGAATTAGAATCATCCGAACCAGAGTTATCTGAACCAGAATCACCTGAGCCTGTATCATCTGAGCCTGTATCACCTGAACCAGTATCATCCGAGCCGGTATCACCTGAACCGGTATCACCTGAACCAGTATCATCCGAGCCGGAATCTTGTTCCTCCGATGTAGGTGTGGACGGTGGAGTATTATTTCCCGAATTTCCTGAATTACCGCCACTATCCGCCACCTCTGATGCTCCATTTACTATACCGACAAGTTCTTCGACCTCTTCCTCGTCGCTATATATCCACTTTGCATCTGAGCGTTTCCATACGGCAGTTATGCCATTTTCCGTGTAGCGAAACTCATGTATGGTATATAAGTCCTTACCCTTTGCACCATATCTGACATAGGTTATAGCGCCTTCCTTATCTGAGCCGGTAAGCTTAAGCTTAGTCATATTACCCACATCAGTATTGAGTTCTTCAAGCTGATTATATAAATTTCTTCCATATGTATATTGCTCGCTGGATAAGGTCTGTGCGGACATAAGGCAATCCTTCGCATTCATCACCACCTGCTCACGCTTCTGCTTATCCATATAACTCATAAGAGCAGGTACCATGACTGCTGCCAGTACACCAATTATAACCATGACAACAACTAATTCAACAAGAGTGAATCCCTTGTTTTTTCTATTATTTTTATTCATAGCACAACCTCCTCTCATATGAAATATTATTGCAAAACATCTAAAAAGCTATCATAATAAGCAATCTATATGTAATAATTCTATAAGTCAATCACTTATAATCACAAACACTATCCTATATTATATATCGACATAATCAAGCTCTATAAATACTGCTCAAGCTCCGCCCTGTCGTTGGAATATCTGAATGCATTATCTCTTGATATCATACCCATACTGACATATCTTGAAAGTTCGTTATTCAATGTGTGCATACCGAAGGCTGAGCCTGACTGCATGAGTGTACCAAGCTGATGGCATTTATTTTCTCTAATCTGGTTACATACTGCATCTGTTCCTATAAGAATCTCTGTAGCGGCTACTCGTCCATTGCCCTTTACATTCGGTACAAGACACTGGGTTATAACTCCGTTTAATACGCCTGAGAGCTGCGTTCTAATCTGATTCTGTATGTTCGCAGGACAGGCATCAATTATTCTGTCTATGGTCTGAGCAGCCCCCGTCGTATGTAAGGTTGACATAACTAAATGTCCAGTCTCTGCTGCGGTAAGTGCTGCTGATATGGTCTCATAATCACGCATTTCTCCTACCAGTATGATGTCAGGGTCTTCACGAAGTGCACTTCTTAAGGCTGAAGCGAAGTCCTTTACATCTCTTCCAACCTCTCTCTGGTGAATAAGTGCAAGTTTCTTATCATATCTGTACTCGACAGGGTCTTCTATAGTTATGATATGCTCCGGTCTTGACTCATTGATACTGTCTATCATTGATGCAAGCGTTGTAGATTTACCTGATCCTGTAGGACCGGTTACAAGTATAAGTCCTCTTGGTTTAGCTGCAAGGTCCTTCAATACAGGAGGCAATCCCAGCATTTCAAGTGATGGTATACTCGAATTAAGAAGTCTTATGGTTGCAGCGAGCTTTCCATCTTGCTTGAATACATTTACACGCTGCCTATTCCCATCTGAGGTGCATATGGCGAAGTCTGCATCTATACCTTCCTCAAGCATAGCTCTTTGTTCTTCTGAAAGCATCTCAACTATCATTGAAAGCTTCTCGGCATTGTTCTGTTGCTCATTGACAACCTGCAATCTGCCATTTATACGGAACATAGTTGGCATTCCAACCGACAAATGTATATCTGAGCAACCCATACTCCTCGCCTGCAAAATTAACTCGTCAATCATCATAGTTTTTTCCTCCCAAAATTATATATTTCTGCAATCAATCTATATTTTATTCGTAATAAGATACCTTAATAAGCTCATCAATCGTGGTCGTTCCATCCTTGACAAGATCAAGTGCGCTCTGCTTGAGGGTACTCATACCCTGCTCTTTTATAGCGTACTCCTTAATCTCCTCGACTGTTGCATTCCTCGTAATCATGGAACGAACATTTTTATCTATCATAAGTATCTCGTGTATTGAGATTCTTCCCTTATATCCTGTGTTATTACATTGTCTGCAACCTACAGCATGCTTAACCTGAGGAAGCGGCTCTCCGGCGATTGCCTCCTCATCCGGTGTCATAGCCTCCCACTTGCCACAGAAAGGACATACCTTCCTGACAAGTCTCTGCGCTACTATACCTACTAATGAGCTGGCTATCATATAAGGCTCAACACCCATATCTACAAGTCTTACAACTGATGATGCTGCATCATTGGTATGGAGTGTGGAAAGTACGAGGTGACCTGTGATAGCGGCTCTTACTGATATGGAAGCTGTCTCGGAGTCACGGGTCTCTCCAACCATTATGATATCCGGATCCTGACGAAGCAAGGCTCTAAGTCCTACCTCGAAGGTAAGCCCGGCTATATTATTAACCTGCATCTGATTAAGCTTCGTCACATTCTTCTCAACAGGATCTTCTATCGTAGATATATTAACGCTCCGCTTGGAAAGCTCCTCAAGTATCATATACAGTGTCGTAGACTTACCTGAACCTGTTGGTCCGGTCAGATAGATGATACCGTTCGGAGACTGAAGCATCTTCTTAACTAATGCGTAGTTTCTGTCCGTCATACCAAATGTACCCATATGATCGATACTTGATGCCGAAGCAAGAAGTCTTAGAACCGCCTTCTCACCGAATACCGTAGGGATAACTGATACTCTGACATTTAAGTTCACACCCTCTATATTTATTCTAAAGTGTCCGTCCTGCGGAACTCTTCGCTCTGCTATATCAAGGTCACCAAGGATTTTTATTCTGGCAATAAGAGAATTATGTATGTTCTTCTGTAAGGTCATGAAGTCTGTAATTACACCATCCATTCTCATTCGCACGCTGGTCTGGTTCTCAAATGGCTCAATATGAATATCAGATGCATTTGAGTTATACGCTCTTATCAGTATACTATTGAAGAGGTTTATGATAGGAGTATCATCATCCCCCTCCTCTATACTTATCTCGACAGTCTCGCTTACCTGAGTGCTGTTCGCAGCCGCCTTCTTCGCAGCCTCTCTCGCTGATACCTCTGAATAATAGTATTGTATGGAATTCTCAAGAGGTGCCTGCTCGCACAGGGAGATATTAATTTCCATACCAACTATCTGTCGGATATCCTCTATACCATAGAAGTTAAGTGGGTCATTTACGAGGATATAATATACATTATCCTGTACCTTATAGCCCATCATACAGTATTTCTCAGCGAGCATCCTCGGTATCATCTCGACAGCCTCAATATTAACCTGAATGTCAGATATATTAACCACACCATAGTTAAGTCTCTGGGCAAGAGCCTCAAGCATCTGTCTCTCAGTTATGAAACCAAGCTCTATCAAAGCACCGCCGAGACGTACGCCCTTATGCTCCTTCTGGTATGCTATCGCCTGCCCTACCTGGTCATCATTTACATAGCCTAACTCCTGTAATACATCACCAATTCTTATATTTTTGTTATTCCTTATCTCCATAAGCTACTCCTCACACATATAGATTTCAAGAGATATTGAAATTGTCTTGTTAGTTACAATCTCAAAGTCTCCAAGCTCATCCTCGCTGTCACTGCCGTAGCGGATGCTTCTTTCCTCAGACCATGAATAATTAACCACACGAAGCTTCTTATCTATACCTGACAGATAATCTATGAAATCTATAAGGTCTTTCTCAGTACCACCAAGCTTCATGGTTACGCCTACTGTATATATACCTGTTGTGGATAAATTATCCATATCCTCAAATAAATCCTCATCATATTCATCATCTACATTAAGTAAATCCTCTGCTGAGGTATCTTCATCAGCATAGTCCTCATCAGTCATACCCAAAGCCTTTTTAGAATACTGATATGGCTCAAGAGAAGTAGTATCTGTAGGCATATTAATACTTAAATCATAGGAATAAAGTCCGAAGTCAAGTACCATATTCGTAAAGTATTTATCTACTTCGCTGCTGTCCATCATCTCATAATAGGTTGTCTTAACTTCTGCAATCTTTTCTTCCTTCTCAGCGGTCTCCCCCTCTATAAGTGGTAGCTGTGACACTTTAAGTTCATTCATATCCCTAAGGTCCTCTTCCTCCTGAATTTTCGTATTTATTTCTCCTATATCCTTCACAATAGGATATATTCCCCAATATCCAATACATACAACTATTACAAAGATGGAAAGGAATACAAGCAGTTTTTTATCTCTTTCTGTCATTTCAACCTTCATATATATTCCCCCTTTCTATCTTCCTGCCGACTCAGACAATGTACAGCTTACATTTATGTTCCAGTTATCATCATTTTCCTGATAAGTATAACCGGTATAATTGACATTGCTGAATATATCCTGATTATTAAGTTCCTTGATAAACATGTTTATCTCCTCAACTGTTCCCGAGGTTGCAGATACGGTTACAATTCCGGAATACGCATCAAAGGAACTGAAGCTTATATCCGCATAATTTCCCGCACATTTGTCTATAATATTCATAATATCCGTATTGCAAACCGGATAGGTATATATATTCTCATCAAGTCCGACTATGGAATTATACTGTTGAGTTATAAACGAATTCCTTGCGGTTACCATATCATACTCCATAACCGAAAGCTCCATAAGCTTATTTGCATCCTCCACATCCTTAAGCTGTCTATTCTTAATTATTCGTATAGTTATACAGGAAGCCAAGGCTATAAGCATAATTGCTACAGTAACAACTATAGCTATTATGCCTTTATTGCTTCCGCCCTCCTCCTTATTCTTCTTCTTCGATGAAGAATACAGAGTAAGGAAATTCTGATACTTGCCTGTATTTACAAGACCACTTGAAGCATGAATACAGTTCTGTATATCAACATTCGTCGATATGCTGTTGTCATCAAATACCCTCACAGCCACCTGAACACCCTGTGAAAGTATTGCCTCACTATACATATATATATTATTAGGATTAACTCCCGCCAAAATAATCGTCTCAAGTGGATATTCTATCTGATGTGCCTGCATAAACTGCATAATCTGGCTTGCCGAGCGTGCCACATCTTGAGCATATTCCTCCGTCTCCTGCTCGTGAAAACATCTCGTACTATTGAAATAATAGAAGCTGCCATTTACGAAAAGCAGAGTCGTAATCGTCATTTTATCAGCAAGAGTCAATATAAAGGTATTAAAATTCTTACCGACCGTCGTAGATACGAAATTAATAATACTACCCTCTCCTGAATAGAGAGCCTTGATTTTAATTCCTGCTTCAGAGAAAATATCCAAATAATCCTTAATGAAATCCGAAGGAATATTCTCTGCGTATATTCTCTTAATCTTATTCTCCTGAAAAAGCGGTATATATCCGTAGACATATTCCTCACCCTTGTTAATATCAGTAAATTCTCTCTCTATAAACTCTAATGTCTTGCTATCCTTGAGCATAGGCATCTCAATATTCTTACCGACGAACTTGGAGCTGTTGACAACTAAAGTTACATCCTTGGAAGGAAGCTTGTATTGGCTCCATGTTTCTCTTAAGAAGCTTATGAACGCTTCTCCGTCCATAACCATACCATTGATGATACTTCCCTCAGGAGCATCTAAGATATAGCTTTGGTTAATCGTAATTTTTTTGCCGTTGGACGAACCTGTCACAATCTGAACCTGTTGATTAGCAAGATAAATAACTGTACTCATTTGTTTTCACCCCTTTACTGATATGATTGAGAAATCTGTGCATATGAGCCGTATATTGGCTGTATTACAGATATTATTATAAATCCGACTATAACTGCCATGAAAACTATCATTGTAGGTTCAAGGTAGGATACCAGCTTGTTTAAGGCTATCTCCGAATCATACTCCATCTGATTAGCTGTCGATACAAGCATTGATTCAAGTGCACCGGTTTCCTCACCGACCATAACTGAGGAGGACAACTTCTTGGTAAAACCGTCTACCTTATCTATCGCCTCACTTAAGTTCGAGCCCGCCTTGACATCTGCAATAACCTGGTCGAACTGTTTCTCTATATATGAATTACCTATCGTGCTTCTCGCTATCATAAGACAATTAAGTATTGATATACCGGCGGAATAAAGACTCGATAATGTTCTCGCAAATCTCGCCGTATATATAACCTTCCTAAGCTTGCCTATGACCGGCAGGTGAAGTTCAAGCTTATCCTTCAAATATTTAACCTTCGGTATGGAGAAGATAATCTTAAATGCAATATAACAAACTGCCGCAACTATAAGTATTACATACCATTTGTTCTTTACAAAATTACTTATGCCAAGCATAATCGTCGTAGATGCAGGAAGTGACTCCATCTTCGAGAACAAATCATCAAACTGCGGTATAACATATCCCATAATTATTGCAACAACTATAACTATAAGTACGCTGAGTATCTTAGGATATGTCATCGAGCTTTTGACCTTCTGATTAAGCCTGTACTCCTTGTCATAGTGTCCTGCCATCTGAAGTGCAATCTTATCTAAGTTACCACTGGTCTCTGCACTCTTAATCATATTGATAAAAAGTGGCGGGAATGCATCTCCCTGCTCAAGCATCGCATCTGACAAGGAAATACCGGAGCGTACCAGCTTAAGAATTGACGCATAGATTTCCTGCTCTCTCGGTTTAATTGATTCATCCTCGGAAATAATCTTAAGGGCTTTAACTAATGAAACACCCGCGCCGGTAAGCTCTCCGATATTCCTTGCAAAATCAGATATTGCATCTGATTTTATCCTTTTAATATTCCTGTTCTCATTAACTGCCTTAGACTCTATAAGAAGCTTGTTATCCTGCTTAAGCTTATCATGCAGCTCATATTCGTCGTTCGCCGTTAGAACGCCTGATATAACCTTACCCTCTTCGTCCTGAGCTTTATATTTGTATCGAACCAAAGCTTTGTCCTCCTATATTTGTAATCTTACTCAACCTTTATCTTAGGTAGGTCGTCATTTTTTTCATCTTTATTGTTCATCTTGTCCTCTCTGATAAAATACCAGACGACCGCAATCATACATATGACAACTGCCAGCACCATAAATACTATGGTAAGCAGCACATTCATTTTCAATACAAAATACAATATTGTATAAACTATAACTGCCAACATACCGCCGCAGAGTTCTGCGGTGAATCCCCTCTTCGGAAGCTCGGCATCACAGAAACGGCATATCCCCTTGTTGACAAATCTTGACACAACCGGAAATGTATCCTTAATCCGAAGTCTGTGCCCGCATGCTCTACAAGTCGAATATTTCCGCTTAAGCAGGCTTGTCTTACTTTCCTTACAGTATGCTATCTCGTCTGCAAGCGAAAAAATATCCGCACCGATAAAAAAAACAATTATTATACTAATAATATTTAAAAATATATACATATTTATGTCCTTCTTTTAATAGTCATATAAATCAATAAAATAATCTACATCCCAACTGTCGCCGTCATCATATACATAGGTTACCTTGTAGTGTCCTACCTGATATGTAAAGCAGGTAACAATGCGTTTCTTATTGTCGTAAGAAATTATGTCAACCACTCCGTCATTTTCAAGTAAATCCTGTATTCTGTTAAGGCTCTCCTGTGACATACCATGCATTTTACCCGGCTCATATACTGATTTACCCTTTGAGTAATACTCAATGTCTATCATATTAAGAGCAAGCTTGACATTCTTAGCTTCCTTGAAAGCTGTCCTGCCGCCCGTCATAATCTTAAAATATATAAATAATATATAGAACAATAAAACCGCCAAAACCGCAGTTATAACGGCAATCCTTATTCTTCTGCGTCTTACCTTGTTATATTCCTTATCCAATCGGCTTCACCTCTACTCCACACTTATCTTATCATGTGATGCTAAATCTCTGAAATTATAACATTCAATATAGGTCGTAGTTGTATAGTCTCCATATCTTTCACTGGTTATGGTAAGTGTCATCCTTATAACATTTCCCGAATATTTATTATAATCCTCATCGCTTGAGTCTGTTATCTCGGAGAGCTTGACAAACTTCAGTTCCTTAATCTTATAGCCCATATAGGTCTTTTTATCAAAGGTCCAGTTCGAGCCTTCTGCCTTGGAAATATCTTCTCCCTCCTCAGCGATAGGATAATAATAGATGAGCATATAGCCACTGTCTTCATCGGTTTTTACCTCATTTGTTATATAAATATGACTTCCGGCATTATCACACAATTCTATCTTATTTCCATCTTCAAGTATACGAATCTATCTGCTTCCTTCAAGCGAGCCATCGTCTAATGCTCCCTCTATCTCTCCTGTTATCTTAGTACTAATAATTGACGAAACCTGCATACCTGTCTGTATGCTCTTCGCCTGATAATATACATTCACAGTATCGGCTATAACCTTGCCCGCCGCCACCATGAAAAGTCCAAGCAAAGCAAAGGTTACAATAAGCTCTATGAGAGTCATACCACTATTGTTATTAAATTTTTTAGTATTTTTCTTCATTATAGCTCACCTGCCCGTCAATCCTTATCCAAAATAAGCTTAAATACGGTTATATCTGTGGCCTCACTGTGATACCTTTTAAGCTTGGCATTTAAGCCGATAGCAGTATTAGGATTCGCCTGATTAGCATTCATATTCGTTTTACTCTCGTCTATAGTGAGGGTTATTGTTACTCCATCAATATCCTCAAATAATGAATTAACACCCGTCTGATATATTTCAGAATTAAGTGTCACCTGATCATTCTGCATATCAACACTTTTTGCCACCATCTCACTCGACACACCGACTATATGCACCATACATTCAACAAGCACAATTACAAGTATGGTAAAGCCTACCAAAACCTCAACCATAGTTGAACCCTTGTTATTATTCTTATTCAATTTGTAAAATGCTTGCAATTTACTTAACATATACCAACCTCACAATTGAATAATAATCAGTTTATCTTTACCCAATTCCATTTTTCAGATAAATCTATGGAATTACCATTTGGATTAAACGCATTATTTTGCGTATTATCTGTTGCAATATCAACATCTTCGTAATCACTTACAGTAAGCTCATAATATGTTGTAAATATATATGACTGGTCACCTTTTTTAACCGTAACCTCAACCGTAAGCTGTGTCTCATCCTTCTCTGATATATCCCCTACAGACCAATACATACGCACTGATATATCATCAGCCATCGCAGCGTACTTCGTAGAGTCTCCACCCGATATATTAACATCAAAATATCTGTAAGCATTAAGATCAATATGACCTGCCGTAGAAGCATCTGCATAATACGGCCAGTTAGTCTGAAACAAATTATACCGTATGTAATACCACAGATTATAATCCTCTGATTTAAAAGCAGAATCTGCATAATTATTTATACCCGCCAAAAGATCAGCGCTACTATCAAAATTCACAGAAGTAAGTTCATCACCTATCTCTAAGCCTATGGATTTGGCAAGTTCCTTAACCTGTGATTGTGTTATCTTCTTAGAGCTTGAAGTAAAGAGAGAATAAGAGACCAATAACAGTGATAAAGTAAACGCAATCACAATTATACTTACGACAATTGCGACTATCATAGCCGAGCCGCGATTATCATTATATAATTTTGAGTTTTTTATCCTTTTTATCAGTCTCATATTCTCTCCCAATTATAATTCATTAATTATTTAAGTCTTCCGTAGTCTCTGTATCATCTGTATGCCATAAGTTATCATCACTGTCTTCATTATTTATCTCAGAAGTTCCGCCACTTTCCGATGTATTATCAGGGGTGTCATCAGATGTATCATCAGGGGTTTCCGTATATGTATCATCAGATTCAGGTATATAAGCAGGCTCAGCAACCACATTCTCATCATCGGCATCCGAAGATGTAGCTATATTTGGTTCATTCAAATTAATATTTAACAAACCATTTATCATACTCATATCAGGTGAGCTTCCAACTATCTGATCATCTACTCCAACTATTTCATCATCAACATTAGAGCCAATACCTGCAGAATCAAGATAATAGCTGTCTGACCATTCTGATATTCCATTATCATTAAACTTGGCTGCGCTTATGATAACCCTGTATGTTTCTGCTTCATCGAAATATTCCTTAGGCATTGCAGCATCTGACTTATAATATAAATGATTATCATATTCATCATTTACAGGCTTACTTACCACCGAATACTTCTCACATACAAGCTCATTTGTCTGACTATTAACAACCAGTATTCTGTAGATTGCAGGTGTTAAATCATTCGTCCTGAAGGTGATTTTATAATATTCTCTTTCAGAAACATCTACAGTTAAGTCAGGGTCTATAGATATATCACCTTCTATTTGAATAATATCACCTATACCTTCTACATCATCCAATGTTAATCCTGTTTTCTTATCCCAGTTCTTAACAAGTCCATTCTGTCTGAATAAGCCCTCTATATATGAATCTGCATAGTTGTCTTTATTGTCTTCGCCTGCGACTGCCGATACCGTAACAGCAGATGTAATATTATAATCTTCCTGTAGAGTCTCAACACTTTGATTTGAATTGCTTTCCATCTTTATAATATCAGGAAGTATAATATTAATCTTTCCGCCCGAATATCTGAGCCTTACTGCCAGGTCAAGGTCTCCTACATTTTCATTGCTAAGAAGATTGCCTCCTTTTTCAAGTGTATACTTATAGGTTGATACTGCTACATCTTCATCTAAATTTAATATTCCATAATCTATAACATATGGATTAAATTCATTATTCGACTTAACATTTGACAGGTTGTCAATGTATTCAATGTATGCCGTATCATCGTTCTCAGCATAAAAACCATATACTTTGAATGTATCAGCAGTATCAGGTACAATGTATATATACTGAGTCTGATTCTCAAGACCTACTATCTTAACTATATATCCATCAGCATAATCCTGAGTTTCAAAGTCAAAGGTCTCATGCTCAATCTCCAGATAAGCTAAGGTTTCAGCCGGATCCTTTACATACCATTCATTTGTAGTGAAAGAGTAATAATACTTAAGACTTACATTATCACTATCCGTAATATTGACGCTGTCGAGCTTAGCCATAGGTATCTGTATCCAGTAATAGTTTAATGTATCTTCACTATCAGGGTCTTCATCAGTCCACCACGAATCAATATTATTATTTGTGGAAGCCTTTATAGTTACCTTCATCCACTTGCCTGCATAATCAGACAGCTTAAAGTTTCCTGATTCCTTGATAGTATAAGTTGCATTTGCAAGCGTTGTACCTGACATATTCTTTTCATCAGATTTACCTAAATAAGTATATATCGCACCACTATTCCAGTAGCCCTCGTCTCCTGCATTATACTTATCACCTGCATACTCAACCTGTTTTTTGCCTATAGCAACATCATAATTCACATCATCATTTTCAGGTTTGTTGTCATATATTGCTATAGCTATCTTGTATGTTCCGCTTTCAGTTCTGCCATCCTCACTATAAGTCAGTGTAATTCCATTAGTATTGACAGAGGAAATTGCAAGAGTACCATCACTTGATATATCATCAGGTAAAGTACGGCTCATCTTTGTTAAATCCGGTGTCTTAAGTCTGTCAGGTAAAGTTATTTCTATTTCTCTGCTTTCCTTACCATCCATAAAATTCTCTGCATTACTTCTTGCAATCGCCTTGACGGTTATATTCAGTACATCCTTACCAGCAAAATCTGACAGGTCTATTATCGCCTTATGGCGACCATATGTGCCAATGTAATTCTCATCATATGAGCTGTTCCTGTCATTTGAGAGGTCGATAACCTTACCGCCATTATCAGTAAGAGCAGCAACATCGATTCCTATAGTGTCATCTACAGAAGAATTTTCTATATCCTGAACATAGTAATAATGCGGTTTTACTTCGGAGCCTTCCTTGACGCTCACTGTAATAAGGTATCCACCCAGATCCATAAGCTCATCACTATCAGTAATAGGTCCCCAGGTTACATCATACAAGAGTCCGCTCTTGTCAAATTTACTATGTCCGTTATTTGCAGTTTCTGAATGAAGAACTGCTGTAGGCGGTGAAAGCTGTGTAAGTCTCTGCTTACATTTGTACTCTCCTGTAGCAGAGCTTGGAAGTATTATAGCCCTATCCGTATCATCCTTGGTTCCGATACGATTTACAGTAAGTATAAACCTGTTAAAGTTCCAGTTATCGTTAGTATCCTTAAATTCTATACTATTTGTGTTTACCACCTCAGGAGTATTAAGCGGAACCTCTTCTCCATTTATGGTTTTTCCAACAAGAGTTACCGAATACTCTGCTCCATCATACTTGTAATCATTCAGATTTTTATCCCACTCAAATGTATAGATTGAATGTCCGTCTGCATCCTCACCTATAGTATAATTCGTCTCAAGCACCGGCTTAGGTTGGATATACTGGTCTCTTCTTCTGAGTATAAATTTAAGGTGCTCATTATAAAATGCCTCTATCTCATCCTCAGTTATGTCACTTCCTTCATATACTATACCCAGATTATATGAATATGTTGTAGCATCAATATTATTTTGGTTGGCTCTGGTAGGATTATTATTTGTATCATCTATAAACATATATCCAAATGTCTCATCATCATAAAGCTTATTCCATTTAAAATAGAATCTTACATTTGCATATTTCTTACCGCCGCTGTTCCATCTTCCAATAACCTCATGCTTGTATGGTTTAAGCTCAAATACCATACTTGCAACATTGTATCCGTATGTCCAAGTGTTATTGATATTTCTGTTCTCTCTTAAATCCTTAGCAAGATAATATCCATAACCATCCGATGCATCATTCTCATCCTCGCCATGAGGATAATAAGTCATACGACGCACATTATACAAGCCCTTTTCCTCGCCTGATGCAACACTCATATCATCCATAGCAATCGAAGATGAATAATATATGTCATATGTTCCATCTTGATTATCATATATTACATATCCAGGTTTAAGTGCCTTCTTCTCATCATCATATATACTCTGAGGTCCTTCATCCGTATCGGTCGCAATGATACCCTCAGTATTGTAATAATATTTATCCTTTATATCCTTAACATCATCAATTGAGCTAAGCGTAACACCCTTTTCAACATCATGTCCCATATACATAATGTAACTTTGTGTTGCATAAAGATATGAACGCACCTCGAATTCTCTTCCAATAATATCAGAAGGAAGTCCCGACAATGATACCGTGAAGTTAGCATTTGCGCCACCCTCCTTGGAAGCCGTATGGATATTACCACGATCATAAGCGACAGGCACACCAAGTGTTTCATCATAAGCGACAATATCTGCTACAGTATAAACATCAATGTTATTTGCAACAAGCTCAGTATTATAGGTCATAGCATCATTTGTATTACCATAGAAGCCCTTGAAATTAGTAGTAATAACATAAATATCATTGGTTTCCGCATTCCTTCTATAATGCTGCCTGCTTCCCAAAAGTCCACCTGATAAATAGCTATACGCCGATGTCATATAAATATTCTTAGCTTCATCAGTCTTTGGCTGTGCATATGCTCCTGTTCTATAGTTGCTAAAAATAGTGATATCTTTATTTTGATTTTCCTCAAGATTTGTCACAACAAACGGCTCACTATATGCTCTTCCCTTAGACATGTCTATGGTAAGTTTATTAAGTCCGTCAAATATGTTGCTGCTCTCTACAACGATTTCTATGGATTCACCATAATTTGGAATCGCTTCGAATTCTTCAAAATTATCAATTACAACAACAGCCTTGTTGCCTTCTATAAATTCGAAATGATATTCCGGCATAGGAAGCAGTTGCTTACCATCTACAATCAACTCACTATAGTCAGAATCATTCTTATTCTGATCCTCCTCGCCCTCATGCAGCTTATGATATGCGCTGACTGCCTTTACATAAAAGTGAATCTTATAGGTTTTACTTTCATTTTTATTATTCGCCGCAAAATTATTATAAATCTTGGAAGCATCGTAATCATGATATAATTCATTGTCAGTCGTTACGACACTTTCCTTTTCGTCAGAGGTATATATTATCTCTCCTTTTTCATCCTCAATAGTGTAATATGTGATATATCCGACTGCATTGATTACAGAATTCCATTTAATTCTGTATTTTCCTCTGCTGTTATTGGTATCAAGCCAGAATTTATTGGTCATATCAAGCTTTATATCAGGATTATAAGTTGATGAATATAAGTATTCTTCGAACTTCGGATCAAGTTCCTTGAACACTCCAACCCTTGTATTGTAATCCCATGATCCATCAGAAAGGTCGTATGCATCATCATAAGGCACCTTATCATCAAAGAATGTATAAGTATCTCCCAACCTATTCCATGGATTATTGTTCTCCAATACAATCGAATATCTATCTACTTTGTCCTCTGTAATAAATGGAGGATAAAGTATAAGATTACCTTCTTCATTTTTATCTACAACAAGTTCGGAATACACACTTGACAAGAAATTATAATAGTATCCTGCCGAATTATCATAAGGAATAAGCATCATCTCAGGATTATCCTTCTCCTGCCACCTGAAGCCTCTGATATTAATCCATGTTCTTCCTCTTGTCGTACACTTAAAATAAAGCTCAACAGTAACCACCTTTGATTCACAATCAGAAGGCACCTGAACTCCAACATAACTTACCTCTGACTGCTGCTCAGTATTAGCTATGGTATTAGGCTCATCTGCAGTACCATCATAGAATTTGTTGCCGTCTTCATCAGTAAACACAGCATAGTAAGCGTATGAATCCGTCTTGTCTTTATCGGAAAATGCTTTTCCATTCTGTGTCGTAGGAATGAAATATAACTTATCAAGTCCTTTAGATTTCTCTCCATAGCTAATATTGAATGTACATCTTTCATAAGTATTCTGAGGAAGGTTATATGCCCATCTTGATGTATCATTATAACTTATAAATGCAGTATAATCATACAGATACGCTTCAAGATTGTCATTCAACACCTTTGTATTGCTATTATCCGGATTATACGGAACATATTCCATATCAAGCGTCATATAGGTATCTGTTGTCTTACCATAATATCTGTTCGCAGAATTGAAATATGAAATTGTCTCCGTATCTTCAAAAGGAACATATCCAAAGCCATGGAATCTGCTCGGCTGTATATCACCACCCACTGCATTATAAAATGTCGTATGAAGAACAGCCCTTGCAACTGTCTTATCACCGGCATACTCTCCAAAGCTTATTTTAGTAAGACCATCATCAAGTATATTACAATTCTTTACCCAAACCGGATTATCTCCACTTGTAATGGTTGTCAATAATCCGCCTTCTGCATCATACAATATACATTCATAATCATAATAGCGAGAATTTTTCGAATCTTCATTATAATCGCTAAAATATACAACAAGTGAATCAATACCTGCCGAATTATCATCATATTTAAAATCAAAGCTGATGTTAGTCGTAATGTTTCCTGTATAGTAAAATCTCTTATTAATATTTGCAGGCTCATAAAACGACTTTATTGTATTGGTATATTCTTCTCTTAATAATTTTCCTGTTGCAATAGACGCATACACGCCATACTGCTTATATGCTGATGCATTATTATCCTTACTGATGAAATAATTATTTCTTGTGTTGTTTTTATTACTGTAAGTGTTTGCAAACGGTACAAATACATTAGCGCTGTCAGGATTTCTGGTGACAACATCAGTTCCGCTCGCATCAAAACAATCCTTTGCATTTATTCCAGTATATGATAATGCAAATATCATCTTATTAGAATAATTTCTGCAATTTGTGAATGTGCCGCCGTTATAAGAAAATCCCGCCGACGCATCAAGTTCCTTGCCTGTATCTGCCTTTCCGGCTGACTGTGCTGCCTTAATTTTTTCTGCATCTTCTTCATCTTCTGCATCAAGTCCCGATATATCAACTTCATTATTTGAACCATCTGCATATCTTATTCGTGTATCCTTGTCATTAATTCTGCCTATAATACCCGTATTTACACAGTCAACAAATCTAAGCGACGCACCATTTAAGGCGCCGAAATCTGAAATATATCCTGCCCCCCTGTTATTGAAAGTAATTATGTTTCCATGATTATAGCAGCCCATAAATACTATATCAGTAGGAATATGCATTGAATATTGTATAAAGCCTGCCGCACTCGTATGAAGACTTCTTACCTCACCGTAATTAATACAATTTTCAAATCTTATTCCACTATACGCCAAAAGTCCTATCATTCCACCCGCTCTGTTATAGCTTAAGATATAACCATGATTGGTAGCATTGGATATGGTAAGGTCAGTCACATCCCTCTGGTCTATAAATCCTGCTATACCACCTACACAAGGGTTAGTCTGGTAAACACAAGTTACATCCGCATAGTTATCAAGATATGCAAGATCGTTTGCTGAACTGTATATGCCAACTATACCACCATTACCTCTATCATTATCAGAACTTCTCGCCTTAATCTCCCAATTAATTCCTGTTGTTATAGGCTCATCCTTGGATCCTTCTATGACAGAACCCTGATATGAATATCCTACTATACCACCGGATACACAGGTAAATGCATAAATTTTTACAGCTTCATTCCCGGTTATTTTTGACTTGGAATAATTATCACATTCCTTAACCCTTCCATAGTTAGTTCCTGCCATACCTCCTATATGGGCATATGATGTCTTATCGTATGCTGTTCTTATTACATCAACTCCATAATTTCTTCCAAACGCCTCAACATCATAATTTCTTCCTACGGTAGTATCCTTAGTAGGATTGCCATTTGCATCCTCCTGCATTCCTGCATATATCTTGGTAACTCTGCTGGTATTCGAACTACCGTCTGCATCTGTACTTACACCATCACCGTCATTTCTTACACCCAGATAACAATGCTCTATATCTCCGCCATAGCCATTATTTCCGGTTATACCGCCTATCCTTGCGATACCTGCACCTGAGCCCTCTGCGAATACCTCTCCGTCAAATGTACAATATGATATAACTGCAAGATATGATGTGTCATCGTACTTGTCATATCCTGCTGACTTTGCTTCAGCACTTGTAAGGTATCCGTTTATTCCGGCAATTCCGCCGTAACCAACCGTATCTCCACCGAGGTCACCGATTACATTTCCATCTATACCGATATTGGTTATCTTGTTATAGTTGACACCGGCAACTCCACCCATAACAGCCACTTTAGCGGAATTAGGCATAAAGCCTACCTCAGACTCAATTACAGTTGTTGGAAGTGAATTCGAATCAAGTTCCGCTCCCATTATCACACCATTGTTAGTTCCTGCAACTCCACCGACAAAGCTGTAATCTGTATATGTTTTTGCAGTACATTTATCTATAGCTTTAATGTCATGTCCAGCTTCATCCTTTATTGTAGCTGCAAATTTTATTACACCATTCTTATCGTTTATACCGGTAACAACACCTATGTTGCTCACACCGCTTGTTGTGTAATTGTATACATTTACATTGTTAAGCGTAATGTATTCTATGCTGCCATTATTCAAGGCAGAGATACCGCCCACTGCATCCTTAGATGCAAAGTTAAGCTTACTGTCTTTATACTCAGGTTCAACCAGGCAATAGGAAATCAAAGCACCCTCATTATTAACTGCGGTAATACCGCCGCTCATACCTGAAGCTGCCTTAATCTCAGCATAGTTATTACATTTTGTTATTTTACTGCTGTTTGTTGATGTTATACCACCAGCATTTCCTGCATTTGCAGCAGTAACAACCTCATGATTCTCACAGAATGCAATAACATTTCCGGACGCATTATCTCCAACTATACCTCCCGCAGTACCCTTTGTAGCTGTTACGACAGCATCGTTAGAAAATCCGGCTATGATAATCTCTGTATTATTACTTATATTTTTTCCAATAACGCCACCTACTGTTGTAAGTCCGTCAATGTTTCCTTTAATGCTTATAAAATCTTCATCATAAGCATCTCTGTCAGCATCAATATTAAGACTATCTTTTATTTTTGTATTTTGAATTGTTCCATTTCCATCATTTATAGCTGCTACAGCACCTACATAATTGCCCTTTGATGATATATCAACCACGATATCATTACCGATATTAATTGTGCCTGCATTATAAGCGGCTATACCTGCTGCAGTTCCATCCTTAGCTACTTCACCCGTATTCGTATCAATAAAATCCTTACCTGATACAAGCAGGCTTAATTTATTAACATTGACATTAGCTATCGTTCCAAAATTCTCCGCAACAACACCTGCTACAACATTACATCCACTTACCGTAATATCATCAGCAGTACAATTATCTATAGTACCCAATGATTTATTCAAACCGCATATACCGCCTACATAGTCATCGACGCTTGAACCGAAGGTATTGGCTTTACAATTAATAATACTGCCTTCATTTATTTCAGCTATACCGCCTGTGTAGGTACCATTTGTTGTAACTGTTCCTGACGCTGCATTGGAGCAGTTATCTATTGTCATATTTTTACTTACCTTACCGACTATTCCACCGGCATAAGAATATGAATATGTATAGTCTCTTCCGACATAATCTGTATTTCTTCCATTTTGTTCATTGTATTCTATCGCTTTATCAGCAATTATAGGTGTAGTATTCTCGACATCTTTTACATATACAATTGTATTGTCATCATTGTATCCGAAGACTCCGCCTATAAATATATCAGCCTCTATTCTACCGAAAGAATTCTGGGTAGTATTATTTTCAGTTCCGCTTATATACATAGTAGCATTTGAATTTGTTATATTGCCATATGCTCCATTATATATGTTATTAAGAATATCTGTTTTTTCTTTGAGTTTATTTTCAGAAGTCGATACACCTGCATCAGATGTATTAAATCCGTCAACAATATTCTGTTGAATAACAAATGATACATCAAGGTCTGACTCCCCATCATAAGTCAGCGACGGAGTATCAGTAATCATGTTATACCCGAAAAATCCGCCTACAAAAGCCTTGCCATAGATTGTACCAAGGAAATTATCAGTTTTAAACATTGTCGGAATTATAGGTTTTCCATTATTATCTTTAGGCAAATCAACGCCATAAGTATTAATAATATTACCGCCTACACTACCGCCTACAAAGTATTCGCCAACAACCTCATTCGGGCTTGATACAATATATCTTGCGTTGTTATCATCATCCATTAAAAGTCTTAATGATGAATTAAAGCCTGCGTATCCACCGATAAATGCACTATCTTCCTCATCACCAAGTATATATCCGCCTATGAGCTCATAATCCTCAACAATTGCATCCACATCATTGTATCCGACTATACCGCCGACATAGTTTTTTCCTGATATATAGCATGTAGCAGATATCTTATTTGTTTCACTCGGACTTTCTGCCAATGTGCTGTCTGAATTTCTCTTTGTATTACCAATTATACCGTTGTTATATCCTGCGATACCGCCCGCATAATCTCCATTTGAATATGTTGACTGGAAGAAGCCATCCACGCTGTCGCTTTCAACTTCACTGTTACAATTGTATATCCAACCACTGTTGTAGCCTGATATGCCTCCTGCATATCTGCCTGTAGCAAAGATTACGCCCTTATTAACCCAATTCTCAATCTTATTCTCAGGATTTTTATCTGTAGCAGGTGTTACTGAGAAATCTGCTTTTTCAAGGATTTCATTATCACTTACACTTGTGTCATTTACATTTGAGATTATAGATGCCTCTAAAGCATCTTCCCTAACCTTATCATCATTAACATCTGCGTTACAGCCTGTGATACCACCAACATATTCATAGCCTACCACATTAGCCTCATTGACTCCGCTTACATCCTCATCGCCGCCCTTTATGCCGCTTGTAGGTCCCTGATTAAATCCGACTATACCACCGACATATTGATATCCAAACACATATCCCTTCTTGCCATTTGAGGATTTGGTTGTACAGCCCTCTATCGTACTGTAATAGTTATAGCCGACTATACCGCCGACATATACACCGTTTAATTTGCTCTCTAATACTTCCGCAGCATTTTCTACGCTGTCATCAAGCAATTCTGCCAAATCATGATCTGAATATACAGGTGTGCTTACACAGTTAGATAATTTGATAAGTTCCTGTACTCCTTCTTCTTCAAGATGATTATTTGCATAGACATTCGCAGTATATCCTGTGATACCTCCGATATATTTTGCACTTGTACGATCAGTGGTCTTGACAGTTATTTTGCCGTTTTCATCCATTTCCGTATTAGATGCCATAACTGCACCGTTATTTACACAATCTTTAATAAGTATCTTAGCCGGATTATCCTTTGAGGTTCTTACTTCACCGACTATACCACCGACGAACTTATCTCCTGTAACCTTAGCTTCATTGGTAAGCTTGGAAAGCGTGACATCATGAGCTTCCGATGCTTCTGCCTCCTCGTCTCCTACTCCCTGAAGGTATCCGACTATACCTCCGACATGCTCCCTGCCTAATATGACACTCGCATCATCAGTATTTATTCCTGTATTCAAAACCTTTAGTTCTGTAAGTATACCTGTCTCGGTGCCGTCACTTAATGCGCCCGATACATTGACACCACAAAATGCACCTACTCTGTCTTTATTACTTTTTACCTGAATATTGTCAAGGTTGACCGTATTTATAGTACCGTAATTAGTATTAAAGAGTCCTATAGGTGTAATTTTATTCTCAGCTTCCGTATTAGCAGGTGCTTTTGCCGCTTTAGCTGCTCTTGGAGCTTTTACTCCGCTTGTGTTTGACTTAGTATCATATCCGTATAATCCGCTTAATGTATTGAATGCCTCATTGATATTAAGTCCTGATATTGTACGACCGCTTCCGATAAGTTTATCACGCATTTGGAGTCTGTCGATAGATGCAAAGGATGTGTTAGTAATTATATTTACATTCTTAGCCTCATAATAGCTTGCCGGAAGACTGATATTTGATGCTTTTGAGAGATAGTAATTCTCGTCCTCTACAAATTTCTTCCAATCTATATTATCTGCGAGAAGATATGTCTGGGTAACATCATCCTCAGTACCCCTGTAAGCCTTTACACCATTTTCTCCTAAGTCCTCAATATATCTGATATTATTAAGATGTCTTGCATTTTTAATCGTATAATAATAATTATCCGAAGAATCTAATGAGCCGTTGTTATCCTCAACCTCTTTGCCTGTAGCGAAGTAAACATTTGAGCTGTTACTCTGCTTTGTAGAGGTTGCCTTATACATAACTCCATAGCCCTGAAGGGTACAGTATATATCCTCAGTGTTAAGTCCGAACCGATGGAAACTGAATGTATCGGCAAATTGAACAGTATTATTCTTAATTGAATCTGCATCTGTCAAAGAAGCAGTATTTGTCTTATACTGATATGTCGTAGCCTTTGCGTCAACTGCATCAAGCACAACTCTTACCTGATTATCCTTGTCAAGATAAGCAATTATATCAAGCGTTCCTAAATCCTGTGCCGTTGCATTGCCCTCATCATCATATACATATCTTGTCACCTTACATGGCACAGCCTCCCTGTTCTCATAATTCTTGAGAGAATGTGTGGAAGTATCAAGCACGATGTTAAGAACCTTTTTATTAATCTTGGTATCCACCACGCCTATCTCATAAGTAAGCTGGTTGGTAGCATTTGCATACTTACCAAGTTTGAATGAGAGATTAAGTGTCTCCTCGTTATTAAGGTAAATCTTGGATATGGTCGGCTTATCAGTCTTGGATACAAGTGCTGCTGAAAGTGTATCGACACCATAATATCCGACCATCCTTTCCTTACGATATTCCTCATATCTGGTTGCAATATTTACAAGTCCTCTTAGGGCGTCGTTGTCATTATTATACTCAAATGCCTCGTATTCCGTATCATCCTGATTTGTGAATTTGTCAGTATAGAACGCAGAGAATACCTGACCATCCTCAAGTGAGAATTCTATACAGATGGTCTCATTAAGTATTGATGTATCATATACATACTCCTCCACCAGTTCGAATACTATATCTGCGGTAGGACTTGAGGTTTCCTCTCCAGCCATATATTTAGCATAATCGCCCTTAAATGCCATAGCATAGCAGAGGGTTCCTGCCTCCTTGGAGGTCCATACGCTGTTCTCCTTTTTAAGCTCTGAGGTAAAGGTTTCTCCCTCAGCATAATATATGGAGTTAAGGTCAACCTTATTGTTATGCTCCTCCTCATATGCTCTCTTCGAGAATTCTCCGAGTGTACCGTTTGCACTATACTCAGATAACTGATTCTGTGCAGACAGGAATAAGGTCTCCGCATATTCATTCTGGCGGTTAAAGTCAGCCCAGTCCTGCCAAGCCATAAGACTCATAACCGATATAGCCATAAGTATCCCTAGCACAACAAAAGTAACAATCATTTCAACTAATGTGAAACCACTGTTATTCATAGTCCTTTTATTATTAAATTCATTATCATTCTTTCTATATGACAACATTGAAGGCACCTCCAACGAACTAATTCTTATTAAAACACATCATAATCCATAGTTATTATACTAAATTTTATGGCAACGGTCAAATAATATAAGCCAAAATATACTGTAAAATTATGAATTTTGAGGCATTTTATCCCACTTTTCCACTTAGTATATCGTCATATTTATTTTTTTTTGTAACTTCTTTCAATAAATACACAGATTTTTCATAGAATTTCAGCTTAGTCATACATTATAGATATACACTTGACAATGTTAGAAATATTATTTAAGTCAATGTTGATTATCAGCTTAGCGACTTTTTCAACTCAATATATATCTTTTCAGATATTTCATCTGATATTTTTACATTGTTCCAGTATTCAAACGCCAGAACGCCTTGATATAAAAGCATCTTTAAGCCATTGATATATGTAATTTTCTTTCTATCCATAAGCTCAAGGAATTTTGTCCGCTCCGGATTATATATTAGGTCAACTGCTCCATCTGCCATAGCATAAAATTCTTCATCCTCTACAAGTGGCAGTCCGTCTTCCGCTTTTAAGCCTATGGATGTGCACTGTATAAACAAATATCTGTCCCGTGGTATCTGTCTGTAATCGGATGACGCTATAGGTATGAATATTTTTTCGTCGTTATTCCCATTGTTATCCTGTAATATTATATTCATATCCCATGATAATTTTTCTGCCTTATCATAAGTTCTATTGACTATATATACTTTTTTTGCGCCATATTTTACACACATATATGCCACAGCTCTTGCTGCACCGCCTGCTCCGAGCATAATTATATTATTATCCTTTATATCAAAGCCTGCCTCTGTTACGGACTTGTAAAGTCCCTCCATGTCGGTGTTATATCCCTTATATCCGTTATCTGTTCTCACTAAGGTATTGACCGCTCCGATTCGCTCAGCATCCCTGTCTATATCAGTAAGGTATGGTATGACCTTCTCCTTGTATGGAACCGTTATGTTAAGACCTAATATATGACTGTCATATGCAGCCTTTACATAATCTCCAAGCCTGTCCTCTATCTGAAATGGTATATATCTCTCATTAAGTCCAAGCATGTCTGACAGATTATCATGTATAACCGGTGATAATGTATGTTTAATCGGATTGCCGAATATACCAAGGATTTTTTTATCCGTAGGCATTTTATAACCATCTATCACCCTGTTCCTAATATTAATATCACCTCTGTCATATTTATTTTTTAAATTATTATTCATATATATTCTCCATAAAATCGAAGCACAAAATATTCTGCTTTCAAACTCTTACTATATAAAAATGTTTTAAGTATAAGACCGCCCGCTAATAGCATATTGTACATCTTGTAAACAATAAGGCACCAGGTGTAACCCTGATGCCTTGATATGTTTTTACTTTCTGAGTCCAAGCTCTTCTATAAGCTTTCTGTAACGCTCAATATCCTTGCTCTTAAGATAAGCCAGAAGGTTCCTTCTCTGTCCTACCATCTTAAGAAGACCGCGTCTTGAATGATGATCCTTTGGATGAACCTTGAAATGCTCATTCAAATCATTAATTCTTGCAGTAAGTAATGCTACCTGTACCTCAGGTGAACCTGTATCACCCTCAGAACGACCATACTTCTCGATAATTTCTTTCTTTTGCTCTGTTGTAATCATTTTAAATGACCTCCATAATATTTATTTAAGCTTTTCACCGGGTAACGGGTGGAGAATCCGTCTACTAAGTGAAAGTCTTGATTATAATATCACAACACCCTTGTAATGTAAAGAAAAAAAAGAAAACTCTTTATTTTTTTTGTTTTTTTATTATAATACTTATATGTAGTATACTTATAAATATTACTGATGAAATTTATTATAGATTATGAAAGGAAAAATTATGAGCGGTTCGACTATAGGAAAATTATTCAAGGTAACAACCTGGGGCGAGTCTCATGGTGCCGCCGTCGGTGCAGTAATCGACGGCTGTCCTGTGGGACTTTCGCTTAATGAGGCAGATATACAGAAATTTCTTGACAGAAGGAAACCCGGTCAAAACGAATTCACTACCCTGCGCAACGAGGATGACAAGGTGCAGATTTTATCAGGAGTATTCGACGGAGTAACTACCGGAACTCCTATCTCCCTTTTAGTATATAATAAGGATCACCACAGTGCAGACTACAGCAATATAGCCAATTGCTACAGACCGGGGCACGCCGATTATACCTATGACGAAAAATACGGCTTCAGGGATTATCGCGGTGGCGGACGCTCCTCAGGTCGTGAAACCATCGGCCGTGTCGCTGCAGGAGCAATTGCCATAAAAATATTAGAACAACTTGGTATATCCTTCTGTGCATATACACGCTCTATAGGTGAGCATGTTATAGATTATGATAATTTTGACAAGACTGAAATATACAAAAACGATTTATATATGCCCGATAAAACCTGTGCCGAAATATGTTCTGCATATCTTAAAGACATAATATCAGACTCAGACTCTATAGGTTCTTCTGTAGAATGTATAATAAGCGGTATGCCGACAGGTGTCGGCGAGCCTGTATTTGACAAATTAGATGCACTTCTTGCTAAGGCTGTTATGTCTATCGGCGCGGTAAAAGCGGTTGAGATAGGCGATGGTGTATCCGTAACCACAAAACGCGGCTCAGATAATAATGATAATTTCATAATTAATAACGATAAGGTAGAAAAAGAGACTAATCACTCCGGTGGTATACTCGGCGGCATAAGTGACGGTTCAGACATCATACTTCGTGCCTCATTTAAGCCGACGCCGTCCATATACAAAGAGCAAAAGACTATTACGAACAATAAAGAAGAAACAACTCTTTCAATCAAGGGCAGGCACGATCCGATTATAGCACCGCGCGCAGTAGTCGTAGTCGAATCCATGTGTGCAATCACAATACTTGATCTGATATTACAGAACGCAACATCTACTGTAGATAAAATCAAAAAAATATATAGCTAATCAAAAATGCCGCAATTGACAGATAGAATACGAGCAGGAGGCTGCTACAACATTTCGCACAATTTGTGTCAAATCAGAAACGAAGTGTTCGAATATATTTGCTCAGAAATCGAGCTGTCTGAGCGAAGCGAGTTCTCGATTTCGTGCAAAATATAGAGAACCTGAGTTTACTGATTTAACAAATTGATTGCGAGTTGCAGCAGTCTCCTGCTCGTATTCTATCTGCCGGTTGCGGCAATTATATTAATTTAAGCCATCTTGGCTCTCGGATGAGCCTTATCATACTCCTGCTTTAATTTACTCTGACGGCTGTTCAGATAGACCTGCGTAGTAGATATATCCGAATGCCCAAGCATCTCCTGAACTGCTCTTAAATCCGCTCCATTTAATACAAGATGTGAAGCAAATGAGTGTCTTATCATATGAGGAGTTATGTCCTTGTCAATACCTGCCCTCTTGGCATATGACTTAATTAGTTTCCAGAAGCCCTGTCTCGTCATCTGCTCTCCCTTCATATTAGTGAACAGGTAATCACTTTTGCCGCATATGCCTTCTCTGACATTTTTCAGATAATTATTAAGCGCAGACTTCGCTGCATTCTCAATAGGTATAACTCTTTCCTTGCTGTCATCCTTACATATGATGTATCCAAGTGTGAGATTGATATCATCTAATTTTAAAGATATGAGTTCAGTAACTCTTAATCCCGTAGCATATAGAAGTTCAAGCATAGCCTTATCACGAATACCCTTGTTGGTAGCCGTGTTAGGCTGTTCCAATAAAAGATTTATCTCACTTATAGTCAGGGTCTCCGGTGGTTTTTTTTCAATCTTAGGAGCCTTCAGACCTTCAGCACAATCGTCCTCCACAATCTTGTTCTTGAATAAAAATATGAAGAAAGACTTTATGCTTGCCACGCTTCTTGAAACCGTAGCCGTAGACATTCCAAGCCCCTGCAGATATTCAATATATGTGGTTAAATCAGTGGCATTAACTTCTGAAAGATTTGTTATATTTTTACTCTTAAAATATTGCTCCATCTTAACAAGATCTCTCTTATAAGAGCTAATGGTATTTTCACTGGAATGTTTAACCCTTTTTATATAATTAATATAATCATCAATAAATTGTCCCATCAAAATTCCTTTTCTCTAAGTAAACATAAATGTAACTTTTTGTAACTTTATGTAAATAATTATCACAGACATAATTTTATATAGTAATTTACATAAAATCAAGTACATTTTTTAACGAATTTATCAGGTTTTCTCAGCATTTAAAGTAATTCTACAATATAAGGAGTAATATGTTATGTCACCCTACAATATATTGATTTTTTATCTTAAAAAAAATCTTAAAAAATTTTCTTCAAATATTACTCCAATTATAATAATTATTAATAAAATTGTAATAAATTTTATCCTGTTTTTATTTAATACTCTGCCAATGTAATATCTATAAATAAAATTAAGTGCAAATAAATATATCAGGTAATGCGGAAATATACTGATTAAAAATACTCCTACCTCTCTTATACCACCTGAATATGTCTGTACAGACATCATAAATCCATAGAACACACTAAGTAATAAAATCAACAAATTGTATACAGACTCAGGTTTAAAAAGTCTCATAAATAGAATTATAATAACTACCTGTTTCAATCTTCTGAGTAATATGAAAACAAACGCAGGTAATACAGATACAGACATTCCCATGTATATGTCTCGTAAAGAAAATGCCATGTAATCAAATGAGGCTCCCGTCTTAATCAAAATATTAACTATGAGACTTGTAAAAAAAATTGAACAAACTGCAATTAATAATGATGTATAATTTTGTATTTTATTTGTCAAATAAATCACTCCAAAAAAAAATAGAAAACATATCGCTTTCTATTTTTTATGATAAAAATTATTTAATTATTCCACTTGATTTCATTTCCCTATAAGCAAATATAGCAGCTATGGTTTTGCTGTCAACTATTACTCCATCATATATCATCTGTACAGCTTCATCTATATGTACATGTATCAGTTCAATAAATTCATTATCATCAAGATGTCTTTTACCTTCCTTCAACTCTGTACCGATAAATACATCCGTTGTTTCATCAAATGTTCCAATTGATGAAACTAATTTAGTCACATGGTACAGCTTCTGTGGTATATACCCCGTCTCCTCCTCTGCTTCCCGTGCAGCACAAATTTCTCCAGCCTCACCGGACGAATTATATGCCCCCGCAGGTATTTCTACACTTAAACCATCTATGGAATTCCTATATTGGCGTACAAGATAAGTATATTCATTTTCATCAATTAACAAGACACCTGCTCCACCTCTATTCTTGTGCCTGATAAAGTCATATTCAACAACTCTACCGTCAGGTGTTTCAAGATAGTCCTTATATAACTCAACTATCTTTGCTTCACATAAAAGTTCTAATTTTTTTCTTTTGAATTTTTCCACTTAGAGAATCTCCTTTATAATGCAGACAATCTTTCTCAATACAAATAACATTTTACTATAAGCCGATTTTAAAAAGGGTGTGAATAAATCCACACCCTTTAGTTTTATTTCGCGAAGTCTGTAACACGTGATTCCCTGATAAGATTGACCTTTATCTGTCCGGGATATTCAAGTTCAGCTTCTATCTGCTTGGATATATCCCTTGCAAGTAAAACCATATCCTCATCGGAAATCTGTTCCGGAACTACCATAACACGAATTTCTCTACCTGCCTGAATAGCAAAAGTCTTCTCAACACCCTTGAAGCTGTTAGCAATTCCTTCTAAAGCACTAAGGCGTGTTGTATAAGTTTCCAACGTTTCTCTTCTTGCACCCGGTCTGGCAGCAGATATAGTATCAGCAGCCTGAACTATGCAAGCAATTAAACTCTGAGGTTCTACATCTCCATGATGAGCCTCAACCGCATTTATAACTATAGCTGACTCCTTGTACTTTCTACAGAGGTCAACACCTATTGTTACATGCGAGCCTTCCATTTCATGATCAATTGATTTACCAATATCGTGCAATAAGCCTGCACGCTTAGCAATACGAACATCCAAACCAAGCTCTCCGGCCAATAAACCGGATAACTGTGCAACTTCTATCGAATGTTTGAGTGCATTCTGTCCATAGCTTGTTCTGAATTTCATTCTACCTAATAATTTAACTAACTCCGGATGGATACCATGTACACCAACCTCAAGGATTGCATTCTCGCCTTCCTCTTTGATTATGGTATCAACCTCCTTCTGTGCTTTTTCAACCATCTCCTCAATTCTTGCAGGATGAATTCTTCCATCCACGATAAG
Organism: Lachnospiraceae bacterium; assembly: GCA_017480195.1. Taxonomy (GTDB): domain Bacteria; phylum Bacillota; class Clostridia; order Lachnospirales; family Lachnospiraceae; genus Coprococcus_C. The sequence goes on from JAFVBE010000040.1 coordinate 49,544, forward strand.
CTTCTCAAGCGCAATTCTCGCAACTTCTCTTCTTATCGGATCAAAGCTTGAAAGGACTACCGCCTCAGGAGTATCGTCTATAATCAAATCAACTCCTGTTAAGGTCTCAAGAGTACGGATATTCCTACCCTCTCTACCAATTATTCTTCCTTTCATATCATCATTAGGTAACTGTACCAACGAAATCGTCGTCTCTGATACATGGTCAGCAGCACATTTTTGAATGGCTGTAACAACATAATCTCTTGCCCTTTTATCGGCTTCTTCTTTTGCTCTTGCTTCTAATTCTTTGATCATGACTGCAGTTTCATGTTTAACATCGTCTTCAACAGTCTTTAATAAGTATTCCTTTGCTTGTTCAGAGGTTAAACCTGAGATTCGCTCAAGTTCCTGAGTTCTTCTTGCTTCTAAATCTGCTATCTCGCTCTTCTTAGCATCCAGTTCAGCTTCTTTCTTAGAAAGATACGCTTCCTTCTTCTCGACAGCCTCAGTCTTCTTGTCAAGGTTCTCTTCTCTTGACATTACGCGCTTCTCCATGCGCTGAAGCTCGTTACGACGATCCTTAACTTCCTTTTCAATGTCGTTCTTAGTTTTAAGAGCTTCCTCTTTGGCTTCAAGAAGTGTCTCACGCTTTTTAGCTTCAGCACTCTTAAGTGCTTCATCTAAAATCTCTCTGGCTTTATCTTCGGCTTTTCCAACCTTAGCCTCTGCAATATTTTTTCTATAGGCTATGGCAGCAAACCAAGTAATAATTACGGCTAAAACTAATACTATTGCGAAAATAATATATTTTAGCATTACCCAGGAGCACCTCCTTATTAAGTTTTGATTGCAATAAAATGCAACAGTTAAATATTATACTTTTTTTATATTAGTGTCAAGAAATAATTGTTTTAATTTTAAATGTATTATTAACAATTAATTTTACTTTTAAACTATCAGCAGGATAAATTTATACATCATAGGTATTATTCTCGGATATTGTAGTGCCCGGTACATCTGCTTCATCAGCATCACCTATACCGCATTTGGCGCGTACTCTTGCCTCAACCTCTTCCATAACCTCAGGATGCTCTGCAAGGTAAATCTTTGTATTCTCGCGTCCCTGTCCAATCTTCTCTCCGTTATATGAGAACCATGCTCCTGATTTATTGATAATATCATACTTAACTGCAAGGTCGAGAACATCTCCCTCTCTGGATATTCCCTTACCGAACATAATATCAAACTCAGCTTCTTTAAATGGTGGTGCAATCTTATTCTTAACTACCTTTACTCTGGTTCTGTTACCTACTACCTCGCCGCCAACCTTCAAGGTCTCTATCCTTCTTACATCAAGTCTGACCGATGAATAGAATTTGAGCGCACGTCCACCTGTAGTAGTCTCAGGATTTCCAAACAATATACCGACCTTTTCTCTAAGCTGATTAATGAAGATAATAACACAGTTCGACTTGCTGATGATACCTGTCAGAACTCTAAGAGCCTGGGACATAAGTCTTGCCTGTAATCCGACATGCGCATCTCCTATCTCTCCGTCAATCTCTGCCTTAGGAACCAAAGCAGCAACAGAGTCAACGATAATTACATCAACTGCACCTGAACGCACCATGGTCTGTGCTATCTCAAGAGCCTGTTCACCGTTGTCCGGCTGTGATACATATAAATTATCAATATCTACTCCGATATTCGAAGCGTATACCGGGTCTAATGCATGCTCTGCGTCTATGAAGCCTGCAATACCGCCCATCTTCTGTACCTCTGCAACGACATGAAGTGCAACCGTAGTCTTACCACTCGACTCCGGACCATATATCTCAATTATCCTTCCTCTTGGCATACCTCCTAAGCCCAATGCTACATCAAGACTTAATGAGCCTGTCGGAACTACTTCTATATTCAAATTAGCAGACTTGTCTCCTAACTTCATAACAGAGCCCTTACCGTACTGCTTCTCAATCTGTGCCAAAGCCGCATCTAATGCCTTTTGTTTTTCTTCGTTCGCCATAATAACCTCCTATAAAACATATGTTCGTTTTTATTAATATAATATAATTTGGATTTGTTGTCAATATATTTTTCGAATTTATGTTCGATTAAGACAACACGGGATAATATGCTATGGATATTCTACTTTATTTGCCTGTATAATGTAAAGAAAAATTTTAAGTTTTCAGCCAATTGTTATATGATTACTTGAATTTCGCACGAAAATAATATAAGATTTATTTACTTTTATGTAATAATAAATCGTTAAATACATCAAAGGGGAATATTTTTTATGAAAACATTCGCAGTCATAGCTGAATACAATCCATTTCATAACGGACATCTCTATCTGATTAATGAAGCTAAAAAATTAACCGGTGCGAGCTACGGAATATCTCTTATGAGCGGTAATTTCTTACAGAGAGGCACTGCTGCCATCTGTGATAAATACACGCGTGCCTGCATGTCTGTATGCTCAGGTATGGATTTATGTCTCGAGCTTCCATTCGTGTATGCGACAGGCAGTGCTTATGATTTTGCAAATGGTGCGGTCAGTATTTTAGATAAGCTTAAGACGATAGATTATCTGTGCTTCGGCGCCGAGACTGAGGACATCAGTGCACTCGACAAAATATCTGATATATTGTGTAATGAACCTGATGAATATTCCAATACATTAAAGAACGAGTTAAAAAAAGGGCTGTCCTACCCTGCTGCAAGACAGAATGCTCTTATAAAATATACGGGCAATTATGATATTAAGGCTGTAATTTCCGAGCCGAACAATATACTTGCAATAGAATATTTATCTGCATTGAAATGTATAAAATCGAACATAAAGCCTGTCATTATAAAAAGGAATACTGCCGGATATAATGACACCTCATTAAATGGTAATATAAGCTCGGCAACAGCGATAAGAAAATTTCTTCAAACAGAAAACAAAGATATTTCTGAATTATGTTTTTCCAAAAATGACATGGAAACAGTTATCAATAAATTAAAAACAGATATGCCCAACAAAGCACTTAAGCTTTTAGCTGATATGTACCAAAAAGAATATCCGATTTCGGAAAACCATTTACTTGCCTTTATTCATAATCTGCTTATAAATAATACGGACTATGAAAAATTCTGTGACATATCGAAGGATTTGTCGAATAAAATAAAAGGACTTGATATAACTATGAGTTACGAGGAAATTTTAGAATTTCTAAAGACAAAGGACATCACTGCAAGCCGTATCAACCGGGGATTAATTCATGCTATACTCTCATATACTGATGCTGACAGAAAGCTGTTTTATGATAATGGTCTAAGCTTTTATGCAAATATTCTTTCATTCAAGAAAACAAGCAGTGAGCTTATCAGGCATATTCATGAGAAAAGCTTAATACCAATTATAACCAAAAAATCTGATTTTAAGAAATATTTTGATGAATATAAAAATATTAATTCTACGGTTGCAGGCAGAATGTGGGAGCTTGATATGAAGGCTTCAAAACTATACCGCGCCATAGTTTTTGAACAGCTTGGATACGCTATACCAAACGATTATCAGTATAACCTGCCAATAGTATAATTTTTTAACCTCTGTCATATATTTTATTAATCAGGTACAGGTTAAGTCTAATGCTTATAATCTCATTCTATGTCATCATAATGCTATGCCTCATAGCAGGCAATAAAACAGTTATAAGCGGTGCTTCCTATGGTCTTATGCTCTGGTATAATAATGTTCTTCCTCTGCTTATGCCATTTATGCTTGTATCCGGACTAATTGTATCACGAATCAACGCGCTTCCGAAAAAATTGCAAAAAAAATATGCAGTAATCATCACCCTGTTCACCGGATTACTCTGTGGTTATCCGCTTGGTGCAAAAAATGCAAGTGATTTTATAATTAATGATGCTTATGACAAAAGCACAGGTCAACTGCTTCTTGCTCTCGTCAATAACTGTAGTCCAATGTTTTTACTTGGGTATATAATTTCAAATCTGCTTGATAATAAAATCACATTAATATTTGCTCTATCTGTAATTTACACACCGTATATAATTCTTATTATTTTGAAATTATTATTTTATAAGCTGTCTTCTATATTTAATTTCCAAAATGAAGAAAAAACTGCAAGAACGATGAATAATAATGCAATCTCTAAAAAATCGCTTCAAGACAAAAATAATTCCAACAAGAAAACTTCCTCTCAAAACACATCAGGTAATGACTACATCATGTCAACCATTATTCAAATCACATATGTCGGGTTCTATATAATGATTTGTTCGATTATAAGTGAGTACATACTAACTTTAAAAATGATTCCCGAAGATATTCGTATATTTGCTGCAAGTCTGACCGAGATTACCAAGGGTGCAAGGCTTATAGCCGACAAATATATGACATCCGGCTCTGTAACAAAACTGTCAAATGCCATTGCATTAATTCTCGGTCTTACCTCCTTTGGCGGCATATCCGCTATACTACAGACAGGTAATGTAATCAAAGACACTAAACTGTCTATATGGAAATATATAATAGAAAAGACCGTATGCGGTATATCAACATACGGTCTGGCTATACTTTTGTTTAATTATCTGTAATTAGTCGTCGAGAAAATCATCCTCGTCATCATAGTCATCGTCTTCATCGTCTTCATCGCCATAGACATCAATGTCCTCATCTATATCATCGCCGGCTGGAGTCTCTTGTTGTGGAGCATCTGCATAAGCACCTTCTAAATCATCCTCGTCAGTCTCTTCATAGGACATATTACTTGAGGCTGTAAGAACATTTATATTGGCATCCATCTCACTTATATTATTATCAAGTACATATGTATCGCTTTCAAGTGACTCAATAAGAACTCTGTAATTTTCTTTCTCAACATCATGAACTTTATTATACAAATCTCTCATCTCTGAAAGCTTATCCTTAGTATAATACATTGCTCCGAGTCTTATCTCATTTGCCTCTTCATTAGCCTGATCAACTATCTGCTGTGCCTGATTTCTTGCCATCTCAAGAATCTCGTTTGCTCTGACATTTGCAAGTTCAGTTATATTATGCTGGTCAACAAGGCGGTTAGCTTCATTTACGGATTCCGTGATGATTGCATCAGAACGGGTTCTTGCATCTGCTAAGATAGCTTCCTTGTTACGCATAATCTTTCTGCATCTTTCAATCTCACTTGGAAGCTTCAGCTTAAGCTCTTCAATCATTGAGCTTAATTCGTCCTTATGAACAATAATCTTATTCTGCGACAGAGGTTGATATTTACAATTATCAATAAATATCTCAATCTGGTCAATCATCTCTTCTACGCCTTTTTTACCCATTGTTAAAAATCCTCCTACACTTAACTAAGCTTATCTATTAGTTTTGATATAACACATTCCGGCACAAAACCTTTTAAATCCACTCCGTATTTGGCATATTCCTTAACAGTGCTTGAGCTTAAATATGAATACTCAATGCTTGTTGATAAAAATACCGTATCGACTTCAGGCGCAACAATCCTGTTGCTCTGTGCCATCTGCATCTCCAAATCAAAATCTGTCAAAGCTCTTAAGCCTCTTATGACAACATTTGTCTTCTTTTGTTTTACAAAATCAACCAAAAGTCCTTCAAAGGACTCAACAGATACATTATCAATATCCATAACAGCATCTTCCAGCATTTTAACACGTTCTTCCAAAGAAAACAATGGTGTTTTTGCAGTATTATTTAAAACACCCACTATAACATGATCAAATATCTTCGCGGAACGCCTGATAATATCGTAATGTCCCAAGGTTACCGGGTCAAAGCTACCCGGATATACAGCTACTACCATTTTATAATTCTCTCTTCTTTAAAAATATATGTTTATTGGATTTATATCTTTTATCCTTCGTAATCTCATAGCCCAGAGTGTTCACATAGGAAAAGTCTTCATCAAGTGCCGCCTCAACGACAATCAATGTATCCTCCGTGAATTCTTTATCCTTAATAGCTGATAAAACCTGTCTCTCAAGGTCTTTGCCATATGGCGGGTCCATAAATATCACATCATAATCGACATATTTTAATCCCGATACATAGGATATGGCGTCTGCTTTTAGTATATTAGAATTATCCTTAAAATGTGTAAATGCGACATTATCCTCTATACATGCTATCGCTTTTGGATTAAGCTCTACGAATGTGCAGCTATCGGCTCCGCGACTTAGCGCCTCAATACCAATTCCTCCGCTTCCTGCAAATAAATCCAAAAATTTTGCATCAGGTATATAACCTGTCAGCATATTAAATAAGGTTTCCTTTATCCTATCCGTCGTAGGTCTTGTATCAAGTCCTTCTATGGTTTTCAAAGGTAAGCTTCTTGCTGTTCCTGCAATAACTCTCATTATGTACATCCTCTCTCATTTTGTCAACCATTAATTATCATTTTTTATCTGATTTTTAAACCACTTTCCTGTCTCTGACAGCTCATCATCCGTCCATCCTGAGGTCTTATTACACGAAGATGATATAAGCGACGAGGTTTCATCCTTATTGGATATGTTCCATACCGCATAGGACAGATTATAATCATCTATTAAATTAAACCATGCATCCGCCTCGTTATAATCTATACTTCCATTACCGGAAGCATCACATATGCTGCACTCGCTTATAAATACGGGAAGTCCCTTGCCAATGGCTGTTGTTACTTTATTCCTTATAGCATCTTTATGAGTAGAAGCATAAAAATGTGCCGCATACATTATATTATCATAACCTGTTATCGGGTCATTCGCTGCTATGTCAACATCCTGTGACCAAGTCGGTGTTCCTACGATTATTATTGTATCAGGGCAATTCTCCCTTATGACCGGAATTACTTCCTCTGCATAGCTTTTTACATCGCTCCATGCAGCATTTCCATTCGGCTCATTACATATTTCAAATATTACATTATCATAATCCTTATATTTTTCTGACATCTCATTAAAAAAGTCTAATGCGTCAGCTTTATAAACCTGAGGATTCTGTTCCTGTAACACATGCCAGTCAACTATTACATACATTCCTAAATCTGTAGCCGCATTTACCCCTTCATCAACCAGACCTTTTAAATACTCCTTGTCACCACCGTTTGAATATCCGCCACTCTCATGTGTGTACATGGCTATTCTTATCATATTGGCACCCCAGTCATCGCGGAAGGTCTTAAAGGTATCGTAGCTCACATAATCAGGAAACCATGCTATGCCATGCGTACTCGGTCCCTTAAGCTGGAATTTATTTCCATTCTTATCAACTATATCCGTGCCATTTACACTCAGCTTTCCATGAACTTCAAATGGAGTCTTGCCATTATCATCTGTTTTTTTCTGTGAATTATCCTCTGCCTCAGTAGTCTCTTCCTTCGCATCAGTCGTTGCTTCTTCTGAGTCTTCCTTAGTTAATTCGTACTCCTTGCCATCTACATAAAGTGTAGCATTACTAATTTTTTTAAATTCACTTTCCGAAGATGCTGTAACAATTATTCCTATATCCTTAAGTGTCTGATTCGCAGATACTACACCATTATATTCTACAGGCTCTAATGTGAGGACTCCGTTATCCTTAGATGTATTGCAGTTCCAAAAGCTGTCTACGGTAGTATCCTTTCCTATATCTATCTTTACTGACCAGTCCTTAATGTCACTACCTGTTTTATTGGTTATGCTTACATCAAGCTGTCCTGAATATTTGCCATTATTCTCCCAACTATTCGTACTTGTCACACTTGCATAGCATAGAAGTTCATTGGAGGTTCCCTCCTCAGTATCCTCCTGTGTCTCATCCTCTGCCTGCGCATCTGTATCTCCTGCTTTTGCATCTGTCAGAGTTTCTTCCGTTACTGTATCTGTATTATCATTATCCTTCTTATCTTCTTTGTCCGGCTTAAGAAGTGCAATCAGAAGTCCGATGATTACTACAGCAAATATCGCTATTACTGCTATTAAAATTTTATTCGTATTTTTTTGTTTATTATCGTCCATATAGCCTCCTGCAATTCAATTTCTAAATTTTTGACGTATTATCAAATTTTTCAAGTTTATTTTATTTTATCACGCGCATACTAACAGTGTAACAAGAAATTGTGATTGTTACAAGATAAGATTTTTCTAATCTTAAAAAAGCTACTGTTAAAAGGAGAAAAAGTTATGAGCAAGAATACAACAAGTGTACCGGAAGCAAAGAGTGCTATGGACAGATTCAAATTTGAAGTTGCAAATGAGATAGGTGTTCCTCTTACTGATGGTTACAACGGTAACCTTACTTCTAAGCAGAATGGTTCAGTAGGTGGTATGATGGTTAAGAAGATGATTGCTGAGCAGGAAAAGCAGATGTCAGGTAGATAAGTATTTTTTCCTCCTATCAAAAATGAAAACGGGGCTGTGGCATTGAATAAATATTTGATGCCGCAGCCCTTATGCATTTTTAATTTTCATAGAACAGTACGCCAAGAGTACCGGGTCCGCAATGACTGGATATAACTCCGCTCGCATGTGTCTCGGTTATATTTTCAAATATATTAAGTTCCTCAAGATACTGCCTTACCTTCTCGACAACCTCCGGATGCGCCTGAGAATGGGTGATAAAGACCTGTCTCTTATCAGCCTTTTCCAATTGTGGTTTTAGGTCTGCCACATATTGAAGTGTAACCTTGTCCTGTTTGCCACGATATTTCTTAGCCACATGCATCTTTCCATTCTCTACTACTATCTCCGGTTTTAATTTGAGTGTATTGCCAAGTAAGGCCGTAGCCGTCGAGCATCTGCCGCCTCTTCCAAGATAGGTTAGCGTATCAACTACGAAGCTTGCTCTGACCTTGTCACGACGAGCATTTACCATATCTGCAATCTCTGATGCAGACTTGCCTTCTTCTCTTAATCTTGCCGCATATAATATCTGCAAGCCTATACCTGTAGATAAATTCATAGAATCTATGACATATACATGCTCAGCATAGTTCAAATCCTCTGCTGCCATCCTTGCAACATTACAGCAGGTGCTCATTTCCTCTGATATGCAGAAAAACATTATGTCACAGCCCTCATTTTTATATTTTTCAATCAATTCCTTAGTCTTATCATAGGTAATTGCCGCTGTCTTCGGCGTGGTTTTCTTCGCATCTGCCCATGCAAAAATCTCCGTTGGGTTGGTGTCTATGCCATCAAGATATGACTTATCATCCATTATGATACATAGTGGGTCTACATCTATATCATACTGTGCAAGCTGCTCCTTGGATAAATCACTGGAGCTGTCTGTGATTATTTTGATTTTGTTCATGTTGTATGTCTCCTCTTAAATAATCTTATATATTACTCATATATCGGCTCGAAATCACTTGCATCATGTCCGCATAACGGGCAGGTAAAATCTGACGGAAGCGTCTCACCCTCATATACATATCCGCATATCTTACATTTCCAGCCTACAATCTTCTTTTCCTTATCCACTTTTTCAGGCTTTGGTTTTACATCACTTTGATAATCAGCATAGGTAAGAGGCGGATTGTCACTAAGCACCTTTGCATCCACAATCTCAGCTATAAACAATGTATGCGAACCAAGGTCTGTCTCCGAAAGCACCTTACAGGATATAACTGCGCAGGACTGCCAAGCAATATACGGATTGCCCATATCATCAAGCTGCGGCGTAAATTCCGCAAATTTGTCCACATCACGACCTGATTGGAATCCAAATCTTTTAATCGTATCAAAACTTACCGTCTTATCAAGCATAGTAAGTGCAAACTGCTTACTCTCCTTAATTAACTCACAGGTATAATTCTTGTTAATCACTGATATTGCCACTCGTACAGGGTCATTTGCCACCTGTATACAGGTATTGGTTATACATGCGTTCATCTTGTCACCGCTCTTTGTACCGAGCATAAACACTCCGTATGAAAGTTTGTACAATGCCTTATTATCCATAATTTCTCCTCCTTATTCTACAAGCCTACTCGCTTGGATAAATCCATCGCAGGCACGCGTTAGTGCAGCAGTCTCCAAATAAGTGCATTTTATTACTTGTCTAAATTGCCATCAACTTCGTTGTCCTCATTCGTCGTAGAAAAACTACGACTCATTCGGAACGCCTTGTTGAATGACAATTTATACGACGTAAAAAATTCAGGTATTTGGAGACTGATGCACTGCAAAGATTCGCACGCACCGGCGGCTCATATTACCTGCTTATGGATTCATCCAAGCTTCGTAAGCCATATACATAGTTTAACAGATTTCTGTACTGTCCAATATTATTGTAAATGGACCATCATTTATAAGCTCAACCTGCATGTCTGCGCCGAACTCTCCGGTCTCAACCACTTTAATTTCATTTTTACATAGCTCAACTATATAATTATATATTTCTTCTGCGTGTTCAGGGCTTCCGGCTTTTATAAATGATGGACGGTTACCCTTCTTGCAATCTGCATATAGTGTAAACTGTGACACCAGAAGAAGCTGCCCATCCACATCCTTTATTGATAGATTAGTCTTACCATCATCATCTGCGAATATCCGAAGTCCAATCAGCTTTTTAACCATCTTGTCTGCTATCTCCTTCGTGTCCTCTCCGCATACACCAATCAGCACGAGAAAGCCTTTTTCAATTTTTCCGTTTATTTTCTCATCTATGGTAACACTTGCGCCTGTTACCCTCTGTACAACAAATCTCATAACGCAGACCTCGAAATCCTTTCTAATGTATTAATTCTCTAACTGCCCTTATAATTACAGCATCTTCAAATCCTGTATATCCACTGCAATGTACAATCTTGATGCACCCATCTTTATGAAAGCTTATACAAGATAAATCAAAAATTTCATTTCCTTTTATCAAAATAAAATCATACCTGTCATAGTCATTTCCCATACGCTCAAATGCGGCTGATATATATCCTGATAAAACCAATGTAAAATTATTGACATCATCATGTATAGCCTTATCAAATTCAAGCTGTCTTATTGTATTATTTTTATATGGATTATTGATAATATAATCTTTTATTCTCTCTTTATCCTTATCATTAATAGATATACGGCTATACATAGTTTCTTACCTTGTTAAATTTCTTTATTTCTAAATAAATCATCCATAGTTACAACCGACTGAATATTACTTGAATACGAATTTTCAACCATTCCATAAGTTGTAACAAGTGTAGGATAAATAGCATATTTAGTTCCTGTTGAAACAATTAAATCATTTATTTTATTTTTTATATTTTTATCTACTTTTTGTGTTATTGTATATTCCGTATTTGAATACTTCATTTCGCAAAGATTTATCACTTTATCTTTTCTTACAATAAGTAAATCAATTTGGGAGCCTGCTATACCGTTGTCCTTATCAGCCTTGCAATACCATGAATTTACATCAGTATATACCCCTGATATTCCTAATTTTTGTTTTATCTGTTCTATATGCATAAGACATACTCTTTCAAAAGCATATCCCATCCATGTATTAACAGCAGGGGTATTTATCTGATTACTCCAAAAATGCTCATCCGTTGGTTCATTCATTAAAAATCTGTAATAAAACAAGGTAAAGAAATCTATAAGCTGATAAACAGCATTTTTCTTTTTCATGCCAAATGCATAATATTTCCTGATAAATCCACAGCTTTCAAGCTCTTCAAGTTTCTTGGTTAATTCCCCTGAATTAGCAATATTAATGCTTTTTATTATCTCTTCTCGTGTCATGCCAACCTTTTTCAGGCTTAAAGCTTTAATTATTTTTAGATGCATGTCCGGATTCTTAAAAATTGAAGCATATAAATATTTGAACTCATCCTTTAACGGAGCGTCCTTTTGGAATATTATTCTATCTACATTTTGTGCCAAACTAAATCCCTTTTCTAAAAAACTCCAGTAATATGGTACTCCTCCAAAGATCATATAATACTGTAAAATCTGTTCTTTGTTAAATGATAGTCCATTTACACGCATATATTCTTCACACTCAGCTAACGAAAATGGCTGTAGGTTAATATGTTCAGTAAGTCTATTGTATAGACCTCCTTTATTATGAACTACCTTTGATAACATCCATGATGTTGCAGATGCGCATACTATAAGAACTATATCCTTTCTTGCCGACGCCCAGCTATTCCAAAAATGTTCAAGGGCTGTAAGCAGATTACTTTTAGGTGTGTCCATCCATGATAGCTCATCAATAAAAATAATCTTCTTTTTTTCTTTAGAGTTTCTTATCAACTCCTTTAAATCTTCAAATGCCTCTAACCAGCTTTGAGGGTTCTTTGAAGATTCACCTCCTGCATCTTTTATTGAGGTTTCAAAAGCAAAAAGCTGTTCCTTTAATGTTCCTTCAAACAATCCGGCATGCTGAAATGTAAATCTTTCTTCATAAGCCTCTCTGATAAGATATGTTTTTCAAATCCTTCTTCTTCCATATACAGCTAAAAAATGTGAACTATCATCATTAATTATTTTTTTTAATAATGATAACTCTCTATCTCTTCCTATAATCATTTCTACTCCACCTTATAATTCACTAAATCTTAATTTTTTTACTACTTTTAGTGAATTATAATCGATTTTTTAAAGATTTACAAGACATATCTGTAATTATAATTCGCTAAATCTCAATTTTTTTATCACTTTAAGCGAATTATAATTAAATTATTCACTATAAACAACCTTACCATCAACTATCGTATCGGTAACCTTCCCCTTAAGCACCTGTCCTTCGTATGGTGTGTTGTGTCCTTTTGAGAAAAACTCCGAAGCCTTAACCTCCCACTCTATATTCGGGTCAAATATCGCTATATCAGCTTTTGCACCCTCGGTAAGCTTGCCGTAATCCTTATCTATGCCTATGACATGTGCAGGATTGTAGCTCATTTTTTTTGCCATATCCATCATATCCATAAGTCCCGTAGATACGAGCGCTGTATAAGTAAGTGCAGCAGATGTCTCAAGACCGACAATTCCAAAAGGAGCTTTGTCAAAATATTTATCCTTTTCATCATCTGAGTGAGGTGCATGGTCGGTAGATATACAAGGCATAGTGCCATCTATCAAGCCCTCAATAAGAGCCTTGACATCCTCCTCTGTCCTAAGCGGCGGATTCATCTTGTAATTGCTGTTGGCTTCCTTTATATCTGCATCTGTAAGAGTAAAATGATGTGGACATACCTCAGCCGTAACATCAGCACCAAGTCTTTTTGCCATGCGCATAAGCTCAACTGTTCCCTTCGTCGAGCAATGGCATATATGAAGCTTTGCCCCCGTCTCTGCCGCAAGAAGTATGTCTCTTGCAGTTATAATATCCTCCACAGAATTAGGTATTCCATCAACATTATATTTTTCTGATGCAACGCCCTCATTAAGTACACCCTTGCCTACCAAATCCTTATCCTCACAGTGTGCCATAACTACTGCACCAAGCGAGGCAGCCTTCTTCATGGACTCACGATAAAGTCTTACATCCATAACGCTCTTTCCGTCCTCAGAAAATGCTACCGCACCGGCTTCCTTCATCGCCTTCATATCGACAAGTTCTTTACCTTCCATACCAACAGTTATAGCTGAAAGCTGCTTCACATGGACTACTGCTTCCTTATCAGCCTTGTCCAATATGTATCTAAGTGTCTCCACAGAATCAACTACAGGGCTTGTATTAGGCATCGCACAAACCGTCGTCACTCCTCCATGTGCTGCCGCCCTTGCTCCTGTTGCTATATCCTCCTTATAGGTCTGTCCCGGATCTCTGAAATGCACATGCAAATCTATAAATCCCGGCATAACATACTTACCCTTCGCATCTATAATCTCGCTGTCATCACCCTCGTATGCCTCGTTCTTGCTTCTTACATATATTTTCTTTATAGTGTCACCACTTACTTCTACATCTGCTTCCTCATTAAGCCCTGTCTCAGGGTCTATAACGTGACCGTTAATAATTACCATATCGTCCTCCTTGTCTAATCTTAATTTTGTGTCAAAATTATTGATTTCTAAAATCTATATCTTGTGTAAATCATTTTCTATAAGGTTTCTGCTTCAAGCATATATTTTATTAAATAAGCTTCTTTTAATAAATCTTCATCCTCCGTCACTTTAAATGTGACAAAGACCGTATCATTTTCGCCATCTGCCTCAAGCCTTTCTATATCAAGCTTTGAAGCTGATATAATGGATAATATATCCTTTATGCAAAGCCCCTTCTTGGATTTTTCATCAGCCTTAAGTGTTAATTCAAGCTTTCCACCCTTCAAATCACTCGTGACAAATTCCCTTAAAACCTTTGTATCTTCTGCAAGAAATAATTCATACTGCCTTCTTCTGCTAATCTGAACAACCTTTTTTAGAAAATCCAGATAATAAGGATTATCTTTAAATCGCTCATACATTTCCTTTTCACGCTCAGGCTTATAGATACTGTCTCCTGTATCAAGCTTGGTTTCTGCAACCGCTTTTGTACACTCCATGCGTGCATCAAATAAATCCTTCATCTTATCGTCTATTTCATTTATATCTTTTCTTATTTTTTCTAAATTCATGGCAACCCCTTATAATAATATTAAAATCCAACTATAAACTCGAACTTTTTATCTACCTAAAACATCTCCCCATTTACACTATAAACCTCGTCAAAGCCTATCCTCTCATTCGCAATCTGTATATATCTTGCCTCAGTATCAAGCTTGGCAGCCATCCCTGTCCTCTTTAAATATACGCCCTCCGGATTCTCCTTATCCTTGTGATAATAGACAACCGTTATAATCGGGTGCTCGTCCTGTACCAGCCTGTGTTCAAGCTGTTTGAACCTTATATCCAAATCCTCCTTCATATCCTCAGAAAGCTCTGCCTTCGGACATATGATTTTCTTCTTTCTGTCTATGGCGGCCTCAAATCCCTTTAATGCTGAAAATGGTGAGAATATCTTAGCCCTGTCGGCTATGCTCATACCCCCGCGTTTTGATATCGGGCGTGGCATATCTATAATATCTTCATAACCTGTCATGGTAACCTCCTATGCTTTATGCCCACCGATTTGACTGTTACGGTCCTTCATCGTTGCACCCTCTTCAAAATTAGTGCCTTTTAATATTGCATTCTTACCAAAGCGTTTTTTTATGCTTATCATAGTCTGCTGCATCTTCTTCTCTTTCTCAAGCTCTTCGGCACTTGTGAACATATCAAACTGCTCATAAGCCTCAGGCACGACTGCATTTGCACTTATAGTAATTCTCCTTATCGTAAGATTCCTATCGACTATCTCATCATAGAGCTTAATAACCGCCTCTGTAATCTTCTTAGAGGATGATGTATTTGTTCCGAAGTTCGCAGTTCCGTGTGCTGACTTGGGCACACTTCTTCCGTATCTGTCTATCTTAACCTCACCCTTGTAGCCTCCGTTATCGACATTTATTCTATCATAGCCTATCTCCAAAGTAAATGAACCTGATGCAAGCCCCTTATCCACTAAATCAAGTATAAGCTCCTCTGTCATTTCTCTTACAACTACCCTTGTTTTATCAAAATCATACGGACAATGAAGCACCTGCCCCGAAGAAAAGCTGTTGGTTCTCGGTTTATATCTCTTTATATCCGCTATGGTACATGGCTCATAGCCCCATGCATGGTCTATCAGAAGCTCAGCGTCTATACCAAATATCTTATATAATAAATCTTCATTCGCAACAGACATCCTTGCGATATCGCCCATAGTATGCATACCATACTTATCAAGTCTTTTGGCTGTACCGGGGCCTGTCCTCCAGAAATCCGTTATAGGCTTATGTCCCCACAGAAGCCTGCGGTATGACATCTCATCAAGCTCGGCTATTCTTACTCCGTAGGAATCCGGCTTTATATGCTTAGCCCCTATATCCATAGCCACCTTAGCCAGATAAAGATTAGGAGCGATACCGGCTGTGGCGGTTATACCGGTTGAATTTAACACATCCATAATTATGACTCTTGCGAGCTCGGCTGCGGTCATCTGATAGAGTGAAAGATAATCCGTCACATCCATAAATACCTCATCTATGCTGTAAACCTGAATATCATCAGGACTGATATATTTCATATAAATCTCATATATTCTCGATGAATATTCTATATAAAGCGCCATACGAGGTACGGCTGCTATGAATGTAATCTCCTTACCTGTTCTTTTCTTGATATCCTTTACCTTCTGGTAAACCTCAAAAAGCCTTGAGCGTCCCGACAGCCCATATGCCTTAAGCGACGGTGTAACCGCAAGACAGATGGTCTTCTCGGTGCGTGACTCATCTGCCACCACAAGATTGGTAGTCAGCGGGTCAAGCCCTCTTTCCACACATTCAACCGATGCGTAGAAGGATTTTAAATCAATTGATATATAAGTTCTTTCACTCATATAAAAACTCCTGTAAATCAGATTTACATTTCACAGTAAATATCATACCATCTTTCTTAACAGACCGATGGTTTTTCTCGTCAAAGTGATATTCGTGCATACACGATACCACCTATACTCGTTATATTACCAAAATTATCATTTATATACAAGAAGTTAAGTTATCAATAAATTATATTGCCTTCAACCACTTGTATTATATTCAATATTTTTTTACATAATTTCTATGTTTTTTGGAATACTAAGATAAAATTACTGTTTATTAAAAGGACGATTAATATGGAAGATTTAACACTGTACCTTGCCTTAGAACAAAGTCTTATAGCCCCAGCAAGAAAAGTTTCAATAGGCGATATAGCCAAGATATTCTGCACAAACAAGGATATAAGCCATGCAGTATCTAAGATGGAGGTTTTCACATTTCCAAATACCGAAGAAGGCCAGATGGTTGTTACGGTTATGAAGCTTATTGAACTGATTAATACGAATTTCAAGGAGCTTAAGATAGAAAGCATAGGAAATTCTGAAACTATTGTATACTATAAGAACACTACTCCAACAAGAAAGATAACCAACAAATTAAAGGCTGTTTTACTTATGATATTTGCATTCTTAGGTACGGGATACTCAATCATGTCCTATAACGGAGATGTTGGCTCAAGAGACTTACTGGAAAGACTATATACCATGTTTACCGGCAATGCAGCAGACGGCAGTCCTAAGGGACTTTCACTCGGCATAGTCATGTACTCCATAGGACTTTGTATAGGTATGATTATCTTCTTTAATCACGGAATTAATAATAAGGATACTGACGATCCTACACCGCTTCAGGTACAGATGCGGTTATACGAGCAAAATGTAAATCAAGCCATAATTATAGACAGCGACAGGAACAGGGAAACTATAGATGTTGATTAAAACAATACTCTTTTTATGCTTTTGTACTACGGCAGGCAGTGCTACTGCTGCCGGCTACGTGGCTTTCATTACATTGCTCGGTGTATTTCAGAAGCTTATCGAAAAATACAAGGCATCAAAATATATAAAATTACTTGAGACGGTCATAATAACCGGTGTTACTTCGGCAACATTAATTGATTTATTCAATATTAAGCTTCCCTTTGGCATATGGGGACTTGTAATATTTAATTTATTCGGAGGTGTATTCGTCGGCTGTCTGGCAGGAGCCTTAGCCGAAACCCTTAATATCTTCCCTATACTGTCACGCCGCTTTAACATCCGTGAATGGCTGCCGTATGTACTAGTTGCAGCCGCCATCGGTAAAGCGTGCGGAAGCATCATACAATTACTGAATATGTGAATGTCAACTTTATATAATTTTATACGGTGTATGTGATTTATATATCCATAAGCAGGTACTATGAGCCGTCGGTACTTAGCGGCTTGACTTATAAGTTAATGTCACTTCGCGAAGTGAATGTGGCAATAACTTATGAGGAAAGCCGGTTAGTACCGCTACGAGCGAATCGTAGCGAGAGCGTGCCTGCGATGGATATATGGATTACATACACCTCAAAAAAGAAAGGAAATGAAAATATGAAGGTTAAACAAAATGATGAAGAATATA
The DNA here is from genome assembly GCA_017480195.1 of Lachnospiraceae bacterium. GTDB lineage: Bacteria > Bacillota > Clostridia > Lachnospirales > Lachnospiraceae > Coprococcus_C. The sequence goes on from JAFVBE010000040.1 coordinate 67,528, forward strand.
ATAAATATGTCGAAACCGTCACTCCAAAACACAATACATTTATAAACTGCCTGAATGCTTTCTGGGTAGGCGGTCTTATCTGCATAATCGGACAGGGAATTATGGATTTATTTATGAATTACTTTGGATATTCAAAGGACGATGCGGCAAGCTGGACATCAATAATTCTCGTCCTTATCAGTGTGCTTCTTACATCCTTTAACTTATACAAGAAGATAGCCAAATTCGCAGGCGCAGGAGCACTTGTACCCATCACGGGTTTTGCTAATTCTGTAGCCTCTCCTACCATTGAGTACAAAAAAGAGGGCGAAGTATTTGGTAAGGGGGTCAAGATATTTACGATAGCAGGTCCCGTTATATTATTCGGAATTGTAGTAAGTTGGGCTGCAGGTCTTATATACTACCTCTTAAGGTTAGCGGAATTTATATAAAGTCGGAGGAAATTTATAATGGAAAACAAAGAAATAAATGAACAATGTGGAAAGCAGACCATAAAATTTAACCATCCCCCTGTCATCATAAGCCGCGCTTCTACTGTCGGTGAAATGGAGGGACAGGGCCCTCTTGCTTCGTATTTCGACCAGATTGAAACGGACCCCACATTCGGTCAGGATTCCTGGGAGAAGGGTGAGTCCGAGATGGTAAGGCGTACCGTAGAGCTCGCCATATCAAAATCAGGAATTGAGAAAGAAAAAATCAGATATATATTTGGTGGTGATTTGCTTGGTCAGCTTATAGGTACTACTTTCGGACTAAAGGATTTTGATATACCGGTCTTTGGCTTATATGGCGCCTGTTCAACCTGTGGAGAATCATTATCTCTTGCTGCCATGACAGTTTCAGCAGGCTATGCAGATTATGCAATCGCAGCTACCAGCAGTCATTTCGGAGGTGCGGAGAAGCAGTTCAGATTCCCTCTGGAATACGGAAACCAAAGACCCCTGTCTGCTACATGGACAGTCACAGGCAGCGGTGCATTCGTCGTTGCAAGAACATCTACTGAGCAGCCTATGAACAGCTACCCACGCATATCGGCGGTTACTACAGGTAAAATCGTTGACTACGGAGTAAGAGACAGTATGAATATGGGTGCCTGCATGGCTCCTGCTGCCGCAGATGTTATATATCAGGCACTTGAGGATTTAAGCCTAAAGCCAAATCAGCTTGATAAAATCATAACCGGAGATTTGGGAAAGGTCGGAAGCGAAATATTGATAAAGCTTCTTCGTGACAACGGCTATGATATAGAAAAACAGCATATGGACTGCGGTGTAGAAATATTTGATAACAGTGAACAGGATACTCATAGCGGAGGAAGCGGTTGCGGATGTTCTGCCGTAACACTTGCCGGATATATCCTTCATAAGCTTGATGAACAGGAATGGAAGAAGATATTATTTGTTCCTACGGGAGCACTTCTTTCTACCGTAAGCTATAACGAAGGTGAGACAATACCCGGTATAGCTCATGCACTCTTAATTGAACAAGGTGGAGGTAATTAATATGGATTATGTAAAGGCTTTTATAATAGGCGGAATAATATGCCTACTTGCACAGATTCTTATGGATAATACGAAACTTATGCCCGGTCGTGTAATGGTTATACTCGTATGTACCGGCGTTATACTCGGTGCGGTAGGGCTTTATGAACCATTTCTTAACTATGCAGGTGCAGGTGCTTCTGTTCCTCTCTCGGGATTTGGGTATAACCTATGGCGAGGTATTAAAGAAGCAATAGATGAAGACGGATTCTTAGGACTATTCAGAGGAGGCTTCAAGATGGCTGCTGTAGGAACATCAGCCGCACTTATCTTCTCATATATCGCCTCACTTATATTCCAGCCTAAGATGACTAAGAATTAATTATTCACAAATGGTAAACAAGCATATGCTTTTTATATAGATGCGTGAACAGGTAATCCGTCCACGCAAAAGAGGACGGATGCCTTTATGAGACACTCGTCCTCTTGAATTTACTTAATTATTAACTCATCTCCTCAATTATATATTCATCAAAAAAAGGCAGGATAAGTCTTACGACACCATATTGTTCTCCATTTATTAAGCCTTTTTTTATAAGCCTCTTTCTGTATGGATTAAATTCATTCGTTGATATATCAAGAAAATTGCGAATATCAACTATCTTTCCTGAAGGTACATTGGCGATTCCAAATAATACTTCTCTATCCTTGTTGGACAGCTCTGCCCATATCTTATCATATGAATACTCAGATACATATCTTTTATACTTATCTACTATTTGTCTGAAATCACCATTTTTTTCCCACGCAAAATGTCCCAAAACCTGAAATGCAAATGAATACCCCTTTGTAAGCACTGACATTTCCAAAGCATCAGCTTCATTTATTTTTAAAGTGTTTTTATAATTATCGGCCATTTCTTTTTGATTCAACGGATTAAGATAAATCTTAGGGGCCCTGTACAAAAATGTAAGATTCTTTTCATTTTGAAGCTCATCTATATTTTCAAAAAGTCCCGTCATAAGAAGACAGACTGGTAAATCCTGCCGTATAAATATCTGAAATTCACTGGCAAATTCTTTCATTGATTTATTATTTACTACCTCATCTATTGTAATCAGGACTTTTTTCTTATGCTTTTTTAATGTCTCAAGCATCTTTGTTATTGCAAGTTGAATATTTGTTATAGGTGCTGCATTTGTAACCTCTAATCCAAATCCCCAAAATGAAAGATTAATCTTAGCATTTTTAAAAATCTCAGCACGTGAATCTTCACTTGCTAAATGTGATGCAAAATCCTCCAAGAGATTGGATTCCGAACTTAATTCAATGACTATCCAATCATTATTCTTCTTTAATCGATTGGATATCTCTGTCATAAACACTGTCTTACCTGAACCTCTGACACCTGTTATCATATATATCTGCTCCGAAGGTTCATCATAACTAAAATTTTGTATTATTTCCTCTGCTTCTGCCGGTCTTTCAATATATTGCTTAGGCTCGCGTCCAAAAAGCAAGGTATATGGGTTCATCATAATACAGCATCTCCTTTTTACTGGTTTTTACTGGTTTCATTTTCTTTTACTGGTTTTTACTACTCTTTACTGGTTTGAAAATATTTTACTGGTTTTTACTGGTTTTGTCAATAAAAAAAATACCCCCATATTTCTTAAAAAGAGATATGGGAGTATAAGATTTAGCAAGCCGTGATTCGTCCCCCTTGCCGACTTCGTCGTCAAGTAGGTCCTCGTAAAAAATCACTGGCAAGCCGTGATTTTTTACTCGTCCCAATTGTGATACACGCTTTGGACATCGTCATCCTCGTCGAGCATGTCGAGGATTCGGTTCATCTTCTTGATGTCATCTTCGTTGGTAAGCTCAACATAGTTCTGTGGTATCATGGTTACTTCTGCTGAAGCCATAGGTATCTTCTCATTCTCAAGCGCTTCTCTTACTGCTGTGAAATCATCAGGAGTTGTTATAATATCGTAGCTGTCTTCCTCATCTGAGAAGTCCTCGGCACCTGCATCGAGGGCTAACATCATAAGGTCGTCTGCATCCATATCGCATTCTTCCTTGTCTATGATTATCTGTCCCTTCTCATCAAACATAAATGATACACAGCCTGTCGTACCGACATTTCCGCCGCCCTTTGTAAATGCATTTCTTACATTTGAAGCAGTTCTGTTCTTATTGTCTGTAAGCGCATTTACTATTATGGCTGTTCCGCTTGGGCCATAGCCCTCGTATGTAATCGCAACATAGTTTACTGAATTGGCATCTCCTGCTGCCTTCTTGATACCTCTTTCTATGGTATCGTTTGGCATATTGTTCGCCTTTGCCTTCGCTATAACATCACGAAGCTTACTGTTGTTAGCCGGATCCGCTCCGCCTTCCTTTACGGCTACTGCAATCTCTCTACCGATTATGGTAAATATCTTTCCCTTTGCAGCATCATTTTTTTCCTTCTTGTGCTTAATGTTCGCAAATTTTGAATGTCCTGACATATCCTTTACTCCTCACTGTTCTTTGAATTATCTTCTTCTTTTATCTTTTCAACTCTTACAAGACGCACCATCTTGTCAGATATTTTAACAGGGATAAATTTATAACCCTGATAAATAATCTCTATCTTTTCATCCTCGACCGGAAGTCTGCCGAGCTTATATAATAAAAATCCGTTAAGTGTCTCAAAATCCTCATCCGGAAATTCAACTTTAAGCTCATCCGCCACATCATCAAGATTAGCCTCTCCGTTTATCAGATAAGCATCCCTTGATATGCTTTTGATACTTATTGCATCCTCTTCATCATGCTCATCAAATATATTGCCGACGATTTCCTCTATTATGTCCTCCATCGCCACCAAGCCCTCGGTCTGCCCGTATTCATCTATAACTATTGCCATATGTATCTTCTCACTCTGCATTTTCTGCAGCAGCTTGGATATATTGAAGGTCGGATGAATGAATATCGGCTCATCTAATATTTCCTTGATATTCTGCTTCGGATTCTCCATATAGGCGGCTATAATATCCTTTAAGTGTACAACTCCGATTATATTGTCTATATCCTCCTCATAAACCGGATATCTCGAGTAGTTGTTCTCCAAAGAAAACTTAAGTGCCTCCTCAACATCAATCTTATCATCAATTGCTATAATTTTCTGTCTGCTCGTCATTATGTCTCTAGCATATTTATCTGAGAATTCAAAGATATTGGAAATCATCTCAGCTTCGTTTTCTTCGATAACTCCCTGCTCGTGTCCTTCCTCGAGCATCGAAAGTATATCTTCCTCTACCTTTTCTTCGTTTACCTTTTTTGAAAATAGTTTCATAAAGCCACCGGGCCCACTTGACATATCGTATCTCCTTTATAATTCTAAACTTATTTTAAGTGCTTCGTTTACCCTTCTTATAATATTGTTATCCAGGTGACATACCTTTTCCTTAAGTCTCTGCTTGTCAACAGTTCTTAGTTGTTCTAAAAGTATAACAGAATCCTTGGCAATATCGCAATACCTTGAATCCAATTCAACATGTGTCGGCAGCTTCGCTTTGTGAAGCTGTGATGTAATTGCAGCTATTATCACTGTAGAGCTGTGCTTGTTGCCTGCTTCATTCTGTATAATAAGTACCGGTCTTATACCGCCCTGTTCCGAGCCAACCACTGGTCGAAGATCTGCATAATAAATATCTCCTCGCCTGATTATCAATTTTCTCACACTCCCATAGTCATTAATTAACTAATCAAAGTATTTCCAATAATCAACCGGTATATTCAATTCATTTTATCTTTTGTCTGCTTCGCATACTGCTTGCTCGTTATTCGCTTATGTTAGGTAATTCACGCAAATATTTTCTTTTCCTTCCTCTGTATAAACTCTCGGTACTCTCCTTGCCACATTACATACAAGCTCATAATTAAAGCTCGCTGCCGGTGCAGCAACTTCTTCTACTGAGATTTCTGCTTCTCCGTCTTTTCCTATAAGTATTACCTCATCGCGAAGACTCACATCAGGAATATCCGTAACATCCACCATTATCTGATCCATACATACTCTTCCGATAATAGGTGCATAATGTCCTCTTATAATAACTCTTCCGATATTCGACTGCGCTCTCGGATAGCCATCTGCATAACCCACTGTCACGGTGGCAATCTTCGTATCCTTATCTGTCACATATGTCCAGCCATAGCTTACTCCCCTGCCTGCAGGCAATGTCTTTATATGTGCAATATGCGCAACAAGCGACATCACAGGTTTTATTATAACAGACTTGTCAACCTCCTCTGACGGATATAGACCATATGTAACGATTCCAAGCCTTATCATATCGAATTCGTTGTCCTTTAATTCCATAGTTCCGGCGCTGTTATCTATGTGCTTTATCTTAAAAGTCATACCCACCTTCTCAAGCTTGGATATAAACCACTTGAATTTTTCCTTCTGCCCGATGGCAGCCTGCTTATCGAATTCGTCCGCCTTAGCATAATGTGTAAATACACCCTCGATGTCAAGTCCTGCCATGGACTTAAGCTCAACCGCTTCATTTACACCTTCTTCATCTGCCTGAAAACCTATACGCGACATGCCCGTGTCAACCTTAATATGTACCTTTGCCCTTACTCCTTTAGCAAGTGCAAGTTCAGACAGCTTTCTACATTCCTCAACATCATAAACTGCCTGTGTTATATTATATGCAAGAAGTTTGTCATAATTTTCTCTGTCTGTATAACCAATTATCAAAATCGGAGTCTCTATACCTGCATTCCTTAATTCGATTGCCTCATCTATAGTTGCCACTCCGTAATAATCCGCAAGGTCTAATGTGCGTCTTGCCACCTCTACTGCTCCATGTCCATAAGCATCTGCTTTTATTACAAGAAGTACCTTCATATCAGGTTTTACAAGCGACTTCATAGTCTTAACATTATATCTTAAGTTATCAATATTTATCCTTGCATATATCCTGTTATAACCTTCTTTATCGGTTGACATAATCTCCTCCTGAATTTTAATATTCATCATTAATTCTTATCTTAGTAAAAATAAACAAATTTTTATTCAATGTCATAATCATCTAATACTTTAGTTATACTTTTCACAATATCAGTGGCTATCATACTGTATCTGCCCTTTTCTACGGAAGCCTCCTGCCCTGCAAGTCCATGCATACATACGCCAAGCTTAGCCGCTTCGTAAGCCTCCATACCCTGCCCTGCAAGACCTGCCAGCATACCGGACAGTACATCGCCCGAGCCTCCTGTAGCCATACCATTATTGCCCGTAGTATTAATATATGCCTGTATGCCTCCGTCAGTCACAATAGTTCTTGAATCCTTTAGTACAACCACTACATTATATTCTCTTGCAAATTCTCTTGCAATATTATATTTGTCCGACTTAATATCACCTGTCTTTATACCTGTTAATCTGGACATCTCCATAAGATGTGGTGTAATTATAATGTCGGCTTTTGATGCCTTTAGCCATTCCTTATTCTCTGAGATAATATTAAGGGCATCTGCATCTGCTATGATTTTTCCCGTAAAAGTATCTAAAGTAGTTTTTACTATATCCTTCGCATAATCCTTATTGCCAAGTCCCGGTCCGATAACTATCACATCAGACCATTTTAAAATATCATCTAATGCGAGCTTAACAGACTGCTTATCCGCACTGTCATAGGTTATAAGCATAGCCTCAGGAAGTCTTGACTGTATAATCTCACGATTTTCTTCTACAGTACATATCTTCACAAGTCCACAGCCCATCCTATAGGCAGCCTCCGCAGAAAAAAGACAGGCTCCCGCTACATTTTTACTTCCTGCTATAACTCCAATCTTGCCGTAGCTTCCCTTGTGGGTGTCTGCATGGCGTGACGGAAGTAATCTATCTATGTCGTCCTCATCATAGGTGTAAAGACAGGGTGATATACTGTCAACCGCCTGCCTCGGTATACCAATGTGTCTGACTATAACATTACCGCTATACTCATATCCTTGACCAATCAGCATACCAAACTTCATAAGCTCAAAGGTTATCGTCGTGTCTGCCTTGAAGGCAGTTCCAAGTATTAAGCCCTTCTTTGAATCAATCCCCGATGGTATATCTATGGCTATCTTATATGCAGATAAAGCATTGATCTGCTGTATAACCTCTGCATGCTTACCCTCTACCCTACGGTTAAGTCCTACACCAAATATTCCGTCGAGCATAACATCATAGCCTATGTCCTTTATCTCATCTATGAAATTAACATTTAGCTTATGCGCTATCTCATACTGGTTTTTAAAGCCATCACTTTGCTTTTTAACCTCATTTATATGATATACATCAACCTTGTATCCCGCCTCATGAAGCATTCTGGCAACAGCTATTCCGTCTCCGCCGTTGTTGCCGCTTTCAACGACTACAAGTATTTTTGCATCCGAATTAAAGCTTTCAACTATAAAACTAAATACCTCATATGCTGCTCTCTCCATAAGCACCATCTGCGGTATCCCAATCGTATTTATGGCATATTCATCAATACGCGCCATCTCACTGCCGTCTGCAATATATCTCATCATATACCTGCCCTTCGATACTGATTAACTTATATATTATATTACATTTGAGTAAATCCCGCAACGATTTAAGATTAAAAAATATGCCTGACTACAAGCATTAAAAATTATTTTTATGCTTGTAGTCAGGCAGTTTTTTATCTTATATCATTTAAAATGAAAATCCTACAGAAGAACCCTGTTTCCATATATAGCTTGAAACATAATCTATATGTGAATCCTGTGTAATCATGTAATCTCTGTCCATATATACAACACTTGTATATTCTTTGCTTGTATCTCCGTCAAAGTCCTCCCATCCAAAAGCATTCCATCTGTCTTTCGTATCTCCCGAGAAATCATTAAATCCATATTTACCGTTATATATCGTATCCTCAGTAACGAAAAGATTTGTTGCAAATTTCTTATCACTTACCTCTTCAGGGAAGCTTCCGCTTTCAGAATCATATGCAGATAAATCCATCTTATGAAGATTATTGTTTGTACCGTCACCTGTTATATACCATAAGGTACTTCCATCTATTACAGGAGCAAGTGAACGTCCTTCTGTAATTTTCTTATCAAATTCTGTAGGAAGATATGTAAGATGGAGTGTTTCTCCATCGGCATCATCCTGATAGATAACCCATTCTTCATTTATAGGATACGGATAATATACTTCCTTATCCACAAGAATCTTCATGTCATTTCCATCCAAATCCGTAGAAACATAATTATTATTTGCATCAGTAAAATAGAGTCTGTCATTATATATAGTAAAGAAATTACAGCCTCCGTCATAAAGAACTTCCTTATCTCCACCTGATTTTGAAATCCTTGCTATAGCTGTACTGTCATTATTTGTCTTATCAAAGTAGAAGAAATAAATATAATCATTATATGGTGTAATATAATTCGGATAGACATCCTCTACCAAAACAATCTGATTATCTATGGTTATATCACCATTATTATCATTTAAATCCCATACGGAAAGTGAGAATTTACCTCCCTGGTTAATTCCTCTGTAAAGTTTATCTCCATCTATGGTTATAACGCCCTTTGCCATCATATTCTCCATCTTAAGAGTCTCATCATATGAATAATCAACCTTAAATTTATCCATCTGGTCTTCCGGCTTCTCCGTAACTTCTGCTTCCGTTGGTTCAACTGTTTCGTCTATCTTATCATTATCCTTATCGCCGCAGGCCGCAAGTGATGCAGCTAACATTACAAAACATAACAAGAATGTTATTTTTTTCATTATTTTCTTCATTTTTACCTCCATAAAGGCTCTGTAGTTTTAACCTACAGAGCCTTTTATATCATAACATATTTATATTAGAATCCCTTAATAGTAAATACTACAGCCTCATCTGCCGACTTATCAGGACGCTCCTCAGTCATAACCGTAAGAAGTGTATCAGCGTCAAGCATACAGCTTCCGCAGAACCACGGATAACTTGTTCCGAATAAATCGCTGTCCTCAAGTCTTCCTATATAGGAACCACTTGCATCCCAGTATGGTACAGTACGCATATTACCGTCCATTGCATAGAATCCATTTGAAGATTCGGCAACAAATGTACAGCTTCCAAGTCCTATACTCTCGGTATCAGCAGTTAATGACCTTACATATGAACCGTTTAAGTCATATACAAATATCGTATGTCCGCCATCTCCTTCTGCCGGTGAGCCACATACAAAGATATAATTATCAGTTACATTAATATGTGCAATAGTATTAACCTCAGGGAAGTTAAGATCTGACAGAGTATAGTTTCCGTCTCCGCTTACTTCCACCTTCTTACAATCAGAACTTGTAAACCATGATACTCCCCATGTTCCCGATGGATGCATTGATACATATTTAATATCCGAATCCTCATAGCTTGTAATAATTTCTCCATCCTTCCACTCGATTAAAGGATTCATAAATGCTGAAATCATAAGAGTTCCGTCAGGAGTAACCTGCATCTCTGCATATTCGTCATCCAGATCATAAGTTGTATCATATGTGAGCTCATTTCCATCATAATCATATACAAATATTTCATCCTTATCCAAGATATAAACCTTGTCTCCGGTTGTAGCAATTCTGAAATCAAAGGTATCATGTGTGATTAATGGCTCATCCATAACAAGCTGATGTCCGTCTATAGTATATGAGCCAATCGAAGCACTTAAATCACCAACATTGATAGGCTCGCCCTCCCAATACCAAGGACCGTCCTCATTACCTATATCTGTGATATTGAAGCTTATACCGTCAAGCAATTCAGATACAGCAGCATTCTCTATGTCACCAACGACATTTATATATATAGTCTCATTTGCATTCTCAATTCTTGACATATAATATATACAATCACTGCCCCAATAGGTTGACTCCTTGGAAATAAACTCTGCTCCACCAATATCTGTACGGTCATATGCTCCGTTTTCCGCATACTCATACTCATCAAACTCACGATCATACAGCTTATCTCTGAAATCATATGGTGTGGTTACAGATGCCTTAACCTCTACTGAAACAAGGTTTTTATCATCATCACCCGGTATTGCAAGTTCTATAGATGAGCTGGTATCTGAATCAGAATAATCTTCTTCCTCATCATAGCTCCATACAGACGAGTCATAATTAATTGTCCAGAGAGTTGCCTCAATTGTATCTCCCTCTGCAGATGCTTCTGAAGCAGCCTCGGTAGTTTCTTCATCATCATTTTTTGCTTCTGTTGTATTCTCCTGCACTGCCTCAGTAGTCGTACTTTCCTCCTCTTTACCACAGGCAGTAAGCATGCCCATAGCAAGCGCAAATGTTGATACTACAAGTGCAGCTTTGTTAAATTTCTTCTTCATTTTATCCCTCCTATTAATCAGCTCTATAAATTCTGATATGGTTCAAGCGCAATAGCTGCTCTTCTGTTTAGCTCGGTACGGTCACCATAGATTGCAACATCGAGACTGTTTATAGCCTCTGCTGCCTTTTCTTCGGCATCCTCATCACCATTTTTTGCAGCCTTCACACCGGCAACCATCGCCTTTGTAGCATTAATCTGATTCTTCCAGGTATTACCGATATTTCCAAGTGTCTTTTGAATACCGTAGAGACGATTGAAATAATCAGCCAATTTCTTAGGCTGCGCAATCGGCGTATAAAAATCACCAAGTCCGGCAGTCTCCTTGAATGCGAAATGTACATACTTCTTATCCTTAGGTGCATCTGTGCCGTCAGGTAATTTATCTATCTTTTCCTCAGTATAACTTAGCAAATCGCCAAGTCGGTATACACAGGCTTGCGGATAATGCTTGCCAAATACGATAAACTTATATTTTACCGGTGCTAAAGCAATAAGTCCTAAGTCCTCTATTACGCAGACAGAACCGAACTCTACAGGACGAGCCTTCTTCTTCGCCTTAAATCTCGGAAGAAATAAATCATTGAAAATCTTAGTTCCCATCTCCACCTGAGCAATATGTGCATTGACCTCATCAATACGGGAATGCATAAAATCAAAATACCCTTTCATTCCCTTGCTCTGGCAGTTCTTACGACAGATGTAATTGCCGTCTATTAATTTCTGTGACTGAAACGCATTTATCTCAGCGCCACAGATTGCGCATGTATGTGCCATAACAACACCTCCAAATATATATTAATTTACGGTTTACAGATAAATGGTATCACAGAAAATCAGAAATTTTTATCCTACCGGACGGACATATTTTAGGGGTTATTTTGTCCAAATCGGACATTTTTTGATACCGATTTTGACCAAGTTGGACATTTTTGACATATATGATTTAAGGTACTTGTGAACAAAAATGCAAAATGATATAATGTCCATAAATTATTAAACAAAGGATATATTTTATGACCAATATTATAGTAATTGACGACCATATATTATTACGGGATATGATATGTGACACTTTAAATAATGAGAAGGATTTTAATGTCGTTGCTACCGCTTCGGATGCGAAGGAATCGCTTGAGCTATGCGAGAGCAAGAAGCCTGACCTTGTTCTTATGGATGTATGTACCGAGAATAATTCTAACGGAATTATCTATGGTGGAATTATTAAGGAGAAATATCCTGATATTAAGGTTATTGCAATGACGAGTGTACTTGATATTACATTTATTACCGAATCAAAGAAGGCTAATATTGACAGCTTCGTATATAAGAATATCAACAAGGATTCATTAATCAGCACTATAAGAAATACTATGGACGGCTACTCGCTCTATCCGAATGCAAAGAACAACAAAACCACTCAGAAGAATTTTCTGACGGTACTGTCTGATAAGGAGCTTGAGATTCTTGTTGCGTACTGCAGGCTGTTAGACAGGGAGCAGGTTGCCAAGGAAGTAGGTATCTCGGTAAGCACACTTAAGACACATATTGCTTCCATATACCAGAAGACCGGATATGATAATCTGACTAAGCTTGCCATATACTGTATATCCAATGGATATATATCACCTAATCTTGAGAACTGACAGGATTTCACGACTTAAAACACTATTCCGGAATGTTTACGCTTATTGCGAATTCCGGAATTGTTTTTATGGTAAGGCTTCCGTCTATGGTTCTTACCTTCCGTCTCATACCTTTTATTCCTTCATTTTCAGAAATTATCTCTCTTGGTTTTCTGCCGTTGTTGGTTATAGTCATCTGAGTATTGTCTGCAGTATTTTCAATATCCACCATAACCCTCGTACTGTCTGCATGATTAATGGCGTTTGTAACTGCTTCCCTTATTATCTCAAGTAATACCTTAGCTTTTTCGTTATCCTCCGGAAGCCCTCCGTTAATTTCCACATCTACACCGATATTTTTATTAATCCGCACCAGATTATCCAGATTAAGCGCAGCGTCGTCCGTGTCGGACAGGTCGGTAAACATCTTCTTAATCATGAACTTGACCTCTCTAAATCTGTCCATGTCCTCTATATCCTGATTAAGATATGCCTGCAGCACAGACAGATTCTGTCCCATGATATCGTGGAATTTATTCTTAATCCTTAAGGAGTTATCCTCCTTCTCAAGCTCCTCCATATTCTCTATCAGGTACTCAAGCTCTTCGTTATTCCTGTTAATGATTTCATTCTGTTCTTCTAACTTTTCCTGAAGCTTATACTCCTCGTCTATATCCGTAGCTGTTATCTCATTTCCGTCATCACTGATTCCGAACAGCCATGCACAATCATCTATAAGCAGGAGGTATTCCCTGTCTATCGTCTTCTTAGATGCCTTCTTAATCATATTCACATAGTCCGCATGGATATCAAGGCTGTCAAGCAGCCAATACATTACGGAGTTCTGGAAGATAACCTTATCCCTGTCCTTTAATACAAGTATTCCCTGAGCCGCACCGTCAACCATATTCTTGATAAGCTTTATATCTATGGTATGCTGCTTAAGACACAGCCATTCGGTAAATGATACAGCCATTCCCACAGCCATGATTATTCCATATAACACAAGTGTCCGACGTGGCATATTGGTAAATATTTCATCATTCCATTTGGTCGCAAATATCAAAACCGACATAATGAGAAATACAAAATTAACCATATAAGATGCTATGCTGACATTCTCTATATGCCTTTTGTATGCTATAAAATATGTCTCTGTTGCGATTGCTGACGCAACCAATATTCCAAATAAAAACATTTTAAAATCCTCTTGCTATGACAGCTTTATAGTTAATCTTGTTCCATCCTCCGTATTCCTCTCGGATACATCAGATATTTCATCATATACATTGTCCATCAGTGCCTGCTTTAATGAACTTACCCTTTCATCAAAGGACAGTTCTATGGCATCATTACTTACATTTACCAATACCCCTATATCTCTGATATTCTGAAATAATGTAAATAATATCTCGTATACAGATGTAACCCTCATGCTCTCCAATATAAGACTGGCACTTACATTTATATGCCCATATATTCCTCTTGCACTGCTGTCTATAAGAAGCTCGTCCAATATTGTCTTAATTCTTTCCTTGTCATACATCTCATAATTATAATTCGACACGATAAGATTGCTCATTCTTTTACAATACGATATTAGATACTTTACCTCATAGAGTCCTTCCTTATCCGGCTCATCCATATTATTCATAAGCTCCTCAATTCGAGCCTTTTTCCTGTCTATCCTGCCGCTTAGATTCTCCATGATATCGCTGTTAATCTTTGCCTCATATATCTTCTCCTTAATCTTGCGATGCCTGTTAAGAAGCTTCTCCTGTCTCTTGAGCTTCACATTCTGCCTGCTTAGGTCTTCCTTAGCAGCCTCTATATTCGAATAATCAATCTTAATGACCGCATATCCGTTATCAAGCACCTCTATCTCATATCTGTGATTCTCATTGTCAGGATTTACATATGAGCCTTCGACGCTTTTCTCCCTGATATCTCTTATAATTATATCAGGTATTTCAATATCATTTCGTGTCCGGTACAGGATTCTTCCGTCCTTCGACAATATGCATACAGGAAGCAGCGAACGCTTGAAAATCTCATCGTAATTAATATTATTGGGTACCAAATCCACTACGAATAAGCCCTCTATACCCACAAATATTAAAAAACCAATGATGATTGACATATCAGTAATACTCATTAAAGCAGGAATTTTTATATATAGCACCGTATAAACAATACCAAGTATTATAGGCACAAACGGTACAAGGAGCTTTATATCCTTTTTATACTTTCGACGCTGGTGGACAAGCCTTACAGTTGCACTTAAAAAAAGACATATAATCCAAGCCATAACCATATAATAACCTGTATTTTGCTTATAGCCGCCACCGGAAGAAGCATAGTTAATTCTAAATACAAAATTATGAAGGTCATTGGTAAGCACCATAATTAAAAGAAGCGTGGATACCGTGAACACAGTATATATAACGGCTTTATTATCCCTCCTTGACAGATATCTGCTTAAAAGATAATAAAGTGCCGGTACAAATATAAGTGCCACATAATACAGATACCAGAAGAAATATGAGCCGTCGTAAAGCCTTGTCACTCTTATGATAATCCAGAATATAAGAAGTCCGCCTATACCCATAATATATTTTTTTAATTTTCTGTCGAATATCTTATAATCAAGCCTTATAGTCCATGATGAGAAAATTATAAGACCTATTATGAACATTATTATCTTATCAATCATAGCTTATGCCTGTACTCTCCCTTAAGATTTACATAATAAATAGTAACACAAATAATTAAAAAGGAAAAGCCCGAAACCATATATAAATACGGCTTCGGGTTTATTGAAAGAAGTATTACATGATAAGCATAATTAAAATTATTTAAAATCCACCTTGTCCTCAACCTCAGGTCTTACTCTCTGCAAATCCTCTGAGAGATAACGCTCACCGTTGTCAGGAAGAAGCGGAACAATAAGCTTGCCTGCATTCTCCTCCTTGAGTGCTTCCTTGATAGCTATTGCAAGTGAAGCTCCTGAAGAAGCTCCTACGAAAATTCCTTCATACTTTCCAAGAAGGTGAATTGCCTTGAGTGTCTCTGCATATGAGATATCTTGATATTCATCAACAACCTCCGGGCCAAAATTATCAGGTGTCATGGCATTTAAGCCATTATCATCATGTACCGGATGTATGCCATGGAAGCCGCCATCAGGTACACCATCAACGATTGGATTAGCAACATCATCAGGATTAGGCTGTGTGATTATTACCTTCACATCTGATTTTTTCTCCTTGAGAAATTTGCCTACGCCGTGTGTTGAGCCGCCTGTACCTACACCTCCGATAAATATATCTATCTTTCCATCGGTATCATCCCAGATTTCAGGACCGGTGTGGTCGTAGTGCGCCTTGATATTGTCAGGATTGGAGAGCTGATATGTAGCATAACCATTTGGAGTATCCTCAAGGAACTTCTTTATAATCGGTTCAAATGCCTCAATACCTTTTTCATAAACCTCTGCTAAGTCATCAGGCTCAACGGGAATTATGTCAGCGTTATATGCCTCAAGGAGCTTAAGCCTCTCTACCGAAACCCCCGGCTGAAGTCCGATTCTGAATGGATATCCTTTAGCTGCTGCAAATGATGCAAGAGCTATACCTGTGTTACCGCTGGTAAATTCAACAAGCGTAGTCTTATCGGGACTTATCTCTCCCCTTGCTTCTGCCTGCTCAATAATCTCAAGCGCTATACGGTCCTTGTGAGAGCCTGCCGGATTGAAATACTCTAACTTACCTGCTATCCTTCCCTTAAGTCCAAGTGCCTCCTCAAGTCTCTTGAACTCTACTAATGGTGTATGTCCTACCAATTCTGTAATCGAATTATAAATTTTTCCCATCTTTATGTCCTCCTTAATTTCCTCGAAACGACCAATTAAATACCTGTTATCTAACATAATATAAATTATCTGCTTCGATTTTTTATATTGGAGTAATCATATCAGATTTATAGGAAAAAATAAAATTCATATAATCTATAGTTAGTTATCGGAAAAACTGATAACTGATTTTAATATAATATTCCCTCGTAATATTCCAATACAAGCCCGACTACATCATCATAATAGTTACCTGAAAGAACCTCCTCCTGCATACTCCAGCCCTCGTCTGCTATATCTTTTGCAACATTCGTAAGGCTGTCCATAGGATGTTTTTCATTCTCATACGCCTCATTAGCCTTATGCGACGCATAAGCCAAGTCATCCCATGCCTGCTTACAGATTTTCGGTTCCTTATCCAATATATGCTTTATCTCTTCATCACTGTATACTGTTCTCAGACAATTACAATATTCATCCTGGAAGAAAGAATACATATCAAGATATGCAGCATATCGAAGATAATAATTATCGCTTTCAACACAAGATACAAAGCTTAAGAAGTTGGCTTCATTCTCCTGATAATACCCCTTGTGGTGACTCTCCTCATGTGCTAAAAGCACAGGAAAATAAAGCTTATCCGTATATTTATTATATGTAATCTCCATTGTATAAGGATAGGTATACCCGCCTATCCACATCCATTCCAGGAAATCCGAACAAAGTGCCGGCTTAGCCTTCGGATAGTATCCCTTTAGCCTCGTATATCTGTCGCTTATGCCCTGCATAGCCTCAGTAACTTCATTATAGGCAGTATCCTTATCCATCAGGATTATATTGCCATCCTTATCACGCAAGACAAGCTCTGAATTAATATTTATCTGCTCAACCATATAGTTTCTTACAGTCCGAAGCTCCTCTGCAGAATATTCACGCTGACTGTGATTCCTAATACCAAGCAGGCTACTCCTAAATGGTATAATCCAGTTAAAGGTATATGACATAAGGATAATAAGAAAAAGGATAAGAATCATCTTAAAATATCCGACCGCAAAGCGTCTGAACATATTCTTTTTTCTTAAGAAGATAAATAATATGGCAAGAATTACCAGAAATAAAAAAAGCATAGCTCCTGCATACATCAGAATTTCTCCTAATGCAAAAGGAAATATACTCATTATCCTGCCGATTAAATCTGCAATCCTTCCATATATTTTTTCTGAATAAAAATCACAAAAGCCTTTAAAGCATGCAAATATATTAAATACAATTATAATTGCAGTGATTATCATGGCAATAAGCCAATACAATGAAGGTCTTTTCTTCAATTACATTTCATCTCCTGTATTTTATATTTCCACTATCTCACCGGTCTGTAAAATCCTTAGTTCATTATCCTCCTTAACTATTAAATGCCCAGCCTCATTTATTCCGACTATAACCGCATTAAAAAGCTTCTCCTCATTTGCCTCATATATTCTGAATTTCACACTATCATTTACATACATAAGTCTTTTTTCATAATTTTTTGTAATCTCAGTTTTTGTGTAATATTTTACAGGATTATATATTCGATTAAGAAGCTTTGCGATAAGCTCATTCTTCGATAATATGTCGTACTTAATTCCGATACCGACTATGTATGTATCAGGTGCTCCGGTCTCCATATCTGTTATAGTTTCAGAAAGTATTCCACAGACCTTCCTGTCATAAATATATATGTTATTAACCCATTTAATCTGCGTATTTTCTCCGGTTATCTCTTCAAGTACATCTGCCACAAATACAGCCGCACATACCGTTATATTCTTATATACCAGCTCCTTAGGATTAAGTATTACACTAATATATATACCGCCCTTTGGTGATTCATAATTCGTACTTCCATGACCTCTGCCTTTGGTCTGGGTTTTGGCTATTATTGCATGTTTATAGGATGGAGCTGATATAGCCTTTTGCTTCGCCACATCATTCGTAGAAGATAGCTCGTCATATACTTCTATATAATCAATATAAGATTTTTCATCAAGAAATGCACTTATACCCTGTACGGATATTATATCGCTTTCCGTCGTTAAGCAATAACCTCTGTTGGTAACGGAATCTATGGTATATCCTTTCTCCCGTAAATCCTTAACTGCTTTCCAGACAGAGTTTCTGGACACACCTATGGCATCGGCAAGCTCTTCGCCTGATATAAATTCGCCTTTGTTATGCTCTAATGCACTTAAAACTCTGTCTCTTGTGGTCATATTGATATCCTCTTATTTATATTTACTCCATATGTCCATCTCTGAACATTGAAAACTTATCCATAGGATATTGCTTAAGGTTTTCTAATACAGCCCTCTTATCCGCCTGCGATAGAAGCGCCTCTCTCGCTCTGGTTATCTCGACCTCTGTCTTATGCTTTGAAGGTCCGCCTACACATCCGCCCGGACACATCATACCCTCTACAAAATCCTCTTCTAATCTATTTGCCTTCAACAAAAGAAGTGTCTTCTTACATTCATCGCCGCCGGCACATTTTTTAAGCTTTATATCTGAGGTATCTACTTCTCTTTCGTTCATACACTCTAATACAGCATTAGCAACTCCGCCTGATGCTGCGAATCTCTTGCCCCATACAGAAGCCTCCTGATAGCCCTCTTCTACAGGCTTAAGCTCTATATCCCTTGAACGAAGCAAGGCTCTGAACTCTCCGTAGGTCATAACATAATCTGCATTATCAGGTACAGATTTATCCTGTGACTCAGCCTTCTTGGCTATACATGGACCGACGAATACGGTTACACAGCCCGGATGTGTAGCCTTAAGATATCTTGATATAGCACACATAGGGGAAACGGTTGTAGACATATTCTTCTCAAACTGCTCCGGGAACTGCTTTCTCATCATATTTATAAATGCCGGACAACAGGAGGTAGTCATCTTCCTGCCTTCCTTTAATGCCTCTTCCCATTCAATAGACTCATAAGCGGCAGTCATATCTCCGCCTAAACCTACCTCGACCATATCGGCAAAGCCCATTTCCATAAGACCGGCTTTGATAGAAGCCATAGTAATATCTTTACCGAACTGTCCCTCGGTCGCAGGAGCACACATAGCTATAACCTCTTTGCCTGCCTTTATCTCCTTAATAATATCCACCAGATAGGACTTTGAAGAAATAGCTCCGAACGGACAGGCATGGATACAGTGACCGCACTGTACGCATTTATTCTCATCTATCATACAAAGACCGTTCTCGTCATATGTAATAGCCCCCGTAGGACAAGCCTTCTTACAAGGTCTTTCAAGGTGTGCTATGGCTGAGTACGGACATGCCGCAGCACATTTGCCACACTCCTTACACTTAGATACATCAATGTGTGAGCGATGATGTCCTATAGATATTGCACCGAAATTACACGAGCTCTGGCATGGCTTACCTACACACAGACGACAGTTATCCGTAACAGTATACGCAGATATAGGACACTCCTCACATGCCGGCTTAAGTATCTGTATAACATTATCAGATCCGTCCTCAGGTGTGGGACAAAGACCTTCAGCAAGTCTTATTCTCTGTCTGACTAACTCTCTTTCCTTGTATATACAACATCTGTAATTAGCCTTTGGACCCGGTATAATCCTATAGACCAGCTCATTTTTAGACTCCTCGGTGAGATTGTCCTCCCATGCGAGCCTTGCGACCTCTTCTATAATTTGATGTTTTAAATGAACTATTCCCTCGTCATTGGTAATCATAATATGCCTCCCCCGTATATGGCTTATATTTTCTAATCACTCATACATTTTATTATTATTTTATAATTTATGCAAGATTAATTAATTGGTATTTCTAATATTCCTTTGTAATTTTCTCAATGCCGTATTCCTTCATAAATCTTTTTAATTCTGCATCACTTTTGATTAATGTTACATCATTGAATTTACCTGTATGGATATCCTTGAAGCCTGCAACCTGCTCGCCCGTGCATATACTGCACCTTAACACAGGGATTTGGTTTTCTTTGTCATAGGCTTTGGTTTTGGAATTGGATTTTTTGAACAGCATTTTATTCCTCAAATTTCATTTATATAATATAGGTTTTACTTGGATAAATCTGCAGTATCATAATGCACAGAGAATTCATTCTTGTCATATGTACGCAGGAACTCTGTCATAATGCGATTTATTACGGTATCGACTTCTTCCTTGGATAAGTTCATAAGCAGGATTGCAAGCTGAGTGCTGCTGTATCTTGTCACCACATCTACATTACGGACAGAATTAACCATAGCCTTCTCTAATAGCTCCATAACACGCTCCTGCTCGTCCAAAAATGTCTTTGTTCCCTTTATCTGTGATACCGTAAATAACGCTATCTGAACCTGCATATCGTTACGAACCGCAAGTGAGCTTATAAATTCATACATTTTCCCAAACTCAGGATAAGCAGCGATAAGCCCACCCTTGTAATGCTCATGGTTCTGTATGATTTCAACCAACTTCTTAAGGTCGGCTGCCGGATCTGAAAGCTCTTCATTGTAATAGTCCACAGGCTGATGACAATAATATGTATTTCCGCCCTGCTGTTTGGCAACATAAAGCGCCTTGTTCGCATTTTCGTAAAGGAACATTATCTTATCCTTCTCCGTCACAACCTCAGTTATACCGATCGAAACTGAGAGTCTGCTGACGCGGCTATCAGTCTCAACCAAATTCTTAACACGCTCCAAGAAGATTTCCGCAAGCTTCTCTGCATCTTCCAAATCATTCAGCTCAGGGAAATAAACTACGAATTCATCCGCTCCGAAACGCGATATAATCTGGTTTTCAGACAGATTTCTTATCTGCTCTACAGTCTTTTTCAGATATATATCGCCTACGATAAAGCCCTCAATATCATTTATCTTATGAAAATGGTCAAGATCAAATATAAGCAGACATCCTGTGCCGTATTTAGCTATAGAGTTCTGAATTGCAGCCTTACCCTTGTCACGACCATAGGTGCTTGTAAGCTCGTCAAGCTCATCCTTATTCTCCCCACCTCTGTCCTCTGCTATATCAATTACTCTCGATAAGATAGTCGAGGTCTGCTGTACAAGTTCTGTCTCAGCATCAGGATTTACCTTCGGAAGTCTGTCTTCTTGAATCAGCTTAATCATTATATTTGTAATCTCTGTATCCCACTGGGTTCCACAACCTTTTCTAAGTTCACTTAAGATTTTCTCAGTAGGAAGATGTTTTCTGTACACACGATTAGAGGACATGGCATCATAGGAATCTGCAACAGCTATAATACGCGCTATATATGGAATATCATCTCCGGAAAGCCCCTCCGGATAGCCCTTGCCATCTATACGCTCATGGTGATATTTTGCTCCTATCTCAAGTCCCGAAATCATATCAATGTCCTTTAATATTTCTGCTCCGGCAATAGTATGTCCCTTCATAACCTGGTATTCTTCATTGGTAAGCTTGCCGGGCTTATTAAGCACTGAATCAGGGATACTGATTTTACCTATATCATGCAGAAGTCCTATAATACGGATGTTGGATACCTCTACCTCAGACATGCCCAGCTCCGCAGCAATCGCAGCCGAATACTCAGCAACTCTCCTTGAATGTCCTCGTGTGTATTCGTCCTTCGCATCTATCGTATTGGCAATAGTAGTTATCGTCTGCATAGTCATACGCTCAATGTCGCGGTTTCTCTCAGTCAGCTCTTTGTTGTATTTTTCATTGGTTTTGTGGATTTCATCATAGATTCTCGTCGCAAGATATGAACCAAGGAAACACAGAAATAAAAGCGCAAGCTGTATCTCGATATCCTTGCTGTTCGCCGTGGTTATCTCACCACGATTAAATCTCAATAATATGGATATTATATTCAAAAGAGTTGCACAAATACCGGTCACAAGAATAATAACCGGCTTATGATACAGAACAAGAAGTGAAAGCATTGGAAGTATATATGAAAATACCATCGTCGTGCTTCCGGTAATCATAACAAAGATATACATTATGAAATATCCGCCCACAATAGTATATCTTAGCGAATATCTGTCAGGCTTTTTGAGATAAAGAATTAAAACAATTATCGCCGGAACTGCTGTCACAAGCATAAATATAACAAGATAGCCTAAGCTTCTCTGTCCCTTTACAACCTCAAGCGTATAGCTTACAAAGAGGATAAGCACTATCAGCATCCATCCATACACAAGGTTACGATTTATCTTTCTTACATGTGAATCTTTCAACAGCATTTCCTCCGATTGTACATAAATATTATTCATGGCTATTGTAACATAACCTATTAAATGTAGCAATTTAATATTTTTTTCGTAATATATTTTCATCCTGTTTAAAAGTTCAATGTATTATTATACATAATTCTTGATATAAAATATTACAAATGATATAATTTTATAATAAAAACGGGAGATAAATATTATGAATTGTCCATTTTGCGGTATACCGCTTTCAGAAAATGCAGATTTTTGTAATAACTGTGGCACTTTTATACCCAAGGACGAAACTTCGGAGAAAGAGAATACAAAAATAGAAATTCCCGATAGAAATGCAGCACTAAATAATCTTTTTTCAATGCAGACACCTTTGCCGGTTAATGAGCCACAGCTTCATAAAAAAAATAAACATTTCCCGCAGATTAAGCTTCCGGTTTTAATCACATGTATCTTATGTGTAATAATAATATTATCGTTGTTTATAATACCAAACATAGGTGTACGAAGAGGAATTGCAGGCATAGGTGAGCCAATTCAGGAAGAAACCGTGGGCTATATTGAAAAAGATATAGGCGGCTATGAAGTATCCTTTTATCAACAATATACTTATGAGATTGAAGCATTGGTAATACATACCAAAAATTATTACGGTTTGGGGCTTGGCAACAGACTTGCACCAAGAGATATTGCACTTGCATGGGGTAAGGTAGCTGAATATAACGACAAAATCAATTTTCATTGGAGCCAATCCGGAAGATGGCTTCGCTGGAAAGTAAATTCCTATGATGAACTTGACCCTGTAGGCAATGTGGAATATGTATCATGCCATACTTCAAATAATCATCTAATAGCTTCCAACAATTCGGTAAAACGAAAAATCCGAAAGCTAAAAAAGGGAGATCATGTTAAAATCATCGGTTACCTTGTCAATGTTGATGCTGAGAATAAGATGGGCAGAACCTTCCTCTGGAACTCAAGCACAACCAGAACCGATACAGGAGACGGTGCATGCGAGGTTATTTATGTTACCGATGTTATATGGCTTGATTAATGAAATATTTCAACTACATCATAATGATAATTATACATTTAATACAAGGGTAATTTACTTCAATTATTCAGGAGGAGAAATATGGGGATGGAATTTAATTTATTAGGAAAGAAAAAAGAATATCCGGATGGTTTTGACAAAATTTCTGTCGAATTAGGAAACTACATTGCAAAAGCAAACGACAGCTTCAACAATTTTATTGGTTTATATCAAAGCAACAAAAATCTAAACGAAGTTATCTATTATATGCAGGGGCAGGCATCCGGAATTATAGGTGAGATGTCCCAGCGCGCCGTTTTGATACTTACCGGCTCAGGCGTAAATATTTCTTTTGAAGATTTTTTTAGTAAATATCAAAATACCATGCAATTTGATTATAATATGCATATTGCCATGACACTCAATGCACAGGCACAGGTTATGAACGCATTTTCACAAAGACAGATGATGAAGGGACAGCCTGCAAATCCTAACCAGCTTGATGGCGAGGCAAGAAGCAGTCTGTCTGCACTTTACAAGGATGAAAGAACTAAGATGATGCTCAGTGAGGCAATCCGTACCTGTATTATAAATATCTACAATACAGTTTTATATGCACTCGTTGAAAATAATATATATCCTGAGAGCATTCTTATTTCAAAGAATAAAGCCTCTGAGCTTTATTCAGGAAGCTTTCAGGGATATGCACCTAATGCTGAGCAGATTGTATGTGCAATATATTCATTTCCGGCAGAAAAACAATATTATGACAGCATCTTCCGGCAGCTTATAGCTGAGGATAGCGAGGATTTTGAACATTTCTTAAAATTCTGGGGAATAGATTATTTCTATCCGCATATTGCGGAGAAAAGAAAGGCTGCGAAGGATTTTGATGCTAAGATAAAAATGAGTGAACTTGCTAATTTTGACTACAATGTATTATCAACAGAGAATTATGTGTTTTTAAGAAATAAGCTTAATGAAATGGGATATTCTGATACCTTAGGATATCCTGAGCTATCCGTCTATTCCGGTTATATAAAGAACTTCTATCAGAATATATGCCTGTATGAGAATTTCTTTAACAATCCTCTATATATAAGTCATCTTAAAAAGGATGCCTCCCTACAGGAATTTATAGAGATTATAAAGCAAGAGCGTGATACTCTTCCTATTAACCCTTACCGCTCTATCTGGATATATGGCGATCCTATGGGTGACAAGGTACCCCTTTCACCAAAGCAGAACATCCTGCAAGCTGTTGCTTATGAGGGTGACAGTATTATAATTAACTGCCCGCAGGGACTTATGGGCAATAAGGGCATTATGCTCACAACAAGATATATTGTTGATTTGGGAAAGAATATCCGTATTCCTTTATCCAATGTAACTGATATCGTCTACTTGGGAGCTGACAATATCCGTATAACTGACGGTATGCAGGCGATTGACCTTGGTAAGCTTTCTGCATCATACATCGGAAAGCTTCTTCCTAACCCACAGATGAAAGAGGGTCTTGTGCGCTCTCTCACCTTTGCATTTTTAAATCTTATAAAAATATACTGCATACGGTATGGCGGCAATCAGTTCTTAGCACAGAGCAATCCATATCTTGTATGATGAATAAATAGTATTATTATAAATATAGATATAATTAAGGAAGATAAAGTAATATGAAAAACGGTAAGACATTATGCACATTTGAATATTATGCTAATCCGCAGGCTGTGAATAATATTATAATTTCATGGCTTAATAATCATCATTTTACATGCTATGAAAGCAATGGTTTTAAATTTGTTAGAGCAGCTAAAAAACAGTATTTTGATTATTATTTTAAGGACAACAAGGTTTTCATAGACTTATACTTTGGCAGCCCCCAAAAACCTGTATCATTGAGTGATATTTCTAATGTATCAAAGGCAGAGAAATATGGAAATGAAATAGCCGAACTAATATGGAAGATAGATATTCTGTCTACTCAGAACGGTAAAAGCTGCAGTGTATTCCAACTCGGCAGTTCCACCTACAAAATAGATAATTTCGCAGAGAGCTGGGAAAAGCAATGCCGAATTTATAGAAATAAATATTTATCTAAGGCTTTTACATTTTTGATTGTTGCGGTATCTGTATTTATATTTTGTTTAATAAATAAACCACAGACATATACAACATCATATACACAAAATTTCAATGGAATACCAATTACTATGTATAAAGATGAGACAGATATGACTTCCTATAAGGTTGAAATTTTTTTAAGTTTAATTATTGCAATTACAGCGACTATTGAATTCTTTTTCACTTCAATATTGGCATTAAAAGCCGAGAAAAAAAATGTCGCAATATTATTGTTAATTGTCGGCTCAGTAGTATTAATAGGTGGAGTAATGGTATATATCTTAGCCAACTTTTAGAAAATCAGGGTTTTTTTAAGACTCTGATTTTTATCTTACCTCAAAACTTCTTTCATGCTCATCAACCGATATATCCCTTATATCAATATCCTCAATATATATAAATCTTTGTCTGCCAAGATTAATTATCAGTTGGTCAATCGCAGCATCACTGCCCTGCACCTCCATAAGCACAGTTCCATCCCACTGATTTTTCACCCAGCCTGTAAGACCTAGGCTTTCTGCTATATGATAAGAGCGATATCTGAAGCCTACACCCTGTACCATACCTGAAAATGTTATTTGCTTACGAACCATATATATCCTCCATATTAAGAAAAGCTTTATTTATATATCTGTTTTTTTATCTGCAATCTACAGATATATTCAGCAAATTGTATAAGCTCATTTTATCCTTAGAGTCCTTAAGTATTCCTTCTGATTAGGAGTGATGCGATAGCTCTCTACCGCCTTTTGAATAGTCTTATTATGTGTCCACTTGGCAAGTCTTTTCTCTTCTATAAATGGAATTATCGCCTCATACTGCTTGGCAAGCGCTGTAGCAAAATACCACGCAATCATCATCCTTATATAATATTCCTCTGAGTGAATTTCCGCTATAAGCTCCGGATAAGATATGTCGAAATCCTCTTCAAGAAAATACGACATAAGACATTTGATTGCAAATCTTACCGTATATGTATGGTCTGATTTTATCCATTTCATAATGTAAGGTAGAAGTTCTCTGTTGTACTTCTTAAAAGCATTTGGCGTAAGCTGGTCGCAAGTGCCCCAATTATCTATGTATCCTAAGAACTTCTCAACCTCAGCTACACAGGTTTCAAAATTCTTCTCCTCGGATATAATGAAGGCATGGAGCTGATTTTCCTCAAAATATCTATGCGGGAGTGTATCTAAAAATGAATCTATATCTTCTCTCTTCTTAAGCTCCTTCGCATACTTTCTAAGTTCGGGAGTCCGTATACCTATCATAGTACCTGAATCAATGTTAGTTATAATTTTTCCATTGAACTCTGCATATTCCTCGTCTCTTAATGATAGTAATCGTTCTTCAATCTCTATATTAATATTTTTACTCATATGTAATCTCCTCCCATCATACTTTATCTATAATCTCAAATGGCAGCCTGATGTGCCTGACAACAACTTCCAAAATATACTATCACATATCTTCAAAAGCATTTTGTAAAACTCATATGAATATGTTATACTTTATAAGTAAATTTTTCAACAAGACATTTATTTTATTTTAAATAATTACGATATAAATTTATATAGCACTTACAAAGGAGAGAAACGAATGATTTACATAGATGGAATCGGTTATGTCAATGAACTAAACACTAATATAGTAAGTGTAAATAACACTCAACAAGTTAAATCCAATGATTTTGATAAAATTTTAGAACAGGAAACTGCAAACCTGAACGGAAATAGAGAGCTTACTCTCGAAGAGATTTTCAGGGAGGCTTCACAAAAATACGGTATATCTGAGGAAGTGCTCAAGGCTGTTGCTTACACAGAATCTCGATTTAATCCTAATGACACATCATCATCAGGTGCTATGGGCATAATGCAGCTTATGCCGGAAACAGCCAAAGCTTTAGGAGTAGAAAATGCCTACGACCCTTATGAAAACATTATGGGTGGTGCAAAGTTATTAAAGCAGCTTTCAGATTTATATGATGGTGATTTGAATATGATGCTTGCCGGTTATAATGCCGGAACAGGTGCTGTAAGGAAATACGGCGGTATACCACCTTATGAAAGCGTAAATCATTATATAGCTAAGGTTCGCGATGTGCTCGACTCAGGTGTTGCAAATAGTATTCCTGATGCTACATATACCATAAATGCAGCAAATCAAAGTGAAGCTTATTCAAATACTGCTTTAAATACTTACAACAATACTAATTCTACCAGTAACTCTGCACTAAGCGAAGTTGCCGCCACATTACAAAAGACCGGAGAGACCGATACTACCAACATATATGATTACAGAACGGGTAACAGCCTGAATAGTCTGCTATCATATTCACAGTACGAGCTTTTACTTACCTTCTACGAAAACATGCTGGAAATAATATCTAAGATTGGTGATACCGGAAATGACGATGACAGCGCATCTTCGTTCCTGTATAATAATCTTACATATAACAAGAATACATTGAAGCTTTTTTCCGACAATTAAATAAATGTTTATATTAGCAAAGTCGGTTATAGGGTATGGTATACTTTGATTGATCAATATACTTTCTTATATATACGAATATGAAAAGGCAGTTTGCCAACACGCAAGCAATTTACTAAATCAGTCAACTCAAATTCTCTGCGCTCTGCACGAAACAGACAACTCGCTTACGCTCAAACAGTCTGTTTCTGAGCGAGCCCATTCGAATTCTCGTTGCTGATTTTACATAAATTGTGCGAATCATTGGCATAACTGCCTTTTCATATCCGTTATACTATTAATCTGCAAGGTCAATCAAAGTATACCCCCTCTAACCGACACGCTACGCGTGTATAAATAAATTAAATTAATAATATAGCTTGAATATCACGATTTATCGTGATGTTCAAGCCGGCAGGTATAGAATTAACCGACTGTATATTCTACCTGCTCCTAATTGTGATTCATTGAGAATACTTAGAGGTTCACGATTTTCATAACTATCGATTAAGCACATGCAGAGCAAACTGTCTGAGAAAATACGAAGAACCATCTGAACAAAGTGTTTTGGTCAGATGGTTCATAAAGAGTATTTTCGAGTTTTTGTCTGCATGTGCCAATCAAAAATCGATAGTGAAAATCGTAGAACCTCTTAGTGTTCGAAATGTGCAATTGGAGCAGGTACGAATATACATTCGGTTAATTCTATACCTGCCCTTCCTGCGCCAAAAATTTATTTATATTACTTATTACAATATTGCTGATTTTTAATAATTTGTTACTGCATCGCAACATTTTCCTAAAATGCAACTAAATATAACATTGATGTTAGTTTTGGTTTGTTGACATTACATTTTATAAATGATTAAATATCACTAAGAGGTGAATAATATGAGTATTCAATATAGTAAATTAAAAATGTACAGGAAGCAAAACGGTTTTTCACAGGAGGATATAGCCGAAAAGTTAGGTGTGTCTCGTCAGGCTGTGGCAAAATGGGAAAACGGAGAATCCCTTCCTGACATAGAAAGCTGCGTGAAATTAGCAGATATATATGGAACTACGGTAGATATACTTATCAGAAAAATAAAAGAAGAAGAACACAGAGACGGCAAGCATATATTCGGATTGTGTAAGCTTAATGATAAGGGGCAGATTACACTTCCTGCAAGCTGTAGAAAGGTATTTGACCTAAAGACCGGTGATTCAATCTTAGTCTTGGGGGATGAAGACAAAGGAATCGCACTAGTCAATATGAAAAATTCTTTTGATAATATATGAAACAATGAGCAAAATTACGATTATGCTTTCATAGTGCGACATTTTACAAATAATAATATTGAGCCATAGGTGAGATATTAAATATGAGATACTAAATATGAGCTATTAAATGCGAGGTTATTATATGAATGCTATTGAAACGAAAAATTTGACCAAAAAATATAAGGATAAAACTGCTGTTGACAGGCTTAATCTTACTGTTGGAGAAGGTGAGCTTTTTTCTTTGCTTGGTGTAAACGGTGCAGGAAAAACAACTACAATCAGAATGCTATCCTGCCTGTCCACTCCTACTGATGGAGAAGCCTATGTTAATGGAAAAAGCTGTAAGGATAACAAGGATGAAATCAAAAAGATAATAGGTATCTCACCACAGGATACTGCTGTTGCAGATAATCTTACAGTTCGAGAAAATCTGGACTTTATGGCTTCTGTCTATTATACCGATAAATCTGTTATTAAAGAAAAGGTTGATAATATTATCAGTATATTTAATCTCTCGGAGGTTGAAAACCAAAAAGCCAAAACCCTGTCCGGCGGTTGGAAGCGTAAGCTATCCATAGCTATGGCTTTGATAAGTGAGCCTAAGATTTTATTCCTTGATGAGCCGACACTCGGACTTGATGTGCTTGCAAGGAGAGAGCTCTGGCATGCCATAGAGAGCTTGAAAGGGAAAATGACAATCATACTTACTACTCATTATATGGAGGAAGCTGAGCACCTGTCAGACCGTATTGCCATTATGATTTCAGGCAAAATCAAAGCCTGCGGTACAGTCAGTGACTTAGAAAAAATATCCGGTAAGAAGGGACTTGAAGATGCATTTGTAACCATAGCTGAGAGGGGGATGTCAGAAAATGAATAAGATTAAAGCTTTTTCATCAAGAAACAGAAAGGAAATACTCCGTGACCCGTTAAGCTACATCTTCTGTCTTGCATTTCCTTTGGTTATGCTTATCATAATGACAGTTGTAAATTCAAGCATTCCTAAACAAGCCGAAATGACAGTCTTCCGTATAGATAATTTATCGGCAGGAATCGCTGTATTCGGGCAGACCTTTGTAATGCTCTTTACCGCTCTTACAGTAACTAAGGACAGATCAGGTTCATTTCTTGTAAGAATGTATGCCACGCCTATGAACTCATCTGATTTTACCATAGGTTATATCCTACCTATGCTTATAATAAGCTTTGCTCAAAACATAATAATATACATAGCATCATTTATTATTTCATTAATAACCGGAGTTGACATGAATGTAGGAGGAATGCTTTTATCAATCATAATACTCATTCCCTCTTCTGTTATGTTTATATGCTTTGGACTTTTATTCGGTACATTATTCAACGAAAAATCGGCACCGGGGTTATGTTCGATAATCATTTCCATGAGCGGCTTCTTGGGCTGTATATTCTTTGATGCCGATTCAACAGGTGGTGCTATGCTGAAGGTGTGTAAAGCGCTTCCGTTTTACTATTGTACTAAGTCAGCACGCTCAGGCTTAAAACTTGATTTTGCAAATAGCACATTTGTAATCCCAATCATAATTGTAATTGTATGTGCTGTTGCTCTCAGTATAATCTCATCCGCAGTATTCAAGTCAAAAATGAAAGCAGACCTCTCGTAATGATATGATACCTCTTAAGTAGACAAGGTAAATAACCAAAATCTATTTAAGGGGTATTTTTATGTCTAGAAAATCTAAGTATTCTATAGAGCAACGAGTACAAGCATGTGAAGACTATCGCAATGGAACTCGTAGTTTAGA